>NZ_JDWJ01000004.1:30010-503412 GCF_012932895.1 Pseudomonas sp. KD5 | reverse complement strand
CGCTCCTACAGGTGTACGCGATCCGCTATTTAGCCGACACGCAATGCGCGCAGGTCGAGGCGACCGTCCTTGAGCGGCGGGCACCAGTAGTAGCCGCCAGTGATCGGTCGGCTGATGCGGTACAAACCGTCGGTGATGCCGTCTTCCAGACCGCTCATGCGCCGCAGTTGGGCTTCGAATGCATCGAGGGAAAAACCGAATGCCAGGAACATCAGGCCGGCGCGATCGCCTTCGATCCACGGCATCGAGCGACGGACCACGAAGGCTTCAGGTGCGAAGCTTTCCTGTGCGGTGCGTTTGACGTGGGCGGAGATCGGCGCGTCGTCGAGTTCTTCGTTGTCGCTCAGGCGCCGACCCATGATGTTGTCCTGCTCATGGGACGGCATCGCGTGGAAGCCTTTCAAGTCATGCTGCCATTGCTGGATCGCGGCGAAGCTGCCACCGACCAGCCCCTCAGCCCCCTCGCCCAGCAGCGCGGCGGCGACAGCGGCTTCGTCGTGAGGGTTTTCGGTGCCGTCTTCGTAACCGGTCAGGTCATTGCCGGTCATGTGGCGGAAGGTTTCGTTCATCTGCACCAGACGCAGGGCCGGTGCCAGCGCGGCTTCGATCGCGTGGCTGCGATTGAGCAATTCGCCACGGTCAACACCGTGCAACCAGCACCAGAGCGCGTGTTGGGTCGACGGGTTGTCGACACCGACACCAACCAGCGCAGGAAAGGCGCGCAAGCCGTCGATCTGCGCGTGCAGCGCCTTGACCAGGGACTCGCCGAAACCGACCACCGCCGATTTTCCGTCCACCAGGCGCGTCAGGTTATCCAGCGCTGCCGGCAGTGCCTCGGCGGATTCGAGGGCGAAGAACATATGACGAGCTTGAGGCGGAACTGGGGTGGCGAGGATGCCCGGCTGGTAGTAACTCATATGAACTCCTTTGAGAAAGAGCACGAAGTTTAACCGGGGGATCGTTACTTGTGTGTTTTCAAGGACAAAAGATCGCAACGGCTACAGGCTCTGTCATGAGCAGATGGGCCGACAGATTCTCGATCCACAACGTCGAGTCAAAAAAACCATAAGATGAGCCATGACAAGCCAGGCCGAGGTCTGCTAAAACGATTCATCAGTGCATCACCCAATCCAGACGGGGTAGCGACATGACCACAGCATCGATCCTTGGCAACCTGTTTCCCACCGCCGACGGCATCCCGGAAAAGTATCGCCTCAACGGCCAGACCGAACAGCGCGAATACCTGGTCGACGGTGAACTGAAAACCTGGTCCGGCCCCCTCGCCCAGGTGCGCAGCCCGGTATACCTGAGCGGCGCGAATGGCGATGAACAAGTGATTCTCGGCAGCACGCCGCTGCTCGATGCCGACACCGCCCTGACCGCGCTCGACGCGGCTGTCCGTGCCTATGACCGGGGCCAGGGCCTGTGGCCGACCATGCGCGTGGCCGAGCGTATCCAGCATGTCGAGACCTTCCTCGGTCGTATGCGCGAACAGCGCGAGGCGGTGGTCAAGTTGCTGATGTGGGAGATCGGCAAGAACCTCAAGGACTCGGAGAAAGAGTTCGACCGCACCTGCGACTACATCGTCGACACCATCAACGCCCTCAAGGAACTCGACCGCCGCTCCAGCCGCTTCGAGCTGGAACAGGACACCCTCGGCCAGATCCGCCGCGTTCCAATGGGCGTAGCCTTGTGCATGGGGCCTTACAACTACCCGCTGAACGAGACCTTCACCACGCTGATTCCGGCGCTGATCATGGGCAACACCGTGGTGTTCAAGCCGGCCAAGCTTGGGGTGCTGTTGATTCGTCCGCTGCTGGAAGCCTTTCGCGACAGCTTCCCGGCCGGGGTAATCAACGTCATTTACGGCAGTGGCCGCGAGACCGTCAGCGCACTGATGGCCAGCGGCAAGATCGATATCTTTGCGTTTATCGGCACCAACAAGGCTGCCAGCGACCTGAAAAAACTCCACCCAAGGCCTCACCGCTTGCGTGCGGCACTGGGCCTGGATGCGAAGAACCCCGGCATCGTGTTGCCTGAGGTGGATCTGGACAACGCGGTCAGCGAAGCCGTCACCGGCTCCCTGTCGTTCAACGGTCAGCGCTGCACCGCGCTGAAAATCCTCTTCGTCCATGAAGACGTGGTCGAGGCGTTCATCGAGAAATTCAACGCCAAGCTCGCCTCCCTGAAACCCGGCATGCCGTGGGACAGTGGCGTGGCCCTGACACCGCTGCCGGAGGCGAGCAAAGTCGATTATCTGCATTCGCTGGTGGCGGACGCGGTCAGCAAAGGCGCCGCCGTGGTCAACCCCAATGGTGGTGAGTCCCGCGCGTCGTTCTTCTACCCGGCCGTGTTGTACCCGGTGACACCGCAGATGCGCGTCTATCAGGAAGAACAGTTCGGCCCGGTCGTGCCGATCGTGCCTTACCGTCATCTGGACACCGTGATCGATTACGTCCTGGAATCCGACTTCGGCCAGCAACTGAGCATCTTCGGCACCAACCCGGTGGCGGTCGGCAGGCTGGTGGACACCTTCGCCAACCAGGTCGGCCGGATCAACCTCAACGCCCAGTGCCAGCGCGGCCCGGACACCTACCCGTTCAACGGCCGCAAGAACTCCGCCGAGGGTACGTTGTCGGTGCATGATGCGCTGCGGGTATTTTCGATCCGGACCCTGGTGGCGACCAAGTTCCAGGAAAGCAGCAAAGAGCTTCTCAGCGAGATCATCAGCGGCCGGAACTCGAGCTTCCTGACCACCGACTATATTTTCTGAGGGCACCAAAATTTTCTGAGGACACCAGACCTGAGCATCATCAAAGGCCTTCGACTGCCACCGCTGTTGCGCCGAATACTGCGTCCATTGCTGGACCCGTACCGGCGCTACCGCCACGCCAAACTGATCCATGCGGTGCGGGTTTCGTTGGGGTTGCTGGCGACGATTCTGCTGACCACTGGCATCCATCTGCCCCACGGCGAATGGGCGTCGGTGACCATGCTGGTGGTGATCGGCGGCTTGCAGCACCACGGTAATATCGGCAAAAAAGCCGCCGAGCGAGCCATCGGCACCTTGATCGGGGCCGGTGTCGGCTTGTTGCTGGTGGCGCAACAGGCCTGGCTCGGGATGCCGTGGCTGACCTATTTCGCAATGTCGGTGGTGTGCGGATTTTTCTCGTACCACGCCATCGGCAAGGGTGGTTATACGGCGCTGCTGTCGGCGATCACCGTGTTTATCGTTGCGGGGCACGGTGACAACCCGGTCACCGATGGCCTGTGGCGCGGGGTGGATATTCTGATCGGCATCGCCCTGGCACTGGCTTTCTCCTTCGCCCTGCCGCTGTACGCGGTGTACTCCTGGCGCTACAACCTGGCCGATGCATTGCGCGACTGCGCGGCAATCTACGGCCGTATCATCAACGGCGAGTCCGTCGCCGCTGACGAGCACCTGAAGCTCATGAATCGCTTGAACGCAGTCATGGTGCAACTGCGCTCACTGATGCCCTCGGTGTCCAAGGAAGTGCGGGTTTCCATGACCGAACTCGATGCGATTCAGCGCAATCTGCGGATGTGCGTCAGCATCCTGGAGATCCTCGGCAATAGCCGGCCGAATGCCGATGACTCTGAGGCAATGGCCCATCTGCAATCGGCATTGAAAACCGAGCATCGACAGATCCGGGTGCAACTGATCGGTATGGCTCGGGCATTGAAATCGGGCGTTTCACAACGGCTCAGCCGGCCAGCCGAACCGCCATTGGACTCTACGCTTGATATGCCGGTCTACAGTCCGCTGGATGGCTACCGATTGCTGACCCGACAATTGACCGCGAACATCGGCGAGATGCGCCAGCGTCTGGCAAAAACCGCACCGCGCTGGAACATCTGAGAGGCCGTTTATTGTGTAGCCACCCGCCGCAGCTTCAGGCCCCAACCCTGTTGCATCCCTGCGGCGGCCAGCAGAATCGCGGCGACACCGATCCATTGCAGCGGCTCCAGGCGATGGCCAAAGGCAAACCAGTCCACGAAAATCGCCGCAATCGGATAGATGAACGATAACGCGCCGGTCAGGGCGGTCGGCAGCTTTTGAATTGCTCCGTAGAGCAGCACATACATCAAGCCGGTATGCACGATACCCAGCGTCACCAGGCTGGCCCAGGCACTGGGTGCTTGCGGCAGCGCCGAAAAATGCGCAAAGGGTGCGAGCAATAGCACGCCGGTGCAGACCTGGACCAACGCGATCAGATGCGGTGGCGTGCCGGTCAGACGCTTGATGATCAACGCGGCAATCGCGTACAGGAAGGCAGCACCCAAGGCCAGAGCGATCCCCATCAGGTAATCGTTGCCACCCTCGCCTTGTTCGCCATGTGCGCTGACAATCGCCAGCATCCCGAGAAACGAAATGCCCAGCCAGAACAGTTTTTGCAGGGTGATTTTCTCCCCGAGAAACAGCGCGGCCAGCCCCACCAACATGAACGGCTGGACGTTATAAACCGCCGTGCCGATGGCAATCGAGGCGCGCGAATAGGACGCGAACAACAGCACCCAGTTACCGACAATCGCCACACCACTCAGTACGGCCAACAAGAAGGTAGTGGACGTCAAAATGCCAGGGCGCAGAAAGCCGAACGCCGCGCAGATCAGCAACAAGGTGGCGGCACCGAACACGCAGCGCCAGAACACCACGTCCAGCACCGGTTGCCCGGACACCAGCACGAACCAGCCAATGGTCCCGGAAATCAGCATGGCGGCGGTCATCTCGAATGAGCCGCGACGTAGTGTTCTGTCCATCATCAACCTCCTGTGTTTGAGGCCAAAGTATGCCAATCCGCCGAGGGGCTTCTCCAGAGCAAAAAGCAGGCTAAACTCGGCATCTGCCTTTTTTATCAAGGCTTATCCAGCCGACTGCCTAACAGGGGATTCCCATGACCGACGACATCGACCAAGTGCTGATCAGCGCATTGATGGAAGACTCCCGCCGCTCGCTCAAAGCCCTGGCACAGATCAGCGGCCTGTCCTCGCCCAGCGTTGCCGAGCGCCTGCGCCGCCTCGAAGAACGCGGCGTACTCAAGGGCTATACCGTCGAAATCGACCCTAAATGCTTCGGCTACCAACTCCAGGCCATCGTCCGCATCCGCCCGTTGCCGGGGCAATTGCAGGAAGTGGAACGGCAGATTCAGGCGATTCCCGAATTCACCGAGTGCGACAAAGTCACCGGCGACGACTGCTTCATCGCCCGCTTGCATGTGCGCTCGATGGAACAACTGGACACCCTCCTCGACCGCCTCAACACCCACGCTGAAACCAACACCGCCATCGTCAAGAAAACCCCGATCAAGCGCCGGCTGCCACCGATGGCGTGAGTGCTGTTTTGTTCGCAGAAGCGTAGATTGGTGTTTTTCCGGCGAAGGATTGGCGGTATGAAAACTCAGGCCATGTTACTGGCGGCGGTGATGCTCGCAGGCTGCGGTACGTTCCAGACAGTGGTGCGTAGTGACGAGGCAGCGGCAAAGAGCCTCAAGGAACAGAAAACCTACTGCGGTGCGGTTCCACGGATCTATAGCGGCGTGACTTATGACTTTTGCCGCCTGCATGCGACTCCAGGCCCAGGCATCGATGAGTACAAGTACGACAATGGCACGCCTTTTGTGCTGATCGACGTAGTCATTTCCGGCGCTCTCGACACCATGCTCCTGCCCTACACCATTTATCGGCAGCAGGCCGATGGCAGTATTGTCATTACCGAATAGCCTTGGGCGCCCTGATTCCCAGACAAAAAAAACCCGCCGAAGCGGGTTTTTTACTCAAGGCTGGCGATCAATCATCGCGGCCCATGATGCCGAACAGTTGCAGCAAGCTGACGAACAGGTTGTAGATCGATACATACAGGCTGATGGTCGCCATGATGTAGTTACGCTCGCCGCCGTGAATGATGGCGCTGGTTTGGAACAGAATGCAGACCGAGGAGAACAGCACGAAACCTGCGCTGATCGCCAGTTGCAGACCGCTGATCTTGAAGAAGAAGCTCGCCAGCGTCGCACCCAGCAGCACGAAGAAACCGGCTGTGATGAAACCGCCGAGGAAGCTCATGTCCTTACGGGTGATCAGTACATAAGCCGACAGGCCGCCGAACACCAGCGCGGTCATCGCGAAGGCCGAGCTGACCACTTCCGCGCCGCCCTGCATGCCCAGGTAACGGTTGAGGATCGGGCCGAGCAGGAAACCCATGAAACCGGTCAGCGCGAACGCAGAAACCAGGCCCCACGCCGAGTCACGGAGTTTGTTGGTGAGGAAGAAAAGGCCGTAGAAGCCGATCAGCACGACGAAGACGTTCGGGTAACCGACACGCATCTGCTGTGCGACAAACGCCATCACGCCGCTGAATGCGAGGGTGAGGGCGAGTAGGCCGTAAGTGTTGCGCAGGACGCGGCTAACCTCTAGCTGCTCAGCCTGCACGCTGTTATTAACTGCGTAATCCTGTTCGCGCATGGCGACACTCCTGTTGGTTTGAAACGTTCAGTCGCAAAGATCATAACAGACGCTCTGTAACAAGCTATGCAGAGAGTTTGACAGTGTGTTTCATTCAGGTATTATGGCGCCCGCAACGCAAACGGAGGTGTGGCCGAGTGGTTTAAGGCAACGGTCTTGAAAACCGTCGACTGTAACAGGTCCATGAGTTCGAATCCCATCGCCTCCGCCATCTTTATACAACAAAGCCCTGATTATTCAGGGCTTTGTCGTTTGTGGGGGTTGGCGGCAATCTCGCCGTTGGGCATGTGTTCCATAACTATTATTGACGTGTTCCAGAACTCGGCAGCTGCCCCCCTCCTCCGGCGTCCTGCCGATCGTTAAAAATCCTTCATGTAACGCGATGCTACGCTGTCCTTAAAACCGAGGATTAGCGATGCCACAATTCAAACCTTCTCCCCTCCCTGCCATACAAGATCAACGAAAATCAACTCGCTCTCGAAGCCGCCATCCTGGAGCGTTCCAACTGGGTCGAGGCTCATGGCTCGGCTGATGCCCACCGACACTTTGCGTGGCGCCTTGGACACCATCGACAAGAACGAGGAGTTCATCAAGCTTACGCTCACAGTCCCGATGGCACCGGAGTGACGACGGCTACTTTTCCTTGGCTGAAAATGACTGCTATCAGCCAGCCAAAAGCAGCCTCTTTGGTGGCCCGCGTGCGGCCGAAAACACGTCAGTTCAATCCAGAATGGGACGAAGGAAACTGCGCTCATAGCTCAGGATGAATTTTTGCTCGGTAGCCTGCGTCACCAATTGAACACACTCCGGATCAACTCCGGCCTCCCTACGATACTGCTCATAATCTGCCAGGCTGGAAAAGCTGAATAGACAGTAAGCGATGTTGTTGGCGCCTTCCGCTGGTAGAAAGTAGCCATGGTGGTTTCCTCCCATACGGGTCACCACACGAATCCAATGGCGAGAATAGCTTTCGAAAGCCGGGAGCTGGTAGGGATCGATTACATACCTGACGTGGCAAGTGATCACTGGATCATTCCTTTGAAAATGGGGAAGCCGCTATTCTACGCACGCCATAAGCTGAGTCGTCGATGGCAGTCTGGGGGCGATTTCAGCCCATCTCAACAGGCAGCAATCGGCCCAGGCTGTGTAAAAACGCAGGCCTCGTTTTGAAGTCTGTGTCGCTACGTAAAATCTGACCGTGATTGGCAGATCAGTGGTCCTGAAATGTGCGTAGGAACGCGGTTTTCGTTCCGATTCGAACCTTCAAACCTGCTCTAAAACGTTTTTACACAGCCTGGGCCAGGAGCGGTCGCGGGGATAAAGCTGAAACAACCAAAATCTACTTCCCTTCAAGCTTTCGTTTCAGCCGCCCGAGATCACTATTGACGATCAACTTATGGGCTAGACCTACCGGCAGCATGTAGATGCGCCCAAAGACGTTATGCGTTACGACAGATGATGTGACCGTGAACACTCGATCTGTTATCGAAAGGCAAATCATGACATCCAGATGCCGGTCACGTTCGGTCAGAACCAGTATGTCGGGGGCACTATGCTCCACCAGAAAGAAATCCAGCTGTTCGCCAGCGTGTACTGTCTCTCGCCTAGCGCCGGAGAACCCACCGATCCGCCTCACGCCGAATAACGAGGAAATCGCGTCCCTCATTCGGAAAGCTAGCCGCATGAACAGTCCCGGTTCGGCCGTCATGATGTTCCAAGCGTCAAGAGTGGTGATTTCAACAGGGAGCGGAACCGACCTGCTGTCATAGTAATCAAGATCGGACAGTGCACGCAGAGTGTGAGCAGGTGATGTGGTAGCCAAACATTATTTCCTTCAGTGGCCCGACTGCCATTCCGATAAAATCGGAAGCTGATTATCATGTAGCCATGCTACGTCGTGATCCCCCCCAAATCTCCCTTAGCTGTTCGCTGGGTGAATATCTGACGGCTACAGGCCGGTATGGGTCCAGAGTGTGTAAAAACGCTTCACCAAAATTGAAGTGCTCGCGTCTACGTTAAATCTGAAATTTATCGGCACGTCAGCAGATGTGGATTTTGCGTAGAAGCGCGATTTTCAGTCCGGTTCTGAGTACCTGTCGCGCTCAAAAACGTTTTTACACAGCCTCGGTCGGAAGCAGCCCTTCACGACGGGCAGCAATCGGCCATTTGCGGTCGCTCAACCGCCCGCCCTCGCTTAAGTACTAGCCGAGTGATATACCGCTGTTGGGTCTAATGCATGGCAAAAACAGGCAGTCGTATGACGCGATTCTCAATTTATAGCGGGTTGGTTTTGGTGGGCTACTCGGCGCTCGATTACGGAGATCCCCCCATGGGCGTTGCTTCAGGCCAATTCGAACCTGCCGATGGGTACGCTGCTATCCAGAACGAGTGCTCAACGAACCACCACGATCAGACCGTTCTGGATCTTTCTGTTCAGACAGAAGCGGGTCTGGTAATTACATGTGAGGGTCTGGCCATCCTGGATTACTCCAAAGAGTTCCCGTCGCCTTGCATCGAAGTGAACATTTTCGGTATTCCATATCCTTTCTATGGTGAGCTGTTTCCTCAGCAGGTCACTCTGTATGAGCGTCAATTCAGCTAATCGGAATGCCCCGTCTGTGTCCGTTTCGGATCGAAAGCTACCCCTCAGAGCCATCCCTTCCCGCCCAAAGCATTGACCATCCGCTCGCAATCAGTTTTCAGTTGGGTTAATAACGACAGATTGGCTCAACCTTGGCCAACACCTCACAATCATCTAGGGGGCATCGGCTCATCGGAAATGCCCCGTCCCTTGCAAACGATAGGCACGCCACGTGAATTTTTCCGAATACTTTGCAACTAACGATGGATCGCTCCCTGAGGTTGTGGTGACGTATTCAGATTCGTCGTTTGTACCGCAGGCATTTCAATATCTGTTCGATCATGGCGCGAAAAATGTCACTGTTGACGGCGGCTACCTTTGGATCAAAGCATCCCAAAGTGGGAAGCCATTCTCCGGCCCTCAGGATGCTTTGCTTGTAAGCTCAGGAGCAGCAGAGGCATTCCACGTCGTTCTCGGTGGGCTGTACGGCACCCGGGGTCAAATACCTGACCTTGGTGTTTACGTTTTCACTAATAGCCTCACATTGGACTATCGGATGGGGGCTCAGTGGGGACAAGATCAGATCTACTCATTGTTGGAGCTACTGCGGCAGCTAAGAGACCTCGGCGGCGTTATATCTATCCCATGGTGGGGAGCTGAGGGTGAACACGACTTCCTTGCAGCCCTGGAGAGCCCCGAAAAAATTATTCATACCTAAATTTACCGCGGGTCGTGACAGGCAGAAATCGGCCAAGAAGTGCCTGTCGCCGACGACCGCATCGATCCGAAGCCGTCCCCCGTCGAGGCCGCATACCCCCCGCTGATAATCCGCAGAGTATTGGTTCATCTGCGCCCCGCCCCCTTTCGCAGGAAGTCGTTCCAGCGGTCAGTGCTATAACGATCCGTCGTCGCGACCGATCGCTACTATGATGGTTATCTCGTTACCGGCGGGCCCTATCTCTTCAGGCTAAGGCCTTCCGGCTGCGCTCCCCTATGATGAAAGGCGGGCGATTAAGCCGTTTTAAGGCCTGCCAATTTAAGCGCTTGGTCGTACTCGCTATAGAAATCTTGGAGGCCATACACCACAGACCTGCCACGCGTGACTTCATCGAAGAATTCGCCTGCATCCTCGACCCGCTCCAGTAGCGTGAGAATCTGAGGCACGCTTAAAAAAATCGAGTTGAAGAACGGGCGGTCGGGCTTCTCTTCAATGACATAGCCACGTAGCGCAGCAACAGTTTTACGCCAGTCTTCGAGTCGTTTATTGTCTCTTTCATTGTCCGCATTCACCTCTATGCGGATTGCTGCATCGAGAATTCGCTGCAGGATAGATCGACTCTGGAGACCTCCGAAATCGGTTAGCGAGATAGACGCTTTCTCGATTTCTCTCCCATCAAGAGCCACGGTGACTTCCTGACCCTGTTTGTCTTTGAGGGTGATCTCTCCCTGCTTGACCAGATGAGTTTCTGCCTTGTACGCCTGTTCATGTGCTTTCATCAGGCTCTGGGCTAGGTCGACAAGAAGGTCTGCACCGTGGCCCGCCATAGCCTTGCGTGTCAGCCCTTTTTTCTTGACCTCGAATATAAATATCCCCTTTGGAGTATCAATCAACGCGTCACATTCACCTAACAGCTCGCGGTTATCTGACTGAATGTCGCCAGTGTGTATTGGTACGCCCGCCGCACGGATTCGAGTCCGAATAAAGTCTTCCAGGATCTCTCCCAGCTTCTGGTCGAGTGCCTTATCAAACACATCGTTAGGTCTGGAGATCATGTTTAGCACAGCGTTCATGGCACCCATTGCCGTCAGGGAGCGCGGAAGCAACCGGTAACTTTTGCCGCGCTTGAACAATGGTTTGAAGCTAGAATCAATCTCAGCGCTCGATGGCGGAAAGGACAGTGTCCGATTCGAAACCCCTTCTCCAAAAGCCAACACATCACTCAAGGCGGTTTCGACTATGTCCTTCCGTAGACCTGAGGCTTTAGCCAGATCATCGGCGGTAACCGCTGTTTGGCGCTTTGTATGCGAGAGATCGATTGCAGCTAGGGCAAGCTTGGTCGCATCCTTCAGCCTTACCCTGTAGCTCACGTGTCCGGCATTCACGAATGGTTTGGTCAGCGAGCCGAGGATCAATTTGGCGTGACGACCACTGATCTGCTGGACCGCAATTAGGTTGTCGTAAAGGACTGTCTCCTGAAGCAGGGACATAAGGCGGTCAGGTCCGAACAGCAGGTTACTCCAGATGCTGTAGGGCTGGATCTCAAATACTGTGATGAGATCTCTGATCAGGTGAACCAACTGCTCGAAATCATGCTCACTATTAGCAGCCTTTTGGGCTGGCAGGTGCTTTACGCCCAAAGCAATCAGATAGCCCCATGGTACCGCTGGAAAGACTTTGGATATGCCCGTGGAAACCTTGCGCCCGAATAAGTATCGGCCAAAAGGCTGGTGATACAGCGACTCTAGGTTCGAGAAGACCTTCTCCAGAATGCCTGCCCCTCCCACGGCATTCGCCAATCGAGAGATTTCAGTTGTGATGAGCGTGTGAGAGTCTTGGGAAATCCTGACTTCGCAATTTTCTTCGCTGATTTCGACCCCTAAGCGAGAAAGCTTCAGGCAAGCCTGTGATAGAGCATTCTCCTCATCGGAGAATTTCTCGGCTTGTCCTGGACGAAACCAATGAAGCGAACCCTGTGCTGACAGGACTAATTCGACTAACTGCTCCCAATCCAAAGCAGAGTTTTGTGCGCTTGGACGTTCTTCCCGGGTCGCGTCTCGAATGACGGCTAGGATCGAGAGATAAGGGTCCCTCTTGGCATTGCCACGCTCATGACGAATGGCAAGGTACTTCCGAAGCGCAACGACGGTCGAGAGAAGTTTCTTCTCGAAGCCTGCAGCAGCCTCGCTGAGCGCTTGATAGGCATCTTCGCTGGACAATTTAGGTAATGAGGCTGAACGGCCTTTGACGCGATCGCATAACTCGATAAATTGCTGGATATCCATATTTTTTTTGCCAGAGCCGGCGTCCATCTCGATGACCTAAGGAGGGCCCACATTGTCCATCCTTGAAGTTTCGTTGTCACTTACACATGTAGCGTCATTGGCCATCGACCGTTGCCAGTCAACAACGACCGCTTCGGGTCGGTTGCAGCCTTGGCGACAGGCAGAAACCGACCAGTAGTGGTCATTTAGACGACAGTACCGTGGACGAGATGCCATCTCACCCTCGTTTTTGGATCGGGTCTCCCTCCGGAAAATCAAGGAGCCAACTGATAGGTTGACTGCACTAGACCGGAAGGAAAACACCGGCTATTTACTAGCTTCAATTCAATGTCCTGCGTAAGGGCCCCGAACAATGGTCTTCCCGACCCAATCAGCACGGGAACAGTGGTGATCACCATATCGGCGACTAACCCGTCACGCAGGAATGACTGCACCAATTGCCCGCCATCGACATAGACTCGATGCACACCTTGCCTCGCCAGTTCCGCCAGCAGGTCTGAAGGAGTGAGGTTGGAAAAACGCACTTTTCCCTCTAGCGCATTAGGCACCTGTGAATCGGCCAACTGTTGAGACAACACGATTACTGGCAGGTCGTAGAACCAAGTGTCGAAGGTCAGCACTTTCTCATAGCTCCCCCTCCCCATCACGATAGCATCCTTATCGGCGATGAAGCCCAGGTAGCCGTGATCCTCACTCTGATCATCGCGCTGCAATAGCCAGTCAATGTCACCGTCGGACCTGGCGATATAGCCATCTAGACTGATGGCGATGAAAACATGTGCAGTAGTCATAGAAGTTTCCTTATTCAGACGACGCATGACTGACCGCAAAGAGGATAGCAAAACTAATATATAGCTAAATTTCTTAGCTGGTTTTCTACAAATCCCGCTCAAATCAAATGGGTCAAAAAAACCGTGTAGCGTATTTTGATCGCGCGAATAGGCCGTTCACGCTTTGAATTAATCTTCCTTCAACACCGGTTCAACTTCATCGACCGGCAACGAAGCCAACATTTCAGCGCGACAAACCTCAAGGATCTCATCCGCGAGTGCAGAATCATCCGGGCAGGCACGCGACAAAATAATCGCGCCGACAGCGCGAGACAGCAGGTCGATCATTTTCTTTCTCCCCTCTCCCGCCTCGGCATCCGGTCCCGTCGGATATTTCTCTCCCAGCGTTTGCAGGGTGTGTTCAATGCCTTCGGCAAATGTCGTTTTCACATCATCCGATTGACGCGCCGCGTCGCTGCACAACGCGGCCATGGTGCAACCGCTGCCACGTCCGTCCCGATGTTCTCGGGTCACATAGACGTTGATGAAGCCCGGAACATCGAGCGCTTGGGCGCCTGTCAGCGATTTGGCAAGACTGCAGGCCGAGGCTTCGGCCATCAGGTCGGCCTTCGACCCGAAGTGCTTGTAGAAGCCTCCATGGGTGAAACCGGCAGCCGCCATGAGATCCGCCACACCGACGCCATCAAAGCCGCGCTCACGGAACAGCTCTGAGGCCGTTTCAACGATGTGCTCTCGATTGGCCTGCGCCTGGGCCTTGGTCACTCTCACGTGCAATACCTCGTGTTTACCGGGAAATCATGCGTCCAATCATACATAGATGCTGGTCATAATCAAAACCGTTGACAGTTTAGATTTCGATCATCATCCTAATTGCACGCAACACCGATCTCCATCAACGGGCACGGAAGAAATACCAGATGACCAATCAGAGTCTGTTCACCCCTTACACCCTTGGCAGCCTTGCGCTGTCGAACCGGGTCGTCCTCGCGCCGCTGACACGCAACCGCGCAGGCCAGGGCTTCGTCCCCAGCGAGTTCGCGGCCACCTATTACAGCCAACGCGCCAGCGCCGGCCTGCTGATCAGCGAAGCCACGCAGATTTCCCGCCAGGGCCAGGGTTATCAGGACACCCCGGGGATCTACACGCAGGCGCAGATAGACGGCTGGCGCACCGTGACCGATGCCGTCCACGCCAAGGGCGGAAAAATCTTCCTGCAACTGTGGCATGTCGGCCGTGTGTCGCATGTTGATCTGCAAGAAAACGGCGCTGCTCCTGTGGCCCCTTCTGCACTGCGCGCCGCCACCAAAGTGTTCGTCAACAACCGTTTTGAAGACGTCTCCGAGCCGCGCGCACTGGACATCAGCGAACTGCCGGGGATCGTCGCCGATTTCCGCCAGGCTGCGTCCAACGCTATCGCCGCTGGGTTCGATGGTGTGGAGATTCACGGTGCAAACGGCTATTTGCTGGATCAATTTCTCAAGGACAGCGCCAATCTGCGTACCGATGCTTACGGCGGTTCGATTGAAAATCGTGCACGTCTGTTGCTCGAAGTGACGACGGCCGTCATCAATGAAATCGGCGCGGATCGCACCGGTGTGCGCCTGTCACCGGTGTCACCGGCCAATGGCGTTTCCAGCAGCGATCCGCAGGCGCAATTCGATTACGTCGTTGAACAACTCGACGCCCTCGACGTGGTTTATCTGCACGTGGTCGAAGGCGCGACCGGTGGCTCGCGCAACGTGGCGCCCTTCGATTTCGGCGCTCTGCGCCAGCGCTTCAAAAACACCTACATCGCTAACAACGGCTATGACCTAGAGCTGGCGACTTCGAGGCTCGCTGAAGACCAGGCCGACCTGATCGCCTTCGGTCGCCCGTTCATTGGCAATCCGGATCTGGTGGAGCGCCTCAAACGTGGCGCGCCATTGTCCGCGTTCAATCCCGCCACCCTCTATGGCGGCGGTGCGGCTGGCTACATCGACTACCCGACATTGGCTGAATCGAGCGCCACCGCAAGCTGAGCCATCAGTGATCGCGCTTTCTGTTTCACACATCCTGAAAGAGAGATACCCCATGAGCACTCGCCCTACTGTTCTCATCACTGGCGCCTCCACCGGCATTGGCGCGGTCTACGCCGAGCGCTTCGCGCAACGCGGCCACGATCTGGTACTGGTCGCCCGCGATCAGGCGCGCCTGGATGCACTCGCAGCGCGCTTGCGCAGCGAACACGACGTCGCCGTCGATGTCATTGCGGCGGACCTGACCCAACTCAGCGATCTGACAACCGTTGAAAACCGCCTGCGCGACGACGCCCGCATCGGCATCCTTGTCAATAACGCCGGCGCCGCGCTGTCCGGTAACTTCATCGACCAAAGCACCGACAGCGTTGCGCAACTGGTCGCCCTCAACACCACGGCGCTGGTGCGGCTCGCCAGCGCCATCGCCCCACGCCTGTCCAAGGCAGGCGACGGCGCGATCATCAACATCGGTTCGGTGGTGGGCCTCGCGCCGGAGTTCGGCATGACGGTCTACGGTGCGACCAAGGCATTTGTGCTGTTCCTTTCCCAGGGCCTGAGCCTGGAACTTTCGCCTCAGGGCGTCTACGTGCAGGCCGTGCTGCCCGCCGCCACTCGCACGGAGATCTGGGATCGCTCCGGCGTCGACATCAACACCTTGAGCGAAATCATGGAAGTGGACGATCTGGTGGATGCCGCCCTAGTCGGTTTTGATCGTCGTGAACCGGTGACCATCCCGCCGCTGCACGAAGCGGAACGCTGGGATGAGCTGCAGAGCGCACGTCAGGGCCTGCTGGGACAAATCCGCCAGTCTGCGGTTGCCCAGCGCTACCAGACTCCACAGTGATTTTTTGGTAGCGAGCATTAGCGCCAGATTCGATGCAGGCGCAAGTCACTGCATCGAATCCGACCCGCTGTCCGGAGTAGCAATGAATTCAACGCAGACAAGTACGCCCTCGGGTTCACAGACGTCGTTCATCAATGCGACGAACCAGACGATCACGGTCAACGGCATTCCTTTTGCCTATCGCGATACCGGCCCCGCAACCGGTGTACCCCTTGTACTGTTCAACCATTGGGGCGCGGTGCTGGACAACTTCGACCCCGCGATCATCGACGGCCTGGCACAAACCAGACGCGTCATTACCACCGACTATCGCGGCATCGGCGGCTCTGGTGGAAGCGCACCACTGACCGTCGGCGAAATGGCTGACGATGCCATCCAGCTGATCCATGCGCTGGGGTTGGAAACCGTTGATGTGCTCGGTTTCTCCCTCGGCGGTTTCGTCGCTCAGGACATCGCCCTGAAGGCACCTAATTTGGTGCGGCGTTTGATTCTGACCGGCACCGGACCGGCCGGCGGCAGCGGTATCGACAAGGTCGGCTCGGTGACATGGCCATTGATGCTCAAAGGCTTGCTGACCCTGCGCGATCCGAAGTTCTACCTGTTTTTTACTTCGACGCCCAATGGCCGTCGATCCGCCTCGCTGTATTTACAGCGCCTGAAAGCACGCAAAAAGAATCGCGACAAGGGCCCGACGCCCAGCGCTTTCCTGCGGCAGTTGAAAGCCATCACCGCGTGGGGCAAACAGCCGCCGCAAGACCTCGGGCGCTTGCGGACGCCGACGCTGATCGTCAACGGCGACAACGACATCATGGTGCCCAGCGTTAACTCGAGTGCACTGGCAAAGCGTATCCCCAACGCACAACTGGTGATTTATGAGGATGCCGGGCACGGCGGTATTTTCCAACACCACGTTGACTTTGTGGCCAAGGCGCAGGCGTTCCTCGATGCCTGACAACGCGGCGCAGCAACGCAGCAACGCACCGGCTACCCTCCTTACAACCGACAAGAGCCGCACCACGATGAAAGCATTTCTAATTGATCGCTATGGCAAGAACCCCGGGCGGATTGGCGAAGCTCCCGCCCCCGCAGTGAGTGCCCACGACGTTTTGATCGAGGTACACGCCAGCAGCGTCAACGTGCTGGATTCGAAGATCAGCAAAGGCGAATTCAAACTGATCCTGCCCTACTCATTTCCATTGATCCTGGGTAACGATCTGGCAGGCGTCGTGATTGAGGTGGGCTCGAAGGTGACACGCTTCAAACCGGGAGACGAAGTGTACGCTCGCCCACCGGAAGCGCGGATCGGCACGTTCGCCGAATTGATCGCCGTGAACGAGAACGCGATCGCCCTGAAACCTGCCAATACCAGCATGGCACAAGCAGCGTCCCTCCCCTTGGTTGCACTGACCGCCTGGCAAGTGCTGGTCGAAATCGCCCAACTGAAAAAGGGTCAGAAAGTGCTGATTCACGCCGGCTCCGGCGGCGTCGGCACCCTCGCCATCCAGCTCGCCAAACACCTCGGTGCCTTTGTCGCTACAACCACCAGCACTGCGAATGTCGAATGGGTGAAGGCATTGGGGGCCGATCTGGTGATCGACTACAAACAGCAGAACTTCGAAAGTGTCTTGCACGACTACGACGTAGTGTTGAACAGTCTCGGCGCCGATGTCCTGGAGAAGTCACTCAAGGTGCTCAAGCCCGGTGGCCAGCTCATTTCCATCTCAGGACCACCCACTGCGCAGTTCGCACAGGAGCAAGATTTGTCCTGGCCATTGAAGCAAATCATGCGCGTGCTGAGCCTCGGTATTCGGCGCAAGGCCCACAAGCAAGACGTCAACTACAGGTTTGTATTCATGCGGGCCAACGGTGCCCAACTGCAACAAATAACCGCGCTCATTGAGGCCGGCATCATCAAACCGGTGATTGACCGCGCCTTCCCCTTTGAATCAACGGCAGAGGCGTTGAAGTATGTCGAGCAGGGACGAGCCAAAGGCAAGGTCGTTATTTCGATCAAATGACTACGCCACCTATCGATGAGTCGACCGAAGAGCTCGAGCAACTTTTAGCACGCCAGCATTCTTCATCCGGGCTGAGCGAGTTGACGACACTAGAGTTGCCGAAACAGGAAGCGCAGCAAACGGACGTCGTGCCTGTTGCACCAACTGTGATCCTATGGCGCAGTTTGATGCTTAAGCAGTAGATCTCGGCCTCGCCACAGCCACCGTACAAAGCACATTCATAATCAGTTTGGCGACTCTCTCCGTAGCACAATTGACGCACCCGAGGATGAATATACGTTCATCAAAAACATTGTTCTATGCGTCTAGCCTGTGGGTTCCGACATAGTGAATACAGGAGTAACCCACCATGTTCTCGCACGAAAGCATCCCGCTGATCATCATTTTCATCATCCTGCTGCTTGGCGTGCTTACCGCCGTCCTCCATCCGGTACATGCGTTCTATAGCTGGCTTCAGAGACGCAGGGAAAAATCATCCGCCGAGATCGCGAAAGAGGTGGATTCGCGCTGAACTTTTTTTAACGAGCCCGGCTAAGTCCGGGCTTTTTTTGAAGCTTTCGGGCCAGAAGCAGCCACTCAACGCGACTCGATAATTCCCACCCGACCGTGCATCATCATGCTCGCCACGATCCCGTCGTGGCATCACCTCTGCCCACCCTCTTAGGGTTGATAAATCCTCAACGCCTCGGCAGTAGTTAACGCCTGAAAGCATGCCCCTTGGCTATCGAAACAATCAACAACGCTGGTAACAACAATGCCAGCGCTACCCAGGGAATAGCACCTGCCCCCCATGTTTCCAGGAAAATGCCGCCGATCACACCACTGCCTGCAAACGCCAGATTGAAGACGGTCACCAACATTGATTGCGCAATATCGGCGCCGTCACTGGCAACATCAGCCAAGGAGGTTTGCAATAAGGTTGGCGCACCACCGAAGCTCATCCCCCACAGGACGATGCCGATATAGATCGCACTGACGGGCAGGTCACCCAAGCCCAGGGCAAACGAAACCAGGATGAATGCTGTCAGGCTGAGCAGTACCAGACTCCGAAGCCTGTCATCAATCAGCGTGCCAATCATCCATAGACCGAACAAGGCCGCAATACCGAATGAAAGGAGGCCCCGATCTATCTGATCGGCCAATCCAACAGAAGCCAGGAACGCAGCAATATAGGTATAGAGGGTGTAGTGGGCCAGGATCCAGAGCATGACCACCGCCAGCACGGGCCGCACGCCTGGGGTTTGCAGGACCCTGCGTAGCGGCAAGCGTCGATCGGAGCGTTGTCCGGGATAATCAGGCACTTTCAGATATATCCAGGCCATCAGCAAAAGGCTGAGTCCTGAGAGAGTCCCGAACACACAACGCCATCCCAGCAGCTTGCCGAGCCAGGCACCTAGCGGTACGCCTAGGGCTAGTGCCAAAGGGATGCCGAGCATGGCCAGCGCCATTGCGCGACCGTGCTGCTGTGGGGCGACCAATCGTCTGGCATAGCCGGCCAGCAGGCTCCAGGCCAGACCGGTTGCGATACCCACCATGAAGCGGGCAGCCAGCGTCAATGAAAACCAGGGCGACAGAGCGGTCACCGCATTACAGGCGCAAAACACCCCGACAGCCAGTAATAGCACCAAGCGCCGACGCCAGCCCTGCAACGCGAGAGTCAATGGAATAGCCGCTAACCCTGAGCCCAGTGCACATAGGGTCACCATCTGACCAGCCCACGCTTGCGACACACCAAATGCCTCGGCGATTTGCGGCAAAAGTCCTGCTGGCACCGTTTCGTTGGCGGTGGCGATAAAGCTCCCCATTGTCAGCGCCAACAGGGCCGCCAATGGGAGACGCCCAGTAGTGAGGTATTTGGTATTGCCCGATGTCGTGAAAGAGCCATTTTCAAATTGCGATTTGCCGGTCATGACCTGTGCTCAGAGGAATGGGAGACGTGAGTGTGATGAATTGCTACGGATTTGATAATTGGTCTACCATTTGATGAACCATCAAATTTGAATTGAATATGGCTACTGACCGATTGGGCGACATGCGTTTGTTTGTCGAAGCGGCAGCACTCGGCAGCTTGTCTGCCGCAGGGCGCAAACTGGCGCTGTCGCCGGCCGCGGCCAGCGCGCGACTTATCAAGCTTGAGGCGGCGCTGCGCACCAAGTTGTTTGATCGCACAACGCGTCAGTTGCGCCTCACGGAAGAAGGTCGGTTTTATTTGCAGCAATGCTGGGTCGCATTGCGGGCTATCGATGAGGCGGAAGCGGGGCTTCAAGCCAGTCAAACAGAGGTGCGTGGCAAGGTACGGATATCCGCATCTGCCGATTTTGGCCGCAAGCTTTTAAATGACTGGCTTGAGACATTCAGTACATTGCACCCGGAACTGTACGTCGCGCTGACGTTGTCGGACTCGGTGTCAAATCTGGTGCAGGACGATGTCGATCTGGCAATCCGGTTTGGACAGCCGCATGACAGCTCGATGATCGCCAGGCAGTTGGCTCCCAACTGGCGAGTACTGTGCGCTTCGCCTGATTATCTGGCGCGATACGGTGAACCCCAAACCCCTACTGACTTGCCTAGCCACAAGTTCATCGTGCTGGTGACGTCTGCAGGTCCATTGAACACCTTTCACTTTGTGGTGGATGGTCAGGAATGGAACCACACCGTTCCCATGAGCCAGGCATGGGAAACCAACGACGGCGCCCTCGCGCGCGCATGGGCGTTGGCTGGACATGGCATCGCACGCAAGACCATTTGGGATGCGGCAGCCGATATCCGTGCTGGACGACTGAAGGTGCTGTTACCTGACTTTTGTGCCCGAGAGGCCGGCGTCTACGCGGTATTACACGGCAATCGTTACCGGATTCCCCGCGTGCGTGTATTGCTGGATTTCCTTACCGACCATTTTGATCGCGCAACCGATGAGCTGTTGTTCGACCTTAAAGTACCTAATGCCTGATGTTAGGAGGTTGTAAGCCACGCCATACCGGATAAGAGTTGCCGTCAAGTGCGCAATGAGGTTGCCTAGGTCGGGGGCAGACAATTTCCAGTAAGTTGAATAGCCCTCTGGTCTCGTAGACACATCTGACTGGCTGCTGGAGCGTCCGCTATGGGTCGATTCTGTTGAAAAAGTCGGTTCTTCCAGACGGCCTGCATACTGACCGCTGAAAACGCCTATTTTGCGCGCTGCTACGCGAAATCCGAGTCCTGAACCTTCTGCCCAAAACACAGACTTCAATCTCAGGCGCGTACTTTTCTGCCGTGGAAACCGAAGCCGACTTTTTCAACAGAATCGGCCAAGAGCGGACACTCGAGCACATCACCTGGTTGGCTGTTTTTTCAGGACGAAGCGGTCACCGATGTTCCGCTGCCAACATTGACCTGAACTGAGAAATGATCTCTGAAGTTAACCCGGCAGCTTCGAACACTGCGCAGGTAAAGCTAACGGGAGCAGGACCTGGCGCAGTTATGATGCGGTCAGCAACCACAGCTACTGGACTGCTTCGATAAAGCGAGGACCCTTCATAACCTGCGGCATTCTGTTGTAAAAAGTCAGCGCTGTTCGAGGTATGAGAAACCGTGTCGAGAAGCCCGGCTCTCGCAAGTGCCAGCGTTCCCCCACAGATACCGGCAATTGTCGCGCCACTTGAACGACTAGTATGAAGAAAGTCCCGAATATCCGGTGCATCTGCACGTTCCCAGATCATTCCACCGATGACGACAACAACGTCCGGTTTCCAGTCCAGGCATTGTTGCAAGCTGCAATTCACAGTTACTGCCAATCCACCCTGCGAGCGGAACTGCCCCGTAGTAGAGGCGAAAAACCTAACGTCGATCCCGTAGAACGGGGATGCGGTGCCTGCAATGAAAGCATATTCCCAGTCCGCAAAACCGGGTGTCAGTATCAATCCCACGCGTGCCATCAGTCAGAATCCTCCATGAAAACGAATAACATAAAGCGACAACACATAGATCTCAATGGCTGCCTTGGGTCGAAAGTTTCCCCTCACCGCTGACAGCTCTCGGCCAGAGGCTGATTGTTGGAATCGGCTGAAATCGCCACTCAATGGTCAAGCCTATAAACTTGCGGATGACTCAAGGTGCGTATCACTTCCTGCCAGTCGCCGTAATTCGCTCACATCGGCGAACCACTCATGGGACTGAAGACTGTGGAATGCATCATATGCTCCATATCCCCAGGCGACCGCACCAAAGGCGATACCGGCAGTCGCTGCTGCTTCACCATCCGTAGGTTGGTCGCCGATGTAGATAACGTCTTCTGGCGCCACGTCGAATTTGCGCATGACACGGCGCAAGCGAGACGCCTTGCCGAAAATGGAGACGCCGCACTCGAAGGCCCGGATATGTCGACAGCTGGAGCCCAAAATTTGCGTGATATTTTCTTGGGAATTAGAAGATACCACCGCCAGAATCAGTCCTCTCTCGTCAAGATGGGCAAGGGTATTTGCAATGTTATTGAACAGTGGGATCGAGCTTCGATGTTTCCTCATCAAGCTCATGAAGGTTCGCGCCACCAGAGGCAGCTTCCAGCGAGGCATTCCGATATGAGCCATGATCTCCCGAGCCCCCTGCTTGCGCAGACAGTCCAACTCTTGCGGGTGAATTCGACTGAATGCGTGTCTGTCAGCAACCTGGTTGAACACTGAAACAAAGAACGGAAAGGAATCAGCGAGCGTGCCGTCAAAGTCGAAAATGGCAAGCCGGTATGACATGTAAAAGCTCCTTCCTGTAGTGGTGGCAGCCGAGTCCAGGCGGCTGCTTGTGCTGGGCGATTAATTCACCCGATTGGTGGGAAAGGCGCATTATCCCTGCTCCGGAATCTGCCCGGAAGGAGTAAGTGGCTTAACGCTGTTGCCGTATCTGACTACCTTCAAGGCCTTGACTTGATTTATCGAACTCGCCGAGCATATTCCGATGATTGCCAAGGCCAGAGTCGTTTTTCTCGCCACCCGCAATCACCTCAACCATCCGCTTCAGCACTCCTTCACGGCGATGCATGGGAGTAAACGTCCCATCGATGTGGGGCGGCATTCTATCGAACGACAAATCAGCGACAGGGATCGTCATCAATGCAATCGACTTTCAGCAAAGGCATCATATTTGCCCTCTCCGCCGCGGCACTGAACGCAACGATCGGTGTACTCAGCAAAGTACTCATGAGTAATGGCTTCACCGCCAGCAGTGTCGCTGTCATCAAGACCGTACTGGGTTGCATGCTTCTCTCGATCTTACTGCTTTTCCTCAAGCGCCCGGCGTCGACGACCAAATGGACTCAGGCGGCTATCTGCGCATTCCTTGGCATCTTTGTGCTGTTCCACTTCGAAACGTCCGCCTATCGACATTACGCTGCAGCAGGTGTGGTGGTTGTGCTGATGGCCAGTGCCTCAATTTCCTCGATCATTCTCGGGCGAATTTTTCTCAAGGATGCCATCACCGCGAACGCTACCGTGGGCGCCGCACTGGCTATCGCTGGGATCGCGGTGATCTTCGGCGCCGACCTGCAGCAGGGCTTTACCTTACAAGGTGCTGCGCTAGCCTCCATGGCCGGCTGCGGCTATGGGGCCTTTTCGGTTGCCATGAAGCGGATGGGTGTGTCGGGGGGGCTGCACTTCACGCGGCAATTGTTGTTCTTTGGCAGCCTGTACCTGCTGATGCCGGCAGCGGCCGATGGTTTCGCGATCGGCGAGCTGTCGCCGCTGGCGATCGCCGCACTGCTGGCGCTGGCCGCGCTGCCGACAATCCTGGGCTTCTTCTGCACCACCAAGGCCATCGAATATCTCAAGCCATCCCAAGTGCAGGCGCTGGAGCTGACCGAGCCGTTGTTCGCCGCGCTGCTGGCGTTTGTGGTGCTCAATGAAGTACCGCGCGAAAGCCTGTACGCAGGGGCAGTACTGATCATCGTCGGCCTGTGTTTTTCCAATGAGCTGATCCGCTTAGGCAGCAAAGCATCCGTCCCTTCGACCGAGTGAGCTACTTTCGGATCCTGATTGCTTTAGCAATCAGTGGTTTTGAAGTGTTTTCAGGGCTTTGTCGTTTCTGGGGATGCGAGCGAGCAGCCCCTCTAAGCCCCAGCAATCTCCACTGAACCTACCGCGCCCCAACCACGTCCAGTCGAACAAAGCCGGACCACACGCGAGGCCACGCTGTGCATCAGTTCCGCGCACGGATGCACAGCGTATTTTTCACGCAGAAGAGACCGAGTCGTCTTCGTTTGTTTTCAGCTACCTGTTACCACACAGCAATATGGGAATCGGCCCGCGGCTCGGTGCCGCCGCACAACACACCGGTGTCCGGGTCGCGGATGATGATCTGCCCTCGGCCATAGTTGATCAGGTCGCAATCGACCTGAACCTTATGTCCGCGCCGGGCCAGCGAAGCGGCCAAGTCCCTCGACGCCCCCTGCTCGATGCCGACTTTCATGCCTCCCAGCCATTGCCATCGCGGTGCGTCCAGCGCAGCTTGAGGATTGAGACCAAAATCCACTAGGTTCAAGACCATCTGCACATGGCCTTGGGGCTGCATGTAGCCACCCATGACGCCGAACGGTCCCACCGGCGCGTCACCTTTACTGATGAAACCAGGAATGATGGTGTGGAAGGTCTTTTTGCCCGGTGCCAGGCAGTTGGCGTGGTCAGGGTCGAGACTGAATTCCTGCCCACGGTTCTGCAAGGCGATGCCGCTGTCTGGCAGCACCACGCCGGAACCGAAGCCGTGGTAGTTACTCTGGATGAAGGACACCATATTGCCCTGCGCATCTGCCGTGGCCAGGTACACCGTACCGCTGGCGTGAGGATCGCCGGGATCAGGTTGCTGAGCCTGATCAACGATCTGTTCACGGCGTTGGCTGCTATAGGTGTCGCTGAGAAGATCAGCCACCGCCACACGCATGTGCAGCGGATCGGTGATGTAATGCAGGCCATCGCTGTAGGCCAGCTTCATGGCTTCCAATTGACGATGCCAGGTCTGCTGGCTGTCTCGGTGATCGAAGTCGAAACCCTGAAGGATTTTCAGGGTCATCAGGGCCACCAATCCTTGTCCGCTTGGAGGGATTTCCCACACATCGTAGCCGCGGTAATTGATGCTGATCGGGTCCACCCATTGGGCGCGATAGTCCTGCAAGTCGCTGGCTCGCAGGTAGCCGCCGGTGGCGCGGGAATGGGCATCCAGCCGCTGAGCCAGAGCGCCGCGATAGAGGCTTTCGCAAGCACTGTTCGCCAGTTCTTCCAGCGTTCGGGCTTGCGCCGGGTTGCGGAATAATTCACCGGCCTTTGGCGCACGGCCATCAATCAGGAACGTGTCGAACCAGGCGTCGAGCACCGGGTCTCGATGGGGACTGAATTCATCCAGAGCAGTCTGCCATTGTCGGGCGACCACCGGCGACACTGGGAAGCCCTCCCGGGCCAAACTGATCGCGGGCTGCAGCAACTCGGCAAAGGGCAGCTTGCCGAACCGTCTGGACAACTCCGCCCAGGCCGAAGGACAACCGGGCACCGTGACCGGCGTCCAGCCATAAAGCGGCATCTGCTCGTGACCACACGCCTTGACTGCATCGATCGTCAGTGCCGCCGGCGCTTGGCCGTTGCCGTTCAGTCCGTGCAATTGGCCTTTGCTCCAGACCAGAGCAAAAGCGTCGCCGCCCAAGCCGCAGCCGGTGGGTTCAACTACCGTTAGCGCCGCCGCTGTAGCAATCGCGGCATCAATGGCATTGCCGCCGTTGCGCATGATTTCGATGCCGGCCTCGGCGGCCAGTGGCTGTGAAGCCGCGACCATGCCACGGCGGGCAAACACACTCTGACGTTGCGACGGATAGGGATATTCGTGGGCAGAAAATTTCAACATGGCAAAAGCTCTTCCAAACAAAGATTCATTGGCCGCAGGTATCCGGTTCCATTGCCGGGTAAAAAACCCTGACTGAGAAGGTCACAGCACGCGGCTGAGAAAGGCCCGAGTTCGCGGGTGTGTCGGTCGACTGAAGATCTGTTCCGGCGGCCCCTGCTCAATCAATTCGCCCTGATCGAGGACCACCACGCGATCAGCGACTTCTCTGGCAAAACCCATTTCATGGGTGACCACTACCATGGTCATGCCGTCATCGGCCAACTGCTTCATCACCTGCAGGACCTCGCCGACGGTTTCCGGATCCAGGGCGCTGGTAGGCTCGTCGAACAGCATGGCTAGAGGTTTCATCGCCAGCGCCCGGGCGATCGCCACGCGCTGCTGCTGTCCACCGGACAACATCGACGGGTAATGCATGGCCTTGTCCGCCAGACCGACCCGGGCGAGCAAGGCCCGGGCCTGTTCCAACGCTTCGGCGCGTGGCACACCGAGCACCTGGATCGGTGCCTCAATGATGTTTTCCAGCGCGGTCATGTGGGGGAACAGATTGAAACGTTGAAAGACCATGCCGATGTCCCGACGCTGGCGAGCGATATTGCGCTCGGAGTCGCGCACCAGGCTGCCGTCGGCGCGCTCGCGGTAGCCCATGGAGCGGCCGTTGACGCGTATGCGCCCTCCTTGAATGTCTTCCAGCAGATTGATGCAGCGAATGAAGGTGGTCTTGCCTGAACCCGATGCACCGATCAACACCACCACTTCACCGCGCCGCACCTGCAAGGAAATTCCCTTGAGAATCTCCAGGTCGCCGAAGGACTTATGAACGTCCAGGGCCTCGATTATCAGTTCTTCACTTTTGTGCGCCATGCTTAACGCCCCCTCAGCAATTTGAGCGTGCCGCGGCCAAACATGCGACTGCCGGCCGCTGGCGGTGCGGGTCGATCGGACTGTCCGAAACGCGCTTCCAGCCAACGCTGGAAGAAGCCCCAGAGGGTGGTCAGCAGCAGGAAATAAATCGCCACCACCAGGTACAGTTCAAATACCCGGAATGTCGCCGACGTGACCATTTGCGTACTCAGCAGCAACTCCTGCACGCCAATCACGCTGACCAGCGTCGTATTCTTGAGCATCACGTTGAATTCGTTGCCCAACGGCGGAACGATGACCCGGAACGCCTGAGGCAAAACGATACGCCGCATCAGTTTGGCGAAGGTCATGCCCAGCGAACGCCCAGCCTCATACTGCCCCTTGTCGACGGCACCGATCCCGGCACGAATGATCTCGGCCATGTAGGCACCTTCGTTCAGGCCCAGGGCGATGATCGCTGCCTGAATATTGCCCGGCACCACCAAACCAAACAGTTCCACGTCCTCGAAACGGAAGATGCCGCCGGCCGCCAATGCGGTATAGAGAAAAACGATTTGCACCAACAGCGGCGTGCCGCGCATCAGCCACACATAAAACCGTACCGGCAGGTTGAGCAACGGGTTGCGCGACAGACGCATCAGCGCCGCTGCCAGCCCAAGCACGCAGCCCAACGCCATTGCCAGCACACTGATCAGGCAGGTCAACCAGAGCCCAGTGAGGTACACCCCGCTGGGCTGCAAAAGGTATTGCCAGAACACATCCCAATTGAAATTCATCGAGCGCTCGCCTCAGTCGAGTGTGTCGCTGGAAACATGCCATTTGCTCAACAACTGCACGTAACTGCCGTCACTGCGCATGTCACTGATGATCTGCTGTACTGCGGTGGTGAGCTGGGAATCATCCTTGCGGGTCCCTAAACCCGTAAGAATCCGGCTGAAGGCTGGCACCCCCTCCTCGAATAAATCGGGCGCCATTGCGGCGTAGTAACCTGCTGTTTCTACGGTGGTGCCGTAAGCGTCCACCTGACTGATACGCAGCGCCTGGAAGGCGTCAGTGTCACTGTTGTAAACCACCAGTTTCATCGGTGTCTTGCCGGCCTTGGTGAGCTTTTCATTCTCGGCGTCCAACAAGGTTTTGATCGTGGAGCCATTGAGCACTGCCACTTTGTGCCCAGACAGTCCATCCAGGGTTTTGATGCCCTTGGGATTGCCTTTGGGAACGACCACTGACTGGCTGGAATACATGTAGTTGACGATGTCGATCACCTCCCGGCGTTCGGGCTTGTCGAACAGCTGATCAACGATCATGTCGCACTGCTGGGCGAGCAATGCCGGCAGCAACCCGGAGAATGGAATGACCCGCCACTGCACCGGTTTGTCTCCCAGCCGTTTGGCGATTTCCAGCCCCAGATCGACAGTCAGGCCCCTGGGTTTTTGCGCCTCATCGAAAGACACCAAGGGTGGCGAGTCCATGCCCGAGCAATACGTGAGTTTTTCGGCCTTTTGCAGTCGTTCCGGCACTTGGGGCGTGGCGAACGCCCACTGTGCGCAGAGTCCCAGGGATACAGCAGCAAGCAACACACGGCGTTTATGCATGACCAGACACTCCAGTTGTTTAGTAACGGGGCAGTACTCAAAGTCATCACACGGTCGGGCTCGAGCCCGATTCTATTTTTCCGATTGCAGGAACTGAATCAGCGCCGGCACTGTGCCTTCGATGTGCTGACGCACCACCGACTCGGCCTGGTCGGCATCGCCTGAGCGAATGGCATCAAGGATCACCGCGTGTTCCTGGCGGGCACTCAAGGGCTTTTCACCGTGTTGCAGCCACAGGCGCATGGGCGCCTCGATCAGCGAGTACAGGGCCGAGATTTGCTTCATCAAACGCGGACGGCCGCTGAGGCTGCACAGGTATTCATGGAAAGCCCGATGACGGCTGACCCACTCCGCGCTTTCGTCGCGGTAGTCATCCATCTCGTCCAGCATGCGTTCCAGAGTCGCCAGCTGACGCTCACCGATCTTGGCCACGGCGACGCGGATGGCCAGGCCTTCAAGGGCACTGCGCATCTCGAAGACTTCGTGCAGTTCGTCGATGTTCAGACCGCTGACTATCGCCCCGCGGTTAGGCCGCAAGGTCACCAGGCCTTGAGCATCGAGGCGTCGGAAGGCTTCGCGCACCGGCATGCGGCTCATGCCGATCTCAGTGGCGATGTCCTCGGCTATCAACCGGTCGCCTTTGCGGTAACGGCCGCCACAGATCGCTTCCAGCAGAAAGTTGTAAGCCTCCTCCTCGGCGGTCAGGGGCTGACGTTCAACGTAAGCGGGAGCGAATTGCATAAAGTCACCTTTTGCAGTTTTGTATCCAATTATCCATAGATTCAAAACAGCAGAAACCGTGCCAGGCTGCGTAGCACTGCTTCAAGCGCTTAATTGGAAAGGATTTTCGACTCAAGAGACGCTGATCTATAGATCAGCGTGGTACTCACCGTGCGCTACGAAATGGCCCAGCGCGCCCCAAATGGGTGAAAAATGGTACCCAGGTAACAAATCATTTCGCCGAATGCCCTCCGAAGTCTTTCGTTCCGTCACTTCAAGCGAATCCGCTTTTTTCAGCTCGGACACGCAAAGTGCAGCTCACGGCTCGGTGCATGGGAGAAATCGTCCTGGCTCAGGCTGGTGCAGGCGATCGGTTCTCAATCGGGGATTTGCAACGGATTTGACCAGCACGTTTCGTGGACATGACCGGCAGAGAACGACCCAAAGTTGACTGTCGACAAGAGGCTGAATCAGCTCAAGCAAACAGCAACTTTTTGAGCCATGCATTCCTTTCAGGAATGCGCCACATAAAATTAATGAATTTTTATTATTGCTGTGTCTGGCGTAGCTTGATTTCAGGACATGGAGAACCGCCTTGAAATCATCCCCTCTAAACTCAGAAAAATTTGATACCTCACGAGCCAATGAGTACGGACGACAGAGCCGTATTGCGCTAGCAGGATATGACGCCTGCCAAGACTTGGCTGCGTGCATGCTGGCGGCAAGCCTGGGCACTACAAGTTCGGCAAAAATACTTGTAGTTGGCGCTGGCGGTACGGCGCAGGAAATTGTTGCTATGGCCAAGCTTGAGCCGGGTTGGCGCTTCACCGCCGTTGATCCGTCCGAGCCGATGTTGGAGGCTGCAAAGCAGCAATTAGAGGCAAACAACTTGCTTGAAAGAACGGCCATGCATCTTGGGTATGTTGAAGACCTGGCAGCAGACTTGTCATACGACGCAGCGACCTTGATCGGAGTACTCCATCATCTCGATGGAGATGAAACCAAGCGACAAATTTTACGATCCATTCGGGCTCATCTAAAACCGGGTGCGCCGCTGATTGTCGCGGGGAATCAATACGCTTATGCCAGCCAGCCGCTACTGCTTGCGGCTTGGGGGCAGCGGTGGCGGCAGCATGGAGCCAGCCCGGATGAAGTGAAGGTCAAGCTTGGGAAAATCCTTCAAGGCGCTGATCCTCCACATTCCGAGGCGGCGGTTCAAAAACTCCTGCATGACGCCGGATTTGGAGACGCTACCCGTTTCTTCAGCAGCCTTTTCTGGGGGGCGTGGTTGACGTGCAAAGTGGTCTGAACATGGCCTCTGGCTTCCACGCTTGAGCGAGCGCCTGTATCTCATAAATGCGGGGCATCTGTGTCTATCGAAAAGATCACTGGATGGGTACGGTCCACAGATACCCTTTCATTGATGAGGCAACCATGTACCTAACCGTTGTTCCCTTTAGTACTACCGATTGGTCGACTGTCGAACCTCTGGAGTATGTTGGACAAACGGGTACCGCCTATTGGCGAACCTGCCAGTTTGGTTCGACGCGTGTGCGGATGGTTGAATACAGTCCTGGCTATCTGGCCGATCACTGGTGCTGGAGAGGTCATATCCTGTTGTGCCTGGAAGGCGAGTTGCACACGGAGTTGGAGGATGGTCGTCAGTTCACACTCACCGCGGGGATGAGCTATCAGGTGGGCAGCAACGCTGAGGGGCATCGATCTTCCAGCACGACGGGTGCCAAGTTGTTCATAGTGGATTAACGCTGGAATTCACTGCTATCCACAACCCTAAGCAGACAGTGAAGCAGAGCCAGCTACTGGTACGTACTTGAACGCAAACGTATTGTTCGATGCGCTTTACCTTCCTTGGAAATCTTCAAAAAGGACGACGTACATGGATGTTGAACTGGCTCATAAGATTGAGGCCGCAGAAAGCGAGTATTTACGTTCGCGTGTTGAGAGCTTGGCAGGGGTAAGTGGAAATCCTTATGGCGCACGTGTTTTTTACAACGGAGACTATCCGTGTTTTCAAGTGAACGCATCGCCTAGCCCAATGTTCAATCGCATCTACGGTGACATTGCCCGCGGTCCCCAAGCAGTGTTGAAATTGCTCAAAGATTCAGCGGAGCATTCGACCGTAATCCCTCTTATCGGAAAACCTTCAGCGTTGGAGCAATACGCTTTTGTGGGCGACGCACGGCTTGAGCGCTTGAGGGGGTGGACTCACTGGCAATTCGCTTGTGCCATCGAAAAGGTGGATTTGAGTCGCCACTCATTCGAAATTGAAGAAGTCACGTCAAAGACTCTTGCTCTATTCGCAGATGTGCACGCGGGTGGTTTTCATACCAAACCAGAGCACCGACTGTTGAATCAAGCTTCCTTCGCAGGGCAGACGTCAAACGGGCGTCTGAAAATCTACGTCCTGAACGCTGATGGGAAAGTAGTGGCAGGGGCTTCGATGTACTTGGCCAGCAATGGCATTGCCTACCTTGGAACGGCTGCAACCCGAAAGGATGCCCGGGGCTATGGCTACCATGGAGCATTGATATCTCACCGAATAGAGCAAGCAAAGAAGCATGGCTGCCACTTGGTCGCCGCGACCGCGCTGGCCAGCTCCCAAAGTTGCCGAAATCTGCAACGTGCCGGGTTAACGGCATCCCATGCCCAAGCACTATACCGCCTGGTAGATAACTGAGATAAACGGCTGAATATGACCGTCCTCTTCTGGCCCAGAGTGTGTAAAAACTCCAAAGCCAGCTCGGATGATTAAAAATCGCGTTCCATGTGAAATTCAGATCTGTCGATCTAGCCACAGGTTTTCAGAGTTGACGTAGGAGTACGCACTTCCATTTTTTTGGCGGTGTTTTCAAACCGCCTGGACCCAAAGCGGTCGGTCACGAATGCAGCAACGACTGCCTCGGCAAAACGCGCATTGCTGCGTCTGTCCGGCGTCAGTAGGATTCGGTCATCGCTGACATAAATGGATGTGTATATGGAAAGCATGCCAAGACTGGAAATTGAGCGCGTTGCGTATCAAGAGTTTTTAACTCTTTGGGAACGCGGAACATTCGATAATCAGCGCTTAGGACAAGCGTTCTATAACCATTTTCGGCTCAGCCTTGGGTCAATAGTCGCCTCTCATAAGAGATTGCATTGACTCAGTGTGTGTAAACGCTTTTGCGAACCCTTGCTATGATTTCTGAGGATTTCATCGCAGGGATCGCCCATGAAGCGCTTTATCCAAGGTGAACATCGAGGCCAAGGCACCTTACTTCCCGAGAGTCACTACGACTACGTCAGCGATACCAATCCGGTGCGCGTAGTCGACGTCTTTGTCGACGAACTCGACCTGGTCAGCCGTTACCTGGCGGTACTCGATGCTGCCGATCGGCAAGAACCCACAGCTACCGAGCCCAGCACCGTGCGGTTGGAAGAGAAAATCGCCAAGCTCAAAACTCAAATGAAGGAGCTTCAAGCGATTGAAATCCAACTCAACGAATCGCTGGATAAACAGGTCTCACTGACCCTTCCCGATGCCCGCTCCATGATGACGCGTGGCACGGGAAACCGTCATGAATGGACTCACAATGCCGTTGCCCTATTTGATTTTCAGCGCATTGGTCAGACGCACCATAGCCGCTTCGATTTCATAAGCGGTCAAGGACGAATAGCCCAACAGCCACCCTTGTTTCTTCTCATCGCCGGCGTACAACCGGCTGAGGCCGGGCAGTCGCACGCCCGCGCTGGCAGCTTGGTGGATGGTCTTTTCCTCCGACCAGCCATCGGCCAGTAAACAGGGAATCTGCAGCCCTCCTTGGGGGCGTAATGCTGTGGCAATGCCGTCCAGGTGCTTGCCGATTGCATCGAGCATAACTGCACGGCGTCCGGCGTAGAGTTTGCGCATAGCCCGGACGTGGGAGTTGTAGTGGCCGTCTTCCATGAAGCGCGCCAGGGTCAGTTGAAGGATCTGTGGCGTGTGGCCGTCCATGATGCTGCGCGCGTAGGTGAAAGCTTTGACCAGCTCGAAAGGCAGCACCATGTAGCCCATCCGCAACCCCGGATAGAGCGTCTTGCTGAAGGTACCGAGGTAGATCGTGCGCTGGTATTTGTCCAGGCCCTGCACGCACGCGGTCGGCAGCCCGTCGTAGTGGAACTCGCTATCGTAGTCGTCCTCGATAATCCACTTACCACACTCGGCCGCCCAACGGATTAGCTCAAGTCGACGCTCCAGCGGTAAGGTCGCCCCGGTGGGGTATTGATGAGAAGGCGTGACATAGACGCAATTGGCGCCGCTGCGGTCTGCCTGCAGCAGGTCCGTGCGTATGCCCTGTGCATCGACGTCAATGGGCACGACCTTGGTCTCGGCCGTTTCAAAGGCTTTCCTGGCACCGAAGTAGCCTGGGTTTTCCAGCAGGATCGGTTTGCCGGCGTCCACTAGCATCTGGGCACACAGGAACAGAGCTTGGCGAGTACTGCTCAGCACCAGGATCTGGTCGGGGGAGCACTTGGCACCGCGCTCAAGGTTCAAATAGGTGGCGATGGCCTTGCGCAGCGGCTCAGCGCCTTGCGGGTTGCCATGCAGCAGGACATTGCCCCGGTAGTCCTTCATGACCTGGCGTTGCAAGCGTTCCCAGACATCGGTGGGGAAGGTGCGGGTTTCCGGCAGACCAGTGGCAAACGCCTTGATCACCTGTTGATCGGTAACCCCACCACTGTCGAAAATCATCCGCCCACGCTGGCTCAAGCCAGGTTCTGGCGCCACCTCGCTGCGTTGGGTGTCTTTCGCTTTAATGCGCCGGCGCGCGGCTCCGAGCAATTCGGTGCCAACCGCATCGGATACATAGCTGCCAGAGCCCTCGCGCCGCACGATGAAACCATCACGGTGCAATTGCACATAGGCATTCTCGACCGTGTCGCGGGCAACGCCGAGCGTCTTGGCCAGAACCCTGGTCGCCGGTAGCTTCAGGCCAGAGTCAAGAACACCATCGAGGATCAAGGCACGCAGGGCGCGCTGAATCCGCTGGTGCAGATCCAACAGCTGAAACTCGGCATCGTTGAGTCGCATCTTCAGCGTTTCGAGTTCGAAGGCTTTCGCCATGTGGTCTGCCTAAGACTAACAAATTGGTCTACAAAGGCAGGCCAGTCTATCCGTAGACTTTGTTCATCGCTACTGCCTCTGTGCTCGGCGATCTATCGCCTGGGGGACAACTTTGAACGCCGCCGCGCAAAAAGTGCAGGGGCTAAACAGACCATTGCCGCCCTATAAATCACTTTCCAGTCGAGGCCAAGCACCTCGCTTTGCAAGGAGCAAAATAAAGCCATGTCTTCTTCAGCATCCAAGCCACCTATTCGCCTCATCGATCTCATCCATCCGATTGTCGCCGGTCTGATCTCGGTCATCGTCAACTATGGCGGCACCTTCATTCTGGTCTTCCAGGCCGCCAAGGTAGCCGGACTGAGCCCGGAGTTGACGGCTTCGTGGGTGTGGTCCGTGTCGATTGGCGTGGGCGTTACCGGGCTGTTCCTCAGTTGGGTTTCCCGTGAGCCGATCATCACCGCCTGGTCGACACCCGCAGCGGCATTCCTGGTCGTCGCCCTAGCCACCACGCCCTATGCTGAGGCGGTGGGCGCTTACATGCTCTCGGCTGCGGCCTTCGTGCTGCTGGGCCTGTCCGGTTACTTCGAAAAAGTCATCCGACTGATCCCGCCGGGTGTGGCCGCAGGACTACTGGCCGGTATCCTGCTGCAGTTCGGCATCGGTGCTTTTGGCGGTATGAGCATTGACCCTATGCTGGTCGGGTTGCTGATTGTCGCCTACGTCGTGCTCAAGCGCTTTACCGCACGCTACGCAGTGGTGGGCATTTTGGCACTGGGGCTGGCCTTCTTGTTGATTCAGGGACGTGTGGATTTGTCGGGGCTGGAACCGCAACTCGCGGCGCCGGTATTCACCCTGCCTGAGTTCTCGCTCAATGCCTTGCTCAGTGTCGCGATGCCGCTGTTTCTGATCACCCTGACCGGTCAGTACATGCCTGGCATGCTGGTGCTGCGCAATGATGGATTCAGCACCAGTGCCAATCCGATCGTGACCATCACCGGGTTGGGTTCCCTGCTCATGGCGCCCTATGGTTCCCACGCATTCAATATCGCGGCGATTACAGCAGCCATCTGCACCGGCAAGGGCGCCCACGAAGAGCCCTCCAAGCGCTGGATCGCCGGCATTGCTGCGGGCGTCTTCTACATCCTCGTCGGGGTCTTCGGCGTGACCCTCGCTGCGGTGTTCATGGCCTTCCCGGCAACCTTCATCACTACTCTGGCCGGGCTCGCCCTGCTGGGCACCATCGGCGCCAGCCTGGCCAGTGCCATGGCCGAAGCCAAATCCCGCGAAGCCTCGCTGATTACCTTCCTGGCAGCCGCCGCCAACATTACCTTGTTCGGGGTTGGCGGAGCGTTCTGGGGGCTACTGATTGGTCTGGTCGCGTACGCCGTGCTAAACGGCCGTTTGCCGCGCCATGGCCGCTACCAACCTCGGCTCCGACCAAGATCAACTCAGCTCGATGGCCAAGCAGGCCCGCAAGGCGATGATGCTGGAAACACTATTGGTAGTAGCTGACCGAGGTCACTTCAAAAAGCAAAGAAATCCTGACTTATCACCATGTAGGCATCACCGCCTACATGGCATTCGTGACAGGCAGGAGTCGGCCGATTCTGTTGAAAAAGTCGACTTCGATTTCCACGGTAGAAAAAGACGTGTCCGAGATTGAAATCCGTATTTTGCGCAGAAGGTTCAGTACTCAGATTTGACGTAGTAGCGTGCAAAAAAGGCGTTTTCACTGCTCAGTGCACGGCTATCTGAGCCGCGTCGACTTCTTCACCAGAATCGGCCAACAGCGGTCATTTACTCCATCGACTTACTTCACTCAATCACTCTCGCATACACCAATCGGTCCACATTCCCTCCGGACAGAATCACCCCCACCCTTCTTCCAGCCATTGCTTCACGCTCCTGAATGAGCGCCGCGAGGGCCGCCGCAGCCGCCCCTTCAGCAAGATTGTGGGTATCGGTGTAATACACGCACATGGCCTCGGCAATCTGCGCCTCACTGACTGATACGATTCGCTGCGCACCTTGCGCGTAGATGGCAAAGGCTTCTGGAATTGGCTTACGCACGGCAAGGCCGTCAGCAAAGGTATTCGCCGAGGCGGTTTCGCATATTGCTCCTGCATCAAACGACAACTTTGCAGCCTCAGCCTTAGTGGAAACCACACCCACTACCCGGGTGTTCAGGCCAAGTGCGTCGCGGGCGGCGATCACCCCACAAATCCCCGACCCACAGCCAATCGGCACGTAAACCGTATCAAGATCCGGTGCAGCCTTGAACAGCTCCAGCGCATAAGTGGCCACGCCCTTGACCAACTCGGCATGGAACGGCGGCACCAGATAGAGGTCATGCGCTTGCGCCAGGCGCCCGGCCTCTTCACAGGCTTCATCAAAATCGCGGCCACACTCGACCACTTCACCGCCAAAGGCGCGCATGGCATTGTTCTTTTCTACCGAGTTACCCTCCGGCACTACAATCAACGCCCTCAAACCCAGCGCGCCGGCTGCCAGCGCCAGGCTCTGCCCATGGTTGCCGCGGGTGGCGGTGACAATACCCTTGATGCCCGGGTGCTCACGCTTTAGCCAGTGCATGAAGGTAATGCCACCACGCACCTTGAAAGCACCTGTAGGTGTGTGGTTTTCGTGCTTGACCCAAACGGTGCAACCCAACCGCTCGGCCAACAAGGGCCAAGGGTATTGAGCTGTAGCGGGCATGACTTGGTACACGTGGTGAGCAGCTTGCTCGATATCGTCGCGAGTCAGTCTGTGCATGAGTCGTCTCCCTGAGGTTTTGCCCAGTCTAGACACGGGCGCATCACGCAGGCTTTCAAAAAACTGACCTGACTTTTGTGCCCCCGCTTCACTACTATGGCGTTCATGAGCCGTCGAAGCCGCCTTCAGCCAACGCCCCGCCCCGAACCGGTCCGTCGAGTCGAGGCAGGGCCATGGACGATTGAATTGCTACCCGGCGCCGCCTACGCGACCCGGTATGTAGCGCCTCAGGCAGCGATTGGCTTTGCCTTCGACAGCCAGCGAGGCCTTCACGCCATTGGCAGCGACCGAGTGCTGCCCTTCGATGCCATGCCCAACAGTCTGGCGTTCGTCCCCATTGGCTGTGACGTGCTGTCCGAGTCACTCTCGGGCGGTGAATACCTGCGGGTAATGCGCACCAACGGGAATATGTTGGTCGGGGATAGTGCATTCAACAATCGCATTGATCAGCAGGCCATTACCCTCGCCCTGCGAATGCGCCGCGCGTTGTTGCACGCCTCTGTGGAGGACGATTGGGAGGCCTGGGCACTCGCATTGGCTGAACGGGCGACGAGCGATCAAACATTTTCGGCTCCACCCCAAGGCTCTATCACCGGCAGCCGAATGCGTCTGCTCGATGAGTTCATTGACGCTGGCCTCGACGGGCCGCTGGGCATACCGGCATTGGCGGGCTTACTTGGATTGTCCGAAGGTTATTTCATGCGAGCGTTCAAGAGCGCGACGGGCAAGAGCCCGCACAGTTACCTGATCGACCGACGCCTTGCCAAGGCCCGCGCGCTAATGCGCGATTCGACAGCAAGCCTGGCAGAGATCGCCCACACCTGCGGCTTTAACTCCCAGGCGCACATGGCAACCACTTTCAGGCAACGCCTTGGATTAAGTCCGGTACAGCTGCGTGGATAATAGTAGTCAGGGAAAAGTAGAAGAACACTTTGATCAGCTGTATCGCCGTTTTCTTGAGTTGAACGACACGCTGCTCAATAGGTTTTCCACCTTAGACCGTAAATTGGACTGGAAGGAAAATTTGTCGGACGATTTTGGCCGATTGCTGCCCCTGACTAGATGCGCAATTGCACTCCACTTGACCACCCGTTTGCATTCGACCTGACCAGTCATTTGCATTCGTTCTGACCACCGATTGCATCGGATTTCACCAGCACGCTTTGTAACCATGATCGGCAGAGAACGGCCAGGAGCTGCTGGGGGACATAGCAATGACGAAAGAGCAACTATGCTAGGTCTGATGCCGGAATTGATCGAGCAGATCGGGCCTTCCGTCCATACGTCGTGGCAAAACAATGGGAATGGGATCGATCCGCTTGTGTTGAATTGGCCGTTGCTGCATCTCAAGGCAGGTCTGCTGAAGGAGGTCTGAAGTTGCGAATCGCTTTTCTGGTGAACCGGGACGTGGAGAGCAATCTCACTCTCAATTTCCTGTTGCCCGAAATTCACGAGAGCACAGTGGGAATATTCCTCTCGGAGAAAGTGGGATCGGGCAGGAAGGTGCCACGCATGCTCGGACAACTAGCATTGATCGAGCAGGACCTCTTCAATGCCTTGGCCCCTGGGTTAATCGGATCGAGCGACCAGGTCAGTAGCGGGCATCGATTCGGTTTTGCAGAACTGCAGCAACGCTTTGGGGTTCCTGTGCGCGTATTGCCCAGCTTGAGGGATCCTGCGGGCCTGCAAATGCTGCAGGATGCGGGAGCGGATCTGTTCATCTCAATCCGCTTTGGTCAAATCCTGAAGAATGAAGCGTTGGCAATTCCGCCACGCGGCGTCCTCAATCTTCACTCTGGCCTCTTGCCTCAATATCGAGGTGTTCTCGCGACCTTCCGGGCGTTGCTGAACGGGGACCCGGAGATCGGTTGTACTCTCCATTGGATCGACAGTCCCGGCATTGATGTTGGTCGCATCATTGAGACTGCGCGTGTGGCAGTCGAAAAGGAGCGCTCCTTGCTGTGGCACATCCTTTCACTTTATCAACCAGGCGCGCGTCTCATCATGAACGCAATCAGGCGCTTGGAGCGCGATGAGCCCATGACGGGGACGTCTCAAGATCCATCTGCCGGAGCCTACTACTCCTTTCCCGGCGAGGATGACCTGATGCGGTTCACGACACAGGGGTGGCGGCTCTTCGATCGCGAGGACGTTTGGGATCTTTTCGAATCGTACGGATTCCCGTTGCGGATAAGCGCTCCTTGAGAGCTGAACGGCGGCAAGGCCTACTGAGGCCTTGTTGCTGGAGCATTGAAAAGCTCAAAACAACGCCGCAAAAGGTTGGCGTCGCTCAACGTCCGTGTTGGGTCGCTCTCTGCCGGCCATGTCCACGAATCGTGCTGGTCAAATCCGATGCAAATGACTCGCTTTTTGCATCAACTCTTTGCGCAATTTTCCGGGGGACATGCCAAACATGTTCTGAAAATGTCGAATGAAATGGGGCGCATCGGCGAACCCGCATTCGAAAGCGATTTCCCCGATATGTCGATCCGAGCTGATGAGAAGCCATCGGCCAAACCTGAGTCGAACGTGGCGATAGAATTGGGCCGGAGTGTTACTGGTTTCAGCGACAAACAGCCGCTCCAGTTGCCGTTTACTGGTACCGACAAGGTTCGCGATTGTGTCGATATCCAAGGGCTCGGTCATGTGCTTTTCCATCAACATCACGGCTTCGTGCAGGCGCCTGTTCGAAGAGCTGGCGTAGCCAAGTGCCTTGCGCCGGTCGACGAAACTACCGGAGCTGCGTTTTGCGACCGTCATCTGATGAACCACTTTGCCGGCCCGATCCGGGCCGCAATGCACCCCAATAAGATGGATGGCCAACTCAATCACCGAGATACCGCCTGCGCAGGTGATCCGATCCTTGTCGATGAGGAAGTCACTGTTGCTGACAAAGCGCAATCTGGGGAACAGACGTTTCCAGTCGTCGCAATGGTAGGCATGCACGCAAGCAGTACGTCCCTCCATCAGGCCATGTCGAGCGAGCACGAAGCTGCCCGTGCATAGACCGATCAATGGCACGTCAGCGGCTGCCGCCTGATGCAGAAATGCCGGATAAGTCTTTGGTGCTGCCTCAAGGGAATCAAGCAGTCCACCAATCACCACGATGTAATCAAATTGATGAGGATGGGTGAGTTCACTGTCGATAGGTACATCCAGTCCGCAACTGGAAATGACTCTTTGCCCAGGGGTACCGAGTACTTTCCATTGGCATCGTATCGGGCGGCTCTGATCACCCGTATCGGCAGCATGTCGCAACGCATCGGTCAGCCCTGAGAGTGACAGCAAGGGGAAGCGCGGCCACAACACAATACCAATAGACAACTCGGTGGCGCCGCGTCGGCTTGGCGGATGTCGTGCCTGACCATTATCAAGCCCCTCCACGAGGCTGTCGCTGGAGGCCCTGGGCAGTACATCTCCGAAATGTCGCAAATGTTCAATCATTCATGCAAACCATCCAACAAGTTATGCCGCTGATCACCATACGATGAGCTCCTGCCTAACACCATGCTGTTCATAAAAAAAGCAATCGAGGAGCACGTGATGAAGAAGCCCAACGTTCAACGTTTTTCCGGTATTTATGCGGGTCTGCTGGTATCCATGCTGGCCTCGGCACCGGCACTCGCACTGGAAACAGTAGAGCCGGGAAGCCTGACTATCGCGTTCACTGGCGATATGCCGGGGACCGGTTATCAAGACAGCCGGATGGTCGGCTACGACGGTGAAATCCTTCAACAAATATCTGAGAAGCTGGGGTTGAAGGTTAAACCTGCCTTGATGGACTGGGCCGGCACCATCGCCTCAGTACAAGCTAAACGCGTGGATGTGATGGCCGGCACCATGGGCTGGACCGAGCAGCGCGCGAAGATCATGACCGTGAGCGACCCGATTCACTATTTCAAGAACGGGATCACCCAGACCGACAAGACCAACTGGAGCAGCCTCAAAGATTTGCAGGGCAAGAAGGTCGGCACCATCACGGGTTTTTCGTTCATCCCTGAGATGCGCAAGATCGAAGGGCTGCAAGTAGCGTTGTACGACACCTCCGATGCCGCGGTGCGCGATCTCCTCGCCGGGCGCATCGATGCAGTGATTGGCGATCCTCCGGTCATGCAATACGCCATTTTTCGCAACGAGCAGTGGCACCTGCACTTCAACGCTTTCACCGACAACGATCCGAATTTCCCACTGCTGACGGGTCTGGGTCAGGTGGTGTACGGCTTTAATAAAGGGGCCAGTCCACAGCTGGTGGCTGCCGTGAACGAGCAGATCCAGACCCTCTGGAAAAGCTGTGAAATGCGCAAGATCGGTGCCCGCTACGGTCTGACTCAGGATGTCTGGTATGTGCCGGAAGGCAAGGACCTGAGGCTGGGTGTCGACCGCCCGGCGGACTGGAAACTGCCCGGCTGCAAATAAGCGCTTGAGCGGATGAATCGGCCTGATGGCCCGTGCCGATTCATCGCCATGTCTATAACAAAAAGAGGTTAGCCAAGATGTCGACCCCGTCCGAACCTGCATTGCTGCGAGTGCATGACCTACACAAAAGTTATGGTGATCTGGAGGTGCTAAAGGGTATCAACCTGGAGTTGAAAGCCGGTGAAACCCTGTCATTGATCGGCCCCAGCGGGTCGGGAAAGTCCACTTGCCTGCGTTGCATCAATTACCTGGAAAAACCCACTCGAGGCGATATCTGGCTGGGTGACGAGTTGATCGGGCAGATCAAGGACGGTAAACGCATACGTCTGATGAGTGATCGGGAAATGGCTCCGCAGCGACGCGAGATCGCGATGGTGTTCCAGCTCTTCTACCTCTGGCCACATTTGAGCGTACGCGACAACGTCGCACTGGGGCCGATCAAGGCACAGGGTATGCCGCGCGAGCAGGCCTATGAGCTGGCTGATGCCATGTTGGAAAAAGTCCATCTGCGGCACAAGGCCGAGGTCTATCCCGAGCAGTTGTCCGGCGGACAGCAACAGCGGGTCGCTATCGCCCGCGCGTTGGCCCAACAACCTAAAGTCATCCTGTTCGACGAGCCGACCTCGGCGCTGGACCCCGAACTGGTGGGTGAAGTACTGGCCGTGATTCGTGAGCTGGCGCAAGAGGGCCGCACGATGATCATGGTGACCCATGAAGTGCGCTTCGCTCGGGATGTGGCGGATCGGGTGATCTTCATGGACGGCGGACACATTGTCGAGCAAGGGCCTTCGGCGCAGGTAATCGACAACCCAAGCCATGAGCGCACCCGCAGTTTTCTTGGGCGCATGACCATGGAGGGCGCTTGATGGCGAACTTCGAGGTCTTTCTCGGGCTACTGCCTCTGTTGTTGAAAGGCGCGCTCACCGCCCTGGAAATCGCGCTGTGTACCTTGCTGCTGGCGAGTGCCGGAGGGGTAGTACTGGCGGTGTTGCTGACGTTCAGTCGGTCACGGGTGTTGCATGGGGTGATCGGCTGTTTCATTGAGTGGATGCGCAATGTTCCCGCGCTGGCGCATCTGTTCCTGATCTATTTCGGTCTCTCCTACCTTGGCATCAACTTGCCCGCGTGGCTGGCCGCCATCGTTGGCTTGAGTCTGGTGGGCAGCGCGGTGTTGGCCGATATTTTCCGTAGCGGCCTGCAGTCGCTGCATGTCGGTCAGCATGAAGCCGGGTTGGCTGTCGGTTTGAGCCGGATGCAGATTTTGCACTGCATTCTCTTGCCCCAGGCCCTGCGCGTGACGTTGCCTGCGTTCGCCAACTACGTCACGCAATTGGTCAAGGACACGTCCATCGCCTCGGCCATCGCTGTGCCGGAAATAATGTTCCTGGCGCGCAATCTGGTGACCTCCACCTTCCAGACTTCACTGATCTATTTGGCTGTGATGTGCATCTATGCTGCGATGATTTTACCGATCGGAGTGGGATTCATTCGGCTCGAACGTCATTTTGGGAGCGCGCGATGATCAGTTTTTTTCAGCAATACCCGGTGTACTGGAGCGACTGGATCGCTCGCCTATTGCTCGGTGCACGGATCACTGCCGAATTGTCCCTGATGGGGTTCGCTCTGGCGGTCGTGCTGGGGGCGTTATTGGTCTGCGCGATGAGAAGTCCAAGTGTCATCCTAAAACGGTTGGCAACGTTCTTTATTCAGAGCATGCGCGCTGTACCTCTTCTGGCGTTGCTGCTGGCTCTGTATTTCGCGTTGCCCAGCCTGGGGTTGACGTTGTCCGGCTATTGGGCCGGGGCCATCGGTCTGGGTTTGCAGGGTGCCGCTTACGTTGCGGAAATCCTCCGTGGCGGCCTGGATTCGCTGCATCGCGGCCAGCGCGAAGCCGCCATCGCCATCGGACTGACACCACTGAAAGCGTTTACCACCGTCATCCTGCCGCAAGCGATTCGTGGCATGTTGCCGCCACTGCTTAACGCCTACGTGTCGATCCTCAAGGACAGCTCGTTGTGCGCTCTGATCGCCACCGATGAGTTGATGCTGGCGGCGCGAGCCATCGCTTCGGAAACCTTCCTGCCAATGCATGTCTTCCTGCTGGTAGGGCTGTTCTATTTTGTTATCGCTTTCCCTCTTTCAATGCTGTCGCGTGTGCTTGAAAAGCACTTTTCACGCGGGCGCAAAACCGTGCGAGGTTGAACATATGAGCACCATAGATCAAGCTACTTCCCACAGCATTGCCCAGTTGCAGCAGGCGCTGCAGGCTGGATCGCTGACTAGCGAGGCGTTGGTTCGTGCGCAACTGGCGCGCATCGAGCGCTTTGACGAGCAGCTCAATGCCTATGTCGAGGCCTATCCCTCGCGTGCTTTGAACGCGGCCATCGCCGCTGATTGCCAGCGTGCGTCCGGCATACACCTGGGACCGCTACATGGCATTCCTCTGGCGATCAAGGACTTGTTCGAGATCGATGGCCAGGCCATCACGGGTGGATCATTGGCACAGGCACCGCGTGTTTCGAGGTTGACCGCCACTGCAGTGCAACGCCTGGAGCGTGCCGGTGCAATCATTCTTGGCAAGACCCATACCGTCGAATTCGCTTTCGGTGGCTGGGGCACTAACGCGGTGATGGGCACGCCGTGGAACCCGTGGGACCGTAACGTGCATCACGCTCCGGGTGGCTCAAGCAGCGGCTCGGCAGTGGCCGTGGCCAGCGGGTTGGCGAGCGCTGCGTTGGGCACCGATACCGGCGGCTCGGTGCGGATTCCGGCGGGCATGTGCGGCTTGGTCGGGCTGAAAACCACGCGTGGGCTTATCAGTCGCCATGGCTTGATCGAACTGTGTCCTTCGCTGGATTCGGTAGGGCCTATCACCCACACCGTTGAAGATGCGGCGTGGATGTTGGATGCACTGCTGGGCCCGGACCCGCTGGATCCGGTTTCGGCCCAGGCACCTGTATTCAGCGCCGCTGCCGGTCTCAATCAGCCGGTAGCCGGTTTGCGCATCTGGGTGTTGCCACAGGCCGAACGAGCGCATGTCGCTCCCGGGGTGCTGAAGGCTTACGATTTGGGGCTCAAGCAGTTGGCCGCGTTGGGCATGCAACTGATCGAACAACCGCTACCCACGTCGTTGGAGCAGTGCATGCGCATCGCTGGTGGGCTGATGAGCGCAGAAGGTTATGCCAGCCTGGGTAGCTTGTTCGAGCGCGACGATCTGCGTTTCGACCCCCATGTTCAACGTCGCGTACTCAGTGGTCGCGACATCGACGCAGCGTCGTATATCCAGTTGCACAATCAGCGCCGCGCCGCTCGGCACGCCATGCAGGAGGCCATGACCAACATAGACGCATGCGCTTTCCCGACCAACGCTATTGGCAGTGTGCCGTTGGATGAGGTCGATGAATATGGCACGCCACTGGCCTTGTTGGGGCGGTTCGCCAACTTGCTGAACCTATGTTCGGTGGCGCTGCCCATCGGGCTCGATGAAAAGTGCATGCCGGTCTCGATGCAGATTGTGGGTCGGGCATTCGACGAACCGCTGATTCTGCGCATCGGCCATGCCTATCAACAGGTCAGCGATTGGCACACGCTACGGCCTGAGGGCTGGGAGCTGGCGGACAACGCGGTTGCATGATGGATACAACTGCTTGATATGTCCTTGGGTATCACCCTGCCAACGCTCCAAGTTAAAGTAGGATTAGAAAGTGTCAGCTATAAATCTTCATGCAGGTCAAGTCATATGTGGCGTCTGTTAATCAATACCCTAAAGGCAATACAGTGGGGTATGACCGAACAGTGACACTGAGTCGTGATTCAAAGCTTGCGAATATTCCAGTGGGCTACTCTGATGGCGATCGTCGAGCGTTTACCAATAAAGGCGTTGTCCTTATAGATGGGCAGCGTGCTCCAGTGGTAGGAAAGGTCTCCATGAATACACTCATGGTGGACGTGACAGATATCCCTGCTGCGCGCGCTGGCGATCAAGTGGTGCTCTTCGGTAAACAAGGCGACAGTGAGATTACCCAGAGTGAACTTGAAGAACTCTGTGGAACATTGCTGGTGGACCTTGCTACCGTTTGGGGGAGTAGCAATCCCAAAGCCCTGGTGGCGGATAAAGCCTGCGACTAACCAGTGAGGGTGCTAGTCGCTACTGCGGTGGTAACGCTCACACAGTAACGACTTTTGGCAGTGACGCTCGCTGGTCACTGCCGACCCGTGACGACTAAAACGGTGCTGACGTTCAAGGCTGTTTTATTCTCCAGAGCCTTGAAGCAGCCAAGGCGACCAAACAGGTCAATTTGATAGGGCTGCTCAACCCGACTTTACGGGGATGGACGCTCAGCTGAAGCTACTGCACCGGATCACTCACCGGCTTGGCAATAATGGCCTTGAGTTCGCTGGTCATCGGGAACTCCAGGTTCAAGCCTTTAGGCGGAATCGGCTGTTCGAACCAGCGCTGGTAGATCCCGTTGATTTCCCCGGAGCTGTACAGCTCGCCCAGCGACGAGTTCACCAGCGCGAGGAACTGCGGATCATCTTTGCGTACCATGCAGCTGTAGATTTCCCGCGACTACTCTTCCCCGACCACCACCCACTTGTGCGGATCGCGGGCCTTGGCGCGTTCGCCGTAGAGCAGCGCATCGTCCATGTAGAACGCCACCGCCCGACCGGACTGCAACATCTGGAAGGCTTCACCGTGGTCCTTGGCGCTGATCACGAACATGTCGATCTTGTGATCGACGTTGTAGCTTTTCAGATAGCGTTCGTTGGTGGTGCCGGCGGTGGTTACCACATTCTTGCCGCGCAGATCGGCGAAACTCTTGATCCCGCTGTCATTGGCCGTCAGCAATTGACCTTTGACATAGATAAACCCATAGGAAAACGCCACCTGCTTTTGTCGCTCTGCGGTAACGCCGGTCGAGCCGCACTCCAGGTCAACGGTACCGTTCTGCACCAGCGGAATGCGGGTTTGCGATGTCACCAGGTTGTACTTCACCTTGAGGTTTGGCAACGCCAGCTTCTGCTGCACCCGCTCGACGATCTTGCTCGCCAGGTCTACCGAGTAGCCCATGGGTTGTCCCGAGTGATCGCCCACGTAGGAGAACGGCACTGAAGCATCGCGATAGCCCAGGGTGATGCTATTGGCGCTGGCAATCTTGCTCAAGGTAGGACCCAGCGATGCTTCGTCAGCATGAGCCTGAGTACCTAGCAACAGGCCCAAGGTGCAGCCGATCAACGTGATTTTTTGCATTGTTATTCTCCGTTGTGGGTGAGGGTTGGTTTAGCGCCGTGCCGCGATAACGGTTATTTCCACCCGCACCTGCGGACGCGCCAGTTCGGCCTGCAAGGTGGTGCGACTTGGTGCCTGGCCGGGCGACAACCAGGCAGACCAGACGTCATTCATTGCTGCGAAATCTTCGCCGATGTCCTTCAGGTAAATGGTCGCGCTGAGCAGATGATTCTTGTCGCTGCCCGCCTCGGCCAACAATGCGTCGATTTTTTCCAGTACTTGGCTAGTTTGGCCGCCGACATCGGTGGCGTCGCCCGGCACCTGGCCGGAGAGAAACACCAGGTCGCCAAAGGTCACGGCACCGGACAAGCGTGGATTGGGCTGGATACGGTTAATGGTCATCGGGTGGTCCTTTTAAGGAGTAAGCGTTCAAGCCGCACGGGGCGTAAAACCCTGCAGGTCGATGGAGGGGCGGCGCTGGCCGATCAGTTCACTGAGCAATCGAGCACTGGCGCAGGCCAGGGTGAAGCCCAGCGCGCCATGGCCGAGGTTCAGCCACAAGTTGCGATACGCCGTTACGCCCAGCAGCGGCACGCCGCTGGGGGTCGCCGGACGCATGCCGGCCCATTCAATGGCCTGGTCGTAGTCGCCGGCATTGGCGAAAGTATCGCGCGCCTGGCGTTTGATCAGGGCCAGGCGCTTGGGGTCCAGCGACGGATCGAAACCGACAATGTCGACCATCGCCGCCACCCGCAACTGCTCACCGATCCGGGCGTAGACGATCTTGCGGTCGTAGTCGGTGATGCTCAGGTCCGGTGCCCGATGCTGGGCGCCGATCGGTACCGTCAGGCTATAACCCTTGAGGGGATACAGCGGCAGGTTGACTCCGGGCAGTGCCAACAACGGACTGCGATGGCCGGCCGCAATGACCAACTGCTCCACCGGCAGCACTTCGTCGCCCAGTTCAATCGCACTCACCGCGCCATGGGCATGGCGAATTCCGGTTACGGCCTGGCCCAGACGGAACTCGCAACGTCCCGACGCCTGCAAGCGCGCCGCCAGTTGCTGGCAAAAGCCGTGGCAATCACCGACTTCTTCATCCGGGGTATAAATGGCGCCGACAAAGGGCGCCTCCGCCAGCGCCGGGTCCAGACGGGCGCAGTCGGCGTGCGACAGCACCTGTTGCTGCCGGGGGGCGGCAAGGCTGTTGCGGGCATGTTCGAAGCTGCTGGCCTGGCGAAAGGTCACCAGCTTGCCGTTGCGCCGCCAGTGGAATCCGCCCAAGGCATCCTCTTCACGCCAGGTTTGCAAAGTGGACTGGCTCAACAGCGCGAGGCGCAATAGATGGGCCGCGTTGGCGCGGTTGACCGAGGAGCGGCAAGCACCAAGGAAAGATGCCATCCACCGCCACTGTGCAGGATCGAAGCGCGGGCGCAGTTTCAGCGGGGAGTCACCGCGCAGCATCCAGCCAATGGCCTGCAATGGCACACCGGCGTCGGCCAGGGGCGCTACGTAGCGATAGGACAACTGGCCGCCGTTGGCGAAGCTGGTTTCACTGCCCAGCGACTCGCGAGCCTCGACCAGCGTCACGTCAACGCCATCGCGCACCAGTGCGTAAGCCGTCGCCAGGCCAATGACGCCACCGCCGATGATGCATACATGCTGAGCCATGTCAGTCCTTAATCGTTGTAGAGACGAACCCGAGGTTAGAGCCAGGTGACAGGCGTCGAACAATGAATAAAGATGGCTAACCCATAAACAAAGGTTATGGACTTGCCATGCGCCTTCGCCATATCGAGATTTTCCAGGCCATCCGCCAGACCGGCTCGGTCAGCGGTGCCGCGCAGCTGCTGCACGTTTCCCAGCCTGCCGTGACCAAGGTGCTGCAACACGCCGAGCAGCAATTGGGCTTCCCGTTGTTTCTGCGGGTGCGCGGTAAACTGCAGGCCACGCCCGAAGCGCTGGAGCTGGAGCGCGAGGTCGACAAGGTCACGGAGAGCCTGCAAGGGGTGCGACGCCTGGCGCAAAGCCTGCGCCGTGAGCCGGGCCATAGCCTGCGGATCGGTGCGACCCCGGCACTGGCCCTGTCGCTGCTGCCGCCGACCATTCATGAGTGGACCCAGCGTTATCCGGACATCGCTTGCGAGCTGTCCAGCGCCCACAGTCGCGAACTGGTGCAGAACCTGCTGATGCGTGAAATTGATGTCGCCCTGACTCTGCAACAGCCTGATCACCCCGCGCTCAAGGCCCAGGCGCTGGCCAGCGGGGTGTTGGTGGCGTTGGCACCGGCAGGTTATTGGCCGCAGGAAGATGAAGGCAAGCCGCTGCCGTTGATGGCCCTGGCCGATGCGCCCTTGATCGGGCTGTCCAGCACCGACCCGCTTTCGGCCCGCCTCGACAGCTACCTCAAGGCGGTAGAGCCGCCGCCACGGGTGAGCATCGCGGTGCAAACCTATTCACTGGCCAGGGCGATGGTCGAATCCGGTGCAGGGCTGGCGGTGATCGACCCCTTCACCGCCCTTGGCGCGTCGCCTGGGGCTACCGCCATTCGTCCCCTGGCCCCAGCGCTGCCGATCACCCTGTACGCAGTGACCCGCACTGCCGAACCGCCGCCGCATACACTGAGCGAGCTGCTGATGATCTTCAGCAGTCGTGCGCAAGGACAATTGGATTGTTGGCGCTGATTGAGAACTGACCCAGAAACGGGTGAATCAAGCCTTCAGTGACGCTCCGTATCACAGGGTGGACGACGCTGCGACCGAGAGCTCGGCAGAGTGGCGGGCGAAGCCCCGGGAAGTCAGCGGAGGGTTCGGGGCAGGAGCGGGTGAGCACGCTGTACGCGATTTGGCCAGGGGGCCTAACTGCCTGAGTCTTTGAGGAAAAGGGCGTTTGGTAAAACGACAGGACGCTCGATCTCCCCTCTTGCAAATCGCGGGGGAATGTCGAGCGTTCGACGGGATACAAGCATCGCTGGAGGTTAGCTTGTATTAATCGGAGATTGTTCATTAGCGATGTGCCCGCGCGAGGCCGACTGGCTCACCGGCATTGCCCCACAAACCCTCAAACCTGAAATGGTTTTTAAATTTCTGTGCCTGCCTCTCATCTCTAAAATCATCGTTTTTTTGAAATCACACCACCCATGTATTCATTTAAATCGCGTAGATCTTTAATCCTCCAAGCGTACGGCGATAGCTTTACGCCATTCTCTCGCAAAGTTCTTGGAATCAAGTCTCCATTTGGACGAAGTATTATCGATGACACAATTACGCCCGGATAATCATTTAATCGTTTTTTGAAAGCGGATGTTGTTAGATCAGGTGTAGGAGGATTGCTTTTATTAGCCAATGGCCCTGTTGCTTTGAGATCTACTCCGTGGCACATGGTGCATCGCTGTAAATAGAGATTTTTTCCATTAACATTATCCGCGAAGGATAGTGATGTTTGAATCAGCGATACAATTCCTAGCGAAGCGATGAATAACACTTTCATTGTTTCTATCTTCCTTGATCGGATCAGCGTCGACTGGACGCGATTTGGTGCGCAGGAAAGATATCAGCCATCGTGTCCGCACGCACCGTCATTTCTGATGCCCATTGAATCAACTCGTCTTCCAGGCGCATCCGCTGACCGCTTCTGGCCGTTTTCTGCCGAACATGGTTGCAAAGCGTGCTGCTCAAATCCGATGCAATCGGTGGTCAGAACGAATGCAAATGACTGGTCAGGTCGATGCAAACGGGTGTTCAAGTGGAGTGCAATTTCGCATTCTCCACTGGGCGCCTTTATGCAAGGCATCCAAGCCTATAAAGTAGCCCCTCCAAACAAGGAGGATGGAACAGTGCTCACCAACATTGAGCTGCTGGACGAACTGCTTCAGCGCTATGCCGGACACCTCGGCAATGACTTCACCGGATACCGAAATCATGTGTACCGAGTCATCAACTTTTGTTGCTCGCTTAGTACGCTGGACGCTGTGAATCTAGAAAAGATAGTTTTGGCCGGGGTATTTCATGATCTTGGTATATGGACGGCCAAGACGTTTGATTATTTGCCCCCGTCAGAGCAATTGGCAGAAGATTTCCTTCAGGAAATCGACAAGCTGGATTGGGCGCAAGAAATTATCTTGATCATTCGCAACCACCATAAAATAACTCGGTCCCATAGCGATCCACAGAACCTTGCAGAGGTATTTCGCAAAGCCGATTGGATCGACGTCTCCCGCGGTGCGGTTGCTTTTGGACTCTCACGACAGAAGCGACGTGAGATATTCTCGGCCTTTCCAGATGCAGGATTTCACATTCGCTTAGTTCAGCTTTCGCTCAAACGACTGCTAACAAACCCACTGAGCCCACTGCCAATGATACGGCTCTGAATTTAGTGAGCCCACCCAGGCTGTGGTGATCACAATGCTTCCAGACATTGAGCGCTTTTTTTGGGGGGGCCGCCCATACAGGAGCACCCATACCACATAAATATAGGAATACCGACTTGCAAGAGTATGGGAGCGCCCGTAATACTTCGCGGATGGAATTTAAAGAAAGACTCAAAATCGCCCGTCGCCATGCCGGTCTGAACCAGACCGAGCTTGCCGAGCGCGCCGGCCTCACGCAGACATCAATATCCGACCTTGAGCGCGGCAAATCGAAGGCGACGGCCTTTGCTGCTCAGATTGCTTCGGTCTGTGGTGTCTCCCCTATGTGGCTCGCTGAAGGCAGTGGCGACATGCTTAAAGGTGTTGCAGTAGCCGCTGAGCGCACTCAACCAAACGTGGCAATGTCAGACATTGAGGCATGGGATGACGAAACCCCGCTCGATGACGACGAGGTTTACGTGCCATTTCTCCAGGAAGTGGAGTTAGCAGCGGGCTCCGGCCGATTCGCGATTGCCGAAAGCGCCAGCGCCAGGCTGCGCTTCTTTAAGAAAGACCTTCGCCACAACAACGTTCAGTTCAGCAATGCGAAGTGCGTGGCGGTGAGTGGCAATAGCATGCTGCCGGTGCTGCGCGACGGCGCCACGGTTGGCGTCAACGTCGGCAAGAACACGTTGAGCGATATCGTCGACGGCGAGATGTACGCGATCAACCACCACGGCCAGCTAAGGGTCAAACAGGTATACCGCACACCCACCGGAATTCGCCTGCGAAGCTTTAACCGAGACGAGCATCCGGACGAGGACTACACGTTCCAGCAAATCCAGGAGCAGCAGATTTCGATTCTGGGGCATGTGTTCTGGTGGGCGATGTATTCGCGTTGAAGGAATGGTATTTCAAATGGAAGTGAAGGTACGCCTGCCACAGATTGCCGGCCTTTTGCTGGCAGCACTCCTTTCGGGCTGCAGCAGCGCACCGAAGGAAAAAACGGAATTCGAGAAGCAAATTGACTCGGCGCCGATGCCCACCACTGAGGCTGATCGGCTGGAGCAATGCGAATATCTCAGCGACCTGCTTTATTTTGAAATGCAGGATATTGCCGGCTTGAACGGGTTTTCTGCTGCTTTCAAGCCTTTTGACCCTTCGAAATCCCAAGCACTTATCCGGCGCATGGATTCGATACGCTGCACCAAAGCAGAAAGTCGGAATTGGCTCCAACGTGCAGTCTTAGCAAAATAGATCAAATACACGCGCTGCTGAACGCCGTTCCTCGATGCCTGGGCGAGCTTGAGGCGTTCGTCGTACTGCGCGTGGCTGCACTCCCAAGAAGAATTTCAGCGCATCCAATCTCACCAAATACAGACCCCCTCTCACCATAAGAATGTGGGGGCGGCGGAATTATGGGAATACCCATTGACACGAATTACGGGAATACCTATATTTCAATTCAAGCCAACGCATCACTGGCCTAGCAGCACCAAACGTAAGGCTCAACTGAGCAAAGGGTGACATCAAATGAAATAGGGAAATGACCATGACCGTAGACATCAGCAACTACACAATCGCTACACCGCTTCCAATCTCCGACACCAACCCGATCGCGCTTGAATTGATCGGCTGGCGGGCACTGCTTGAATGCCCGGAAGTTGTTTCGATGCTTCCAGATGGCTCGCTGCAAATGACGGCGCCGACGCTCGGTGCTTCGAGCAAGAGCACCCTGCGGACGCGCTGCGAGTGGAAAGAGCCAGGCTATTGGTTGTTCGCCAGCGCTGCTGACCACTGGAACCGACAAGAAATGCGAGTCACGAAGGTCAACTCGCTGCAGAAGGTTGTGATCAGCCAGATTCATGTTCAGGGTTCGGAAAGGCCACCTGTAAAAGTGTTTTGGAACAAAGGCCGAATCACGATGGGATTTCGATCGAGCTATCTCCAGGAAGACCCGGTGAACACGACGATTCTGGAAGACGTGCCACTCGGTGCACTTTTCAAAATCAACATTCACGCCAATTCGAGCGGCGCTGTATCCGTCTCGGCGAGCTGTAATGGCGTCAAATCCACCTCTGCAATCATGCGCCTCGACAACACCTGGGACACGAAAACTCTCGCCTTCCACGGCGGTGTGTACAACCAGATCGATTACTCCGACACCACTGACCCGCAAGACGGTTCGGTCTGCATCATCAGCGACCTTTCCATCACCCACCTCTGAAATCGCGTATTTCGTGCGAGCATGACAACCAGCGTCACGTCAGCCTGACGATAACTGCCCGCCCCTCTCAATGAGAGCGCATCGGAGTGTGATCTGTAGCAAAGCAGGCACCTGACCGGTAATCAGGCCAGCCACTGAGTACGCCGGGCAGAGACCGGCGCAGGCAGAGCCAGAGGTGACGACCTCGCGCAGATCACCCCGATGCGTACGGCACGGATGAGTGCAGCCGAGTAGATATCCGAGCGAAATGCTCAACACGTCTCGAACTAAACAGACCACAAAAAGACTGCCCGGATGGGTCAATCATCACGACCTTGAAACCGCAAACGGTATTGCCCCGGGCTCTCCCCCGTCCATTTTTTGAAGGCGCGGTGAAACGCACTCGGCTCCTGAAACCCCAACTGTTCGGCAATATCGCTGATGTTCGCCTTAGTCTGGCGCAACCGTTCAAACGCCACCCCGCGCCGCACTTCATCCTTGATTTCCTGATACGAACAGCCTTCACGTCCCAGTTTCCGGCGAAAGGTACTGGGGCTCAGATGCTGTTCCAGGGCGAAGTCCTGCAAGGTCGGCCATTCGCTGTAATGGCTATGGCGCAGGCGCTGATGAACCTGCGATGCCAGCCCATGCTGGTTGCGGAAGCGGATCACCAGCCATTGCGGTGCGGTGCGCAAAAACACTTTCAGCGAAGCAAGGTCCTGAACCACCGGCAGCCGCAAGTAGTGACTGGCGAACTCGATTTCGGTGTGTTCGGTGCCAAAGGTCAGGTTGGGGCCCCAGAGCAAGGCGTCATCACGCAGCGACAAACGCTGATGACGAAAGTCCGCACGATCGATGGGAATTCGCCGCCCGCCCAGCCAACACAGCAGACTGATCATCAACACCAGAAACGTTTCTTCGCCCAGCCGGCTGACCTCGCTGTTCTGCGAGCGGGTCTGCAAGCTGATGACCGCACGCTTGCCACGCACACTCAACGTGCCGCGAAAATCACGCAGGAACAAGGCGAAATTGGCCAGGCACTGACGCATGGCTTTTTCCAGCGTCGGCTCCTGAATCAATGCCCGACAGATCAAGGCAAAACTGCCCGGCGGCATACCATGGGAGTCCAACTGGAAAAATTCATCGTTCAACTCACGAATCTGCGCCAGCCACAACGCGGCGAAAGCCGTGGCCGGCACCCGTGCTGTCGGCTGATCCATCAGTGCCGGATCAATTCCCACCTGTTCAAGGAGTGACCGCAGACGCTGCGGCTTCTCACGCAACGCATGGATCATGGGATACATGAAGTAAACCGCCACCGAATCCGTTTCCCGCATTTGAATGCCTCTCTCGTTACATCTGAACATGGCAAAAAACGCCATCACCCTTGAACAGTTTTGGCATAGGCCAGCGGCGCTGCTGATTCTAGACTCGTGCTCAACAAAAAAGACCTGTTCAAGAGAGCCAACATGAACCATTCCGATATTTTTGTAGTGAGCGCTGTCCGCTCTGCCATCGGCAGCTTTGGCGGTTCACTCAAGGATGTACCGCCTATTCAGTTGGCAACCGATGTTTGCCGCGCAGCTATCGAACGATCTGGCCTGGCGCCCGAGCACATCGGTCATGCGGTGATGGGACATGTGATCCCGACCGAGGCACGCGATGCCTACATCTCCCGGGTCGTAGCGATGAATGCCGGTCTGCCGAAAGAGACCCCGGCCTTCAACGTCAACCGCCTTTGCGGCTCGGGTTTACAAGCGATTGTCAGTGCCGCGCAAAGTTTGATGCTGGGGGATGCGGGCGCTGCGCTGGCGGGTGGCGTCGAGTCCATGAGCCGAGGCGCATACCTGTTGCCGCAGGCGCGCTGGGGCGCACGAATGGGCGACATGCAGGCCGTCGACTACATGCTTGGGGCACTGCAAGATCCGTTTGCCGGTTTCCACATGGGGATCACCGCTGAAAATATCGCCGAGCACTATGGCATCACACGTCAGGTCCAGGATGAGTTGGCGCTTCTCAGCCAACAGCGTGCTGCCCGGGCGATTGCCGAGGGGCGTTTTTCCGGGCAGATCGTGCCGATTGAAGTCGCGACCCGCAAAGGGACGGTTTCGTTTGCGACGGATGAGCATGTACGGGCTGAGGTCAACGTCGAGCAATTGAGCCGCATGAAACCGGCGTTCAAAAAGGACGGTACCGTCACCGCCGGCAACGCGTCTGGTCTCAATGATGGTGCCGGCGCACTGATCATGGCCACCGGCCAAACTGTTCAGGATCAGGGCCTCAAGCCCATGGCTCGATTGGTGGGTTATGCCCACGCAGGCGTTGAGCCCTCAATGATGGGGCTGGGACCGATTCCCGCCACCCGTTTGGTGCTCAAGCGTGCCGGCCTGACCGTTGCCGACCTTGACGTGATCGAGTCCAACGAAGCCTTCGCCGCCCAGGCCTGTGCCGTAGCGCAAGAGCTGGGCTTCGATCCGCAGAAGGTCAACCCCAACGGTTCGGGCATCTCGCTGGGCCATCCGGTGGGCGCCACTGGCGCGATCATCGCCACCAAAGCCATTCATGAACTGCACCGCTGTCAGGGCCGTTATGCCCTGGCGACCATGTGCATCGGTGGCGGCCAAGGCATCGCCGTGTTGTTCGAACGGGTTTGATCACAGGGACATACGCATGAACCTACAGAATATTGGCGTTATCGGCGCCGGCACCATGGGCAATGGCATCGCGCAAGTCTGCGCCTTGGCCGGCTTCAACGTAACCTTGATCGACATTTCCGAGAGTGCTCTGCAAAAGGCAATCGCGACCGTCGATAAAAATCTCGATCGCCAGATCGCCAAAGACACGCTCACGCTTGAGCAAAAGCTCGCTGCCCTCGACAAGATTCGCACCAGCACTGATTACGGCAGCCTGCTGAACGCGCAACTGGTGATCGAAGCCGCCACCGAAAACCTCGATCTGAAACTGCGCGTGTTGCAACAGATCGCCGCGCAGGTCAGCGCCGAGTGCGTGATCGCTTCCAACACGTCGTCGCTGTCCATTACCCAACTGGCAGCCAGCGTGAGCCAGCCTGAGCGTTTCATCGGCCTGCACTTTTTCAACCCGGTGCCGGTGATGGGCCTGATCGAAGTGATTCGTGGCCTGCAAACCAGCGATGCTACTCACGCCCTGGCGTTGGACATGGCAAAGACCCTCGGCAAGACCGCGATCACCGCGGGCAACCGTCCGGGATTCGTGGTCAACCGGATTCTGGTGCCGATGATCAATGAAGCGATCCTGGTGTTTCAGGAAGGCCTGGCCAGCGCCGAAGACATCGACGCCGGCATGCGCCTGGGTTGCAACCAGCCGATCGGGCCACTGGCTCTGGCGGATCTGATCGGTCTGGACACGGTGCTGGCCATTCTTGAAGCGTTTTACGACGGCTTCAATGACAGCAAATATCGCCCTGCACCGCTGCTCAAGGAAATGGTCGCCGCTGGTTACCTGGGGCGCAAAACGGGACGTGGCTTCCATGCCTATGCCTGAGCGTTGCTCACGGTTTGCCGAGTACCGGGGCAAGGTGCTGGAGCTGTTTGCCAGCAAGGGTTTCGGTCAGGTCGGCATGCGTGAGCTGGCGACGAGCCTGGGGCTCACTCCAGGCTCGTTGTATCACCATTACCCCAGCAAACAGCACTTGCTGCTCGACTTGATCGAGGAGTTCTACGAGGAGCTATTGGCAACCTTGGGGCGCCTTGAGCAACAGGCGCCGGCAAAACGCGACAGGCTCAACAGCCTGATCCGCGCCCACCAAAATCTGCACCAGGAAATGCCCTGGCATTTTCGACTGGCGGAGCGCGACAGTGGCTGCCTCAACGAGGAGCAGCAGGAACAGGTTCGCCACTTGCGCGAGCAATACGAACGCAAATTGCTGCTGATGCTCGGAGCCAAACCCCGCGTGAGCGAACCGGCGCAACGGGCCGCAGGTCGAGCCATTGCAGCCTTGCTCAACAGCGCGCCCAGTTGGCTGATGCACTATTCGCTGGATGAACAAGAGCGCGATAATTTGATGGAAAACATGGTGAGTGGCGCCATCGAGCGATTATTGGCGCCAAAGACGCGTAATTGGGTGACGACTGCCAACGCGGGCGACAGTACGAAGCAGCCCACTACGAAATAAGCGGCTCTTCCTTGAACTGTACCGCCAGCCGATTCCGTACGACAAAGCCCCGATTATTCGGGGCTTTGTCATTTCTGGGGATACCTGCTGAGTGAGCCGGCAGACGTCGGAACAGTCGAGGGCTGCGGTCTTTTAACCCTCCAGCGCCCTTTGTTTACTGGGTGACTACAATCTTCCCGATCATCTGCGGGTGCAGCGCACAAAAATACTCGAACTCTCCCGGCGTATTGAACACCCAGGAAAAACTGTCATTCGTATCCAGCGCCCCCGAGCGAAACACCTTGTGGGTTTCTGCCACCGTGTGCGGAATCTGGTCGTCATTCACCCACGTCACTTTGGTGCCCACGGCCACGGTCAAATCCTTGGGTGCAAACATGAACTCCTTGATATCGATCTTCACCTCCTGAGCCCACGCCGGCATCGACAGCATCAGGCACACCACCGCCAACAGTCGCGTTTTCATCTGACCGCCCTCCCCTAGACCAGTGTCGAATCAATCAGCGCCAGCGGATGATCGCCCTGTGTCGCTCGCACATCGGTGATCCCCAGATAATTGCGCAATTGATCGGCGGCCACCGTCATCGGCCCCGGTGCCGGCGCCGCACCCGGTGCAGGTTGTGGGTAAGCCGTGCCACGGGCGGTGTGGAAGGTGATGTTGCCTTCGACTTTCTGGATAACCTGATGGATGTGCCCGTTCAATACCGTCACTGAACCGTACTTGCGCAGCATCGCAATCGCCTGATCACCATCCTCGGTGCCCCAGCCCCACGGCTGATAAATCGTCCACAGCGGAATGTGGGTAAACACGACGATGGGTGTACTGGTCTTCACTGCCCGCAAATCATCGGCCAGCCAGGCCAGTTGATCGGCCCCAAGGGTGGCTTCGTGACCGGCCTGGAAGTTGAAGACGTTTACCAGTGCGATGAAATGCACCCCGTGGTCATCGAAGCTGTACCAGCCGTTGCCTTTGGTGCCCTTGCCGTATCGCTCCAGGTAAAGCTTGCCGCCGCCCTCATCGAGGGTGTCGTGTTCACCTGGCACGTAATGCACGGTGGAAGGCAGGCCCTTGAGCAACTGTGCCGCCGTGTCGAACTCCTCAGGCTTGGACAGGTGCGTAATGTCGCCGGTATGCAGAATCAGCGACGGCGGTTTTGGCAGCTTGATGACCTTGTCGATCGCCACCTGCAATGTCTTTGCCGGCTCCGGGTTGGCTTCCTTGTTGAAGCCGATGTGCGAGTCGCTGATCTGCACGAAGTGAAACGTGCTGGCCAGTGCCTTGGGGTCGGCGACGTTGCCTGCCTCATCCAGCGCAAAGGCCCGGGGAATGCCGCCGCTCAGGGCCCAGATGACCCCTGCCCCGGCCCACGCCGAGCACTTGAGCAGCGTTCGGCGGTCAGGGTTCAGCAAGTCGTCGGTGTGCACTGGGGGGGGTGATTGAATGTCCATCGGTATGTCCTCGCAAGCGGACTACAGTGATGTAGCTGACACGAGGTAAACCTTGCGGGACGAGTGTTTATTCCGCGTTGGAAAACAAATTCTTTTCAGGGAATAAAAGACCACGCATCACGGTTATAGGGGTGTGACAGTGCGGAAGCCACTATGAAGCGATTTGAGGACCTGATTGCGCCCCATCTGGACGCCGCTTACAACCTCGCGCGCTGGCTCACTGGCAACGACGCCGCGGCACGCGATGTCGTGCAGGAAAGCGCCCTGCGCGCCTTCAGGTTTTTGCAGCGTTTCGCCGATGGCAACGCCAAGGCCTGGTTTCTGACCATCGTGCGCAATGAAAGCTACACCTGGCTCAAAGCCTCGGCCGGGCGCCATTGGGTTGCTTTCGATGACGACATTGGCGATGACGAAGGGGCGCTGAGCCACAGCCAGACCCCGGAATTGCTGGCTATTCACACGGAAAACGCGGCGCTGATCCAGCAAGCGCTGTGCGCCCTGCCGCCGGTGTTTCGTGAGGTGATTGTGCTGAAAGAACTCGAAGACATGCCTTACAAGGACATCGCTTTGGTGGTCGATATCCCCATCGGCACCGTCATGTCGAGACTGGCCCGGGGGCGCGCGATGCTCAAGCTCGAATTACTGAAGTTGCACGATCATGAATGAACTCGACTGCACGGTTTGCCAGACACGGCTGCATGGTTATCTGGATCAGGAACTCGATCCTGCGACGGCTGCGGATGTGGCTGCGCATCTGGCCGCATGCGCCGAGTGCGCGCGGCTGCATGATGAAGTGAAACTGCTGAAGGTCAGTGTGAAGCGCCAGGCGCCGTATTACCCGGCGCCGGCATCGTTAGCGGCCGGCGTGTTTGCCACGGGTGCTCCCGCGACTCGCGCCGTCGAGCGCTGGCGGAAATGGTTCGCTCCGACGTTTTCTACGGCGGCGCTGGCCTTGGCAGCGGTGCTTTATGTGATTACGCCGGGCAGCGAGCAACCGCTGATGGACGAGGCTGTCTCCAGCCATGTCCGCTCGTTGATGGGCGAGCATCTGAACGATGTGGTGTCCTCCGACCGCCACACCGTGAAGCCCTGGTTCACCGGCAAACTCGACTTCTCGCCGCCGGTATTCGATTACTCGGCGCAGGGGTTTCCATTACTGGGCGGGCGGCTGGATTATCTGCAACACCAGACCACGGCAGCCCTGAGTTACGGGAGGGCCAAACACATCATCAATGTGTTTATCCTGCCTGTGCCGGAGGCAGACAAGCCGCGGCAGACCCAGACGATTCGTGGCTTTAACGTGGTGTCCTGGCAAACCAATCACATGCGCTTCGTGCTGGTTTCCGATGTGGAAAAAAGTGAGCTGGAGGCGTTCAGCCAGTTGCTCAGGGACGGTGCCTGAAGGGAGCACGGTTTCGCGTGAGCCGTCATTCTCTCTGTCGAGAACAATCAAAAATGGGTGCTCGCCCAACCAAGGCCTAGCACTCCGTGCTTGGTAAAGAGCCGAAGCTGGGTGAGCGGTGAGAACTCTATCCAGAGTTGCGCCCTGTGTCCCGAACACAATTCTGAATAAACCTGAACAGCCTGCGTCCGGCATAATCAGGTTTTACTCACTGCCAGTGCGCGACCACTCATCATCCATAGCGCCTGCTGTGCTGGCGACTATCCACGCCACTGCACAAGCCACTAGCGAAAACGCGGCAAAAGCCCCCATCACATGCAAGTAAGGCAGCACGTGATTCCACGCTCGAGCCACCCCCAGGAATGCGGCAAATAACCAGCCACTCATGGAGAGCGCACCCAACAGTGCAAGGCGATTACGGGCGCAGCTGTGTAACAAGACAAAGGGCGCCTTCTGCAGCAGTGGGAAACCGATCCGATGCAACAAAGCGCCGTTGAGGCTAAGCAGTGCGACGACACTCACCTTGGCCCAGAGCTTTTGATTGAGCAGATACGTGGTCCCCTCATAGAGGTAACCCTGGAGCACCAGCAGCAAGCCACTTCCCCAAAGAGCCAATAGCGCGAGCGTGACGATTTTTTGAGTCTCGTCGAGATACTCACGTTGCACCTGGCTCAACACATCCCTGCGCCAGCTCCATAGCTTTTGATCTGCCTGTAGCACCCTCCCCAGAGCAATACAGGTGGCAATCAGATGACCGTACACGAGTAGCATTTTGAGCATTACCTGAACCTTATTTTTATGTGGGCAATGCACTCCCTCGCACCCTTGATTTGAAACTAAATGATACAGATTCATATTTGTATCGAGCAAGTTACAAACTCAACCATCCATCCGAAGCCGCCTGCCCTCTCGCACGTTTGCGGTGTTGCGCTGTTCCTTGAGCAACGCCCGAATACGAAAACGCCGCTCAATGAGCGGCGCTGGAGAATCCCGGTTCGCAACAATGACGAGCGGAATCTAATCCGACGTCAGCGGTTGCCTGGAGCGACTCGGCGCGATGGCCGACTTCTCCCCGGTGTCGCGATGCAACAAGGCAACGTTGTAGTCATAGCGGGATATCAACGGCACCGGCTCGTCGTTGCGGGACATCTTGAGCCATTGTCTTGTGCGCTCGATGTCAAAGGATTCGTTCCTGCCCTTCATGCTTTTAATCAGGTTGGCCGAGACCCTGAAGCGTCCACATCCAGCCGAGCATGCAACTTCTGACCAGTCTTCAGCCACATGAACAGTGTTAGAGACAGCGTGACAAATTAAGCACTTCATGTTCGATCTCCGTATCCATGAATTACCAACTGTAGACGATCCACGAACAAAGAACTCAGCGCCCAAAAAAACCGGATCAGTCCATCGCGCCGCCAAGTGACAGCCTGGCCAGGTGACCTGTCAAAGGGGCGATAAGTGAAGAGCCCGGCGCAATGGCCGGGCTCCGTTTTATCTTCTGTTTTCAAGCATCTTGTCGGCAAGCGCTCTGGCCCTTTGAATCAGCATGTTTTGCCTGTCTTCGTGGGTGGTTTCTCCTACCACCGGTGCCGTCAGATGGCTTTCGGCAATCAGCGCAGCACAGAAATATTGGTCCCAAACAGTGCTTTGCTCCGACGCCTGTCTAATCGTTTGGTCGGCGATCATATGCGGCTCCTTTTGATGAGGTAGCCTTTTCAGTTTACGCCCGAATCACCAACAACCTACGTTGCGCAGGACAGTCGGCACTGCCAATCGCTGGCGACAAATCGTTTCCTCGACTAGGATTTTTATCGCACAGGACTTCGCCCACTGTGTTGTCGGGCGACTCACAAGGGAGAGATAGATGACGCCTACTCGTATTACCGAGCAAACCTATCGTGGCTGGTCCAGCCCCATCTTGCTTGAACTCAAGGAGAGAGAACATCAACTGGATCCTTCGGCACGCCAGGCCCTGCGAAATGTCCTGGTCGAGAGAAGGCTTATAAACACTGGCAATCCTTCTGGCAGTGATCGGCGCAAGGCTGATCCGGCCGGGTAACAACTGGTTTTAGCAATAGCGCTTACCCACCTCATCACCGACGCTGCTGGCGCTCTGCCGGCAGCGTGCTTGTAAGCCATCCCTAAATGCCAGACAAAAAAAAGCCCAGGCAGCTGATGGACGCCTGGGCTTTAAAAATGCATAAACCGTGGTGGTGAACGCGGGGCAATATTACCCAATCAATTGATCTGTAACAAGATATTTTAATTCACTATCCAGTTACTAAATCTCGTAACTCATTAAATATCCACACTATTTTTGAGTCATCTACTGAAGAAGCCGTTACAGACAATCCCGAACAGCCTGGCGCAACGCTCCTGACTTGGCCCATGGCGGCCCTTGGTAAAGCGATACCCGGCTGCCATCCTTCGACTTCACGATATCCAGAATTTCGTCAGCTGTGATGACGCTCGGTGCAGTAATCCGATAGCCATTGGAAATCGCGGTTTGCGTCGTTCCCGCAATCTCCTGACGCCACAATGGCAATACACACCCGGCATATTCCTTGGGCGCCTTATCGCTGTATTTGCTGACATTGGGCTCACCGGGCACCAGGGATGCGGGCAATGAACAGCCCGCCAACGCAGCCACCGCTACTCCCGCTATCAACATCCGCATGATGCTTCTCTATCCTGAAAAACGGGAAATGTAGCCTGTACTTGGGCAGACATCCAGCAAACGCTGGGGTTACGCCGCTATAAAGGAGCTTTCTTATACAGAGGCTTCTATACAGAGGCCTCGCCCTGCCCCGGATCGACCCCCGAGCCAGAATCGGTATACGAACTCGCATTCAGATACTTCATCCACCGCTCGTACGCTTCATGCTGCCATTTCGTGACCCGTTCCCATTCCGGCCCACTGAACTGATGGGCTGAAATCAACTTCATCATTTCCGTGGTGGCCGCATCCAGGTCCGCGATCAGTTCATGCGCATGGTGTCTGAAATCATCAGTCGCCGTCATTTGAGATACCTCGCCCCAGCGAATAGATCACTACCTCCATACGACAGCAGAGTTGTCCACTCCCGTTGATTTTCCCGACCAGCGGAATACCTCCCATCCCTACCCCTTCACGCACACCACCTGTCGCAACGTGTGCAGCACTTCCACCAGATCACGCTGGGCGTGCATGACTTTGTCGATGTCCTTGTAGGCCATCGGGATCTCATCGATGACCGCCGCGTCCTTGCGGCATTCCACATGGGCGGTCGCGCGGATCTGGTCGGCGACGGTGAAGGTGTTCTTGGCTTTGGTGCGGCTCATGGTGCGACCGGCGCCGTGGCTGCAGGAACAGAACGATTGCTCGTTGCCGAGGCCGCGAACGATGAAGCTTTTGGCCCCCATGGAACCGGGAATGATCCCCAGCTCGCCCTTCTTCGCCGACACCGCGCCTTTGCGGGTGACCAGGATGTCTTCGCCGAAATGCCGCTCTTTCTGCACGTAATTGTGGTGGCAGTTCACAGCCTCCAGCGCAACTTCGAAAGGTTTGCGGATCACCTGCCGCACCGCATGAATCACCGCTTGCATCATCAAGGCACGGTTCTGCCGGGCGAAGTCCTGAGCCCAGCCCACCGCTTCGACGTAGTCATCGAAGTGCCGGCTGCCTTCCTTGAAGTAGGCCAGGTCACGGTCCGGCAGGTTGGCGATGTGCTGGCGCATGTCCGCCTGGGCCAATTGAATGAACAGCGTACCGATGGCATTGCCAACGCCGCGAGAACCGCTGTGCAGCATGAACCAGACGCGATTGGCCTCGTCCAGGCAGACCTCGATGAAGTGGTTGCCGGTACCGAGGGTACCCAGGTGATGGCGGTTGTTGGTGCTGGCGAGTTTCGGGTACTTGTCGGTGATCGCCTTGAACCGTGGGTTCAGCGCTGCCCAGGCCTGATCGGCCTGCTGTGGAACACGCTCCCAGGCGCCTTCATCACGGCGGCCATGGCTCAACGTGCGGCCATGGGGCACGGCCTTTTCAATGGCAGTGCGCAGGCCGTGCAGGTTGTCCGGCAAGTCGGCAGCGGTCAGCGAGGTGCGCGAGGCGATCATGCCGCAGCCGATGTCCACGCCCACGGCCGCCGGAATGATCGCGCCCACGGTGGGGATCACGCTGCCGATGGTGGAGCCTTTGCCCAGGTGCACGTCCGGCATCACCGCCAGGTGCTTGAAGATGAACGGCATCTTCGCGGTATTGATCAGTTGCTGCCGGGCTTCGCTTTCAACCGGCACGCCTTCGGTCCAGAGTTTGATTGGCTTGCCGTTGGCGACTTCCAGCAGTTGGTAGGCAGGTTGTTGCATGATGTCGACTCTCTTTGGATCAGACGAACATAACGCTCCATCGAGGTAAATGGGATTACTATTTCGTAGCGGGGGATTGCAGGAGGTCATCATGTGGCTTAACGAATATGAACAGCAACTACGGCGCGACCTGCAAGGTGTGGCGTCGGACCTGAGGTGGTCGGCGGTAGAACTTTTGCGCATCGCAGAGCAGTTGCGCCTGGCCGGCAATGATGTGGACGCAGAGGCGACGCTCAGGCTGTGCTCCTTGTTCCAGGGCGATGAAGAGCGTCTGGCGGGCTATGCTGAAGAGGTGAAAGCAAAAACCATCACTCGAACGAAAGCTCACTAGAGAGCGCTGCCATGAACAAGCCTCTATGCGCGCTGATCGCCGTGCTGGCGGCGACAGGTGGCTGCAACACCGAATCACAAATTTACCGGGACCAGCCGCTGGTGGCCAAGGTCGAAGCCGGCATGACCAAGGATCAGGTCGAGCAGATTGGCGGCAAGCCGCTATCGATCACCGATCGCACGGTGGAGCCAGGCACTTGCTTCGATTACAAACTGACCCAGGCCGGCAATCAGCAGCCGTATAGCGTCAGTTTTGATGGCAGGGGCCAGGTCGACCATAAAGCCTTCATGACCTGCGCCGAGTGGAGTCGTGTCCAACGAAAAGCCAGAGAGTATTCCCCGTCCACGGGCGGGATGGGTGGTGGTTACTGACCTGTAGCAGCTGCCGAGCTTGCGAGGCTGCGTTCGGTGTGGGCCGCATTCGGACGAAGCCGTCGCAAATCCTGCAAATGAGGTGTACCTGATACACCGCGCCGTATGATTTCACGACTGCTTCGCAGCCGAACGCAGCCTCGCGGGCTCGGCAGCTGCTACAAGCGGGTACAAGCCCCGGCGTACCGGGGCTTCAGGCGCACTATTTGTCTGATTTGTGGCTACGCGATGATCTGCCCGACCGGGCTCTGTAGGCGGGAAGCGCAGCCGCATAGGCCAGTGCTTCTTCTCGGCTGCCAAAGGATCCAAGCCGGTCACCTTTGGTGCACACCCGCCACGGGCCACTGTTCACGCTGAGTACGTCATAGCCGTTCATGTGCATTTTGGTCAGCATCGGAACGCTCATAATTCACCTCCATTTCGGCAGTGATAGTCCAGAGTCCACTTATTACCTTACACCCGACCTTCACTGAAGTGCCGACCAGACGTCGCGTCAGGATTCCGGCATCCCATTGCACTTTCAACCGCCCTTTCGACTCTAACCCTTGAAGCAGACACGTCTGCGGATTGCGGTCTGAATATTGCATTTTTATGACTGTTTTATGACAACCGGCAGTCAGGTAATCCATGAAAGTACGCGCAACCGTCATTTGCGAGCAGGATCGGCACATTCTCCTGGTGCGCAAACCCAGGGGGCGCTGGACCTTGCCGGGCGGAAAAATCGAGCCTGGCGAAACCATCGCGGGCGCGGCCACAAGAGAACTTTATGAAGAAACCGGGCTAGGGGTCGATGGCCTCCTGTATCTGATGGAGCTGGAAACGATCAGCACCCGGCATCATGTCTACGAGGCATCAGTCATAAACGTGGCCGAGGCGCGGCCGCAGAATGAAATCATCGATTGCATCTGGTACCCGCTGGACGCCGTCCAGAACCTGAACACAAGCGACGCCACACTCAGAATCGTCAGAGCGTTTCAGCGTCGCTTGTAGCTCATCGCAGCCGACGCCTCCTTCGAAAGGTCAGCCCAGATCGCCGCCACCAACCGGCATGACCATGCCGGTGATGTAGGAGGCTTCGTCGCTGGCCAGAAACAGGATAGCGCTTGCCTGTTCATCCAGCGTGCCGTAACGCTTCATCAAACTGCTGTCGAGGGTCTGGTCGACGATCTGCTGATACCACAGCTTTTCCTGAGCGCTTTGTTCCGCGGTGTTGCGCGGAATCAGCCGCGGCGGCGCTTCGGTGCCACCGGGGGCGGTTGCGTTGACCCGCACCCCACGGCCGGCGGTTTCGAACGCCAGGCATGCGGTCAGCGCATTGACCCCACCCTTCGCCGCACCGTAAGGCACGCGATTGACGCTGCGGGTCGCAATCGATGAAACGTTGACGATGGCGCCGCTGCCTTGCTCAAGCATGAACGGCAGCGCGGCATGGCAACACCACAGCGTCGGGAACAATGAACGGCGCACTTCGGCTTCGATCTGCGACTCTTCATAGTGCTCGAAAGGCTTGGCCCAGATCGTGCCGCCGACATTGTTGACCAACACATCGAGGCACCCGAAGCGCTCGACGGCGGTGCGCATCACGCGGCTGCATTCGCTGTATTGCTCAAGGTCGGCGGTCAGGGCGAGCACCTGGCTGTCCCGCCCCAGTTCTTTCTGCAACTCGAACACCAGATCGGAGCGGTCGACCAGAATCAACCGCGCACCTTCGGCGGCCATGCGTTCCGCCACACGCCGGCCGATGCCTTGGGCTGCACCGGTAATCAGCGCGATTTTTTCGTGGAATCTGTTCATGTATCTCTCCCACAACAGCGCGGCTCAGGCCGCGCTGGCGGCAAATTTCTCGTAGTAGAAGTTCGCAGGCGCGATGCCTTGATCGCGAATGAACTGGCTGACCGCTTCGACCATCGGCGGCGGGCCGCACAGGTAGACATCGACGTCGCCATCGTTCAGATGCCGTGGCTCGATGTGCTGGGTCACGTAGCCCTTGAGCGGGTGCCGACTGTCGGGGTTGGCCACGCAGGCGCTGAAGCTGAAGTTCGGGATTCGTGCGGCAAAGGCTTCCAGTCGATCGATTTCCACCAGGTCGAAATCGTTGGTCACGCCGTAGATCAAATGCAGCGGATGCTCGCTGCCCTGCTCGGCGATTTTTTCCAGCATCGCGGTAAACGGCGCCAGACCGGTGCCACCGGCCAACAGCAATAACGGCCGACGGATATCGCGCAGATAGAAACTGCCCAACGGTCCGGCCAGGCTCATGCTGTCGCCGGCCTTGGCCATGCCGGTCAGGAAACTGCTCATCAAGCCGCCGGGCACGTTGCGAATCAGGAAACTGACTTCTCCGTCACGCTGCAACGAGCTGAATGAATACGCGCGGGTCTGCTCGCTGCCGGGAACCCCGAGGTTCACATATTGCCCCGGCAGAAACGCCAGTTTGCTCAGGGACTCGCCTTTGATCGACAGCGCGATGGTGCTGTCAGACAACTGCCGTACGGCGCTGATGGTCGCGTCGTAATTGGCCTGACGAGTACGGCAGACATCCGATGAAACCGGCACGCGCACCACGCAATCGCTCTGCGCACGCATCTGGCAGGTCAGGACAAAACCCTGCTGCGCTTCGTCGGCGCTGAGGGCGTCTTCGATGTAGTCCTCGCCCAGGTCGTAGCGCCCGGCTTCGGCGAAACACTTACAGGTGCCGCAAGCGCCGTCGCGGCAGTCCAGCGGAATATTGATGCCCTGGCGGTACGCAGCATCGGCCACGGTTTCGCCGGCGTTGGCGTCGATGAACCGGGTGACGCCATCTTCGAAATTGAACGCAATGGAATGAGTCATGACGGCCGCCTCAGAGGTGGTAAACATCGATGACCTGGCGAACGTAGTCGTTCTTCAGGATCACTTTCTTGGCCAAGATCAGCGGGTTCTCGCCGCGCACATCCAGGGTGTAGAAACTGCTGCCGAAATAGCTGTCGACGGTCTTGTAGCGAAAGCTCAGGGTGTGCCAGTTGAAGCGCACCTTGCACAGGCCGTCGGTCTGTTCGATCAGCTCGATGTTGCTGAGGTTGTGCGAGGTGCGGGTGTCCGGCACGCTGGCACTGGAACGCTCGGTCTTGATGCGGAAGATGCGATCTTCCAGGCCCGTGCGGTTGCCGTACCAGATCAGCGAGATTTCCCGCTGCGGATCGATGGTCAGCTCGTCGTTGTCATCCCAGGACGGCATCCAGAAAGTGGCGTCCGGCGCGTATAACTCCAGCCAGTCATCCCATTGCTTGTCGTCGAGGTAGCGCGCTTCGCGGTAGAGAAAATCGCGCACCGCGTCATAGGTCATGGTCATTGCACGGCCTCCACTGCAATCAGTTCGGACTGTTCGGCGGCCAGGGCCTTGAGCATGGTCTGCTGCCAATATTTGTGTTGCAGCACGAACAGGCCTTCGTCTTCGGTACGCACCCCGCTGAGCAACGGGTGCAGGTCGATTTCCTTGGCCGCGTCATCGGCGCCTTCAATCCAGTGTTCGGCACCACGGGACATGTCGTTCCAGGTGGTAACGCTGCCCTGGTAACCGGTCTGGCAGGAGCGAAACTCTTCCAGATCGTCTGGAGTGGCCATGCCGCTGACGTTGAAAAAGTCCTCGTACTGCCGAATGCGGCTCGAACGGGCGTGGTCGCTTTCACCTTTGGGCGCGATGCAGTAAATGGTGATTTCGGTGCGGTTGACCGAGATCGGCCGAGCGATGCGAATCTGCGAGCTGAACTGGTCCATCAGGTACACGTTCGGGTACAGGCACAGGTTGCGCGAGTTCTCGATCATCCAGTTGGCGCGGGCCTGGCCGAAGTCCCGGGCCAACTCGTCGCGACGTTCGTACAGCGGACGGTCTTCGGGGTTGGACCAACGGGTCCAGAGCAGCATGTGGCCCTTGTCGAAGGAATAGAAACCACCGCCCTGCTTGGCCCAGGTGCCGGCGCTCATGGTCGGATTGCAATCGCCGGCTTCGCGCTGTTTGCGCTGGTTCTGGGTGGCGGCGTAGTTCCAGTGTACGGAGCTGACGTGATAGCCGTCGGCACCGTTTTCAGCGGTGAGTTTCCAATTGCCTTCGTAAATGTAACTGGAGGAACCGCGCAGCACTTCCAGGCCATCGGCGGACTGGTCGACGATCATGTCGATGATCTTCGCCGACTCGCCCAGGTGCTCCGCCAACGGCACCACGTCGGCCTTGAGGCTGCCGAACAGGAAACCGCGATAGGACTCGAAACGCGCGACTTTGGTCAGGTCGTGGGAGCCTTCGCAATTGAAGCTCGCCGGGTAGCCGGCCGCCGCCGGGTCCTTGACCTTGAGCAGCTTGCCGGAGTTGTTGAAGGTCCAGCCGTGGAACGGGCAGGTGTACGAACTCTTGTTGCCGGTCTTGTGCCGGCAGAGCATCGCCCCGCGGTGGCTGCACGCATTGATAAAGGCGTTCAACACGCCATCCTTGTTGCGCGCGATGAAGATCGACTGGCGCCCCATGGTGGTGGTGTAGAAATCGTTGTTGTTGGGGATCTGGCTTTCGTGCGCCAGGTACAGCCAGTTGCCTTCAAAGATGTGTTCCATCTCGAGGTCGAACAGCCGCGGGTCAGTGAACATCTCGCGCTTGCAGCGATAGATACCCTGTTCAGGGTTTTCTTCAAGCAGGGAGTGAAGGTATTCGGGTCGCAGGGACATGGCCGCCGCCTCCATTGTTTTTATTCAGGCAGGGCCATGCTAGGACGTGGGGATGGGGTGGACTATCCGCGGGGTGCAGACCTGTATCCGTTTTGTGCAAGGGGCGGTCGGTGGTTGATGATTGCCAATGTGGCGAGGGAGCTTGCTCCCGCTGGGCTGCGAAGCGGCCCCCGGCATTCTGTCAGGCACACCGCGTCGGCAGGATTTACGACTGCTGCGCAGCCGAACGGGGGCAAGCCCCCTCGCCACAGGTTATTCGTCAAACGTCTTGGCAATCAATGACGGCGCTTGAGGGTGTCGGAAGGCAACTCGCCGAACTGTTTGCGGTAGCTGTCGGAGAACCGGCCCAGGTGCAGGAAGCCGTAATCCATGGCCACTTCCGTGACGTTGCGCACGTTGCAGGTCGGGTCGCTCAGGTTGGCGTGAATGCGCTCGAGCTTCTTCTGCCGGATGTAGTTTTTCGGCGTGTCCCCCGCATTGCGTTCGAACAGCCCATACAGCGAACGCAGGCTCATCCGCGCCTGGCGCGCCAGTTCTTCGCTGTCGATGTCTTGCTTGAGGTTGCGGGCGATGTAATCGACCAGCGCCTCGAACGTGGCCGAGGCTGAGCCAGGGTCGGTGCGCATGACGTTAGTCTTCATCAGGCCGAGCATCTTGCTGACCACGATTTGCGCATAGTGCTCCTGCACGCGAGGAATCGGCTCGGATGCCTCGGCTTCCTGGCAAATCATCGCCAGCAGGCCGACGAAACCTTCCAGTTCATTGAGCTGATAACGGTTCTCCAGAAACCGCACGCCCTGCCCCGGATACCGCCAGCGCTGCTCCTCGCACACCGACTCCAACAGCCGGGTGGGGACTTTCAGGATGAATTTTTCGCAATCACTGGAATAGGTCAGATCCACCGGATCGTCCGGGTTGATCAGCAGCAACTCACCGGGCGCGAAGTAATGTTCCTGACCGTGGCCACGCCACAGGCAGTTGCCGCGCAGCAACACCTGCAAGTGATAGATGCTGTCCAGCGCGCCAGAGGTAACCCGCACGCTGGCGCCGTAACTGATGCGGCACAGGTCGAGGCTGGCGAACTTGCGATGATCGAGGCTGGCCAGCGGTCGGCCGGCCCTGGGCATCTGCAGGCAATGGTTGCCGACATGCTGATTGACGTAGCCCGACACCGCATACGGGTCGGCATGGTCGAAGATTCTGCTGCGATGACTCAACAATTGCGCTTGCATCATCGGTTCACTCTCATTGTTGTTATCAGTGGCGCCGCCATTCTAGTGTCCTGCCCGAAACACAGAAGGCCACGAGATAAACGGTCGGTTATCTCGTGGCCCGGTTCGGCTGGTCGAGGGTATCAGTCCTCGAGTGCGCGGACCCGTTCGTGGCGTTGCTGCTCCTCAGGCTGGGCGGACGACTGCAGGGTGAAGTCGAAATCGATTTCAGCAAAGCGACCGCTGACGCCATGGGCCGCCGCACGCTGCGGATCGTCGCTGAAGGTGATCTTGGCGATCAGTTCGTCACGGGTGGCGTAGGCGAAATCGTCATGCAGGTACTGATCGCCATCGAGGTTGATCTGGGTGGTCAGGTGACGATGATCCGGTGCCGAAATGAAGAAGTGAATGTGCGCCGGCCGCTGGCCATGACGGCCCAGTTGATTGAGCAGTTGCTGGGTCGGACCATCCGGCGGGCAGCCGTAGCCCGACGGCACGATGCTACGGAAGCGATAACGGCCCTCGGCATCGGTGACGATCCGGCGACGCAGGTTGAACTCGGACTGGGTGGTGTCGAAGTACGAATAGGTGCCGCCGGTGTTGGCGTGCCAGACATCCACCACCGCCCCGGCCAGCGGTTCGCCGGCGGTGTTGAACACCCGGCCCTGCATGAACAGAGTCACACCCGGATCGACGCCGTCATCGAGACGCGCTTCGCCTTGCGACAGCGGCGCACCCGCCACATACAGCGGCCCTTCGATGGTCCGCGGGGTACCGCCGGATTTGCCGGCCTGCTCGTCTTCGGCATCCATCAGCAGGTCGAGGTAATGCTCAAGACCAAGCCCGGCTACCAATAGACCAGCCTCCTGCCGCGCGCCCAGCACGTTGAGGTAATTGACGGCTTTCCAGAATTCTTCCGGGGTCACGGCCAGGTCTTCGATGATGTTCACCGAATCACGCAGGATGCGGTAAACCAGCGCTTTGACCCGCGGATCACCGGCTTCATTGAGCAGGCCGCTGGCTTCTTCGAGAAACTTCTGGACACTGGCGGTGTGGGAAATCTTGACGTTCATGGTGGATCCTCATCTTGTAATTATTAGCGTAGCGAACTGAACAGGCTGGGTTCAGCGGTCATCCTCGCGAATGGAAGAAGGATGCCGGCACAGCGCGTTGACCTCGATGGCCATGTACGGGTACAGCGGCAATTGCATCAGTAGGTCGTGCAGCTCCTGAACGCTGTCGACATCGAACACGCTGTAATTGGCATAGAGCCCGGCAATGCGCCACAGATGACGCCACTTGCCTTGCGCTTGCAGGCGCTGGGCCAGGGCTTTCTCGTCGGCCTTTAGCTGAGCGGCGCGCTCCGGGTTCATGTCGACCGGTAGATTCACGGTCATTTTTACGTGAAACAGCATGATGCCCTCCTCAGGCTTGATGAACGACAGTGGAACTTTTGTCCCGACGGAAAAACGCCAGGCGCTCTTCATCCAGAACCAGGCCCAGCCCCGGTGTTGACGGGACGTGCAGTTGGAAATCGCGGTAGACCAATGGCTCGCTGAGGATGTCTTCGGTCAGCAGCAGCGGGCCGAACAATTCGGTATCCCAGCTCAATGTATTCAGGGTGACGAAGGCATGGGCCGAGGCCAGCGTGCCGATACCGCCTTCGAGCATGGTGCCACCGTACAGGCCGATACCGGCCGCCTCGGCAATCGCGGCGGTTCGCAGCACGGCGCGCGGGCCGCCGTTCTTGGCGATTTTCAGAGCGAACACCGAAGCGGCGCCTTCCCGTGCCAGGTTAAAGGCATCTTCCACGCATTCGATGGATTCATCGGCCATGATCGGCGCCGGGCTCATGGCATTCAGGCGCACCATGCCGGCGCGGTTATTGCGCGAGATAGGTTGTTCGATCAGGTCGATGCCGTTGGTGCCGAGGATCCGGCAGGCCCGCAGAGCGACTGCTTCGTCCCAAGCCTGATTGACATCGACCCGCACGCTGGCGCGATCGCCCAAGGCCTTTTTGATCGCAATAACGTGAGCCAGGTCGCGGTTGACCTCGCCGGCGCCGATTTTCAGCTTGAAGATCCGGTGGCGGCGCAGGTCGAGCATTTTTTCCGCTTCGGCAATGTCCTTGGCGGTGTCGCCGCTGGCCAGGGTCCAGGCCACCGGCAATGCATCGCGAACCCGTCCACCCAACAGTTCGCTGACCGGCAGGCCAAGGCGCTTGCCCTGGGCGTCGAGCAAGGCGCTTTCGATACCCGATTTGGCGAAGGTGTTGCCACGAATGCTGCGCTCCAGGCGCAACATCACGGCATTCACATTGCCGCTGTCCTGGCTGATCAGCAGTGGCGCGAAGTGTTTGTCGATGTTGGTCTTGATGCTGTCCGGGCTTTCGTTGCCGTAGGCCAGGCCGCCAATGGTGGTCGACTCACCGATACCCTCAACGCCATCGGCACAGCGCACCCGAATGATCACCAGAGTCTGGTTCTGCATGGTGTGCATCGCCAGTTTGTGTGGGCGAATGGTCGGCAGATCGACGATGATCGTCTCGATCGATTCAATGGCTGTTGCAAGCATGTCGCGATACCCGTCAGGTTCTTAAAGTTCTGGAACCGATTCTGGTACGGCTTTTTTCGGGAAGCCAATATAGAATTGGTCTGACTCGATACCTTAAAGGTATTTAACAGATCGACGTCCGGAGGCCCCATGGAACTGCGTCACCTGCGATATTTTCAGGTGCTGGCTCAAACCCTCAACTTCACCCGCGCCGCCGAACTGCTGCACATCGCCCAACCGCCGCTGAGCCGGCAGATCCAGCAGCTGGAAGACGAACTCGGGGTGTTGCTGCTGGAACGCGGCCGACCGCTGAAGCTGACCGACGCCGGGCGGTTTTTCCATGAACACTCCACCGCCCTGCTCGAACAACTGGGCAAGGTCTGCGACAACACGCGGCGGATCGGCCTGGGCGAAAAGACCTGGCTGGGCATCGGCTTTGCGCCCTCGACCCTCTATGGCGTGCTGCCGGAACTGATTCGCCGGTTGCGCAGCGGCGAGCCTCTGGCGCTGGAATTGGGGCTCTCGGAAATGACCACGTTGCAACAGGTGCAGGCGCTCAAGGCCGGGCGTATCGATATCGGCTTCGGGCGCATCCGCATCGACGACCCGGCCATCCTGCAGACCGTGCTCACCGAAGACCGACTGGTGGCCGCCCTGCCCGCCGGCCATCCGCTCCTCGCCAGGCCCATCAGCCTTCGGGAACTGGCCAAGGAACCCTTTGTGCTCTATCCCGGCAACCCGCGTCCGAGTTACGCCGACCACGTGATCGCATTGTTCGAAGCCAGTGGCGTGCACATCAAGGTGGCGCAATGGACCAACGAGCTGCAAACGGCGATTGGTCTGGTGGGGGCGGGAATCGGGGTAACGCTGGTACCGGCCTCGGTGCAGTTGCTTCACCGCGACGACATTGGCTTTACCCCGGTGCTGGAAGACAACGCGACCTCGCCGATCATCCTCAGCAGGCGCGTGGGCGATGTGTCGCCGGGGTTGAATCATTGCTTGCAGATGATCGATGAACTGCTGCCGCGCGACAGACCTGAAAACTAGGCCACGACACCGGCGAACGCTCGACGACCGGCACGCATTTCTGTGCGAAGTTCGCCAATCAGGTTGGAAATATCGCGAACACTGATCAGTTTGTCGGGGGATACGCCGGTGATCAACAACTCAATCCGTCCGGTATCGCGATCGAAGACCTTGATCCGCAAGGTTTCATCGCGGTTCACGGTGCATTCGCAGGAGAGCGGCTTGAAACCGGACTCGACAATCTGGCAAAGCTGCTCAATTGAAACCATGACAGACGCCCCTCCATGGACGGTTTTCCGATTGGATCCACTGAGATTAGTTCAGCTTGCGCAATGCGCCAGTGAGCTCAGTGAGCATCCCCATCCCATATCCAATTCCAGATCCCCGGCAAACGAACAGGCTCGGAACTCTGCTTGACGGTGCGCGCCATGGCCGCCCGCTGTAGCGCTGTCGTGTCGTCGTAAAACGGTTTCTGCGCCGTGGCCAGACCGGTGGCGTTGGCACTGTCGAGGAGGATTTGCAGGTATTCGCGGGCATGCCGGGCGGTGTAGCGGTTGAGGTCGTGAAAGGTCACCACCACCGGAATCACCCCATCCACCGTCGGCAACTCGCCAAGGGCGATGCGCTCGCGCACTTCGGACAGCTGCCGCAGCATATTGGCCCGCCGCCGAGGGCTGGCGTTGAAGCCCCAGATCTTGCCGTCATTGGCGCTCAGGTCGGTCAGCAGTACGTGCATGCCATGCTGTTGGTAGGCGGCGAAGGTGCGTTTGTCGTAGTTCCAGAACGGCGGACGCACCAGGTTCGGTGGAGTGCCAGTGATCGCGGCGATGTCTGCGCTGCCGTTGGTCAGCGATTGCTCCAGTTGTTCCGGCTCCAGGGAGCGATGGTTGGTGTGATGGGGAGTGGCCGTGTGGAAGCCCAGCAGATGCCCTTCGGCCTGTTCGCGCCGCATGAGCTGGCGGCCCACGTCACTGCCGCCGGCGCCCGAGGCGCGGGTCTGCACGAAGAACACGGCTTTGATGTCCGGTTGCAGCGGATTGCGCGCCAGGCTGTCGAGTACAGTGGCGGTCGGGTTGTAAAAACCGGACGCGCTGGGCCCGTCGTCGAAGGTCAGCAGAAAGCGGATCGGCGCCTGCGCTTGCAGACGCTGTTGCGTCTGCGGCGTCATTTCAATGGGCGCGGCGATGCAGCCAAACAGGCCGACGGCGATGGCGAATACGGATAGAACCTTGATCAACTGCTTCATGTTTTGCCTTGGGCCAGACCTTGCGACCGTCACGTTTAATGGCAAAAGCCCCTCGCCCATTTATCCTTCGACCGGCCCGCCAATCGCTGCGAGCCGAGGTTGGATAAGGGTACACAGTGTTTGGTTCCAGCGCCTGCTCCCCGGGTGATTGCATTTCAAACTACAAAAACTAAAAAGCCCCGCCATCAATTGGCGGGGCTTTGGGGATGTGCAAACCGATCAGGGCTTCAGCGGGCGTTCCTGGTCGCGGTCCGACAGCTCTTTACCGTCGTCGGGGTGCTTCCAGTCCGGCATCGAACGCTTCTGCCGCTCGATTTCTTCCTCCGTCGGTTCATCGGTCTCATCATCCAGGTCCGGATGCTTTGGTTCAGTGGCCATGCCCACCTCCCGTCCTCAAGGGATCATCCGTTAAGCGTAGAACAGTTTCGCGCCGGACGACTCAGAGCCACCAGCGCAGCAAAAAGAAAAAGCCCATGCTCAACAACATGCTGAGCAGAGTATTGCGGGTGTAAAGCACCAGGCCCACGGCCACCAGCGAACTGATCAGGTAGGGGTTGTCCCACTGCAGGTTCAACTGTTTGTCGGGCATGAACACAATCGGCCCGCAGATCGCGGTGAGCATGCCCGGCACCGCGAAACCGAGGAACTGCCGGGCATTGCTGCTCAGGCGTACCGGCAACCGAGGCTCAAGAAATACGTAGCGGTTCAGGAATACCAGCAGGCCCATCCCGATAATCACAGCCCAGACCATCATGTGCGCCCCACGTAGAGTTTGTTGCAGATAAAGCCCGCCGTCATGCCCGCCAACCCCGACAGCACCAGCGCCGAACCCCATTGCCAATAGCTGAACAGTACCGAACAGAACAGCGAGACCGCCACGCAGACCACCGTCGGAACGTTGCGCACCACCGGCGTGATCAAGGCGATAAACGTCGCGGCGATGGAGAAATCCAGCCCCAGGTGTTCGAGGCCCGGAATGCTGCTGCCCAGCACAATGCCCGCCAGGGTGAAGAGGTTCCATGCGATGTAAAACGTCAGGCCCACGCCGAGGGCGTACCAGCGGTTGAACTGCTGTTTGTCGTGCTGGCTGGTCAGGGCGAACAACTCGTCGGTGAGCAAAAAGCCCAGCCCGATACGCCAGCGGCCCGGCAGCGGGGAAATCACCGAGCGCATGCTCATCCCGTACAGCAAATGCTGGGAGGTCAGCAGCAACGTGGTCAACAGAATCGAAAAGACCCCAGCGCCGCCCTTGAGCATGCCGATGGCGACCAATTGCGCCGCGCCGGCAAACACGATGCTCGACAGCCCCTGGCCTTGCAGGGGCGTGAGGTTGGCCTCGATGGCCATGGAACCGGCCAGCAATCCCCAGGGCGCGGTCGCCAGGGACAACGGCATGATGGCCGCGGCGCCACGAAGGAATGCAGTACGCGGCATGAATGAGTTGGACATAACGCTCTACAACCAGGGAAAGACGTCAGACTGTGCCAGCAGTCATGGCCGATGGCTTGAACAATCTTGCGCACTTGCAACGACTTCACGATTGACAAATACCCCGTCGGCTTTTAAAACTGGGCGCCTCATTCAGGGTGTAAGCAACCATGTCCGCAACCTTCAACCTCAACACTGTCGTCATTGGCTTGATTGCCAAGGCGCAAGGTTGCGTTGCGCACGCCCCTAAATCGAAGAAACAGTCGCTCATGTGACCGGGGCGCGCTGTCCCGTCAGATGAGCTGACAGGACATTGAGCGCGACGGACACCCCTCCTCTTGCTGACTTCCTTCTACGCTTCTGACGGTGACGAAATCGGTCAACCTTCAGGAGAAAGTGCATGTCATCGTTTCAAGGTATCTGGGTTCCCATCGTTACGCCGTTTCACAATGGCGCGATCGACTTCGCCGGATTGCGGCGGCTGGTCAGTCGTCTGCTGGAAAAAGGCGTCGATGGCATAGTGGTCTGCGGCACCACCGGGGAAGCCGCGGCGCTGGCCAAACATGAACAACTGGCGGTGCTCGATGCGGTGCTGGAACAGGTTCCGCCAGAACGCGTGGTCATGGGCCTGGCCGGCAACAACCTCACCGAGTTGCTGCAATTTCAAAGCGAAATCCTGAAGCGTCCCCTGGCGGGCTTGCTGGTTCCGCCGCCGTACTACATCCGCCCTTCCCAGGCCGGCCTCGAAGCCTTTTTCAAGACCGTCGCCGACGCATCCAGCGTCCCGATTATTCTCTACGACATCCCCTATCGCACCGGCATAGCCTTCGAGCAGGCAACGCTGCTCCGGATCGTCGCCCACGAGCGGATCGTCGCGATCAAGGACTGCGGCGGCAACCCGGCCAACACCTTCGCGCTGCTCTCCAGCGGCAACGTCGACGTGCTGTGCGGCGAAGATAATCAGATCTTCGGCACGCTATGCCTGGGTGCCAAAGGCGCGATTGCCGCCTCAGCCCATGTTCATCCCGAACTGTTCGTGACGCTGTATCAACAGCTTCGCGACAACCGTTTAGCCGCCGGCCGAACGACCTTCTTCCAGTTACTGCCACTGATTCACAGCCTGTTCATCGAGCCCAATCCCGCCCCGGTAAAAACCGCCCTGGCCCTTGAAGGATTGATCCACGACGAACTGCGAGCGCCGATGCAACGCAGCAGCGAAAGCACGGCGGTGCGTTTGAAAGAAGTACTGGCAGCGCTTGAAGGCGGCAATCGATAGAGCACAAGCGTCCAGCCCGAGTACCATGGAGCGATTCACCCAACACGTCAGGGAATCGACATGCTTTACCGAATCGCCGCCGACGGGCTGGTGCTGTCTCACTTGCTGTTCATTCTGTTCGTGCTGTTCGGCGGGCTGCTGGTGCTCAAATGGCGCCACCTGATCTGGTGGCACCTGCCCGCCGCCGCATGGGGAGTAATCGTGGAAGTCTTCCACCTGGCATGCCCACTCACCGAATGGGAAAACCGCATGCGCCACGCGGCCGGGCAAACCGGTTACGGCGGCGGCTTCATCGAACATTACGTGTGGCCGATTATTTACCCGGCCGGGCTGACGCCCACGATTCAACTGGCACTGGGCAGCGTGGTGTTGGCGCTCAACATGCTGATCTATGTGCGGCTGTTCCGGCAATGGAAGCATCCGACCCGTTCAGGCAGTAATCACCGGTCCGGTTGAACTCAGTTGGCGATAACACTCATGTTCCGGCCACTGGCCTTGGCCACATACAGCGCCTTGTCCGCGGCGCCGACAATGTCGTCGGGCTGGGCTTGCGAGGCCGGGTCGTAGGCGCAGACACCCACGCTGACTGTGACCACGCCTTCCACGCCCCCAACGTGTTCGATGCCGGCCTGCTGAACCGCACGGCGGATGTTTTCCGCTACCAGAAACGCCCCCACGTAGTCGGTACCGGGCAGCACCACCGTAAACTCCTCACCACCGAAGCGAGCCGCGAGATCGCCGGGGCGCTTGATGTTTTCGGTGATGATCGTGCTGATTTTGCGCAAACACTCATCGCCCGCCAAATGACCGTAGTGATCATTGAAGCTCTTGAAGTGGTCGACATCGATCATCAACAGCGCAAGATGGGTCTGGCTACGCCTGGCACGGCCCATTTCCGCGAGAATGAACAGGTCGAATTGACGCCGGTTGGAAAGCCCGGTCAGTGCATCCTCCAGCGCCAGCAACTCCAGGCTGCGGTTGACCTCAATGAGTTTGTCCTGAGTCTCCAACAGATTGTTCTGAATATGATTCTGCTGCTTCATGAGGCGGATCAGGCGATAACCGAGAGCCCCCAGAAACCCCAGCAGCAACAGGACGATGCCCGCACTGAATATTGATTCCTGCCGCCAACTGGCCAGGACTTCATCCTTGTCGAGCCCGGCAAAGACGACAAGCGGATACCCCTCGACCCGTCGAAACCCCACGACCCGCATCACCCCGTCGACAAAGGACCTGACCGTTGCCGTACCGGAATCGCCCTTGGGCAACAGCTGGGTAAACAGCGGCCCTTTGGCAACACTGGTGCCGATATCGGCTTCGTTGAACGGGCGCCGAACGACGATGGTGGCGTCATCGGAGATCAGGTTGATCACGCCGTTATTGCCCATGTCGATGCTGTTGTACAAATCCAGGAAATGCTTGAGGTAGATCGAAGCCACCACCACGCCGGCAAACCGGCCATCAGGGTGATTGATCCGGCGTGACACGGTCATGATCCACTCACCGGTCGAGCGACTTTTTATCGACGGACCGATATGAGGGCCGCGGTCGGGATGATCACGGTGGTAGATGAAATATTCACGGTCGGAATTATTGGCATTGGGCGGTATGACGTTAATGGCGTTGGCGAGCCAGCGTCCTTCTTCATCGAACACGAACAGCCCATGGATCTGTACCAACTCACTGCGCTGAGCCTGGAGCAAACGTTGCAGTCGGGGAAATTTTTCCGGTTGCATGCCATCGATTTCGAGGCGGTCCACCAGGGAGAACAGTAGCGTGTCGGCTTGCTTGATCGATGCGTGCGCCTGCGATGCCAGGGTTTGCGCCAGGTTGGACATTGCCACTTCGCTGTCACGCAGATGGTACTGACGCGAGTTCCAGCTTTCCCCGATCACAATGGCCATCAAGGACAGGCACACCGCAATCAGCAGAGAAACCGCGTATCGAACCTTGAGCGTTGTCTCAACCGGCTCGGGCACCCAAGGCGTGGCGAACCGGGTGTGTTCAATACGATCTTTGACGGACGGATGCCCCATGACGCTCCCTGAATCCCTTATGACATGGCGAATTTTCCCGTTCGCCCTTTTAGCGCCAGCCAGCCGTGACCGGCGCTCAAACCTTTACAACCCGATACGATGGGTGATTTGCACGAAAAGGCTCATCGAAATCATCCGCCGGATCAGCGAGGATGATAGCACCCGTTACTTAAGGCTTCCCGCCAGAAACTGCTTCAACCGCTCGCTCCGAGGCTGCTCCAGCACACGGCTCGGTGCTCCCTGTTCCTCCACCCGTCCCTTGGCGGCCAGGGTGCCCAGCAGGATTTTCGGGCCAAAGCCTTCCAGAAGCATTTCGCTCTCCGTGTTTTTATTAATGAAGAGGATGGTCAAACTGAGCAGCCCGGACGGCCGCCCTGTTTCAGGTATCGAGAGGCGTCATTTCGCGCCGTAGACGTCGAAATCGAAGTACTTTTTGTTGATCCGTTCGTAAGTGCCGTTGGCCAGAATCGTCGCCAGCGCTTTGTTCAAGTCTTCGCGCAGCTCGACATCACTCTTGCGCAAGCCGATGCCATCACCGACGCCGAAAAAACCGGGGTCATCCAGGGTGGCACCCGCAAATTCATAGTCCTTGCCCCGCGCAGTGTTCAGAAACCCGTAACTGGCCTGGATCTCGCCCTGCAGCGAGGCATCGAGTCGCCCCACTACCAGGTCGGCGTACACCTGGTCCTGATTCTGATAGGAGAGAATATCTACGCCCTTCGAACCCCAGACAGCTTTGGCATAAGCCTCCTGGGTCGACCCCTGCTCCACGCCAATACGCTTGCCCTTGAGCGACTCCAGGGAGGGCAGCAAGCCCGATCCACGCCTGACCACCAAACGCGCCGGCGCATTGGACACCTTGTCGGTAAACGCAATCTGCTCCAGGCGCTTGGGCGTAATGGTCATCGACGAAGCCACCGCGTCGAACTTGCGCGCCAGCAGGGCCGGGATCATGCCGTCCCAGCTGCTTTCAACCCAGACGCAGCGAGCATGCAACTCGGCGCAAAGCGCCTCGGCGATGTCGACCCCGAAGCCGGTCAGCGTGCCATCCTGGTTCTTGTATTCCAGCGGTGGGTAGGTCGGGTCGACGCCCAGCCTCAACACTTTGCCGGACCAGTCGGCCGCTCCGGCCAGGCCGGATGCCGTGAACAACACCAGTGATACAGCCGCGATCATTTTATTCATTGTTATTTTTCCTCTAGGGGCTCGCCGAGCCAGGTTACCGACAGCTTTTTGTACAGCCGCAGCGCTTGAAAACTCCGCCGCTCAACGCAGAAAACCCTCGACCAGCTTCACCCAATAACTCGCCCCGATCGGCAGGCAGGCATCATTGAAGTCATAGCCGGGGTTGTGCAGCAGACAGCCGTTGTCGCCCTGGCCATTGCCGATCACCAGATAGCTGCCCGGGCACTTTTCCAGGATGAAAGCGAAGTCCTCACTGGCGGTGAAGGGGCGCAGATCGTCAATCATTTGTCCTTCGCCCAGCCAGTCCTGCGCGACCTGACGGGCGAACGCTGTCTGCTCGGGATCATTGATCAACACCGGATGACAATGCTGATAGTCGATATGGGCCTGTGCGCCGAAACTGGCGGCCTGGCCCTCGACCAGCTCGGTAATTCTGAGCTCGAGTAGCCGGCGAACTTCAGGGGTCAACGCTCGCACGCTCAGACTCATTTCGGCGAACACGGGAATGACATTCGAAGCGCTTCCGGCATGTATGGAACCCACCGTGATAATTGCCATGTCCTGCGGATTGACGTTGCGCGACACGATGCTTTGCAAGGCAATCACGATCGAGGCGCACACCACCACCGGGTCGATGGCCTTGTGCGGCACCGCGCCGTGGCCGCCGTGGCCGATGATTTTGATCGTCACCGTATCGGCAGACGCCATGAACGGGCCGCTGTAAAACCCCAGATGCCCGACGGGATAACCCGGTACGTTGTGCATGGCAAACACCGCATCACACGGGAACCGTTCGAGCAGGCCGTCTTCAAGCATTTTCCTGGCACCGCCCAGCCCTTCTTCGGCCGGCTGGAAAATCAGATGCAATGTGCCGTTGAACGCCCGGGTTTGTGCCAGGTATCGAGCGGCCGCCAACAGGGTTGCGGTATGCCCATCGTGGCCGCAGGCATGCATCACACCGTCAATCCGGCTGGCATACGGCAGGCCGGTGGTTTCCTGAATCGGCAGTGCATCCATGTCGGCGCGCAAGCCAACGGAGCGCCCCTCACCATTTTTCAGGGTGGCGACAACTCCGGTCCGGCCCACACCGGTGCTGACCTCAAACCCCCACTGCGTCAAACACTGAGCAACCCGCTCACTGGTGGCGAATTCCTCGAAGCCCAACTCGGGGTGCGCGTGAATGCTGTGCCGCAAAGCGATCATTTCATCCTGGATCGCTGCAATACCAGGCAAGACAGGGCCGGCGTTCATTGTTGTATTCCCTCGATAGGTCTGGGCGGCTGTTGGGGTCGATCTTAGGGAACGGAATCCGGGCTGGGGAGACGCAGTTTGGTTATGATGACAACCATTGGTTGTCGTCATGGTGAGCATATGAAACTGCATCAACTACAAGCACTGATCGCCAGCGCCGAAACCGGCAGCATCCGCGCGGCCGCTCGCTCGCTGGATATGTCCCAGGCCGCGGTAACCAAAGCACTTCGCGAACTGGAAACCAGCCAGCAGTTGCCGCTGTTCACCCGAACGCCCAACGGTCTGAACTTCACCGAGTACGGCAAAGTGTTGCTGACTCACGCCCGGCTCGTGATCAAGCAACTCGAACATGCGCAGACAGAGCTCGATCACCTGCGAGGCAAGGCTCAGGGGCGGCTCTGTGTCGGGATCACGCCATGGATTGCCTTGACCTTCTTGCCCGAAGTGGTACTGGCCTTTCGGGAGCGAATGCCGGAAATCCGGCTGGAATTGTTCGAAAGCCTGATGGCCGTGGCCCAGCCGCTGCTGCGCGATGGCAGCATGGATTTTGCGATCGGCCAGCTTCACCCGACGCAATCAACCCAGGAATTTGCCTGCCAAACCCTGCTCGATTACCAAACGTCGGTGTTGGTCCGCCAGGGCCATGCACAACAGAATGCTCGATCGATCCATGAGCTGCTGGAGCAGAACTGGACCTTGAACTATGCACCGGACGGTCACGATGGGCTGATGCAGGAGTTGTTCTGGAAACACGGAGCACAAATTGATGAGAGCCGAATCGTCCGCGCCCATTCACTGGCGATCCTGCAGATGATGGTCGAGCGGGCCGACATGTGCACCTGGGGCCCCTCCATTGTGAGTATCGCCCCGCCCTTTCTCGGCCGAGTGGTTTCCCTGGGGCTGACCGAACAATTCGAACCCAGGCAGTTGGGCATCGTGACACGCCGCAATGGTGCGCTGAGCAATCCGGCACTGTGCTTTACCGATTGCCTGTTGCAGGTCATTCGGCGTCATGCCCGCTCGGCCAAAAAGGAAGACCGACAACTCTTTGAAACGCTGCACCTGCGGGTTTGAGAGGGATCAGGCGCGCGTCTGTTTCAATGCCTCAAGCCAGGCCGGATTCAATTGCGTCTGCTCAGTATCGATGCCCAGTGCTTGCATCCGCGCCGCGTGTTGATCCATCTCTCGGGTCAGCTGACTTTGGTCGCTGGAGTTGCCGTCCAACTGGTGCATCTGGCTCAGCCCCAAGTGATAAAAGCGCAGCAGCTTCATGGCGGCAGGGTCGCCCTGCTCCACCGCCGCCGTCACCTGGTGCATGACGTTGGTGACGCTCATCAGGCTGCGCTTGAGCTGCCAACCATAGACCGCTGGCGCCATCCACTCCTGGCTCCAGAACTTGCCGCGAATCAGCGCCACCGTCAGCAACAACGCGGCAAACACACCGCCCACGTTGAACCGCAGATTATCGCCGCCGGGTTCACCGAACAACGTCACCGCCGCCGTCGACAGCACCATCGCCAGCGCCAGGAACATCAGGGCGATGATCACCGTGCTGCGCCGCGTCTGGCGTCGATAGGTTTCGGCATTCATTGGCTGGATTTCGAACATCGCGACGGGGTTCCTTGCATCGATGGTAAAAGGCGCTGTGACAAAAAGACTGCGAGGCATTATCGCCTCCCCGAAGGATTTAGCTATGCTGGAGCTCCTTTTCATCTTTTCATCGTCAAACGGGAGCATGGCGATACAGCGCAGTTCGTGCCATCTTCATCATGGATACACACTATTCGGATGCCATGCGCCGTTGCTGGCGGGTGACATCGTTTTAAGGATCATTGAATGACCCAACGACATGTAATCAACGCCTCGGTCAGCCCTAAAGGCAGCCTGGAAACGCTCTCCCAGCGTGAAGTACAGCAACTGAGCGAAGCCTCATCCGGCATCACCTATACCCTCTTCCGCCAGTGCGCCCTGGCCATCCTCAATACCGGCGCCCATGTCGATAACGCCAAGACCATTCTGGAAGCCTATAAAGACTTCGAAATCCGCATTCACCAGCAAGACCGTGGCGTACGCCTGGAACTGCTGAATGCCCCCGCCGACGCTTTCGTCGATGGCGAAATGATTGCCAGCACCCGTGAAATGCTCTTTAGCGCCCTGCGCGACATCGTCTACACCGAAAACGAACTCGACGCCTTGAGCATCGACCTGAGCACCTCCCAGGGCATCAGCGACTACGTCTTTCACCTGCTGCGCAACGCCCGCACCCTGCGCCCCGGCGTCGAGCCGAAAATCGTGGTGTGCTGGGGCGGCCACTCGATCAACACCGAAGAATACAAATACACCAAGAAAGTCGGCCACGAACTCGGCCTGCGCAGCCTGGACATCTGCACCGGTTGTGGCCCTGGCGTGATGAAAGGCCCGATGAAAGGCGCGACCATCGCCCATGCCAAGCAACGCATCCACGGCGGCCGTTACCTCGGCTTGACCGAGCCGGGGATCATCGCCGCCGAAGCACCGAACCCGATCGTCAACGAACTGGTGATCCTGCCGGACATCGAGAAACGCCTGGAAGCGTTCGTGCGGGTTGGCCACGGCATCATCATTTTCCCGGGTGGCGCGGGCACGGCCGAGGAATTCCTGTACCTGCTCGGCATCCTGATGCACCCGGACAACCAGGACCTGCCGTTCCCGGTGGTCCTTACCGGGCCGAAAAGCGCCGCGCCGTATCTGGAGCAACTGCACGCCTTCGTCGGCGCAACCCTCGGTGAAGAAGCGCAGCAGCACTACGAGATCATCATCGACGACCCGGCCGAAGTAGCGCGGCAGATGACTCAGGGCCTCAAAGCGGTCAAACAGTTCCGCCGTGAGCGCAACGACGCGTTCCATTTCAACTGGCTACTGAAGATCGACGAAGGCTTCCAGCGCCCGTTCGACCCGACCCACGCCAACATGGCCAACCTGCAACTGAGCCGCAACCTGCCGCCCCACGAACTGGCCGCCAACCTGCGCCGCGCGTTCTCCGGCATCGTCGCCGGCAACGTCAAGGACAAGGGCATCCGCCTTATCGAAGAACACGGGCCGTACCAGATTCGCGGTGATGCCGAGGTCTTGCAGCCGCTGGACCACTTGCTCAAAGCCTTCGTCGCCCAGCACCGGATGAAACTGCCGGGCGGCGCGGCGTATGTGCCGTGTTACCAAGTAGTGGCTTGATACGCAAAACCCTGTGGAAGCGGGCTTGAGTTGCCGTTTAAACCACCGGAAACAAGAAACCCCGCGTGATGCGGGGTTTCTTGCATTTAAGGGGCTCAGTCAGGAACCCATTGTGGCGAGGGGGCTTGCCCCCGTTGGGTTGCGAAGCGCCCCCAAAACCTGCAGCTGCATGTTTTCAGATACACCGCATATACCGGTTTTGCGACGGCTGCGCCGCCGAACGGGGGCAAGCCCCCTCGCCACAACAAGCCCCTTTTGCCAAAGATCCTAGCTAGTCTTGTGGATCGAAATTATCCAGCACCCGGTTCACCGCCAACTCCCCAAGCATGACCACCGATTGAATCCCCAACATCACATTGCGATGTGGCATGTCCATCAGTCCGGCGAACTCACTGAGCATCATGCTCGCTGACGCCAGGGACTCGCAGGCGTTGACCAGCAGGGTTTCGTTATCGACCTTCGTACCCACATGGTAAATGGTGCTGGGTTTGCGCTTGGTGGCTTTGGGGATGGGTGGTTTGAGGTAGTGGTCGAGGGCGCGGTCGGCGGCTTCGTGGAGTTTTTTGGAATCGAGGGATTCGTAGGGGGATGTTGGATCGGTTTCTGGTGGATTCGGTGTTGGTTTGAACATGTGAAGCTCCTTGATGAGTGAAGCTACCGCCGTTCGCGGTCAAACGAACAAGGTGGCAGCTGTACGCGGGTTGACCGACCGGACATCAAGGAATCCGGCACACCGAAGTGTCCCACGCACAGCCACCGCGACACGATATTTCAGGCAATGCCTGAAAAGGTCTTGGACGCTGGCGCGCCTTGATTTGTTCGGACGGTCAAATCCGATCGCTGATTGGTCAGCGACCCGGAAACGATAGAGCCCGGCCTCAAGGCGCACAAGCCGGCGGATTCTGGCGTAGTCGTAGGCAGCGGCGCAAGGCTGTGTAGCCTGAGTGAGTATCTGGAAGTGTCGTTTAAACAATGCTTGTTTAGCGGTCTGATACCCAGCCTTGTGATGGCTGTACCGGCCTCATCGCGGGCAAGCCCGCTCCCACAGGTGTCTGCTTTGACCAAAGGATTTGTGAACGACAGCGATCACTGTGGGAGCAGAAAACAAAGGAAAACAAAGGGGACAGATTTATTTTCTGACCACTACGCCCGAAGCAAACATCTGGCCGGCGTCCCCTTTCCCACGTTTTTGCTCACCCATCAAAAAAGAATCGTGGTCTACCCCCTATGTCCCATCAAGTCTCATGACGCGGGCGTAGCGTTAATATCAAAATCACCTTGCTCATTTATTTCCGCATCCGCCTTCAATATCTCAAAGTCACAACGACCTTTATTCAATCGAATTTTTATCTCATATAGCCCATTTGCATGAGGACTAACGAACTCAACCTGAAGAGCGTAATCTCCGTCGACCAACTCCAAAGACAAAACATCCGAGATACTACCGACTTCAATATTGCGATTATTTACCGTGAATGGCACTTTGAAAGCCCGCACCACATCTGCACTCAGCTTTGGCACTTCCTCATTAATAAAGAGATCAATCTTATGATCACCCTCATCAACCAACGCTCTAAAAGAAGCACTACCTACTCTCCAAGAAAATCCTTGCGTATAGCTTCGATCGCTCCAATCGTTATACGGCTGATCAAGCGAGCTTAGGAATACGCAAAATTGTGAGTACGATAAATATACATTCACTTCAAACTTAGCCATCAGTCCACCACCTTAATCCTGACTTTCTCTCCATCAGACAACCCGCGACATGCACTCCCTATGCATGCACCAGCCCCATATTATCCTTCGGACTTATAGGTCTAACACTCGCTCCCGCCCCACCTTCCTTAAACATAAGCATTAGGGGACAGACCACGCTTTTGCTTACCATCAAAAAAATCGTGGTCTGTCCCCTATTCCCACGTATTCCGACACCTGATTTTATAGTAAACTCAACCTTATACAAACTCCAGAAACAAAGGGAGAAACAAAGGGGACAGATTTATTTTCTGACCACTACGCCCGAAGCAAACAAATAAACCCGCCCCCTTTTCCCGCCCTAGAACACTAAAACACTCACACTACACCAGATCTCATCAAAGCAACTTTCCACAACCCACCAAAACCATCAAACTCTAAACTTAAATCATAACCATTGTAGCTATATTTCACCCAAGGACTTATATAACCAATTAGCGGATCCTTTTTCCCTTCCACTCTCTTCGTTGCCGGGCCTAGCTCATCCGAAATTCTTCTATCGGTCCATTTTTGTGCCGACTGGCTAAGTATTTCACCCCTGTAAGCGGAATAACCCTCATGCTTTTGCACAAAAAAATGAACATGATTCAACTTCTCAGCGCGAAAGCCAAACTCCAATCCTAGCTTCATAAATTTATAGAATCGAGTCTTCCCTAAGGGATCGTTATAAGCATCTGGAGCTTCCAAAATAATTGGAGTCTCCGAAAACCTACTGAAAAACTGACGAACACACTCACTTTCACTCTTGCCGAGAGCATCGATAAATTCAGCCCACGTCACCATTAGTCAATTACTCCAATCTAGAAACAAGGTGAGAGATTTATTTTCTGACCACTACGCCCGAAGCAAACAAACAAATCCGTCCCCTTTCCCGTCTGTCCCCTTTCCCGAAAACTACAACTCAATAAAACCAAAAGCCTGACGAAACTCTTGCTCTATAGTAGGGCTGCATCTAACTTCTCCAGCGCCTCATCTACCGACAAAGGCATATCGTAAGGCTTCATCCCGCGACGAACAGCTATGCCATACAGTGCATACTCCTCATCATCACTATGTTCCCAATAAGGTACGCTTCCGATGATTTGGTAGATTTTAAAAATCTCACCATCAAACTCCATGAGATCATACAAAAAATATGGCGCGCGGATTTCAACAAACTGCGCCCCACCATTAAGCGTAAAGTTCTGCTCGTTAAATGGAGTACGATCAGGGGTTAAGCCTTTTGCACCAACTAACTAGGGCACCGACCAGATCAAAATATTGCCACTACCCCTCGATTGACCTCTTCGCCAAAATCATTGACTCCAAGAAACCAGCCAGCGGAATCTTTAGAACTGAGTTATTCAAGTCAGCAAACACCTCAAGCTCTAACTTATCCACTCCTTGGTCCTGATTAATTTGAGCCACCGACTCTCCCTTATATTGAATTTCAATAGTCAACTTCTCATAGCGACTATCGCTGAATCCCAAAATCTCAAAGTCAGGATTGCTGTCAAGTTTCATAGCTGCACCTTCGGATCTAAGAAGCCAGAGAATGTGCCATCACTGTTGAACCGTAGCCCTCTACCATCCGGCGCTCTCACCTCTAGCCCACCCCGACTAAAATTTTTATAGGTTGCGTCAGGATGTTTGAGAATTTCATTAACAATTCCTTGAGCGGTAGCGTTTTGCTTTTCAATCCCACCTGAAAGCTTAGGGAATGTTCCGGTTGAGCGCTGCCCAGATGCATGTTTTGTCAGGGCTCTAGCGGACTCTGTCAGACCCTCCTTATTAAAAGCATTAGGGGACAGACCACGCTTTTGCTTACCATCAAAAAAATCGTGGTCTGTCCCCTATTCCCCTTCCGTGGCAAACGATGCGCCACGAGTAGTGCCTTCAGTTCGAGCAGGTACTTCCTGTGTGTAATAACGAATTCGCCCATCAGGGAGTGTCCTCGTGACAGCGGCTGTCTGTTGTGCTTTCTGCAACCCTGAAAGCTTTGCCCTTAAAGCAGCTTGAGCATTAACATTTGCTGCCTCACTTGTTGCAGTGGTTCCTTTTGCACCAACTGAACTTTAAATATTTTACAGCTAACAATTTTCTATTATTTTTGGATTTTTAGGTCCACCCCATACTATCTTTCGATAAAACCCAGTCAGCATTTTTTGATCTCTTAAAAACTCAAACACGTCGGCGGGACACCAATCTGGACCACCGGAAAAGCAAACTCCCTCATCTCGTAATTTTGCGAATAGCCTTATCTTAAAGTCTTGATCGGGAGCAATTAATGATAGTGTTTTTTGTTCTTTGTCTGGCACTACGACAAACCCAAGGCCTACTAGTAGCTCAACCACACTATCATCTATTACCTTTACTACTATTTCCGATAACGCTCCTTCAGAAACAAAGGCTTTCGTAATAGATTTCACAGAACTCATTTCACTATCACCGTAGTAATGGTTTTCACTTTCGCTGAATCAATCGTCGGAATTGATTCAATAACCATCTCCGGGCCACCTCCTGGAAGATGCTGACCTGCACCTTGAAAGTATTCATTTCCCTGCAGAGGGCTATTCGGAGACATTTCTGTAATTCCATCCACTTGGCGCACCTTGAATCCATTACCCATAGAACCCGGTTGCAACCCCATTGCCTGCTCAAGCTGAGTTGCCTGCGACCTAGTTATCACCGTCTCTCCTCCTATATTCAGCGGCCCGGTAATACTAGAAATTGCCTCTCTATCAGTTATATAAGTTCCGTTACGACCAATGGTCGGATAGCTATCCCAACCAATGGGGCTCGCATTGAAACCTTGATTTTCTTCAAGCATAGCAGCCTGACGTTGGCGTGCTGCTTGGACAGGGTCTAGAGCGCCAACTATTTCCCCTTTTGCTCCCGCAATCTTCGCCTCAGCCGCCACCAACTCCGCCAGATTACCCCCAGCCTTCGGCCTCAGTCCACCCTCGGCGGTTTCGTAATAAAAGACACCATCAGAGCCGACGACTTCAGTATTACCGGTCCTGGTATTAACGACCCGACGATAGCCATCCGGCAGAACCCCCGTCTCGTTAAATGCCGCTCCTGCTGAACTACCCTCACGATAACCCGCTGGAAGTACAACATTGTCAGCGGCTTTAACGACCGCACTCTCCGCCCCCAACTTGGCCAGCGTCTTAACCCGGTTCACCGGAAGGAAGTTCAATGCAAATTCAACATCGCTTTGCGCACGGATCGCGGCGCTGGCGGCGGTGTTGCCCTGCATGTCGTACAGGCTTGCCAACGCCGCTTTGGTTTGGCTCGCCTCGACGCTGCTCATCAACGAGTCCAGCGGATGTTTGGTCAGCCCGACCAGGCCATTGGCGATTTGTTCGCTGCCTTGCACCGGGTTGCTCAGCAAGGCCCACGCCGAACCCGCCGCCTCGGACAATGCCTTTCCCGTGCCTTGGGCGCTGCCGGTTACCGTGCCCCAATCTGTCAGGCCCGGGCTGACAGCCAGGTTCTTGCGGTAGAAGTTGGCGTATTCACCACTGAGATCACCCGCGTAGAAGCCCTGCAGGTTGACGACGTTGATAGAGTTGTCCGCGTACTGCGCCGCATGGGTGCTGCTGTAGTTGGCGATTAACGCGGCGGTTTCGGTGGGGGTGTAGGTTTTCTCGGGACCGGTTGCCGGAATATCCGTCGCTGCTGCGGGTGCGTACGTGGCGCCCAGCGGTGCCAGCGCGATGCCCAAATGCTTCACCGTCAGGGCATCGGGCGCGGCACCTTGGCCACTCAGCACGCCGTTCCAATCTTTGTCGGTGTAATAAACCAGCGCTTTGGCCAGGCGTCTTTCCGCTTCTGCAGGGCTGAGTCCGGCTTCCTTCGCCAGACTGTCAGCCTGTTTCTTCAGAAGCGGAATTTCGTCTGGATGAAGTTGGCGGTTGTACTGATCGGCCATCAGCGAAACCCAGGCCGCTTTCTCAACGTCTTTACCAGCAAGACCGGCGGCGGTCAGGCCGACGATTTGTGCGGCGGCCTCGCGATATTCCGGCTGCTTGCTGAAGACATCATTCAAGGCGCCAGCCATGGCCTGGCTGGCACCGGCGGCCACCGCACCGGTCGCGAAGTCGCCGCCCGTGGCTGAGGACATCGCGCCACCCATCATGGCGTGCAGCGCGGTTCTTCCGGCGCCACCCTCGGCCCACAGTGCCATGCCGACCGAGTCTTTATTGGCCGCAGCTTTGAGGTACTCTTTTTGGGCGAAGCTGCCGACCTGGCTGAACCCCACCGCCGCGGCAACGGTCCCGGCCTGGGTCACAAGTTCATCGACCAGGTTGTCGCCCAGGCTGCCACCGTTGACCGCGGTTTTGACCACGCCCGAGGTAACGCCTTGTGCGCCGGCATGCACGGCGAAACCACCTATGCCCTCAAGGGTGGATAAGTCGAAACCCTTGGTGATGCTGTTGTAAGGCTTGGTTGTCCCGCCCAATTTCGGGTCGATCACGCCGGTGGTAAACCCTGCGACCATCCCGGAAATGGCAGCATTTTTCAGGCTGTCGCTGCTGAACGTATCTTTAACAGCCGCGCCCAGATTGCCCTTGTTGTTGATTACGCTGACAGCACCCGTACTGGCCATGGACGTCATCGCCGCCGTCGCAATGACGTTACCCCAGCCTGCCCCAACATAGGTCGCCCCGGCGGCCACGGCCTCGGCCGTCGTCGCCGCCGCCATCGCGGAGGCAGTGCCAGCCTGAGCCCCCGCCGCCGCGCCCGCCAGGCCACTGGCCGCACCTGCGGTGAGGATCGTCACGACGATGATGATCGCCAGCATCGCGCCCTGGCCCAGGCTGGAGTGGCTGTACTTGAAGGAGTCATGCACCTCCTTCACCTGGCGCCAGTCCACGTCGCCGCGTTTTTCCGCTTCCTTGATCCAGGCCAGTTGCGGGTCAGCCTTGACCATCGCATCGATGGTCTGGCTGACGGTGTTTTGATTGATCTGTTTGATGTCGATTTTCAGCCCATCGACAGCCCGAACGGCCAAGGCACCCTGGGCAACCAGCGTGCTCTGACGCAACGTTTCATCGGTATTGCCCTTGCCCTTGGAGCTGGTCCAGGCCAGGTCGCTCTTGCTCTTGGTGTGGCTTTCGTCGTGGTAGTCCTTGACCCCCTCAAACGTGATGGCGCCGCCACTTTCAAGGATCAGGTCTTTGCCACTGTTGAGCTTGGCAACCTGGTAGCGCTGATCACCGGCACTGGCGAGGGTGAGATTGCCGCCGGTGTTGATTTCGGTACCCACATGGGTGATCTGCGTCACCTCATCGCGCTGAGCCTTCTTCGCCCCCCAGTTCCCCTTCTCCTTCATGTCATACAGCGTGTGCGTGCTGTTCTGCGCCGCCAGCAGGTTCAGCTTGTTGCCGCTGTACAGATACGCTTCGTTGCCGGCGATGATCTTGCTGGCGATGAGGTTGGTGTCGCGAGCCGCCTGGGCGTTGAAGTTATTGCCCGCGCTTAGGATGCTGGCGACCTGGGTGGTGCGGTCGTTTTCTTCGGTGATGCGTTTTTTGCCGTCCTTGGTTTTGCTCTCGACGTTGTGAATGTCGTCAGCAGAGGTCACGTTGAAGTCTTGGCCGGCCTTGATGTTCAGGTTGTTCCCGGCCTTGACTTGGCTGGCAATGACATTGACGTCGCGGCCCGCATCCACGGTCAGGTTGCCGCCGACAGTAACGGTCGCGGCGAGGTTCTTCACGTCGGTGGTGATGCTCGATTTGTGGCCGCCGTCGCTGAATTCATGCTTCTCGCTGGTATCGGTTTTAGCCGCCAGGTTGATGTCCCGGCCCGCCGTCAGGGTCGCGTTGCCGCCACTGCTTATTGCGCCGTGGCTGGTCAGGTCGCGGCCGGCCACAACGGCCAGGTTTTCCCGGGCGCTGATGCTGCTGCCCGCGTCGGTCAGGGTGCGCATGCCGGCGCCGTCGCGAACCCGGATCGCGGTGCGGTCGTTGATGATGTCGCCCCTGAGCGCAACAAGGCTGACCTGGCTGGCGCGGATCTCGCCGGCCATGGCGTTGCGAATGCTGTCTTGCGCCAGCATTTGCAGGTCGTTGCCGGCCTCGACCAGCCCGCCCTGATAGACGCTGCCGGCGCTTTGGATGTTGAGGTTGTTGCTGGCGCGCAGTGTGCCGACGTTGATCAGATCGCCGCCGGTGAACAGGTTCAGGTCACGGCCCTGGACCAGGCTGCTGCCACGTACGTTGCGGGTGGAGGTCTGGGCCAGGTACAGCACTGGCACGAGGACTTTTTGCCCGTCGACGATGCGATTTTCCATCCAGACGATGTCATGGGTCAGCGCGCTGACTTGCTCGCCCGTCAACGAGACGCCAAGGCTTAGACGCAGCGCGTCCTTGCTGGCGAGGGCGTTGTCCATCAAGTAACGGTATTGCTCATAATCGCTGGTCAAGCCGCTGGCGAGAAAACGCTGGCCAGTCTGCGCCAGCACCGCGTCGCGAATCAGGCGCTGCTCGTACAGGCCATCACCGAGTCGGCGCCAATTGCCGTCGGCGTTGACGTTCAACTGTTTGAGCAGGTAGTCCGAACCAAAGAACCGCGACAGGTTCGTGAGGTTCGGGTTGGTTTCGATCATGTAGTGACTGGTCGGATCGGGGTTCTTGATGAACATCCCGTACTCGCCGTTGGGCAGCTGGAAGGTGGGCCCGGACGTAGGGTCCACGGAGATGAACGGGATGCCGCTGTAATCCACCGGTTTAAAGACGCTCTGTACGCTGCTGTCCGTCGCGATACGCTTGCTGGTCACAGCGCCGGCATCGCTCACCTGCGGGTTGAGGTTGATATCGATCCCGCCGACCCCGACGCCGGTCTGGTCATCGCCCAGCGTGCCGGTCAGTTGTTCAAGCGTGTTCTGGTGCAGCGTTCCGTTTTGCACGGTACGCGTGACGTTCAGGTTGACGGTGCCGCCGGCCTGAATCGTCGCGGCGTAGGTCGGCTGAAGATTGTCGGTCCAGACGGTGACGTTGCTTTGCTCCTGGAAGCGGCTGTCACTGGAGCGAGATTTCAGCAGCTCGAAGCGGGCGTCGTCGTAGTTGCCGGCGGCCACGGCCGCGTTGAAGGCCGGGATGTCGACGTACTCCATCTGGTCCCAGTAGCCGGTGGAAATGCGCCCCGGCGTACCGATCTTGATGGTGCTCTGCCCGGTGCGGGTGGACGCGCCCTGATTGAGCAGGTCATCGGCAATGATGGTCAGGTTGTTGTTGGCGGCCAGCAGGCTGTAGCGGTTCTGCACGCTTGAGGCCTGGATGTTGAGGTCTTTGCCGGCAACCAGACGCGCCGAAGCAGAGTCCTTGGTGGCGCGCTCGATGAACGTTTGGCCGATGGTGATCTGGCCGCGTTTGAAGGAGTCATGACCGCCGCAGTGTTGGCCGCACACCCAGTTCAAGGTGCCGCTCACCCGCTCCTGGCTCAGTTCGAATTCGGCCTTGGCGTTTTCCAGCGAGGCGGCATAAAGGCTGATGTTGCCTTCGCTTTCAATCGTCCCGGAGAGGTTGCGCAAGCTTTGCGCCTGACTGTCACCGATACCGGCGAAGCTCAGGTTGCCGACGCTGTAGAGGTCGCCATACCGGTTGAGCAGGCTACTGGCGCGCAGGGTCATGTCACCACCGCTGAACAGCAATGCATCGGCACCGTTGGTGATGCCGCCGGTGGCGGTGAGGTTGACCTTGCCTTGGGCACCCAGTGTGCCGCGGTTGTCGATTTGCGCCGCGTCGATGCGCAGGTTCTGGCGTGCAGTCAGGTAACCGAGGTTATCCAGCGTACCGCTCAGGTTGAGGCGTATGTCGGTGCCCGCGCCCATGCGTCCGCCGTCCTGGCTGATGTCATGGGCGGTGATGCCGAGTTTCTTTTGTGCGGATAACCGACCGCTGTTGAACAGATCGCCCGTAAGGTTCAGCGTGAGGTCGCCGTCGCTGAGCAACTCGCCGCCGTTGTTCAGGCTTTCAAGGTTGAGCACCAGAGCGGTGCTGCTGGCCAGGCGATCGCCGGACCGCAGCGTCAGCGAATCGCTGGTGTACGTCAGCGCCTCGTCGAGCTGTGCACGACCCAGCCCATCCACCGCGCCAAAGTTCCAGTCGCCACTGCCCAGGCCGATGATCTTGCCACCGGCCCCGGTCAGGCTATCGAGGTGCAGGGTAAACAACCCGGAGTTGGCGTGTTCGAGGGTCCCGCCTCGGTTATCCAGCGAGCGAGATTCGAAACTGAACGACGTATTACCCACCTCAATGGTGCCGTTGCGGTTATTGACGGCGCCGTTGAAGTCGACGGTGCTGATGTCGTCTGGCGAGGCGCGAAGCGTACTGGCCTTGTTGCCCAGCGCACGGATCCGCCCCGAAGCGCTGTTATCCAGCGTATCGCCCTGAAGTGTCAGCCAGCTATTGGATTCGATCAGGCCACCCTGGTTGATCAGCGAATCGACGGTCAGCTTCAGTTCGCCCTTCAGGCTGGCGATCATGCCGGCCTTGGTGCCGTCGCGGCGGTTATCGAGATTGCCGGCGGTCACCTCGACGGTGTTGCCCTGGATCGCACCGCCAAGGTTGTCGATGCTGCCCTTGCCGAGCTTCAGGCTGGCAAGCCCTGCGTCGGCGAGGAGCATGCCGCCGTTGTTGACCAGGCGTTGAGCATCAACCTCGATGGTTTTACCGAGCACCGTGCCGGCGCTGTTGTCCAGCCAGCCACCTTGCAGCAAAAGGCCGCCGTCGCTCTGAATGCGCCCTTTGTTATTGAGCAGCTGCGCCTTGATGGCCGCCGGATCGAAAATCAGGCTCATGCCCTGGGCGCCTGCCGCCAGCAGCCCTGCGTTGCGGTTGTCGAGCCCCGAGGCGTTCAGATCAATGCGCTCGCCGACGATTTTCCCGCCGCGGTTGTCAACCTGGCCACCCGGCGCGCGAATGCTGACCTTGGACCCCAGCACGCTGCCGAGCTGGTTATTGAGGCTCGAAGCTTTCAGATCGAGGTCACCTTTGACCGCCAGTAGCCTGCCGCCCTGGTTGATGACCTCCTGGCCCGTGACTGACAGTTTGTTTTGCGCCTGAAGAGTGCCCGAAGTGTTGTCGAACCTGCCGCGGATGTTCACCTGCGCATTGCCGGCGCTGGCAGACAGCAGGCCAGAGCGATTATCCAGCGTGGCGGTATCGACAATGAGGTCGCCAGCGTCGATTTGCCCATTACGGTTATCCAGCTGGCGAGCGGTGATTGTCAGGCTTCCGCCCAGCACCTGGATCAAGCCTTCGCGGTTGTCCAGGCTGTCGAGTTGCAAGGACGCCGCCTGCCCCGCGCCAAAACCGATCACCCCTGCCAGGTTGACGATGGCCGGCGCATTGAGCACCAGCGAGCGGTCACCGACGATTCGCGCGGCGGTGCCCTGGTTGGTCACCCGGGCGCTGGTCAGATCGACCGCCGCGCCCTGAACCACGCCCTGATTGGTCAGGTCTTTGCTCGCACGGATACTCAACGAGCGACTGGCTTCGAGGCTGCCGCTGTTGGTCACCGAGGGGCTGGTGATGCTCAGGTCACCCGTGGTGTTGCGGCTGTTATCGGCTTCAATGCCCGCGGCAATCACGCCGGAGTTACTGAGTTTGTCGGCATTGATGTCGATGCGGTTGCGTGCGGCCAGGCTCTGCCGGTTGACCAGCTCGCCGGGCGTGCGCACATCGACACTGTCGGCGTAAGCCTTGCCGGTCATCTCGACACTTTGCGCGTTGACCCGCAAGGCACCTTGGGCCGATGTCTGCGCCATGCTCAGATGGCCGCCGGCATCGATTTGAATATCGCCGGCACTGGCAGCCATGTTGCCCGCCAGCTTGACCCCGACACCCTGCTCGGTACCCACCAGCTTGATGGTATTGGCATACATCCCGCCCAGCGCCGCCGCATCGATTGCCAGTTGAGGCTTGTCGGCATCACGGGCCGCGCGAGGCGTGGTGGCCAGGCTGTCGGCGTTGACGTTGTTGGCACCGGTGATGACATTCAATTGCCGGGCATGGATGTCTGCGTTGATCTTCGCCGAACGGGTAATCAGGTCGAATTGATCAATGTTGGCCGCATCAAGCCCCATGCCATCGATGGTGATGCTGCCGCCATCCACCTCGAAGTGATCAAGCTTGCCGCTGCCGTCGAGTACAGGCTTGCCGGTGCTGAGGGTCACGCGCGGCGTGTTGATAAAGCCGCAACCGTTACAGCTCACGCCGTAAGGGTTGGCAATGATGACCCGCGCTGACTGGCCTGCCACTTCGGTATAGCCGTTGAGCTGGCTGGGACTACCGCCGTTGACTTCGTTGAGGATGGTGCCGGCTGCCCGTCCACCGAGCTGGCTGTTGCCCAGAATGTGGCCACCCAACTGGGTGTTCTGCACCGCGTTTGTCGCGTTGTTGAGGATCACGCCCTGTTGACCGACGTTGTAATCCTTGAACTGGTTGTGCGAAAGCCCGGCGCCGTTGGGCGCGGCAATGTTGATCACCGGTACGCCGTTGCCGGCCTGCCCCAGGCTGGTCTGAGTACCGCCGCTGACGGCGATGCCCTCGGCTTGGGCCCAGATCGGCTGCCAGAACATGACGTTCGCCAGCAGCAATGCCAGCCAGCGTTTGGGCATGCCCAGGAAGTGCGTGCGAGGGGCCACGGCAGCCGAAGGCTGGCGGGACAGAAAGGCAAACTGGTGAACGTCCATATTCAAAAATCCCGACGCAACGACAAATTAGTTAGAGAAACAGGTCGACCTGGAAATAGATCGGCGCCTCGCGCTCGGTGAGCACGGTGGGGCGTTCCAGCGAGTGGGCGAAGGTCACGCGAGTGGCGAGGTACTTGCCACGGGCGAAGATCTCCAGAGAGTTGCTGGACATTCGGCCATGCACTTCGCCGTTGTATCGGTCATTGCTGATCACGCCTTGGTCATAGCCGACACTGGTGCCGTACTCGCTCAGGACCGGGCGTAGCCAATCGACGGTCACCGGGCGGGTCCAGCGCAGTTCGTTGCGCCAGTAGCCGCCGCTGTCCCCGGATAAAAACTGGTCTTTGTAGCCACGCACCGATGAGCTGCCACCCAGGCTGATGCGTTGCGGGCTGAACAGCACGTCTTCACTGCGCTGGCCCGTGGCGAGGCTGCTGAACGTGAAGGACTCGCCCAGCCAGTTGAACGGCAACAGGTAACTGGCCGTGGCGGTGTACTTTCGATAGCGTGCGTTGGCGGTAAGGTTGCCGGCCGCATCACGACGCTGGTCGTTGCCTTGCGCATCCAGCGCGCCGATGCCCTGCTGCATGCCCAGGTCCAGGTTGACGAACGAATGGCCGATACGCCGACCGTGGTTGATACCCAGCTGGGCTTCGGTAATCCGCTGGCTGCTGTTATCCAGGCGGCTGTCTTCGATGTAGTTGTTGGTGCGCAGGTGGGAGAAGCCGGCATTGATCGAGGTTTTGCTCACCGCATCGCGATGGACGAGGCGCTCGGCGCGCAATTGATGACTCTCGCTGTCGCCGCTCTGGCTGAAGTTGAAACCATTGCCTTGGGCCTGGGAGCGGTATTCGCTCTGGCTGTAGGTATAACTGAAGTTCCACCAGCCCCAAGGCACGTTGTAATAGAGCATGGCGTTTTTCGAGGTTTTCTGGTGATCGCTCACCGCGTCATGGCCGCCGCGCAACATCAACTGGTCGGCCAGCCCCAGCGGGCTGTCCCACTCCAGGCCTGCTCCCCACTGCTGTTCACCGGTGCTTTTCTGACCGTCGTTGTTACGCGACAGGCTGGCACGCCAAGGCTTCTGTGGGGTGTTCTTGACCAGCACGCTACTGCCGCCGACCTGAACGCCGGGGGTCAGTTCCATTTGCGCCTGATTGGAGGGCAAGCGGTTCAACTGATCCACCAGTTGTTCTATTTCACGCAGATTGAGCAATTCACCCGTTTTACCGGGGAAGGTCATGGACAGTTCCCGATCGGAGATATGGCTGTCGTCAGCCCCCTTCAAACCCTCGAGTTTGCCCTCGACTACAAACACACTTAAGTGGCCGCTGGAGAGGTCTTGCTGCGGCAAGTAAGCGCGGCTGGTGATCATGCCCTTGCCGATGTAATGGTCGGTGATGACCTTCAGCAATTCGTTGAGTTGCGAGACGCCCAGGCATTGACCGATATAAGGCTTGAGCAAGCGCTCGCGGTCGGCAGCGGACAGACTGTCGGCGCCCTTGAGTTCGATGTCTTTGATCGGAAAGCAACGTGTATCCACCGGGGCGGCCGGTGTTGCGGGCACTGTTGGCTTGCCCGGCAGTTCCTTGAGTTCTTCCAGTCGACGCTGCTGTTCTTCAATCAGGCGGTTCTGGCGATCGCGGATCAAGTCCTGGTCGCCCGGCGTTGGCAGGCTGGCGCCATAGGCATTGCTCTGCGTACCGATGCCAAACAATAGCGCGCACAGCACCGGCCACATCCGTGGGGAGATAAACATAACGCTCCATGTCATAAGTGCTGAGGGCGCAGATTGATGCCCGCAGAGGAAGGGTCGTAGTCACCCTGAAATTGATGTCAGAAATACTGGCCAAGTGACAACAGCCATCATTGGCGTGAAACAGACCGCACACATTTTGAAAGATTCAGCCGACAGGAAAATTATTATCAGCTGCGTCAGAGCCACTGAACGACGCGACGGGCTCGATGGCGTCTTCGGTGCAGTCATTCAAGATTGGACGGGATAAGCACCAAAGCCCTTGCATTGCACATGGGTGGCGAGGGGGCTGCTGTGAACCGATTTTTTACGAACATCGCAGATCAAACAGGTGCAAGCGAACCTGCTCGCGACAAGGCCCAAAAGCCCCCCCTCCAACTCTCGATCAATCCGCCAACCGCGCCGCAAGAGATTTGGCCTGGCTCGCCACGTCAGTCACCGCCGTGCTCTCCCACCACATGCCGCGCAACGGCGGCCCCATGGCGAACAAACGGCTGGCGACCTGCCCGTCGGCACCCAGTACCGCGCCATCCACCGCCGCGGCAATGCCCAGCGCCAATGGCCCCGGCCGTACCAGCCCGCGAGCGAGCAATTGCTGGGGCAACGGCCGCGCCACCCGGCGCCAGTCGTATTCGATGCCGCTGGAGTTGATCAGCGCCGCGCCATGCACCACGCAGGTTTGCGCCTCACCACGACGACGAATGCGGATGCTGACCTCACCGTCCGACGCAGGCTCGAGCCCCTTGAACGATGCGGCATGAATCCGCAACCGCCCTTCCCCATGCAGCCGCGCCACCAACTCGGCACTCAACGGCGGCGAGCGATGGTGATGGCTTTCCCACCATGGCCGTACATGCCGCACAAATTGCCGGCGTTGCCGATCCGTCGCCTGACTCCACAACCGCCCGATGTGCGCTCGCACCGTGTCCAGCGGTGCTTGCCAGTCGATGCCTTGAGCAATGGCATCGCGGCAATGCCGGCGCAGTTCGCGCACCAACTGACGTGGTGTGCGAATACTGTGGTCCTCGGCGAGAAAATCCACCCACGCCGGCGGTTGTCGGCGCACATGTGGTAGCAAACCATGACGGGAGAACACTTCGATCGGCCCGCGATGCCCGGCCTGCTCCAGCGACACCACGGCATCGACCATGGTCAGCCCCGAGCCGATGATCAGCACCGTCGACTGCGGGTCGAGCTGACGCATGGCGGCTACATCCCACGGGTCGAGTGCAGCCGCATTCAAACCGCTGGACTCGGTCTGCGGCGTGCGTGCTGCCGGGAACATGCCGGTAGCGAGCACCGCGAATGCGCCTTGCAGATGCTGGCCATCGTTCAAGGTCAGTTGCACAGAGTCGGCAGAGGTCTGCAGGTCCACCACTTCGGCCCGCACATGCTCGACACTCGAACCCTTCAACACGCCCACCGCCTGCGCTTCGGCCAGGCGCTGTTGCACATAAACGCCGAACAGCCCGCGCGGCGGAAACAGTTCACTGACCGGCACATGCTGCTGATCCGACTCCGGCCAGCCACCGGCGGCGATGTGTTCGGTCAGCCATTGGGTCAGGTCATCGGCGTTGTCCGGGTCGACGCTCATACGCGCCGCGTTACCGTTGAGCGTATGGCCCAGCTCCACCGCGCTATAGGCTTCGCCACGGCCCAGTTCTGCTCGCGGCTCGATCACCAGAATCCGGCGCTGACCGGGCAACCGCAACAACTGCGCCGCCAGCATCGCGCCGCTCAAGCCGCCGCCAATGATCAGGATGTCAGCGTGACGGATGGCGTTTGGGGTGTCAGTCATGGCGTTCTCACTGGTCACTGTTTACCTAGATAGAAGTCGTGCAGATCGCCCCGTGCCAGTAACTCATCGGTGGCACCGGACAGCACCACGCGACCGGTATCGAGGACGTAGGCCTGTGAGGCGTACTTGAGTGCCACATTAATATTTTGCTCGGCAATCGGGAAGCTCACCTGCTCGTCTCGATTGAGTTGCGCGACGATGTCGAAAATTTCCTGGACGATAATAGGCGCCAAACCCATGGAAGGCTCATCGAGCAGTACCAAAGTAGGACGAGTCATCAACGCGTGGCCGATGGCGACCATTTGCTGTTCGCCACCGGAAGTCAGCCCGGCCTGGGTTTTGCATTTGGTTTTCAGGCGTGGAAACCAGGCGTAGATGCGCTCCAGATCCGCCGCCAGGTCCTTGCGGCTCAGACCGCGAACGAAGCCACCACTGCGCAGGATGTCCTCCACCGTCAGTTGCGCGAATACGTACAGGTCCTCCAGGACATGCACCATGCCCTGGCGCACGCGAACACTCGGATCGCCCCCCACAGTATCGCGGCCGAGAAACTTGATCGTTCGGCGATTGGCAGGCGTCACTCGCGGTCGCGGAGGCTGGCCTCGATGGCAAAGTGTGCGGCGAGCTTGTGACCGACGGCGATGGCTTCGGCGTCCGAGTGGATGACGTGGGCGGTGCGAGGGGATTGGGCAGAGGCTGTCATGGGCCGACTCCGTGGTTCCGGGTGAGTACCCAGAGCCTGTTGCAGAAGTCATGCCTGAAAAGGAATTGCGTAATTTCAACAGGTTACCGAACTGCCCTGAGAGGTTTCCCCTACAGAAAGACAGCAAACTGTTTGATAGCTGTTGATAGGCGGACAGTAGTGCCTGGCAATATTCAATCTACGAAAAGCCGATCCAGATGACGCAATAACAAATCGACACTCGCCAGACAGAACCTGCCACCAGGCCCACTGTTAAGTGCTGGATCGGCGAAGGGTGCAGCCAATCGCCTAAGGGGCGATCAGTCTTTCAATTCATAAATCGTCTCTGGTGAAAAAAACCTGTTCGCACCTCGCGTCAACGAATAACTGGCAACTGCTGAATCCCCCTGAGAAAACGATCGGTACTGCACGTTGAAATTCAGTGGCAGACCCAGGTTATCCTCGTCAAGTACCAAATCAGTAGACCATGTGCCGTAAGCCATTAGCTTAACGTTTAGTGTGTCGCCGGCCTTGGCCTGCGGAATAACAGGCACTTGGAGCGTGCCGCCATTCACTACCGCTTCTCTGTAAATAACCGCCCCTTTTGCCTGAAGGATAGTGGAAGCCGGCAATTCCGGATCAATTAGGATTTCTTTCAGTTCATAAGTCATATCTAAACTCTCCCTAGTTTGGGTAGCATCATCGCCGCGATTGGCAATGACCATTACGAGCACATCAGTGCGCTTCTATTGGGCGCCCGCCCACAGGACTTGTCTACTGTCAGAACTAGCAGGTCTGTACAACTTATAGAGATCGCATCAGGCCTGAAATCAAATCACCACATTACGCACAAACTGTGCTGCCACATCTCTATCATTACGATAGGAATGCGGTTGATGACTGGCAAACATGAAGAACTCACCCGTGATAATTCCATGCGGCTAATCGCCCAACATCAACGTCAGGCAGCCTGCGAACAGGTGGCGGCCGTAACTGTGACTGAGCTGAAGACCAAGGTAAGGTTGCGGCACCTGCGGAAGAGTTGGAGCGGGAGACACCGTGTCAGGACACAACATTTGTAGCGCGCCAGCTCAATTGCCTTCGCGGGCTTGTCCGCGATGGCGTCTAGGCAGACACCATTCTCCTGGTGCGATAACCCCGCCAAAACTCGATAACCACTCCTCGGATGAATCTCCGGCAATCGCAGGTTTTGGCCGCCTCCGGGACTTTGATGAATACAGGGCTTTTGCAGGAGTTGTGCCAAAAGTACACGTTTCGATATTTTAATAGTTTACGAGCAAACTCTTACAACACTCGCCTGCAAGAACAGGACAAATGATTCTTTCACTGTTGATGAGCGAACAGCAAACAATAAAAAAGCCAATCCAAAAGACTCAAACTCTGAATCAGGCATCGGATCGGCAAACAACGCTTTAACGGTTGAGTCAATCTTTCAGCTCATATTCTGCCGGAGGAGAAAAGTGTTCATTCCCCCCCTGTACAAAAATATAGTCCGCGACAATCGTATGACCTTCCGAAAAAACCTCATACAAAATACTGAACTCAAGAGGCTTACCGAGATTCACATCATTGTATGTCGCAGATGCAAAAAACTTCCCGTTTCCAGCGACGAAAACGTACAAATTGTCACCAACTTTAGCCTCTTCAATCGCTGGCACACGGAGGGTTCCTCCATTCTTTACATCAGTTCTCGAAATCACCCCATCCTTCGCTTGGAGGATGGAGGATGGAGGCTGGTGACAGGTTCGCTTTAGGAACTACTCGTTTTAATTCATACGCCATATCCAACTCTCCCTAGTTCGAATCAACGTCATCGCCTTACGCGACAATGATTGTTGCAGCACCTAACAGCGCTGTTCCGATTTGGCCTTCGAACGAGGTGAATGTCTACTGTCAGAAACAACAGGTATGGGCTCATTTCCGATGAGCGGTGATTAACGGTCAGATCACCACATTACGCACAAACCGCGCCGCCACGTCCCCATCATTGCGATAAGAATGCGGTTGATGACTGGCAAACATAAAGAACTCGCCAGCCGCAATTTTCTGCGGCTGACCGCCAAGCATCAGGGTCAGGCAACCTTCGAACACATAAAGCTGTTCGCTGTAGCCTTCGGCATCCGGCTCCGAGGGGTAATGCTCGCCCGGTTCCAGGCGCCATTCCCACAGCTCTACTTCGCGGGTGGCGGTGGCTTTGGCCAACAGCACCGCTTTACTGCCCGGGATCGTACCGGCCCAGGCCAATTCGTTGATGCGGCTCGGGTCGCGGGCGTCGGGGGCCTGGATCAGGTCGCTGAAGGCCACGTCCAGCGCTTCGGCCACGCGGTCGAGCGTGGTCAGGCTGACGTTCTTCTCGCCAGCCTCGATGGCCACCAGCATCCGGCGGCTGACCCCGGACTTTTCGGCCAGGGCGCTCTGGCTCATGTCGGCGGCGTGGCGCAGACGTCGCACGTTCAGGCTGACGTGCTGGAGGACCGAAGCCCGTTGGGTGGAATCTTTGTGCACTATATTGCTCACTGGGTGGCGTTGCGCAGTATACTGCCCAACTTCGGGCGCATTGTGCGTCTCCCTCAGATGGCGCGCAAGGTCATGACGTCAATGAACGCTTCTCATACTTCCCCCCGTTTCTCCCGGTTCAGCAAGGCCGAGTGCGTGCTGGTGCTGATTACCATGGTTTGGGGCGGGACCTTTTTGCTGGTGCAGCATGCGATGACCGTCAGCGGGCCGATGTTCTTCGTCGGGCTGCGTTTTGCCGCCGCGGCGAGCCTTGTGGCGCTGTTCTCCTGGCGCCATCTGCGTGAACTGACGCTGTTCGAACTCAAGGCCGGGGCATTTATCGGCGTGGCGATTATGCTTGGTTACGGCTTGCAGACCGTGGGTTTGCAGAGCATTCCCAGCAGTCAGTCGGCGTTTATTACCGCGCTGTATGTGCCGTTCGTGCCATTGCTGCAATGGCTGGTATTGGGGCGTCGTCCGGGGTTGATGCCGAGCATCGGGATCATGCTGGCCTTCACCGGTCTGATGTTGCTGTCGGGGCCTTCCGGTGCTTCGTTCAATTTCAGCCCCGGTGAAATCGCCACATTGATCAGTGCCGTGGCGATTGCCGCGGAAATCATTCTGATCAGCACCTATGCCGGCCAGGTCGACGTGCGCCGGGTGACGGTGGTGCAATTGGCAACCACGTCGGTGCTGTCGTTCCTGATGGTGGTGCCGACCCAGGAAGTGATTCCCGACTTCTCGTGGTTGCTGTTGTGCAGCGCTTTGGGATTAGGCGCGGCGAGTGCGGCGATTCAGGTGGCGATGAATTGGGCGCAGAAGAGTGTTTCGCCGACTCGGGCAACGTTGATCTATGCCGGGGAGCCGGTGTGGGCCGGGATTGTCGGGCGGATTGCCGGGGAACGCTTGCCGGCGATTGCGCTGGTTGGAGCCGGGTTGATTGTGGCGGCGGTGATTGTCAGTGAGTTGAAGACCAAGGGTAAGGCGGCTGCCGAGGTTGATGAAGCCTTGGAGAGCGAAGCCGAGCACTGATCATTCCCACGCAGAGTGTGGGAATGATCGAACCGGCTCTCCGAAACAATGTGAATCAGGGTTTCTGCGTCTATCTTGTAGGATTCTGCGACAGCTTGACGTTTGGTGATCGGGGAGCTGGCACGTATGATGCTTCATAAACTTCCGCAGATTAGAAGCCTATGTCCCTGATAGTTCTACTGCTTCTGCCTTTTATCGGCAGCTGTCTGGCAGCCTTGCTGCCGCACAACGCGCGTAATACCGAATCGCTGTTGGCTGGCCTGGTTGCCTTGATCGGCACCGTCCAGGTCGCCCTCTTGTACCCGCAAATCGCCCATGGCGGCGTGATCCGTGAAGAGTTCTTCTGGCTCCCCAGCCTGGGCCTGAACTTCGTGCTGCGTATGGACGGTTTCGCCTGGCTGTTCTCGATGCTGGTGCTGGGCATCGGTACGCTGGTTTCGTTGTACGCCCGTTATTACATGTCACCGGACGATCCGGTGCCGCGCTTCTTTGCGTTTTTCCTGGCGTTCATGGGCGCCATGCTGGGGTTGGTGATCTCCGGCAACCTGATCCAGATTGTGTTTTTCTGGGAGCTGACCAGCCTCTTCTCGTTCCTGTTGATCGGCTACTGGCACCACCGCGCCGATGCGCGACGGGGTGCCTACATGGCGTTGATGGTCACCGGCGCGGGCGGTTTGTGTTTGCTGGCGGGGGTGATGCTGCTCGGCCATGTGGTCGGCAGCTATGACCTGGACAAGGTCCTGGCCGCCGGCGATCTGATTCGCGCGCATGCCCTCTACCCTATTCTGCTGCCCCTGATCCTGATCGGCGCCCTGAGCAAAAGTGCGCAATTTCCCTTCCACTTCTGGTTGCCCCACGCGATGGCGGCACCGACCCCGGTCTCGGCGTATCTGCACTCGGCGACCATGGTCAAGGCCGGGGTGTTCCTGCTCGCGCGCCTGTGGCCGTCGCTGTCCGGCAGTGAAGAATGGTTCTACATCGTCAGCGGGGCCGGCGCCTGCACCCTGTTGCTCGGCGCGTATTGCGCGATGTTCCAGAATGACCTCAAGGGCCTGCTGGCCTACTCGACCATCAGCCACCTGGGCCTGATCACCCTGCTGCTGGGCCTGAACAGTCCGCTGGCCGCCGTGGCCGCGGTGTTCCACATTCTCAACCACGCCACGTTCAAGGCCTCGCTGTTCATGGCCGCCGGGATCATCGACCACGAAAGCGGCACCCGGGACATTCGCAAACTCAGCGGCCTGGTCAAACTGATCCCGTTCACCGCCACCCTGGCCATGGTCGCCAGCGCCTCCATGGCCGGCGTGCCGCTGCTCAACGGTTTCCTGTCGAAAGAGATGTTCTTCGCCGAAACAGTGTTCATCAACGCCACGGCCTGGATCGAGATGACCCTGCCGATCGTCGCGACCATAGCCGGGACGTTCAGCGTCGCTTACTCCCTGCGTTTCACCGTCGACGTGTTCTTCGGCCCTACCGCCACCGACCTGCCGCACACTCCACACGAGCCGCCGCGCTGGATGCGCGCGCCGGTGGAGTTGCTGGTGTTTACCTGCCTTGTGGTGGGGATTTTCCCAGCGCAAGTGGTCGGCCCGCTGCTCGCGGCGGCGGCGTTACCGGTGGTGGGCGGCACGCTGCCCGAATACAGCCTGGCAATCTGGCACGGCTGGAACGCACCGATGATCATGAGCCTGATCGCCATGTCCAGCGGCATCGTGCTCTACCTGTTGCTGCGCAATCAGCTCAAGCACGGGCGTTTCATGCACCCGCCGGTGATCAACCGCTTCAACGGCAAGCGCCTGTTCGAGCGCAGCCTGGTGGTCATGATGCGTCTGGCCCGTCGTCTGGAGCGGCGGATCAGCACCCGGCGCCTGCAAACCCAACTGTTTCTGGTGGTGCTCGCCGCCGTACTGGCCGGGGTCATCCCGATGCTGCACAGCAGCCTGAGCTGGGGTGACCGGGCGAAAATTCCGGGCTCGATCGTGTTCGTGATCCTCTGGCTGCTGGCGATTGCCTGTGCACTCGGCGCGGCGTGGCAAGCCAAGTATCACCGGCTCGCGGCCCTGACCATGGTCAGTGTCTGCGGCCTGATGACCTGCGTGACCTTCGTCTGGTTCTCGGCGCCGGACCTCGCCCTGACGCAACTGGTGGTCGAAGTGGTGACCATGGTGCTGATCCTGCTCGGCCTGCGCTGGCTGCCGCGACGGATCGAAGAGGTGTCACCGTTGCCGAGCAGCCTGCGCAAGGCGCGGGTACGGCGGGTTCGCGACTTGCTGCTATCGACAGCGGTCGGTGGCGGCATGGCGCTGTTGTCCTACGCGATGCTGACCCGCCAGACGCCCAACGACATTTCCTCGTTCTACCTCAGTCGCGCCCTGCCCGAAGGCGGCGGCAGCAACGTGGTCAACGTAATGTTGGTGGATTTCCGTGGCTTCGACACCCTCGGTGAAATCACCGTGCTGGTGGCAGTGGCCCTGGCGGTATTCGCCCTGCTGCGACGCTTCCGCCCTCCGAAAGAAAGCCTGCAACTGCCGGCCCAACAGCGTCTGCTGGCACCCGATGTGGTCACCGATCTGGTCAACCCGCGTCATGCCAGCGACACCGCGCTCGGGTTCATGATGGTGCCGGCGGTGCTGGTGCGCCTGCTGTTGCCGATCGCCCTGGTGATCTCCTTCTATCTGTTCCTGCGCGGGCACAACCAGCCGGGTGGCGGTTTCGTCGCCGGACTGGTGATGTCGGTGGCGTTCATCCTGCAATACATGGTCGCCGGCACCCAGTGGGTCGAGGCGCAAATGAGCCTGCGGCCGCTGCGCTGGATGGGCACCGGGCTGTTGTTCGCCACCGTTACCGGGCTCGGGGCGATGGCGGTCGGGTATCCGTTCCTGACCACCCACACCTGGCATTTCGAGCTGCCGCTGCTGGGTGACATTCATATCGCCAGCGCGCTGTTCTTCGACATTGGCGTGTACGCCGTGGTGGTCGGTTCGACGCTGTTGATCCTCACCGCCCTCGCCCACCAATCGGTACGCGGTCATAAAACCAGCGCGCAAATCAGGCCCGCGGCCAAAGCCGTTGTCACCCAAGGAGCCATCTGATGGAAGAAGTCATCGCAATCGCCATCGGTGTGCTGGCTGCGTCTGGCGTATGGCTGATACTGCGGCCACGGACGTTCCAGGTGGTCATGGGCCTGTGCCTGCTGTCCTACGGCGTCAACCTGTTCATCTTCAGCATGGGCAGCCTGTTCATCGGCAAGGAGCCGAACATCAAAGACGGCGTGCCTCAGGATTTGCTGCACTACACCGACCCGCTGCCGCAAGCGCTGGTGCTGACCGCGATCGTCATCAGTTTCGCCATGACCGCACTGTTCCTGGTGGTGCTGCTCGCCTCCCGGGGCCTGACCGGCACCGACCATGTAGATGGCCGGGAGCCTAAAGAATGATGGCGATGACTCACTTGATCGTCGCACCGATCCTGCTGCCGCTGCTGACTGCCGCCGTGATGCTGATGCTGGGCGAAAAACACCGCCCACTGAAGGCCAAGATCAATCTGTTCTCCAGCCTGTTGGGGCTGGGCATTGCCGTGATGTTGCTGCAATGGACACAAACCACCGGCGTGCCCGGCTCCATTGGCGTGTACCTGCCGGGCAACTGGCAGGCGCCGTTCGGTATCGTGCTGGTGGTCGATCGCCTGTCGGCGTTGATGCTGGTGCTGACCGGGATCATCGGCGTCAGCGCCCTGCTGTTCGCCATGGCCCGCTGGGACGGCGCCGGTTCGAGTTTCCACGCACTGTTCCAGATTCAGCTGATGGGCCTGTACGGCGCCTTCCTCACGGCGGACCTGTTCAACCTGTTCGTGTTTTTCGAAGTACTGCTCGCCGCCTCTTACGGGCTGATGCTGCACGGTTCGGGTCGGGCGCGGGTGTCGTCGGGGCTGCATTACATCTCGATCAACCTGCTGGCCTCGTCGCTGTTCCTGATTGGCGCGGCGCTGATCTACGGCGTTACCGGCACACTGAACATGGCCGACCTGGCGCTGAAAATCCCGCTGGTGCCGGAAGCCGATCGCGGCCTGCTGCATGCCGGCGCGGCGATTCTGGCAGTGGCGTTCCTGGCCAAGGCTGGCATGTGGCCGCTGAACTTCTGGCTGGTGCCGGCCTATTCCGCGGCCAGCGCGCCGGTAGCGGCGATGTTCGCGATCATGACCAAGGTCGGCGTCTACACCCTGCTACGCCTGTGGACGCTGCTGTTCTCCGGCCAGGCCGGGGCCTCCGCGTACTTCGGTGGCGACTGGCTGATCTACGGCGGCATGGCGACCATCGTCTGCGCCGCCGTGGCGATCCTCGCCGCGCAACGCCTGGAGCGCATGGCCAGCCTGAGCATTCTGGTGTCGGCAGGTATTTTGTTGTCGGCCATCGGTTTCGCCCAGCCGAACCTGATCGGCGCGGCGCTGTTTTATCTGGTCAGCTCGACCCTGGCCTTGAGCGCGCTGTTCCTGCTGGCGGAGTTGATCGAGCGTTCGCGTTCGGCCAACGAAATGCCACTGGACGATGACGGCGAGCTGCTGCCACGGCCCCTGGAATCCTTGCAGCCGCCCAAAGGCTTCAACCTCGATGACGACCAGAAAGCCGTGGTCGGCCAGGTGATTCCCTGGACCATGGCTTTCCTTGGCCTGAGCTTCATCGCTTGCGCCTTGCTGATCATCGGCATGCCGCCGCTCTCCGGATTCATCGGCAAACTCAGCCTGCTCAGCGCCCTGCTCAACCCGCTGGGCCTGGGTCATGGCAGCGACGAGCCGGTATCGAACGGCGCGTGGGGGTTGCTGGCGTTGTTGATCCTGTCCGGATTGGCCTCGTTGATCGCTTTCTCGCGTTTGGGCATCCAGCGTTTCTGGACCCCGCAAGAGCGACCGTCGCCCTTGCTGCGCCGCCTGGAATGCGTGCCGATCATGGTGCTGCTGGGGCTGAGCATCGCGCTGACGTTCAAGGCTGAACCGCTGCTGCGCTACACCCAGGCCGCCGCTCAAGCATTGAATAACCCTCAGCAATACGTGATGGCGGTGCTCGGCACCCGTGCGGTGCCGAGCCCTGAAGCCAGGGCAGCACTGGTGGAGGTGCAACCATGAAGCGTCTGTTTCCTGCGCCGTGGTTGTCGCTGTCCTTGTGGCTGCTGTGGCTGCTGTTGAACCTGTCGATGAGCCCCGGCAATGTGCTGTTGGGCGCGGTATTGGGCCTCTGTGCCCCACTGATGATGCGCAAGTTGCGGCCGTTGCCGATCCGCATTCGTCGCCCTGGGGTAATCCTGCATTTGTTCTTGCTGGTCGGGCGCGATGTGCTGGTGTCCAACCTCGCCGTGGCCTGGGGCGTGCTCAATGCCGGGCGGCGTGCGCCTCGCTCGCGGTTCATCAAGGTGCCGCTGGACTTGCGCGATGCCAACGGTCTGGCGGCGCTGTCGATCATCTGCACGGTGATTCCCGGCACGGTCTGGTCGGAACTGGCGCTGGATCGCAGCATTCTGTTGCTACACGTCTTCGATCTGGATGACGAAAACCAATTCATCCAGCACTTCAAGGCGACCTACGAGCGCCCCTTGATGGAGATCTTCGAATGAGCGAATTGCTGTCGAACGCGATCCTGCTGAGTCTGTTCATCTTTTCGCTGGCGATGATTCTGACCCTGATCCGCCTGTTCAAGGGCCCGTCGGCCCAGGACCGGGTTCTGGCCCTGGATTACCTGTACATCATCGCCATGCTGATGATGCTCGCGCTGGGCATTCGTTATGCCAGTGACACTTACTTCGAGGCGGCGCTGCTGATCGCGCTGTTCGGCTTCGTCGGCTCGTTTGCCCTGGCTAAATTTCTGTTGCGCGGCGAGGTGATCGAATGAGCGCTGAACTGTCTTTGTGGGTGGAAATACCGGTGGCGATTCTGCTGGTGTTTGGCAGTCTGTTTGCGCTGATCGGCGCAGTCGGGCTGCTGCGGATGAAGGATTACTTCCAGCGCATGCACCCGCCGGCGCTGGCCTCGACATTGGGTGCGTGGTGCGTGGCACTGGCTTCGATCATTTACTTTTCGGCGCTCAAGTCGGGGCCGGTGTTGCACGCCTGGCTGATTCCGATTCTGTTATCGATCACGATGCCGGTGACCACGCTGCTGCTCGCCCGGGCGGCGCTGTTCCGCAAGCGCATGGCGGGGGATAATGTGCCGGCGGAAGTGAGTAGTCGGCGCACGGAAACCGGGAGTTAGTTCGAGGATTTGTGTTGATTGGCAGGGCCTATATCGCGGGCTTGCTCGCGAAGGCGATTACCCGGTCACCCTCAGATCCAGGCCACTGCCAGCAACCCGGCCCCCAACACCAAGCACAACGGCGAATACGCCCAAGTGTCGAGCCGGGCAAACTTCGAATCCTTGACCTGCTTGAAGAACCCCACCAGATTCGAATCGCCGATCGCCCGAGCGAACATCAGCAGCGCAATCGCGCTAATCACCCATTGCAACGACCAGTGATGCACCGTGGGCAGATACAGCCCGACCCGCAGGCACACCAGCATCGCAATCAGCAGCAAACCCACCGCCACCAGCAGCGTGCCAAAGCCCGATGGCTTGAACGCCGGCCTTGATGCCTCACCGCCCTCCCCGGGTACTCTCGGTATCACCGCCTCGCTACCCCACTTGCCACCCGCCGCCCAATACAGGTGGATCAGGCTGATGACTAGAAAGATTGCAGCAATCCATTGCGCGACCAAAAGGCTCATATTCAGACGTCCCGTGTGAAATGTTGCAGAAGAATGAACTCCCTTGCGCGATTTTAAAAGCGCCAGGCACAAGCTGGCGAAGCCTGCAATCTTTTGACTTTGCTTCCAACGGCAAAATCAAAAGATCGCAGGCTTCTACGGGATTTATGTACACCCGAGCAGTTTATTTCAGCTGGGCAGCGACTTTATCCGCCACATCCTTGGGTACCCAGGCCTGCCACATCTGCGGGTTCGCCTTCATGAACGCCTCGGCCGCTTGACGTGGCGGGGTGTGTTTTTCACTCATGTCCGCCAGGGCCTTGTTCAACGCTTCGATCGGTAAATCGACCTTGCTGAAGAACTCGGTGAGCTGCGGGTACTGTTTCTGGAACGGCGCGGACACACCGATGGACAGCTTCGAGGGCAGTGAGCGAGTCGGCTTCGGATTAGGGTTGTCGGCCTCGGTCAGGGTTTTCCAGGCTTCGGCGTCGAATGGCGGCTCTTGCAGTTGAATCAGCTTGAAACGGCCGAGCAATGGCGTCGGTGACCAGTAATAGAACAGGACTGGTTTGCCGCGACGAATCGACGAACTGATCTCTGCGTCCAGCGCCGCCCCCGAACCACTGCGAAAGTTCACGTAGCTGTCGTTCAGCCCATAGGCCTTGAGCTTCTGCTTGTTGACCACCTCCGACGTCCAGCCGATCGGGCTGTTCAGGAAGCGCCCCTTGCTCGGGGTTTCCGGGTCTTTGAACACATCCTTGTAGCGCGGCAGATCACTGACACTGCGCAGCCCCGGCGCCAGCGGCTTGATGCCCTTGGCCGGGTCGCCCTTGATCACGTATTCCGGCACCCACCAGCCCTCGGTGGCGCCCTTGACCGTATCGCCCAGGCTCGCGACTTTGCCCTCGGCCTCAGCCTTGACCCAGACCGGACTGCGGCCCGCCCACTCTTCGCCAATGACCTGAATGTCATTGTTGGCCAAGGCGGTTTCCAGGGTGATGGTCGTCCCCGGCAAGGTATCGGTCGGCAAGCCGTAGCCCTGCTCGACGATGATCCGCAGAATCTCGGTGATCAGGCTGCCACTTTCCCAATTCAGGTCGGCAAAGTGAATCGGCGCCTGGGCAGCGAATACCGGAACGGGTGAAACCAACAAGCCGAACGTGGCCAGGGTAGCGGCCAGTAACCGTCGTAATCCCTTCATGCTCTTGCACCTCGTGCTGTTCACAGCAATAGCAGGATGGCCTGACAAAGAAGACCGCAAGCCTCTGAATACTCAGTCAACTGACTGTAGTAGAGGTTTCTGCTTTCGAGGGGCGAGGATTATTTTTCGGAAGGTTCCTGCAAGCGCGCAAGCTCTCTTCTGACCATGCTGGCGTACGCCGCCGGGCGCAACATATAAATCTGTGACGCTACCCAACTCAGCCAGGCTCCCTGCAGAACGGCCTTTTCAGCCAACAGGCGCTGGGCCTCGGCGTGTGCACTGGCCTGGTTCTGTTCATGGAAATCGGCGCGGGTCTGGGTCATTACTCGCTGGCCTTGAAGGTCACCAGTTCGCCTTTGCGCCACTTGGCGGCCTTGGCAGTCACGGCTTTCAGTGTCTTGGTCAGGCCTTCCTGCAATTGTTGGTGGGCCGCAAACACCATCACCACACTATGACCTTCCTTGAACACGATACCGTGGCCGTCCGCGGTGGTCACGAACGCGTAATCCCCCAGTCCGTATACCGTCAATTTGATTTCGCGGAACTTGATGTCCAGCTTGCCGCCTTCGCGGCTGGGCAATACGGAAGCGCTGAAATGATCGCCGACCTTGAGTTTCAGCCCGGGCTTGTCGTCTACCACCAGCGCGGCTTCGGTGTCGATCTCGGCAATGTAAATGCCTTCAGCGTTCTGTTCGGTGATGTAGACGAAACGTGACTGAAACTGTTTAACCAGCTTTGCGCGCAAATCACCCAGTACGAACAAAGCATGCATATCGAGATTACTTACTGCCAAGGAAACATCCCCACATCTGAAAATGATGCCGCACGCAGGAAACGCGCACAGCAGAAAAAAGCGGCAATGCCGAGGTTTAGCCAAATGACCCGGGTCGTAATCCTGGAACGAGCAGAGGGCTCATTCATCGCGAGGTTTGGGAAGATTACTGGAACATCCCCCGCGTCGTCTTGCCTGGCGGTCGTCAGAGGTTGAAGGAAAACGCCCTTCTGACGGCCAGAAAAACCTGACTACCAACTTTAGGGAAAAATCTCTTTAAAAAAAGCACTTTTCCGACATATCGCCAGAAAAAAATTGCTTTAGATGGGCAGCAATCGCCAACCAGTGACGGCGATTCTAGAGCAGCCATGCTCACCGAGACTACCCAAAACAACGTACACACGTCGGTAAAACCACGAAAAGGACTTCATATGTGCACACTGACTCACTTCGCCCAGCCTCACACACACCACACAAACAGTTCGTCACTTCTGCAATCGATAGTACTCCGCCAGCAGGATTTCCTCCCTGAGGCGCATCTGCTCCCGCGTTTTCAGGTGGTATTGGCCGGCAACGCCTTTTTCCACATCAGGGAAATATCCACCGGACGTGTCAGAGGTTTCCGCGCCGACCATAACGAAGCCTGCGCCCTTGCCCGCTCGCTCGAGTCTCGCAACTGACTCATCTTGCGGCATTCACATTTATAGACGTTTCGTCACGCCGGCGACTTAACTCAGCCGCCGGCAGGCAACTACTGCCATACTGCCCGCCCCATGAAACCCGTCTCCAGGGTGGACGGCGCTCAATACAACATAATATTTCAAAGGGAAGACTGCTACGTGACGGAATTTGATATCGGTGAATTTTTTATCCGGGGCGAAGCCAGAGAGGTCGACGGTGAATTCCAGGCAGTCATTATCATGCGCGCCAAACCACCGTTGACCACGGTGTCGTATCACCAGGTCGAAAAGGATCGCTGGTTCAAGACCGCGGAAGTCGCGACGATTGCCGCCCAAGAGTCCGCCAAAGCCCTGAAGCTTGCCGTCGATGAGGGCGCGTTGAAGGGCTGACCATCGGGTTTACAGTCTATGCTCATCCCTGCTTTGAACATCGTTATCGAACTCCCTGGTGCGCGGCCCCCTCAGATGCAATGAAGCCGCACCTCAGACCTCACGCCCGAGGCGATTGATTATCTGCAAGGAGATGAAGATGGATTCACCCACACATGACTTGAAAGGCTTGTTCGACCAGCTCGGCCTGGACTCCAGCGAAAAGGCCATCGACGATTTCATTGCCCTGCATTCACCGTTGCCCGATGACAAGAAACTCATCGATGCCGAATTCTGGACTCCGCAACAAGCCCGCTTCCTCAAGGAACAACTGCGTGAAGACGCCGATTGGGCGCACGTGGTCGACGACCTGAACCTGCGCATGCACCAGATCCACTAGCCAAGAGGCTCAATGCAGGCTGTCGGGCATTTCGGCGTTCAATTGTGCCAACCAGGCAGCCCTGCACTCCTCGGCTTCATTACGACTGGAGAACACCGTCCCCCGGCGCTCACCGTTGAGCAGCACCACCCAACAGACGCTCTGCCCCATCGCTCGCAAACTGGCGGGCACGCCGCTGCCGATCATGACCGCGACATCGACTTTGCTTTGCATGCTGACCTCTCGAGTTTCATTAGCGACCTAACTATGCAGGCATGTTAATGAGTTCATCCTCGAGGAAACAGCAACAGCGCTGCACAGCTTCGTTGCATATGCGGTAACAATTGCCAGGCTATCAGCGAGGCTTTTCCGGTTTGTAGCCCAACCGCAATCCACCCCAATGACGACCCTTGAGCATGATCGGCACCGAGAGGTCGTGCATCAGTTCACCGGTGTCGCGGGTGTAGGTCTGCAACAGTACGGCCTGCTGGTGGCTGCCACAGCGAATCCCGGTGCGGTCGGCGAACTTGCGCTTGGTGCGGTTTTGCAGGGTATCGACTTGCACGTCGCCGGTCAGTGGCTGGCTGAACACGGTGTTGTGGGTCGGCACATACCCCTGCTGCGTGCAGGCAATGGCGAACACCAGGCCTTCGTGACGCGGCAGCAACGGTTCCTGAATCGCCGGCAAGACCTGATCGGTGTAACGGTCGAAGCGGGTCTGGTATTTGGTCGGGCTGGTGTTGGGGATCGCCTGGTAATTGCGATCGAACAGGTCGTCGAGGCTGACCCGCCCCTGGTCTATATCCGCCTCGAAACGCGCTGCAATCTGACTTGCCCCTTCGCGGGCCAGGTCGTAAATCCGCTGGTGATAGTCATCCAGCCCGACTTCGGCAAGGCGTTCGCTGATGGTTTCGGCCTGCCCTTCCATTTGCACCGCCGCCTGGGCCAGGCGCTGGGTTTGCTGGTCACTGATCGCCAGGTCGCTGCGCATTTGTTCGATGGCGTGGAACAGGCTGTCGAGTTGTTCGCGATTAGTGTCCGCGCCCAGAGCGATTTCCCCGACCTGCCTTTCAACACCGGCGGCCAGGCGCGCGATGTTTTCCAGGTGCTGCCCCGTGTGCTCGACCTGCGCAACGCCGGTATTCAGGTCGCTGGCCAACTGACGAATCTGCTCTACAACTTGCGCCGTGCGTTGTTGAATGTCAGCGACCATCTCCCCGACTTCGCCGGTCGCCGTCGCCGTGCGCGCGGCCAGGCCACGAACCTCATCGGCCACCACCGCAAACCCGCGACCATGTTCCCCGGCCCGCGCCGCTTCGATGGCCGCATTCAGCGCCAACAGGTTGGTCTGGCTGGCGATGGACTGGATCACCAGCGTGACCCGCTGGATATCGTCACTGCGCAGGCTCAGGGCTTCGATCAACTCGCGGCTGCTGCTGGCACGCTGACTGAGTTGATGCATGCGCGCGATGGACTCGATCAGTTCCGTACGCCCTGCCGCGCTGCTCTGATGGGCTTCGCTCGCCGCGCTCAAGGCTTCCCGGCTGAGTGTCGAGGTAACCTGTTCGGTGGCGATCATCACTTCAGCGCTGCTGACAATCTGTGCTGCGGCGCCGAGTTGCGATTGCAGCTTGTCGGCCAGTTGCTTGACCGAAAAGGCCACGCCGGCAGCCGACAAGGCGTTATGACTGGTGGTGTAGGAAAGATCGCGAGTCAAACCGGCGATGGCGCTGGCGCTGTCCTCTGGGGTTGCCTCGGGGAGCGCGCGCGAACGCAGGCGCGGCAGCCAGATGATCAGCACGGCCAATGGCAGGCCAAGGTAAAGCGACCAGCCAGCCAATGCCATGCCACACAGCAAGAGCATCAGGGCGATGCTTTGCAGGGTCGGCGTGAGCCACTGGTTTTTCGGCAAAAGTACGGCTGCAGGCACTGCCCCAGCCAGAGACCCGTCTCGCGTCATCGTTTGTCACCCCAGGCATCTTCTAATTGTTGTATCCGCATTAAACGCCACCACAAGGCCATTATCTATGGTCCGTTAGTAGTGGGGGGTTGCAGCAGATCAATAGAAGTGCGTCGGCTTTTCGCAGACGTCGAAAAGCATCGCGGGCAAGCCTGCTCCCACAAAGTCCGTGCTGAACCTGTGGGAGCGGGCTTGCCCGCGATGGGGGCGCTACGAAATCAGGCCTGACGCTGGTGCTTGTCGATCTGCTCGTGACGTTCTTGAGCTTCGATGCAGTACTTGGTGGTCGGGCTGATCAGCAGGCGCTTGAGGCCAATTGGCTCGCCGCTGTCATCGCACCAGCCGAAGCTGTCTTCCTTGATGCGTTCCAGGGCCTGTTCCAACTGAGGCAGCATGCGCTGGTCGCGATCGATCGCGTTCACCAGCCAGGTGCGCTCTTCTTCGACAGAAGCTGCGTCAGCCGGATCGGCCGGGGTGTCCAGGCTCTCGATGGCGATGCGATTCTGTTCGATGCGCTCATGGGTTTCGACTTTCATGTTCTGCAACAGCTCAGAGAAAAAAGCATGTTGCTCGGCATTCATGTAGTCATCCGCCGGCATGGCCAGCAACTTGTCCTTTGTCATTGATATCTCTATAAAAAAACGTGCATTAAGGCGAATTAGGGAGCGTTCCGTTGAGCCTTGTGCGGTCATTGGAACGGCGCCGTTTATTCCAAGCGCCACCCGGCACTCAATTTACGAGGGGCGGCAGTCTAAGGCCGACTTGAGGCCTCAGCAACTGAAAAGACAGCAAATCTGTCCGACAAAGCCTTGAAAGTGCTCTATGGCGAGCTTTGAGGCGCTTATCGGAGTGCGTTTATAGCAAGAAATTCAGTCCAACGGCTGTATATAGAAGACAAACGGCTGCGCCACGCGGGTCAGGCGTGGCGCAGTTTCGTCTTTCGTGTGGCTTAGCGCTTGAGTTTGCGCTTGTTGCGGTACTGGTCGATGACCACCGCCACCACAATAATCAGCCCCTTGATAATGTCTTGAATATAAGCGTCAACACCGACAAAGGTAAAGCCGCTGGCCATAACCCCGAGAATCAATGCGCCAATCACGGTGCCGGTGATGCGCCCAACGCCACCGGCCAGGCTGGTGCCGCCGATGACCGCCGCGGCGATCGCGTCCAGCTCATAAGACATGCCCATCCCGGCCTGCCCGGTCGTAGCCCGTGCCGACGCCACCACCCCGGCCAGGCCGGCAAGCAACCCGGCGATGCTGTAGACAATCACCAGATGCCGCTTGACGTTGATCCCGGAGGTGCGCGCCGCCTGCATGTTGCCGCCGATGGCGTAGGTGTACTTGCCGTACTTGGTGTAGCGCAGGGCAATGTGAAAGATCACCGCCACCACCAGAAAGATGATCACCGGCATCGCGCCATGTCCAATGGCCGTGTAGGAATCCGAGAGCATGCTCACCGGCTGACCTTCGGTGTAGTAGCGCGCCAGACCGCGCGCCGAGACCATCATGCCGAGGGTGGCAATGAACGGTGGAATCCCGGTGATTGCAATGATGCTGCCGTTGATCGCCCCCGCCAGCAATCCCACCCCCAGCCCGGTGATCACCGGAATCCACACCGGCAAGTCAGTCAGGGACGGAAACACCGCCCGGGCAAAGTCCGAGGTCTGGGCCAGGCTGGCGGCAATCATCGCCGACAGCGCCAGCACCGAACCGGAGGACAGATCGATACCGGTGGTGATGATGACCTGGGTTACCCCGATTGCCAGCAGGCCGATGATCGACACTTGCAGAATCATCAGCACCAGGCGCTGAGAGTTCATCAGAAAGCTCTGATCCCGCACGATCCAGCCGAACAACTCGAAGACCAGGCCAATGCCGATCAGCACCAGGAAGATACTCAACTCGGTCGGAAAGCGCCGGCGACTCTTGACCGGTGCCATTGCAGGCTTGTTTTCCAGTATCGCGTTCATAACCACTCACCCTTCTATTGCGTCATCGACGGCAGCCATGGCCACCGCCGGCATCCATTAGTGAACCGCGGACATGCCCGAGGCCAGTTGCATCACTCGTTCCTGGGTCGCTTCGCTGCGGTCGAGGGTGCCCATCAGGTCGCCCTCGTGCATGACCATGACCCGGTCGCTCATGCCCAGCACTTCCGGCAGTTCCGAGGAGATCATGATCACCGCCATGCCTTCGCTGGCCAGGTACGAGATCAGCCGGTAGATCTCGGCCTTGGCGCCAACATCGATGCCCCGGGTTGGCTCGTCGAGAATCAGGATTCGCGGGTTGGTCATCAGCCAGCGCGCCAGCAACGCCTTCTGCTGATTACCGCCGGACAAGGTATCGATGCACTGCTCCAGCGACGGCGTTTTCACCCGCAGCTTCTTGCACATGTCTTCACACAACGCGCGCAGGGCTTTCTGCTGGATGAAGCCGTTACCGACGTAATGGGGCAATACCGCCATTTCCATGTTTTCCAGCACCGACAGGCACGGGAACAGGCCGCTGAGCTTGCGATCTTCGGTCAACAACGCGAAGCCCTTCTCGATGGCCATGTGCGGATCAGTGATGCGCACCACCTCGCCGTCGAGCCGGATCTCGCCACCGTCACTCGGAGTGATGCCGAAAATCGCCTCGGCGACATTGGTCCGCCCCGAGCCCATCAATCCGGCGATGCCCAGGATCTCCCCGGCATGCAGGTCGAAGGAGACGTCTTTGAAAATGCCGTCCAGCTTGAGGTCGCGTACCGACAGCAACAGACCGCCGATCGGCTTCTCGCGCACCGGGAACAACTGGCTCAGTTCGCGACCGACCATCATCGAAATCAGGCTGTCGCCGTCCATGCTGTCGGCCCGCTGCAGGCCGATGTAGGCGCCGTCGCGGAATACCGCCACTTCATCGGCGATGCTGAACACTTCGTTCATTTTGTGAGTGATGTAGATGATGCCTTTGCCCTGGCTCTTGAGGTCGGCAATGATCGAGAACAGGTGAGCGACTTCCTTATCGGTAATGGCCGAAGTCGGTTCGTCCATGATCAGGATGTCGGAGTCGTAGGACACCGCCTTGGCGATCTCGACCATCTGCCGTTCGGCGATGCTCAGGTTGCCCACCTGCTCTTCCGGATCGAGATTGATCCGCAGACGCTCCAGCAGTTTGGCGGTGCAGCGGTGCATTTCGCGGTGATCGATCATGTGCAGGCCGTTGAGCTGCTCGCGGCCGATCCAGATGTTCTCGGCGATGCTCATGTGCGGCATCAGGTTGAGTTCCTGGTGGATCATCGCAATCCCGGCCTGGAGCGCGGCCAGTGGCGTTTCGAAGACCACCGGCTTGCCCCGCAGGCGCAACTCGCCAGCGTCCGGCTGGTAGATGCCGGCAATGATTTTCATCAGGGTGGATTTGCCAGCACCGTTTTCGCCCATCAGCGCCAGCACGGAACCGGGACGCACCCGCAGCTGTACGTCGGACAAGGCCACCACACCGGGAAAACCCTTGCTGACGTTGATGATCTCCAGCAGGTACGGCTCATCGACAGGTGTTGCGGTTGGCTGGATACCCACCAACGGGGGGCTCGAAGCAGTCGCTGAAGCGAACATGATCAGGTACTCCATCAGCAAGGTCGCGTCGCAACCTTGCGTGCTTATTGTTGTTATCGAACGGACGGACTATTTGAACTGGTCAACGTTTTGCAAAGTGATCAAGCGATACGGCACCCACACGGCCTGTTCGACCGGCTCGTTCCTGGCCATTTTCACCGCCGTGTCGACCGAACCGTCGGCCTGCCCCTTGGCGTCCTGGAACACCGAAACCAGCAGAGAGCCCTTCTTCACCGCGTTCAAACCGTCGGGCGTACCGTCGACACCGGCGATCAGCACGCTGCCTTTGGCGACACCCGCCTGCTGCAGGGCCATAGCCGCGCCAATCGCCATCTCGTCGTTGTTGGAGACGACCGCGTCGAACTTGCGGCCCTGGGTCAGCCAGTCGTTGACCAGGGTCATGCCCTTGTCCCGCGACCAGATGCCGCTCTGCTCTTGCTCGATCTTGATGTTCGGGTACTTGGCCAGCACCTCTTTTACGCCCTTGGTACGGTTGGTGGTGGAGTTGTTGGCCAAATCACCGAGCAGAATCACGATGTCGCCCTTGCCGCCCATTTTTTCCGCCAGGTACTGCATCTGCATCTGACCGGCCTCCAGATCGTTGGAGGCGACAGTGACCACGCCTTTGGGCAGGTTCAAGTCATCGGGGCGGCGATTGACGTACACCAGCGGAATGCCGGCCTTGACCGCCGCTTCGGTAATTTTCTTGGTGGCGGCGGTATCCACCGGGTTGACCACAATGGCATCGACTTTCTGGCTGATGAAGCTTTCTACCTGGCTCAACTGCCTGACCACGTCGCTGCGCGCATCTTCGAACTGCAGCTTGACGCCATCAGGATAGGACTTGGCTTTGGTGTCCATGGATTCGCGCAGATAGGTCAGCCAGGTGTCATCGAACTGCGCCATGCTGACGCCGATCTTCATGTCAGCGAGTGCGGCACCGCTGGCGAGCATCAGGGACAAGGCGAGTGAGGCGAAACGGGTCTTGGTCTTCATGAAAGGTCTTTCTCCACATTCTTGTTGGTTTTATGGATAAGGCGTGACGATTTCAGTAAGCGGGCAAGCGGACTATCGGCGCTCCCGGAATGCAGCAGACCAGGGCGCCCTTGCGTTCGACGCAAAGCAAGCGAGAGACGGAATGAAACGAGACGCGAGGCAGGTCGCGAGAGAGGTGCAGCGCGGAACGTAAAGCATGCAGAGCAGAGTTGAAGGTTTTCATCGACGGTACCTGGCTTTGTTTCTTGTTTTTGGTGCGTCCTTCACTCGTTCAAGGCCTGCTTGAGCGTGATCGGACGTTGATAGTCGGCAACCTGGAAACGACTTTATTAGAAAATAATTTCTATATCAACTCATTTTAGAATTTTATTCTGATTTTGTTCCATGGCTTTCAAATGCGCTCAACGCCACCACTTGATGGCGCTCGAAACTGAGCCGCGCAGCGTCTAGCACGCGGGTGGTCGCCAGTGCATCACGGGCCTCGACCGGCAGTGGGCCACCGCTCTGTAACGCGGTTTGTAGCTGCAAATAGAACTGGTTCCAGCAGCCTCGCTCGGACGGCACCCGCTCGCGCACCTCGCCCTGTTCGAACCAGCCCCAGCGACGATGCTCTTCGACGCCCCAGCGCTCGCCCTCGGATTTGGGCGTGAGCCCGGCCAGGGTCGACGCCTCTTGCCCGTCCAGACCATCGACGCTGTAGCAGCCCTGGGTGCCGGTCACGCGAAAACGCGGGCCCGGGGTGTTTTGCAGGCAACTGCCACTCAGGTGCGAGATCACGCCACTGGCATGGGTCAGGGACATAAAGAAGCCGTTGTCGAAGGTCTGGCCTTTTTCGAGGTAATCCAGTTCGGCGTAAACCCGGGTGACGGGGCCGAACAACAGCAACGCCTGATCCACCAGATGGCTGCCCAGATCACGCAGGAAACCACCGCCGCTGCCGTTGTTCACCGACTGTGGCGAGTAGCGTTCGATCCGCGACTCGAAACGGGTGACCTGGCCCAGGGCACCGGACTCGATGAGTTTGCGTACGGTGAGGAAATCCGAGTCCCAGCGCCGGTTCTGGTAAACGCTCAAATGCACGCCCTGACGCTCGGCCATGGTGATCAGGGTTTGCGCCTGCTGCGTATCGGCGGCGAACGGCTTGTCGCTGACCACCGCCACCCCGTGTTCGATGGCGTCGAGCACCAACGCCGGACGACCTTTGAGCGGCGTGGACACCACCAGCACATCAATCCCGGCTTCGACCAGTTGGCCAATGCTGTCGAAGGCCGGCACACCGGGATGTTCCGTGGCCAGCAGTTGTCGGCGCTCGGCGGAACGGGTGACCACGCCCACGAACGTCGCCGCCGGCAAACTGCTGATCAGCGGAGCATGGAAAAACCGGCCGCCATGGCCGTAACCGACAAGTCCGATACGCATGAAAGTATTCTCCTTATAGAACGCGGCCCCTGTGGGAGCGAGCTTGTGTGGCGAGGGGCTTGCCCCCGTTGGGGCGCGAAGCACCCCTAAAACCAATCACCGCGTTATTGAATTTAGAAAGCAGTGACTGGTTTACGACTGCTTCGCAGTCGAACGGGGGCAAGCCCCCTCGCCACACAAGCCCTCTCCCACAGGTTTTTTGTGTATGCCGCGGTTATTGGCAGAGTTCGCGGGTCACGCGTTCGAGCATCATCCGGTTGGACTCGTCCGGCCGGTCTTCCCAGGCGAACACAGAGACGGTGGCGATGCCATCGAACTTGATCTCGCGCAAGGTGCCGAAAAACGCTTCCCAGTCGACCTCGCCCTGGCCGATGTCCAGGTGCTGATGCACGGTGGCGGTGACGCCCGGCGGGTTGACGATGTAGCGCAAGCCCGAGGACGCCTTGTGGTTGTAGGTGTCGGCGATGATCAAGTGACTCAGCTTCGAACCGGCGTACTTGAGCATCGAGGCGATGTCACCCACGCCATCGTCATAGAAAAACGTGTGTGGCGCGGCGTAGAGGTAGTTGATCCAGTCGCGGTCCAGACCGCGAATGATGTCCACCGACTCGTTGTTGCGCTCGCAGAAATCATAAGGATGGGCCTGGATATCGAGCTTGATGCCTTCGCGTTCGAACTCGGGGATCAGTTCGTCCATGGAGCGCATGAACTGGTTCTCGCAGACCAATGGGTTGTCCGACTGACCGGTGAACTCGGTGTTGACCAGTTCACAGTCCATCTCCACGGCAATCTGGATCGCCCGCTTCCAGTTGCGCACGGCAGCTACGCGCAAACCTTCATCGGCGGCGGCCCAGTGGTACATGGGTAATAAGGAAGAGAGTTTGACCCCGGTGTCGCTCAGGGCTTTGCGAAATTCCTTGATCCGCGCCTTGTCGACTCGCGGGGCTTTATAGAACGGCAGGAAATCTTCCCGGGGCGACAGCTCGATGTGTTCGTAACCAAGCTCGGCGACCTTGTCGACCATCTTGCCCAGGGACAGGTTGCGGTACATGTAGGGGTCTAGTGCGATGCGCATTTTTTTGTTCTCCATCACCTTACGCTGATCGTTCCCACGCTCTGCGTGGGAACGCCGCCATGGACGCTCTGCGTCCGTTTTGTGACGCGGAGCGTCACGGGATGCATTCCCACGCAGAGCGTGGGAACGATCGGTTAGCCGTAGAAGTGTGGGCGATCAGGGAGTGCGACTTTGACAATCTGGCCGCTGTTCTGCGCCTCGATGCAGGCATCCGCAGCGACGGCGGCGGCGAAACCGTCCCACGCCGATGGCCCGCCGACCTGCCCGGCGCGCACGCCATCGATGAACGCCTGCAACTCGACGTCGTACGCGGCGATGAACCGATCCTTCCAGTCCATCAGAATCGCATTGGACAGTTTCGCTCCGCTGCGCAGCTGAACCTGCGACGGCTCCGGCAGTTTGGCGATGCCCGTCTCCCCTACCACTTCGCACTGGATGTCGTAGCCGTACTGGCAGTTGACGAACACTTCCACGTCGATGCGCGTGCCCTTGGCGGTTTCCAGCAACACGATCTGCGGGTCTTTCAAATGGGCGTGGGCCTTGCTGGTCTTGCGCGGGAACACCACTTGCACCGACACATAGTCGTCGTCGAGCAACCAGCGCAACACGTCCAGCTCATGGATCAGCGTGTCGGTGATCGCCATGTCGGTCTTGTAGTTTTCACCCACGGTCGGGTTGCGGTGTGCGCAGTGCAGCATCAGCGGCTCGCCGATCTGGCCACTGTCGATCACCGATTTCAATGCCCGATAACCTTCATCGTACGGGCGCATGAAACCAACCTGCACCAGTCGCTTGCCGTGGGCCACTTCGGCCTCGACGATCTTGCGGCAGCCTTCGGCGGTGACCGCCAGCGGTTTCTCGCAGAACACCGGTTTGCCCGCCGCAATGGCCGCCAGTACGAACTCTTCGTGGCTCGGGCCCCAGGAGGTGACGAGGACTGCGTCGACGTCCGGCGCCTTGATCAGCGCGTGGCCATCGGGATAAACCTCGGCGGTCAGCTTCAGATCGGAGACGACCTTGGCTGCTTGCTGCAAATTGATGTCAGTGACCGCGACGACCTGACTGTTGAGCAAGGTCTGGCTGCAACGACGGATATGGTCCTGGCCGATGGCCCCGGTGCCGATGACGCCAATGCGCAACGAATTGGAAAGCGAAGACATATAAACACTCCTGTTGTTCGTTTCAGGGCAATCAGTATTGACGGGCCTTGGCCAATCGTTCGTTGAGGGTCTTGGCCACCGCATCGGTGCGCGCGCTGGTGGAGACTTGCGCCACGCCGACCCGCCACCATGACAGGTATTTGTGAATCATGGTTTTGGGCAGGACCTTGATGTCGATCAGCGTCGACACCGTCTGCAACCGCGCATCCGCCAACGCAGCTCGCAGCTCTTCAACCGTGTTCACCTTGTAGGTCTTGCAGCCGTAAGCCGCCGCGCTCATGGCGAAATCCACCGGCACGAAACCGCCATCGAGCTTGCCGGTTTCAGGATCGCGGAAACGGAACTCGGTACCGAAGCTGTCCATGCCGTGTTCCATTTGCAGGTTGTTGATGCAGCCGAAGGTCATGTTGTCCAGCAACACCACGTTGATCTTGCGGCGCTCCTGGATCGAGGTTGCCAGCTCCGAGTGCAGCATCATGTAGGAGCCGTCGCCCACCAGCGCATAGACCTCGCGCTCAGGCTCGGCGAGCTTCACCCCCAGTGCGGCGTTCACCTCATAACCCATGCACGAATAACCGTATTCGACGTGGTAGGTGTTCACGCCCTTGCTGCGCCAGCTGCGCTGCAAGTCGCCGGGCAGACTGCCGGCGGCGGCGACGATCACCGCATCATCGGCCAGGGTTTCATTGAGCACACCGAGCACCCGGCTCTGGGTCAGGCAGGAACCGGTCAGCTCGATGAATTCGCGCAGCACCGCCGGGTCCAGGTGATCGTTGATTTCCGGGACGAAGTCTTGAGTCTGGTATTCGACCTGATAGATTCGGTCGACTTCCTCGTCCAGCTGCGCCCGGGCCTGTCGGGGTTGATCGCCCCAGCCGGAGCGATAGTCGCCCAACACAGCGGCCAAGGCGTTCAAGCCGGTTCTGGCGTCCGCCAGCAGTTGCACGCCATCGAGTTTCAGGGCGTCGCAAGGGCTGATGTTGAGGTTGAGAAATTGCACATCCGGGTGTTTGAACAAGGATTTCGACGCGGTGGTGAAATCGCTGTAGCGGGTGCCGACGCCTATGATCAAATCAGCGTCCTTGGCCAACAGGTTCGCCGCCAGGCAACCGGTTTCGCCGATCCCCCCGACGTTCAGTGGATGGCTCGACACCACCGCGCTCTTGCCGGCCTGGGTTTCGGCGAAAGGAATATCGAAGCGCTCGGCAAAGGCCTGCAACGCTGCATTGGCACCGGAATACTTGACCCCGCCGCCGCAGATGATCAGCGGTTTGCGCTTGCCTTTGAACAGCGCCACGGCATCGCCGAGCATCGCTTCGGTGGCCGGACGGCGCTCGATGCGGTGCACGCGTTTTTGCAGGAAGTAATCAGGGTAGTCGTACGCCTCGGCCTGCACGTCTTGCGGCAAGGCCAGGGTGACGGCGCCGGTTTCGGCGGGGTCGGTGAGCACGCGCATGGCGTGGATCGCCGCGGTCATCAGTTGCTCGGGACGGTTGATCCGGTCCCAGTATTTGCTCACGGCCTTGAACGCATCGTTGGTGCTGATGCTCAGGTCGTGGAACTGCTCGATCTGTTGCAGCACCGGGTCTGGTTGGCGGCAGGCGTAGACGTCGCCGGGCAACAGCAGCAAGGGAATACGGTTGGCGGTGGCCGTCGCGGCAGCAGTCAGCATGTTCGCCGCGCCCGGGCCCACCGATGAAGAACAGGCGTAGATCTTGCGCCGCAGGTGTTGCTTGGCAAAACCAATGGCCGCGTGGGCCATGCCTTGTTCGTTGCGGCCCTGATGGACGATCAGGTCGCCGCTGTCCTGTTCCAGGGCTTGCCCCAGCCCCAGCACATTGCCGTGGCCAAAAATGGTAAAGATCCCAGCGACGAATTTGCTCTGAACCCCATCGACCTCGATGTACTGGTTATCGAGGAATTTCACCAGGGCCTGGGCCATGGTCAGTCTTGTTGTGGTCATGCTTGCACCTTTTCCGTATGCGAATCCGATGTCAGCTCAGGGATTTCTGCAGGTGATCCATGCTCGCGCCGATCGCCGTCTGGATATCCGCCAGGTCATGGACGCTGTCGGCAAACGGTTCGAACGACAGGTAGCCGCTATAGCCGCTACTGAGCAAGGTGTCGATCTGCGCCGCATTGCCGAGGATGTCGCCCTCGCCCACCAGCACCCGATGGCCGTCACGAATGGTCGCCAGTGGCGCCTCGGCATCTTCGACGCCGGAGATGTGCACCAACCCGGTCAGTTCAGGGAAGAATTCATGCTCGCTGGCCAGGTGATGGTGGAAGGTGTCATGCACCAGACGAAACACATCCAGCCCTCCGATGGCCTTGATCGCATCGACTGCCGTGCGTTTGCGCCGCAGCGAGCATTCTTCGAAACCCAGCGGTTCGATGAAGCCGAGAATGCCGTGATCGCGCAGGATCGGTGCCAGTTCACTCAGCGCCGTGCGCAGGCCAGACGCACGCTGCGCTTCGGTTCGTGGATCGGCGCGGTCGTTCAATGGGCACATCACCAAGCCCCGTGCGCCACAGTCACGGGCATAAGCGGCAAGCTTCAGGGCGTGTGCGCGGCGCTCGTCATTCCAGACATCGAACGGATACAGCGCGTTGATCGACAGCACAGTGATGCCTTTGGCCGCGCACAGCTCACGGACGTGTTCGGGTGCGGTGCCATCCTCGATCTCGACGCCTTTGAGGTCGTTGCGAATCTCGATGGCCTCGGCCTTGAGGGTCACCGCCAACTCGATGAACGCCGGCAGGGACAGACGTGGGGCGACCATACGGTTCAAGGCGAAACGCAGGGGTTTGCTCATTTTTTGTTGTTCTCCGCACACGTGAATTATTTGGCTGTCGGCATGCTGAATTCAGGGCCTTTGGCAATGCTGTCGGGCCAACGCTGCATCACGCTTTTGTAGCGGCTGTAGAAGCGAATGCCTTCTTCGCCATACGCGTGGTGATCACCGAACAGCGAGCGCTTCCAGCCACCGAACGAGTGCCAGGCCATGGGCACCGGAATCGGTACGTTGATGCCGACCATGCCGACCTTGATGCTGCGGGCAAACGAACGGGCAATGCCGCCATCGCTGGTGAAGCAGGACACGCCGTTGCCGAATTCATGGGCGTTGATCAGCGCCACGGCGCTGGCGAAATCCGGTACGCGCACGATGCCCAGCACCGGGCCGAAGATCTCTTGCTGGTAAATGCTCATCTCGGTCGTGACCTTGTCGAACAGCGTCGCGCCGACGAAGAAGCCGTTCTCGGCGCCTGGCACCTTAAAGTTGCGCCCGTCGACAATCAGTTGTGCGCCCTGGGCCACGCCTTCGCCAATAAAGCCCTCGACCTTGGCCTTGTGTTCGGCGGTCACCAGCGGCCCCATGTCGCTGTCGCCCTGCATGCCATTGCCGACCTTCAGTTGATCGATACGCGGCAACAGTTTGGCAATCAACTGGTCACCGACATCACCGACGGCCACGGCAATCGAAATCGCCATGCAGCGCTCACCGGCCGAGCCGTACGCCGCGCCGATCAGCGCGTCCGCCGCCTGATCCAGATCGGCATCGGGCATGACGATCATGTGGTTCTTCGCACCGCCCAGCGCCTGTACGCGTTTGCCGCGCGAGGTGGCTTGCTGGTGGATGTACTCGGCAATCGGCGTCGAGCCAACAAAGGAAATCGCCTCGATGTCCGGGTGTTGCAGCAAGGCATCGACCGCCGCCTTGTCGCCCTGGACCACGTTGAACACACCGTCCGGCAACCCGGCTTCGGTGAGCAAACGAGCCATCAACAAACTGGCGGATGGATCACGCTCAGACGGTTTGAGGATGAAGCAGTTGCCGGTGACCAGCGCCAACGGGATCATCCACAGCGGCACCATCACCGGGAAGTTGAACGGCGTAACGCCCGCGCAGACGCCCAATGGCTGGCGCAGGTTCCAGTTGTCGATGCCACCGCCGATGTTGTCGCTGAAATCGGTTTTCAGCAGGTTCGGCGCACCGCAGGCGTATTCGACGATTTCGATGCCACGGGTCACTTCGCCCTTGGCGTCGGAGAACACCTTGCCGTGTTCGCGGCTGATGATTTCGGCCAGTTCGTTGTGATGGCGATCGAGCAATTCCTTGAACTTGAACATCACCCGCGAACGGCGCAGGGACGATTGCTCGGCCCAGGCCGGGAACGCCTTCATGGCCGAAGCGACGGCCTCATCCACAGTCTTCTGGCTGGCCAGCCCGACCCGCGCCTGAACGCTGCCGGTGGCCGGATTGAAGACATTGCTGAACCGCTCGCTACCACTGTCCTGCAGCTGACCGTCGATGTAATGGCCTATGACCGGGGCGTCGCTCATTATTCTTGTTCTCCGTTCGAATGTTTGAATTCAGGCGTTGTAATTCAGAGATCCAGAAGCCAGCTGTGCTGCGGATCGTTATGGAACTGCCAGACGCGTTTCGGGCCGGCCATCACATTCAGGTAATACGACTCATAGCCGTAGGGCACGCTGACCGGGTGATAACCCTTGGGCACCACCACCAGGTCGCTGTTTTCCACCGCCATGGCCTGATCGATACTGCGATCGTCGGTGTAGACCCGCTGGAACACGAAGCCCTGGGGCGGGTTGATCTGGTGGTAATAGGTTTCTTCGAGAAAGCTCTGGTGCGGCAGATCGTCGGTGTCGTGCTTGTGCGGTGGGTAGCTCGACGAGTGACCGGACGGCGTACGCACTTCCACCACCAGCAGCGAATGGGCGGGCTCGGTGTCCGGCAAAATGTCGCAGACATAACGGGTGTTGGCACCCTTGCCGCGCACGCTGCGTTTCATGCTGTCGGGTTTGATCAGCCGCGCGCCGAGGTTTTCGGCGGTCGAACCGGGCGCCGCGCACACGGCGATTTGCACGTCGCTCAACGCCACCACCTGGGCCTGACTGCCGGGAGGCAAATACACGGCGAACGGTGATTTGTCTTCGAACACCGACTGGCGATCGCCGATGTTGTCCCAGTCGAACGCGCCCTGCCCCGGTGCTTCACCCTTGATGCCGACCCGACCGCTGAGCAGCACCAGGCACAATTCCTTGTCGCCCGCGCTGACCGGAAGGGTTTCGCCAAGACTCAGGCGGTAAGCGGCAAAACCGACGTATTCCAACTCACCCTGACCCAGCTCGACCATGGTCCGGCCGCGGGCATTGCTCTTGACCAACAGGCTCATCGCGCGGTCCTCTCGTCGAGCAAGGCACGCAAGGTGTCGTAGCCTTTTTTGGCGTAGACGTAACTCGGTGCCACCGCCGGATCCTGCTCAGCTTCCACCACCAGCCAGCCGTGGTAATCGGCGCCCAGTAGCACGTCGAGCAAGGCGCCGAAGTCGATGTCGCCATCGCCAGGCACGGTGAAGGTGCCGTTGATGATGCAGTCCGGAAAGCTCCAAAGGTTGTTGCGCGACAGTTGCACCACCGGTTTGCGCACATCCTTGAAATGCACGTGGCAGACCCGTTCGATGTGTTTGCACAGCACCTGCAGCGGTTCGCCGCCGCCCATGTAGCAGTGACCCGAATCGAACAGCAGGCCGACTTCGCTGCCGGTCAACGCCATCAGTTTGTCGATGTCGGCCGGGGATTCGACGTAGGCCCCCATATGATGGTGATAGGCCAGACGCACGCCCTGGGACAGGGTGAAGCGCGCCAGTTCGGTGAGTTTGTCGGCATATTCTTGCCAGGCCTGCTCGGTGTGGAAACGTGGGCGCTCGACCAGTGGAATGCGCTGGCCTTGAATGGAGTCGGCGACTTCGCCATAGACCAACACCTTGGCGCCGTTCTTCGCCAGCAGCTCGACATGGCTGCCGATGGCGTCGATTTCCTCGGCCACGGAACGGCGGGCCAGACGACTGGAATACCAACCGGACACCAGCGCCAGGTCATACGGGCGCAATACATCGCCGACGCCCTTGGCATCCTTGGGGAATTTGCCGTTGAGTTCGAAGCCTTCGTAGCCGATGTCCTTGCCTTCGCTGAGGGCGGTGCTCAACGGCGTCTCGCCACCGAGGGACGGCAGGTCGTCGTTGCTCCAGGAGATCGGGTTGATGCCAATTCGGATAGCGGGCATGGCTGCACCTTTTATTGTTTTCTCAAAAATGTTCAACCGATAACCTGTGGCCAGTGGCGCTCTTGTGGCGAGGGGGCTTGCCCCCGTTGGAGCGCGAAGCGGTCCCAAAATAGCGAGTGCTACGCACTCGAACGGGGGCAAGCCCCCTCGCCACAAAAAGCCCAATCGACCACATGACTTTGTTCAGGCTCGGGCCGTGCGCCAGGCATCGATCAGTTCGACGAAGGTGCCCTGCACCTGGCGAATCAGCGCTTCGTCGTCGATTTCACCGGCCAGCCACGCGCGGCTCGGTTCCTGGAAGATCGTCCGGCCCACGGCGAAACCACGGCAGGTCTGGCTCTGGCTGGCCTGTTGGAACCCTTCGGCCAGGGTCGCCGCCGGGGCATTCAGGCCCAGCAGCACCACGCCACGGCAATACGGGTCGCGTTCCTGGATCAGCTCGTCGAGTTGTTTCCACTCCTCGGCGCTTTGCGCTTCGATCTTCCACCACGCCGGGTAGATGCCCAGGTTGTAGAGGCGTTTGAGGGCGCGATAGAGCACGTCCGGATGCGGTGATGGGTGATCCTTGGGCGGAATGATCTCCAGCAGCAATTCATGCCCGCTGACTTGCGAGGCCTGATACAGGCCCTTGATCTGCGCTTCCTGCTCCAGACGCAGCAATGGCTCGTCGTCGGGATGGAATTGCACCAGGCATTTGATGATCTGTTCTTGCGGCCACGCGATCAGGTTGCTGCCGATCGAGCGCCCGTGTTCGAACGCCAATGGCCGCGAACCCTGCACTTCCACTGGCCGCGCCACCCACCAGCCGCGACCGGTGGCGGTGTTCAGCGAGTCCTGGCCGAAACGTTGATCGGCCAGCAAGCCGACATCGGCGTCGACGCCCTGCTCACGCAAATCCGCCTCGACCCGTTCCACGGCTTTGATAAAGAGTTGTTTGAGCTCGCAGATGGCGCTCAGGTCGCGCCCGCCCTTGTGGGCCAGCTCTACCAGTTGCCCGCGATGATCGAAGGCAAAAATGAACAGTTGCTTCCACTGTTTACGCGGCACGCTGACCTGATGCAGACGCTGCAATGTCACGTCCTGATCCGGCCGGGTGATCGGCACCGGGCTGTTGAACAGGTAATCGAGTTCGGCGCGGGTCGGCATCGCCGGGGCGCAGGCATGGCGCGACACCACCAGACCGCCGCAGGCATTGGCCAACTGGCAGCAGCGCTCGTCGCTGGCGTCCTCCAGCCAGCCACTGAGGAAACCCGACATGAAGGCATCGCCGGCCCCCAGCACATTCAGCACTTCGACGCGCACACCGGGATAGATCGCGCCGTCTTCGAGACGCGCCGGGATCGCCCCATGAATCACCGTGCAACCTTGCGGGCCGAGCTTGACCACCAGGGTTGCCGCGCTCAGGCGCCGGACATTGCGCAGCGCGGTGAGCAGATCCTCGGCGCCGCCGGCGATCAGGAATTCTTCTTCAGTGCCGACGATCAGGTCGAAACGCGGGAGGATTTTCTGCACGTGCTGGCTGACGTTCTGGTCGGCGACGAAACGGGTTTCGCCGTCTGCCTTGCCGGCCAGACCCCAGAGCACCGGGCGGTAGTCGATGTCCAGCACCCGTTTGACGTTATGCTTTTCGGCATAGTCCAGCGCCTGAATGCTCGCCTTGTAGACGCCGTCGGTGGAGAAATGGGTGCCGGTGATCAGCAGGGCTTTGCTGGAAGCGATAAAGGCTTCGCTGATGTCTTCGGCGCGCAACGCCATGTCGGCGCAGTTTTCGCGGTAGAACACCAGGGGAAAGGTTTCGCGATCCTTGAGGCCCAGCAGGACCATGGCGGTCAGGCGTTCCGGATCGACCTTGATGCCGCTGACGTCGCAGCCTTCACGGACCAGGGATTCAACGAGGAAACGGCCCATGTGGTCGTCCCCTACCCGGCTCAACATCGCCGACTTCAGCCCCAGCCGCGCGGTGCCGAAGGCGATGTTGGCGGACGAACCGCCCAGGTACTTGGCGAAGCTGCTCACATCCTCCAGCCGCGCCCCGACTTGTTGCGCATAAAGATCGACGCCAAGGCGTCCGAGGCAAATCAGATCCAATTGACGCCCACTGGCAAAACGAGTCTGGCCCATGCTGGCTCCTGTTATTTTTATCAGCCTGCGTTCGGGGCGATGAAGGCGCCGAACACTCTTGGTGGATGCAGACTAAAACGACCGGGGCCGAACAATCAATATTTATTCTATATATTTTTTACGTGGAATATTTTTTCCAATAAACTTTGATACAAGCGTTCCAGACACCGTGCATCGTTTCAGCAGACCCCAGGCCGATTGCAAGCTCAAGATTTTATTCCGGCCTACCCTGTAGACTGCGCACAGCCAACCTATTGTCAGGGGATGACGAGAACCGTCATCCCTATAAGAACAAGCCAGAAGGATTTCTTATGTCCCGCACCGATCAGCCGGCTACGACCGAGAGCTCGCCCGACAGCGATCTCGCCAGCCCTCCGATCAATGCCGAGCGTCTGTTGCAGCTGATCACCGAGGAGTACGAAAGTCTGCCGCGCCAGCTCAAACGCATCGCCAGCTACATGAGCCAGCAGAGCGACCGGATCATGGTCGACCGCATCAGCGACATCGCCCGCGAATGCGAAGTGCACCCGTCGGCCATCGTGCGCTTTTCCCAGCGCTTCGGCTTCAGCGGGTTCAGTGAAATGCAGGCGCTGTTTCGCGAGGCCTACACCCACAAGACCACGCCGGTGCAGAACTACCAGCAACGCATCCGCAGCATGATCGCCAACAAGTCGCAGAAGGCCAGCGGCGGCGACCTGGCGCGCGAATGCATCAACGCCACCCTGTCGGGTATCGAGCGTTTGGGGCTGGAACTCGATGACCAGGCCTTCGACAAGGCCGTAGACCTGGTGGTGAATGCCGATAACATCTACGTGGTCGGGGTGCGTCGCTCGTTTGCGGTGGCCGATTACCTGGTCTACAACCTGCAACACACCAACAAGCGCATCCACCTGGTGTCGGGCCTTGGCGGCAGCTACCGCGAGCAGATGCGCAGCGTGCGCGCCAACGACCTGGTGATCGCCATCAGCTTCACGCCCTATGGCAAGGAAACCCAGCACTGCCTGCGCATCGCCCAGCACCATCAGGCGAAAACCCTGATCATCACCGACAGCAACCTCTCGCCATTGGCCAAGCGCGCCAACACCGTGCTGCTGGTCAACGAGGGCAGTTCGTTTGCCTTCCGTTCATTGAGTGCCACCCTGTGCCTGTGCCAGGCGCTGTTCATCGCCGTGGCTTATCGACTGGAATTGAAGGTCGATGAGATTCATGAACAGGCAGGCTTTGAGGATTAGCCTTCGAGGATGAACGATAGGCCTGAGGATTAGCGCGAAACCGCTTGCAGGTCGCTGAACCTCGGCTAAGGTTGTCCCTCCCCAAGGACCGTCTGTAAGGAGAGGCTCAATGAAACTGATCGGCATGCTGGATTCGCCCTACGTGCGGCGCGTCGCCATTTCCGCCAAATGCCTGGGCATCCCGCTGGAACACGCGTCGGTTTCGGTGTTCAGGCACTTCGAGCAGTTCCAGCAGATCAACCCGGTGGTGAAGGCGCCGACGCTGGTGCTGGATGACGGTGAGGTGTTGATGGATTCAACGCTGATCATCGATTACCTCGAAGCCTTGGCCGCTCCGGGTAAAAGCCTGATATCCGACAATCCGGTTCAACGCTTGCGCTCGCTGCGGCTGATCGGCCTGGCATTGGCGGCGTGCGAGAAGTCGGTACAGCTTTACTACGAACGCAACCTGCGGCCAGCGGAAATTCAGTACGCGCCTTGGGTGGAACGGGTCGAAGGGCAATTGGCGGCGGCGTATTCGGCGCTGGAGCGGGAGCTGGAAAAACAGCCGCTGAAGACCGACGGCTCGATTGCGCAGGACGGGATTAGCTTGGCGGTGGCCTGGAGCTTTACCAACCTGGTGGTGCCGGATCAGGTGGAGGCCAAGCAGTTTCCACTGATCAACGCGTTTACGGCGTATGCCGAGGGGCTTGAGGTGTTTGTCGATACACCGATCGAGTAGGCAATACGCAGTAAGCCGAAACACTGAAAATCCCTGTGGGAGCGGGTTCCGCATTGGGCAATGCTCACCACAGGGCCCTGACGATCTGGCCGATTACCGCTTGGCCAATTCCATAATCATCCGCGACAGCAAATAAATCCGCGGCGCCACGCTTTCGACCTCGGCGTACTCCTCAGGCGTATGGATATTGCCGCCGACAATCCCGAACCCGTCCAGCGTCGGCGTACCAACACCCGCGGACAAACTCGCATCTGCCGCCCCGCCGCTGCCTTCTTCCGTCAACTTGCGGCCAATTTCGCCGTAAATGCCCTGGGCCATGGCCATCAAGCGATCCGATTCCGCCGTTTGCGGCATCGGTGGCAAGCCGCGCTTGAGGCTGGTGGTGACTTGCGTATCGGCAATCAGTTTGTCCTTCGACACCCGCGCCAGGTCCTTTTCGATCCGGTCGAATTCCTCCGGCACCGCCGCCCGCACATCAGCCTTGGCCGTAGCCTGATCCGGAATCACGTTGGTGCGGTCACCGGCCTTGAGCACGGTGAAGTTGATGGTGGTTTTCTTCGCTTCATCGCCCAGTTTGCCGAGTTGCAGAATCTGGTGCGCGGCTTCCATGGCAGCGTTACGCCCCAATTCCGGGGCAACGCCCGCATGCGCAGCCTTGCCTTTGACCTCGACCACGGCGGTAGCACTGCCTTTGCGCCAGACCACCAGGCCATCGGCCGGGCGACCCGGTTCGAGGTTGAGGGTCACGTCGTGGGCCTTGGCGGTTTTCTTGATCAGGTCAGTAGCGACGTCCGAGCCGGTTTCCTCACTGGCATCGAGCAGGAAGGTGATCTGCGCGTAGTCCTTGAAGTCGAGGTTCTTGAGGACTTTCAGCGCGTAGATCCCGGCGACGATGCCGCCCTTGTCGTCCATCACGCCCGGCCCATAGGCGCGGCCGTCCTTGATGTGGAACGGGCGCTCGGCGGCGGAGCCTTCCTTGAACACAGTGTCCATGTGCGCCATCAGCAGGATCTTCGCCTTGCCGGTGCCTTTGAGGGTAGCCAGCACATGGTTGCTCTCGTCCGGGGTGTTGGGCACCAGTTCGATGGTGGCACCCAGTTTCTTCAACTCTTCGATGGCGATGTCACTCACCTGGGTCAGGCCCGGTTCATAGCCGGAGCCGGAGTCGATGTTCACCAGCCGTTCCAGCAGTTTCAGGGCTTCAGCCTTGTACTGTTCTGCATCGGCGAGGACTTGTTTGTGGGGTTCGGCGAAGGCTGCGGGGGTGAAGGCGCCGAGGGCGAGGGTCAGGCCAAGACTGGTGGCCAGGAAGGAACGCGGGAGCTTGAACGTCATGAATCGATCCTTGTTTCGTGTCGGGGTCTTTAGACCCTACCTGACTACGACGCAAGGCTCTACACCGGATGCGACACATACAGATTTGATTCACCGCACATCCCCTGTGTGCGGGCTTGTGTGGTTATTGGGTTACACAGAATCAAGCAACTCTTTACGCGGCTTGCCGTCGCCATGGCAGATGACGCGGTTACGCCCGGTGGTCTTGGCTTCGTAGAGCGCCTGATCGGCGTCGTTGAGCCACAGGGTCGCGTCGTCATGGTCCGGGTTGAAGGCCGCCAGGCCGATGCTCAAGCTGACCTTCAGCGCCGGGTTCTGCTCGTAACCCAACGTGGCGAAACGAGCACGCAGCGCATCCATCGCCACGGCGGCGCGCTCCAGCGGCAGGTCCGGCAGCAGCACGCAGAATTCGTCGCCGCCATAGCGTCCGGCGACATCGGCGGCACGCAGGTTCTGCTTGAGGATTTTGCTCAGCTGACGCAAGACGATGTCCCCGGCGACATGGCCGTAGGTGTCGTTGATGGTCTTGAAATGATCGATGTCGATCAACGCAATCGCCCCGCCCTTCTGCTGGCGCCGGCAACGCTGAAACTCGATGTCCAGCTGGTCTTTCCAGGCGCCGTGATTCAGCAGGCCAGTCAGGCTGTCGGTGCGGCTCAGGGCCAGCAACTCGCGCTTGTGTCGGCCGAGGGTGTGGGCCTGACGGAAGCAGACCCAGCCCAGGGACATCGGATAAATCGACAGTAAAGGTAAACAGGCGTATAGCTGAAATGGACTGGTTTGCGGGACAAAAGCCGGCATGAACACCAGCAGCCCGAGGCCGATCCCGAGGATCTGCGCGACGGCGCCCGCCAACAGAAAACGCAAGCCACCGATGGCCACGTTGTGCATCGCCATCATCGACAGCGTAGCTGCGCTGGGCAGCGGATTGAACTGCATGGCGGCCACCCAGAAACCGCCGAGAAACGCGTCCACCAGAATGTTGCGGTGTTCGGCGTGATAAGGAATTTTCGCCCGACGCGCCCATTGATAGGCCACATGCGGCCAGATGACGCCGTTGAACAGCATCACCACCCAGACCCAGGGCGCGGGGTCGAGTGGATACATCCCTGCACCGACACACAATAGTCCAAGGGCCAGACCCAGGATGCGCGACCCATAAAGCCTCCTGGCCAATGAAAGTCCCTTTCCTCCCTTTTTTTCCATAGAGGCCTCTGTACTACTGAACCGAGCCTGACAACACATGGGTGAAAGTGTTTGAAGTCTATCAGGGGAACGGCGAATAGCCATCACCGGATGACGGTCTGACAGCTGGTAGCTCCAATAGTGTGGCATCGCGATGAGGCGAGTGCCCAATGTTTGTCTATACATGAAGTAAGGGATCGATAAACCACGATAAACAGGAGGCCGCTGCAGAGGCTCCGCCAACCACCCTCCGTCCTGATCACTGCAAAAGGAATAGCCTGATGCTTTTGTTGGTTGTCGCTATCGCCGTTTTCGCGGCCTGGAGCTGGTTGAGCTACCCGGCCATCGGTTACTGGCTCTATGACTTGAACATGGCGCTGGAGGCCCGGCTGTATCGGTTGCACAAGCTTATCGTGCCGATCACCGAAATGACCGTTTCGACCTGGCAGGGCGGGCCGTACGAAGCCTCCAGCAACATACTGATGCTGCACGGCTACAGCGCCGACAAGAATATCTGGCTGCGCTTCGCCCGGCATTTTGTCAACGACTACCGGGTGATCATCCCCGACCTCGCCGGCCATGGCGAAACCGGCTTCAAGGCCGGTGGTGGCTACGACATTCCGGTCCAGGCCAAACGATTGATCCAGTTGCTCGATGTCTGCGGCGTCGAGAAGGTGCACGTGATCGGCAATTCCATGGGTGGCTACATCGCGGCATGGCTGGCGGTCAATTACCCCGAGCGTATCGTTTCACTGGCGCTGCTCGATCCGGCTGGCGTCACTGCCCCGGAACCCAGCGACATGGAGCGCCACCTGGCTCGCGGCCATAACCCGTTCCTGATTCATTCCCGCGAAGAGTTTCAGCATTTCTACGCCATGACCATGGCTTCTCCGCCATGGGTACCGGGGATCGTGCTGGACGCCGTCGCCCAGCGCTATGAACAGCAGCGCGACGAACTGGAAGAAATCTTCAGGGACTTCCGGGCCAGCCCGCCGATGGAGCCAAAACTGCCCGATATCAAATGCCCGGCGCTGCTGCTGTGGGGGCGCAAGGACCGCTTGATCGACGTCAGCAGCGTGCCCGTCTGGAGCAAGGGCATCGCCGATCTGCGGGTGGAAATCTGGGACGGTGTCGGCCACATGCCGATGGTTGAGCAGCCGACCAAAACCGCACGCTTGTACCGGGAGTTTTTGCGGGCGCATCACATGACCCCCACCGCCTCATAGCAGCTGCTATGGGTTGGCGGATAATTCGGGAGGATGCTCGGCGATTCATACGAGGCGCGATTGATGAACATTCTTTACGACGAACGCATCGACGGCGCCCTGCCCAACGTCGACAAGGCGGTGCTGCTCAAGGCCTTGCAACAGGAGGTGCCGGACCTGGACATTATCTGGCGCGAGGAAGAACTCAAGCCCTACGAATGCGACGGTCTCTCGGCCTATCGCACCACGCCGATGCTGGTGGCCCTGCCCCGGCATCTTGAACAGGTGCAGGCACTGCTCAAGCTCTGTCATGCCCGGAACGTGCCGGTGGTGGCGCGCGGGGCCGGCACCGGGTTGTCCGGCGGTGCGCTGCCGTTGGACAAAGGCGTGTTGCTGGTGATGGTGCGATTCAACAACATCTTGCACATCGACCCCGCCGCCCGCACCGCACGGGTCCAGCCAGGGGTGCGCAACCTGGCGATTTCCCAGGCAGCGGCGCCCTTCGGTTTGTATTACGCACCGGACCCGTCCTCGCAAATCGCTTGTTCAATCGGCGGCAACGTCGCGGAAAACGCCGGTGGCGTGCATTGCCTCAAGTACGGCCTGACCGTGCACAACCTGCTGAAACTCGAAATCCTGACCCTTGAAGGCGAACACCTGACCCTCGGCGCCGACTCGCTGGACGCGCCGGGGTTTGACCTGCTGGCGCTGTTCACCGGCTCCGAAGGCTTGCTGGGGATCATCACCGAAGTCACGGTCAAACTGCTGCCCAAACCCCAGGTCGCCAAAGTCCTGCTGGCCAGTTTCGATTCCGTGGAAAAGGCCGGCCGCGCGGTGGCCGAAATCATCGCCGCCGGGATCATTCCCGGCGGCCTGGAAATGATGGACAACCTGGCGATCCGCGCCGCTGAAGACTTCATCCACGCCGGTTACCCAGTGGATGCCGAAGCGATCCTGCTGTGCGAACTGGACGGCGTCGAAGCCGATGTCCAGGACGATTGCGAACGAGTCCGCGAGGTGCTGCAACAGGCCGGCGCCAGCGAGGTGCGCCAGGCGCGGGACGAGGCCGAGCGCGTGCGGTTCTGGGCCGGACGCAAAAACGCCTTCCCGGCCATCGGCCGTCTATCGCCGGATTACTACTGCATGGACGGCACCATCCCCCGTCGCGAACTGCCCGGCGTACTCAAGGGCATCGCCAACCTGGCGCAAGAATACGGCTTGCGGGTGGCCAACGTGTTCCACGCCGGTGACGGCAACATGCACCCGCTGATCCTGTTCGACGCCAACCAGCCCGGCGAACTGGAACGGGCCGAAGCCCTCGGCGGCAAGATCCTCGAACTGTGCGTGAAAGTCGGCGGCAGCATCACCGGCGAGCACGGCGTGGGCCGGGAGAAAATCAATCAGATGTGCGCGCAGTTCAACAGTGACGAGTTGACCTTGTTTCACGCGGTGAAAGCCGCGTTTGACCCGCAGGGGCTGCTCAACCCCGGTAAGAACATCCCGACCCTGCACCGCTGCGCGGAATTCGGCGCGATGCACATCCACGCAGGAAAACTGCCGTTTCCTGAGCTGGAGCGTTTCTGATGGCGGACTTCGATGCCAGTGCAGCCCTGCTCGAGCAGGTCAGGCAAGCGCGAGAGAACGCCACGCCGCTGCGCATTCAGGGAGGGAACACCAAGGCGTTTCTCGGCCGTGAAGTGGCCGGGGAAGTGCTCGATACCCGCGCCCACTGCGGCATCGTCAGCTATGACCCGACGGAACTGGTGATCAGCGTTCGCGCCGGCACACCGCTGAGCGAACTGTTTGCTGCACTGGACGCCGCAGGGCAAATGCTGCCCTGCGAACCGCCGTCGTTTGGCGAAGGCGCCACGGTCGGCGGAATGATCGCCGCGGGGCTGTCCGGGCCGCGGCGCCCATGGGCCGGTTCGGTGCGCGACTTTGTCCTCGGTACGCGGGTGATCAGCGGCTTGGGCACTCACCTGCGCTTTGGCGGCGAAGTGATGAAAAACGTCGCCGGCTATGACCTGTCGCGCCTGATGGTCGGCAGTTATGGCTGCCTCGGAGTGCTGACCGAAGTCTCGCTCAAGGTGCTGCCCAAACCCCGGCAATGCTTGAGCATCAGCCTGGACATCGACTGCGCCCGCGCCTTGGCCAATCTGGCGCAATGGGGCCAGCAACCGCTGCCCATCAGCGCTGCCAGCCACGATGGCCAGCGTTTGTACCTGCGCCTGGAAGGTGGCGAAGGCTCGGTCGCGGCGGCCCATCAACGGCTCGGCGGCGAACCGTTGGACTCGGCCTATTGGTCCGACCTGAACGAACAACGACTAGACTTTTTTAATGAGGGTCTGCCGCTGTGGCGCTTGTCACTGCCCAACAACCTCGGGCCGCTGGACTTGCCCGGCGAGCAATTGATCGACTGGGGCGGTGCGCAACGCTGGCTGAAGACCGCAGCCGATAACATTCAATCACTGGCTCAGCAGCACGGCGGCCATGCCACCTGCTTCAGTCATGGCGTCACAGAAACGCCTTTCCAGCCCCTGGCCCCGGCGCTGCTGCGCTATCACCGGCAACTCAAGGCGCAACTCGACCCGCAAGGGCTGTTCAACCCTGGCCGGATGTACGCGGAGTTCTAGATGCAAACCAACCTTAGCGAGCAGTCCCGGAAACTGCCCCGCGCCGAAGAAGCGGACAAGATTCTGCGCACCTGCGTGCACTGCGGGTTTTGCAACGCCACCTGTCCGACCTATCAACTGCTCGGCGACGAACTGGACGGGCCGCGCGGGCGTATCTACCTGATCAAGCAAGTGCTCGAAGGCGCCCCCGCCACGGCACAGGCCCAATTGCACCTGGATCGCTGCCTGACCTGCCGCAACTGCGAAACCACCTGCCCGTCCGGGGTGGATTATCACAACCTGCTGGACATTGGCCGCGCCGTGATCGATCAAGCGGTGCCACGCCCGGCCAGTCAACGGCTATTGCGTCAGGGCCTGCGGGCATTGGCGCCAAACCCGATCCTGTTCAAGACCCTGCTGCAGATCGGCGCCACTTTCCGGCCGTTGCTGCCACGGGGGGTTGAGGCGAAGTTACCCCACGACCTCCCTGCTCCGGGCAAACGCCCCGTCCCTCGGCATGCGCGCCAGGTGTTGATGCTCGAAGGCTGCGTACAACCCGGTCTGTCACCGAACACCAACGCCGCGACGGCGCGGGTGCTGGATCGGCTGGGGATCAGCGTGATTGCGGTGCCGGAAGCCGGTTGTTGCGGCGCGCTGGACTATCACCTCGACGCCCAAGCCGTGGGCCTGGACCGCGCCCGACGCAACATCGACGCCTGGTGGCCGCACCTGGAAAGCGGCGCCGAAGCCATCGTGCAAACCGCCAGCGGCTGCGGCGCATTCATCAAGGATTACGGGCATCTGCTGGAGCGCGACCCGGTTTATGCGGCCAAGGCACGGCGAGTCAGCGAACTGGCGCTGGACCTGGTGCAAGTGCTGGCCGATGAACCGTTGGAACGGGTCTGCGCCGCCACCGACCGACGGATCGCCTTTCACTGCCCCTGCACCTTGCAGCACGCACAGAAACTCGGCGGCGCGGTCGAGGCCGTGCTGACGCGGTTGGGCTTCAATCTCACAGCTGTGCCCGACAGTCATTTGTGCTGCGGCTCGGCGGGCACCTATTCGATCACCCAACCGGAGTTGGCCCGGCAACTGCGCGACAACAAACTCAATGCGCTGGAAAGCGGCCACCCCGAAATCATCGCCACCGCCAACATCGGCTGCCAGAGCCACCTCAACAGCGCCGGGCGCACCCCAGTCAGGCACTGGATCGAATTGGTGGACCAAGTGCTGCGTTAACCGAACACTTCCGCGTTGCAAGAACAGTCCTTGGCAGAATGAAGTTCGTCAGAAACTTCGTTTGTCGGCGCCGCCGAAGGCTGCGATCTTTTCCGGCATCCGTTACGTCACTGCGCCAGGAATTTTTTTCATGAGCCACCCGAATTTCGTCAGCCCTGACCTGATCCGCCAACGCTTCTCCAAAGCGATGTCCGACATGTACCGCGAAGAAGTGCCGCTGTACGGCGCGCTGATGGAACTGGTGGAACAGACCAACCGCCACGTGCTGGACAGCGACCCGCAAATCGCCCGCCAGCTGCACAGCACCGGCGAAATCCAGCGGCTGGACCTGGAGCGCCACGGTGCAATCCGCGTCGGCACCGCCACTGAACTGGCAACCCTCGCCCGCCTGTTCGCGGTGATGGGCATGCAACCGGTGGGCTATTACGACCTGACCCCGGCCGGCGTGCCGGTGCATTCCACCGCGTTCCGTGCCGTGCATGAGGCGGCGTTGCAAGTCAGCCCGTTCCGGGTGTTCACCTCGCTACTGCGCCTGGAACTGATCGAAGACACCGAACTGCGGGCCTTTGCCCAATCAGTGCTGGACCAGCGTTCAATCTTCACCCCGGCTGCGCTGACGCTCATCGAGCGCGCCGAAACCCAGGGAGGGCTGACCGAATACGAGGCGCAGGACTTCGTCGCACAAGCCTTGGAAACCTTCCGCTGGCACCACAGCGCCACCGTCACCGCCGAGCAGTACCAACAACTCAGCGCCCAGCATCGACTGATCGCCGACGTGGTGGCGTTCAAAGGCCCGCACATTAACCACCTGACGCCGCGCACCCTGGACATCGACATCGTCCAGGCACAAATGCCCGCCCATGGCATTACCCCCAAAGCGGTGATCGAAGGCCCACCCCGCCGCCAATGCCCGATTCTGCTGCGTCAAACCAGCTTCAAGGCGTTGGACGAGCCGATTGCTTTTACCGATCAAGCCGAGATGCGCGGCAGCCACAGCGCCCGCTTCGGTGAAATCGAACAACGCGGCGCAGCGCTCACGCCCAAGGGCCGGGCACTTTACGACCGTTTGCTCAACGCTGCCCGGGATGAGCTCAAGGAGTTCCCCAACGAAGCCAATGCCGCACGCTACAACGCGCTAATGACGCAGCACTTTGGCGAATTCCCTGACACCGTAGAAGAAATGCGCCAACAGGAACTGGCGTACTTTCGCTACTTCATGACCGAAAAAGGCCTGGCGGCGGATGGGCTGAAAGACGCGTCTCTGGAGGATTTGCTCCGCGACGGGTATGTGCGGGTTGAACCGCTGGTGTACGAAGATTTCCTGCCGGTCAGTGCGGCGGGGATTTTTCAGTCGAACCTGGGGGACGCGGCGCAAACCCACTATGGTGTGCACTCGAACCAACAGGCGTTCGAAAAGGCGCTGGGACGGTCGACGATTGATGAGTTGGGCTTGTATGCCGAGACGCAGCGGCGATCGATCGAAGAGTGTTTTGCAGCATTGGGCTTGAAGGTTACCGATTAGGCGTTATGGCCGCGAAAAGATCGCAGCCCTGCGGCAGCTCCTGCAGAAATACGTATTTCATGCAGGAGGGGCCGCCCCGTCGTTCGTCGCGTCGTTGCCGGCACGGCACGTTTTCGACCTTTTAAGCCGCACCGCCCTTGGCCTGTTGCTCCAGGTGCAGTTGCAGCTCTGGATCGATCTTCAGCGCAGCGGCCAGTTCGTCCAGATAATTGCGCTCGGCATCCTGCTGATCGTCCACCAGCATCACGCTGGCCAGGTACATCTCGGCGGCCATGCCCGGGTCCTGGGCGGACTGCGCCACATCGGCGGCATCCAGCGGCCGGGCGACTTCGTCATCGAGCCATTGTTGCAGTTGCGGGTCGTCGGTATGGCGGCCGATTTCAGTGCTGATCATTTGTTTCTCGGCGTCGTCGATACGGCCGTCGGCCTTGGCGGCGGCGATCAAGGCGCGAAGGATGGCATGGCTGTGGTCTTCGATTTCCGGACCGGACAACAGATCAACGGTACGCGGCGCCTGTTGGGGTGCCGAGGCCTGGCTGCGTTGCCATGCCTGATAGGCCTGGAACGCCATCATCCCCAAAGAGGCCAGCGCCGCATAGTTGGTGCCGCCCGAGCGCGTTTGGCTTGAACCGCCCGAAGGGGAACCGCCGCCCAACAGACCACCGAGCAAACCTCCCAGACCTCCGCCGCCAGCACCTCCACCCGCGCTGCCACCCAACAGGCCACCGAGCAAGCCACCCAAATCGCCCAAGCCGCCTTGAGTCGACGCCGCACCACCACCTTGTTGCGACAACGAGCCCTGGCCGGCCCGCAGTAATTGCTCAAGCAAATCGCTGGTGTTCATGACGACGTCCTCATTGATGGGCAGAAACCAAGTCAGGCAACGATAGTCCTCGCCGGACATTCCGCCAACTCCGTCTGGCTGACGTCAAAAGGTGCCCCTTCACACTCCTGACAGAAACTGACAGCGCCTCCTTTTATGCTGCGTCCACCTTCTAATGGAGCAACCCCATGATCACTCCCCGTTTCATTTTGCTTTTCGTGGACAATCCCGCCGTCAGTGCACGGTTTTATGAGTTTCTGCTGGAGCGCAAGCCCGTGGAAGAGTCGCCGACCTTCGCCCTGTTTGTCCTGGACGACGGCTATAAACTGGGGCTCTGGTCGCGGCATACCGCCGAACCTGCAACGACTGTAACGGGCGGCGGAACCGAGCTGGCGTTCCCGGTAGAGTCCGCCGAGCAGGTCGATGCACTGTTTGCCAAGTGGAGCGCCCTGGGGCTGACCATGCTGCAAACACCGACCGAACTCGATTTCGGTCGCACCTTCGTCGCCCTTGACCCGGATAGCCATCGGCTGCGTGTGTTCTTTCCTCATTAAGCTGACAACACAGGCAGACAACGCTCATGACGTACCCCGGATATTTCCGGGGTATTTTTTTGCGCGGCGTCTAAGATTCAAAGGTGGTGAACCTTATCCCCGAAAATCCGGTCGATACCTGCAACCCGATCCGGTTTGCCGACACCCTCAATAGCAGGGTGATAACTGGCTTGCTTCATTTTCTGGAGAACGCCCCCGTGATATCCACCGTACACATCGCCAGGCTCAAAGCATGGGGCGCCCATGGTTTTACCGCCACCGGCGTGGTCACTGCTTTCCTCGCGACCCTCGCCCTGCTGGAGAACCAGCCCACCCATTGCCTGCTGTGGCTGGGCGTGGCGCTGATCGTCGACGGGCTGGACGGCGCGCTGGCACGCAAGGTCAATGTGCAATCGGTGCTGCCTAGTTTCGACGGCTCGATCCTCGATCTGGTGATCGACTACCTGACGTATGTGTTTATCCCGGCGCTGTTCATCTACCGTTACATCCCGTTGCCGGACTACACCCTGCTGCTGACCGTGTCGCTGATTCTGGTGTCGTCGCTGTTCTGCTTCTGCAACGTCAACATGAAGAGCAAGGACAACTACTTCCAGGGCTTCCCCGCTGCGTGGAACGTGGTTGCGCTGTGCCTGTACATCATCGGTCCGTCGCCGTGGATCACGTTGCTCACCGTGATCGGCCTGGCGCTGTTGACCGTGACTCGAATGAAATTCCTGCACCCGTTCCGCGTGCGCCGCTTCATGCCGATCAACATTGCCGTGACGGCCATCTGGTTGCTGTGCAGCTTGTCGCTGGTGCTCAACCATCCGGTCATCAATCCACTGGTGATGGGCCTGTGGCTGCTGATGTCGGCGTACTTCCTGGGGATCTGCATCTGGCGCACGGCGCTGGAGTGGTTCGACGGCTCGCGGCTCAAATAGGCACTGCAATCATGCCCATCCATATCGTGCGACTCGGCTCACCCCGCACCGCGAATGAAGGCCTGCGCCTGGGCACGGTACGCCGCCCGCCCCGTGGCGTACCGAAGGCCGAATTCGCCAGCCGTGATTTCTATGATGTGTGGCAACCGCTGCTGTCCCCCAGCCCCGAACTGGTGGCCGAAGCCAAAGCGGCAGAAGATGCCAAAGCCTGGGAGAACTTCAAGCGCAAGTTCAAGGCCGAGATGAACCATCCCGCGCCCAGTCAGCTACTGGACCTGTTGGCCGCCCTCTCCCATCAAACCTCACTGGCCGTGGGGTGTTACTGCGAAGACGAGGCGCACTGCCATCGCTCCGTATTACGGGAGTTACTGGAGGCTCGGGGCGCAAAGGTTGTTTAGATAAAAAGAACACCAAAATCCCCCTGTGGGAGCGGGCTTGCTCGCGAAGGTGGTCTGTCTGGCACATCGATGTTGGATATGCCGACGCCTTCGCGAGCAAGCCCGCTCCCACATTAGAACCGGACGAGGGGTTGATCATGGTCAATAATGAAAGGATTGAGATGTATTGAACGACCACCGTCTGCTCGCTTACCCACGGGAGGTTTGTCATGTCTGGTCAACCGCGCTTCATGCTGGTCGCCTCACCGCTGATGGAACACAGCCCCGCCTTTGACCGGGCTGCGATGCTGGCCAAGGCCGAGGGGGCGGCCCTGCACATCGTGGCCTTCGACTATCTGGAAGGCCTGGCGACCGCCAGCCTGGTCAACGAAAAGGCCATGGAGCAGATGCGCTTGGGCTATGTCGAGCGCCACCGCCAGTGGCTTGAAGAACAGGCCCACCCCTTGCGCAAGATCGGTGTGAACGTCACCACCGAGGTGGCCTGGGTCGAGCATCCGCTGGAGGAGATCCTGATTCACCTCAAGGAGCAGCCGATGGACGTGCTGATCAAGGCGCTGGATCATCCATCGCGGCTGTCGCGGCTGGTGTTTACCCCCCTCGACGTGCATTTGTTGCGTGAATGCCCGGTGCCGCTGCATTTCGTCAGCCATGCCACTCGCGCGTTGCCGCGCAAGATCGTCGCGGCGATCGACCCGTTTCACCGCGATGATCAATACAACAGTTTCAACGACCGGATCCTTCACGAAGCCTCAAAACTGGCGAGCGCCTGCAATGCCGAACTCGATGTGGTCTACGCCTATGACCTTTCATCCATCAGCGCGGACGAGTTCAACTTCTATAACGGTTCGGCGCTTTTCTCTTCGGACCAGGTCAAGACCCTGTTCGACCTCCAGGAGAATGCCTTCAACGAACTGGCCGCGCGCAACGGCATCGCGCCGGAGCAGCGGCACATGATCATGGGCAACCCCACCAAGGTACTGACCCACTACACCGAGACCCATGATGTGGATGTGATCGTCATGGGCCGGATCGGCCATCGCGGCATGGGCCGGTTGATCGGCAGCACGGTGGAGCATGTGCTGTACAAAATGCCATGCAGCGTGTGGGTGGTGTACACCGAGTCACTGGATGAGTGACTGCAACGGCTGAATACCAAATTGTGCACATACCTTTGTGGACGCGACCCCTGTGGCGAGGGGGCTTGCCCCCGTTGGGTCGCGAAGCGGCCCCAAAAGCTTTGCGACTGCTTCGCAGCCGAACGGGGGCAAGCCCCCTCGCCACAGGAGGTCGCGCCCACGGGGATTTTGTGTTCTCGACTCAGCGCCGGGTGATCACCACCTCCAGGTATTCGCTTGGCACCACCAACGACCGCTCCCCCGCTCGGTTCAGGCGCTTGAGCAGTTCCGTCAGGTCGTTTTCCAGGGCGGCGGCCCCTTCAGGTGGCAGGGTCGCAAAGGCCTTGTGAACCGGGCCATACCAGGTGCGGAAGGTGTCGATGAAATGAGCCGCCGAGCGATAGCGGAAATTGAACAATCGCCGCGTTACCTGAAGCACGAAGTCGCGCTGATCGAACTGTGAGTGCAACCACGCTTCAGAGCCCCAGTTTGAAGGCGGTTGAGCGCCCACGGGTGGCGGCATGTGGCGCCCCAGGACCTTGAACATCTGGCCAACGAAACCTTCAGGCGTCCAGTTGGCAAGGCCGATCCGGCCTCCCGGGCGGCACACCCGCGCCAATTCCGCGGCAGCCTTTGGCTGATCAGGGGTAAACATCACCCCAAAGGTCGAGAGCACAGCATCGAAACTGGCATCCTCGAAAGGTAGCGCCTCGGCGTCGGCCACCTGAAAGGTCACGTTCAGGTGTTCCGCCCGTGCCCGGTCTTCGCCGCGCTCAAGCAGCTTGGCCACATAGTCGGTGGACGTGACCTTACAGCCCCGGCGCGCAGCGGCAAGCGTGGCATTACCGTTGCCCGCAGCGACGTCGAGCACGAGCTCATCGCAGAGCAGGTCGCAGGCTTCAGCCAGTTGTTCGCCAACGATCTGTAACGTGGTGCCGATCACGGCATAGTCGCCGCTGGCCCACGCAGTCATCTGACGGTTTTTCAGGGCGGTGAGGTCAATGGGTGTACTCATGAAGTCTGCTCCGCTGCGGGTTGTAACGGGTCCCGGCTCACTCCGCCGTGGTGGGGTCGATGATGCTCATGACTCGGGAAACGCTGTTGATCGGAAAGCCACCTTGTTTGGCATGCTCCCTGATGAGCTCCTCGCTCGGCGCGATGTACACGCAGTAAATCTTGTCGCCCGTGACGTAACTCTGCTGCCATTGCACTTGCGGCCCCAATCCGCGCAACACATCGCAGGATTTTTGCGAGATCGCTTTGAGTTCCTGTTGTGGCAGTGCGCCGGCTCCCGGAAGCTCGCGTTCAATAATGAACTTAGGCATAACCCTCTCCCTTTCATGATCGTGATGGCAGGGTCGCAAGTGACCCCGTCCACAAACTAAAGCTCCCGGATAGGTATCCGTCCTGCCCGGTCGTCCGGCAGACTCACGAAATACACCGATCTCCGATACATGGTCATGCGTTTGTAACGCAGGATTAACACCCGCCCCCCGGGATTGCCGATGTGCCCTGAATCAGCTCTTATGGGCCACCGTTTTTTGAAAGGATTCCCCCATGCCTCGCCTGGACTGGCTCGCTCACCACATGCACCACAGCGACATCTTTGCTTCATGGATTCACCAACAATTCCACTATGAATACGCCGACCAGCCCTTGCCTCAGTGGCAACGGGAATTCGCTGACGGCCAATTCGACGGCACGTGGCAATGTTTGATCGCCCTGGATGAAGACCGCCTGTTGGGTGGTGCGGCACTGGCCACCGCCGACCTGGCTCACCGGCCTGACCTGGGTCCTTGGCTGGCTTGTGTGTTCGTCACCCCCCAAGCAAGGGGAAAAGGATTGGCGGAGCGTTTGATTGAGGGGATATGCGCGCAGGCCAGGGAACGTGGCGTGGCGAAGATCTATTTACACACCCGGGACCAGAGCGATTACTACGCCAGACGCGGATGGACAGTGCTGGAGCGTTTTCAGGCCTGGGAAAACGACCAATGGCTCATGGTGCGCAACCTGTGAGCCATTGATTGGAAAGGTTACGCGGCAGGCGCCTTGGCCTCTTCCAACAACTGCCGGATCATCTGCTCCTGAGTCTCGTAGCGACCCTCGCCAAAGTGGCTGTAACGCACCTGCCCCTTGGCATCGATCAGGTAGTGAGCCGGCCAGTATTGGTTGTCGAAGGCGCGCCAGATCGCGTAGTTGTTGTCGATCGCCACCGGGTAGGTGATACCGAGCTTTTTCACCTGATCGCGAACGTTGTCGAGGATGCGTTCGTAACCGTATTCCGGGGTGTGCACGCCGATCACCACCAGGCCGTCCTTTTCATATTTTTTCGCCCAGTCCTTCACGTAGGGCAAGGTGTGCTGGCAGTTGATGCAGTCATAGGTCCAGAAATCCACCAGCACCACCTTGCCGCGCAGGGAGTCGTTGCTCAGCGCTGGCGAGTTGAGCCATTCGACCGCGCCAGAGAGTGACGGCATCGCACCTTTGGCCGCGTCCATCGGGTCGGCCTTGACCTTGCTGACCAGGTAATCGACCACCTTCGGCACGGTTTCCAGCACCTGCTGTTCCACCGAGGTAACACCTTCGGAGGAGGTGCCGGCGAGCAATCTGTTATCGGTTCCGGTGGCAATGACCGCCGCCGCGACCAACACCCCAGCACCGGCGCCGCGACGCAGCCAACCGGTAACCGGAATCGACGGTTTCAAGCGATTGACCAGACCGCGACCGGCGAAGATCAAGGTGCCCAGTGACAACGCGCTGCCCAGGCCATACGCCACCAGCAGCAGACTGGTCTGAGCGTTGGCGCCTTGCAGCATGGCGCCGGTGAGGATCACCCCGAGGATCGGCCCGGCACACGGTGCCCAGAGCAGGCCGGTGGCGACGCCAATCATCACCGAGCCCAGCGGGCCGGACATTTTGCGAGTGTTGGGGTCGAGGCGATTGCCCAGCAACACGAACGGTCGCGCCAGCCAGCCGCCGATGCGCGCGGAGATCAGCGACAGCGCAAACAGCACCATCACGATCAACGCCGCATGGCGACCGGTGTTGTTGGCTTGTATCACCCAATCGCTGCTGACCACGGCCAGGCTGGAGATCAGGGCGAAGGTCAGGGCCATGCCACCGAGGGTGAGCAGGATCGAGGTGCGTGTGCGTTTAACACCGGCAAACAGAAACGGCACGACCGGGAGGATGCAGGGGCTGAGGACGGTCAAAATGCCGCCCAGGAATGCGATGAGAAACATGGGTTCACCTTGAGAATACGAGTCCCATGTGGGGGCTAGCCTGCTCCCACACTGGGAATATTGAGTTCATCAGAACAGTGCCTGGCTTCAAGCCATCTGGTTTTCCAACTGCTGGCCCTGTGGCGTCCGGCTGTAACCGTTCTCTGCAAGCAATTGCCCCTGCGGTGTGTGGCTGGAGCCATTCTCTGCAACCAATTGCCCCTGCGGTGTGCGGCTGGAACCATCCTCAGCCACCAGCGGCGTCAGTTGGAAGCAGGTGCTGCTGCCACAGCTGCTCTGTTCAACAGCCGCGTTGGCATGGGCGGCGACGCCGGCTACGGAGAAAACGATGGCGGTTAAAAAGCGGGTGACGTTGTTCATGGGGTTCTTCCTGTTTCAAAAAAGGGGTTGATAACGGGTGAGCAAGGGACTCAGTTGTCTTCGTTGCAGTTGTCCGCGAACTTGCTGTAATTCAGGGCCTGGGTTTTGCCTTGGGAATCCAGGTAGGTCATCCGCGCATTCACAATCCCGCAGGAAGGCGTGGCGTCCTCTTTCATCGACAGCACTTTCTGGATGTCCAGGTGCGTGCCATAGGTGTAGGTTTGCGGGGTGACATTGGCTTCGGCCCGGGCCGACAAGGTGCAGATGTTCAGGGCGGCAAACAGGCAGGCGGCGTAGACGGCTTTGGTATTCATGGTGGTTTCCTCGGGGCTTCAATGGGTCAATCGTTGCCAAATCGTTGATGGGGCCGAGGCGGTTTGGGTTTGCCTCGATGGAAGCCATTAGAAGCCCGCGAGGTATCCCGTCTGTGTCTGGAACAGGCGCGAGTAAATTGCTATGTATCAACACCGGCCGGCGATACACAGCGATACAAAACCCCTGAAACCGGCTGTTTTTGCGTCCCCGTGTATCCGCCGACAGGCCAGATACACTGCAATACAAACCGCTGCGGGCGAGCGAGCCTTGACTCGGTAGACTGCGCGAAAACTCCTACTCAAGAGGCATGGCTACCATGGAACACGTCGATCACATTCTCATCGTGGACGATGACCGCGAGATCCGGGAACTGGTAGGCAATTACCTGAAGAAGAACGGCCTGCGCACCACCGTGGTGGCGGATGGACGGCAGATGCGCGCGTTTCTGGAGACCACGCCGGTGGACCTGATCGTGCTCGACATCATGATGCCGGGCGACGATGGCCTGCTGCTCTGCCGTGAGCTGCGCGCCGGCAAACACAAGGCCACGCCGGTGCTGATGCTCACCGCCCGCAACGATGAAACCGACCGCATCATCGGCCTGGAAATGGGCGCCGACGACTACCTGGTCAAACCGTTCGCCGCCCGTGAACTGCTTGCCCGGATCAACGCCGTGCTGCGCCGTACGCGGATGCTGCCGCCGAATCTGGTGATCACCGAAAGTGGTCGCCTGTTGGCGTTCGGTCGCTGGCGCCTGGACACCTCGGCCCGGCATCTGCTGGACCAGGATGGCACCATGGTCGCGCTCAGCGGCGCGGAATATCGTTTGCTGCGGGTGTTCCTCGATCATCCTCAGCGGGTGCTCAATCGCGACCAGTTGCTGAACCTGACTCAAGGTCGCGACGCCGATCTGTTTGACCGCTCCATCGATTTGCTGGTCAGCCGCTTGCGTCAGCGCCTGCTCGACGATGCCCGGGAACCGGCCTACATCAAGACCGTACGCAGCGAAGGCTATGTGTTTTCCCTGCCGGTGGAAGTGCTCGGTGCGCCGTCATGAACCTTGCGCTGCACTGGCCCCGCACGCTGGCCTCGCGGCTGTCGCTGATTTTCCTGATCGGCCTGATCCTCGCCCAGGCGCTGTCCTTTGGCGCGCAGTACTACGAGCGTTACGAAAGTGCGAAAAATACGATGTTGGGCAATCTGGAAACCGACGTTTCGACCTCCCTCGCCATCCTCGACCGCTTGCCTGCCAACGAACGAGCGAGCTGGCTGCAGCGCCTGGAACGCACCAACTATGGTTATCTGCTGAATGAAGGTTCGCCCGGCACTCCGATGGCGCCCAGCGATGTGCCGATTGCAGTCCCCTCGATTCAGGACGCCATCGGCCATGAATACCCGCTGACTTTTACCGACATCCCCGGCCCGAAGAAACACTTCCAGGCCCATCTGAAACTGAAGGACGGCAGCCCCGTCACCATCGACGTGCGACCCGCGATGGTGCCTTTGTCCCCGTGGTTACCGGCGGTATTACTGGGGCAACTGGCGCTGCTGATCGCCTGCACCTGGCTGGCCGTGAGAATCGCCATCCGCCCGCTCACCCGCCTCGCCCAAGCCGTGGAAACCCTCGACCCCAACACCCACGCCGTGCACCTCGATGAAAAAGGCCCGACCGAAGTCGCCTACGCCGCCAGGGCATTCAATGCCATGCAAGCGCGCATCGCGGCGTATCTCAAGGAGCGCATGCAACTGTTGGCGGCGATTTCCCACGACCTGCAAACCCCGATCACGCGCATGAAACTGCGTGCCGAATTCATGGACGACTCCAGCGAAAAAGACAAACTGTGGAATGACCTCGGCGAGATGGAACACCTGGTGCGCGAAGGCGTGGCCTACGCCCGCAGCATCCATGGCGCCACCGAGGAAAGTCGCCGCACCGATCTGGATTCGTTCCTCGACAGCCTGGTGTTCGACTATCAGGACATGGGCAAAGACGTGCAGCTGGGCGGCAAAAGCGCCGCAGTGATCAACACCCGGCCCCATGCCTTGCGGCGAGTGCTGGTTAACCTGGTGGACAACGCGCTGAAATTCGCTGGCGCGGCTGAGTTGTGGGTGGAAACGAAGGCCGACGGCAGCTTGTCGGTGAAGGTCATGGACCGAGGGCCGGGGATTGCCGAAGAGCAATTGGCCCAGGTGATGCAGCCGTTCTACCGCGTGGAGAATTCGCGTAATCGCAGCACCGGCGGGACCGGGTTGGGGTTGGCGATTGCCCAGCAATTGGCGCTGGCGATTGGCGGGGCACTGACCTTGAGCAATCGCGTGGATGGTGGGTTGTGTGCGGAGCTCAAGTTGCCAAAGCCCCAATAAACACCGCCCATCCAATGTAGGTGTGGTGTTTGGGGGATTGTGTGCGGTCAGGCCCTTGTGGCGAGGGGGCTTGCCCCCGTTCGACCGCGAAGCAGTCGCAAAGCCCCCCCTAGCGAGCCTGACAAAACCGGATTGCTGATTTTGGGGCCGCTGCGCTGCCCAACGGGGGCAAGCCCCCTCGCCACAAAAGCCGCGCTAGACGCTACTCCGAAGGCCGAGCCCGCAACCGCCGTCCAATGACATCCAGCACATCGCAGCCATCGCGCAATGGAATGGCACAGAGCAAAGCAAAATCACTGAGAATGAAGGATTCGCACTCGACTGAACCGCGCATCGACATGTTCTCAAGCACCTGAGTAACTGCGCGAATTCGATAGCTGGCAGTGTCATACAAAACATCGATCGGCGCGTGGGTATCGACGAACAGGGTGGGCATGTCGGTGCAGTTGCCGGTGAGGGCCATGAAGCGGTTTTCGGGGTGGGGGATTGGTTTTTCGTAGGGTGGATCGGGTGTAAGCGTCTTCATCGATTTAAGTCCTAACGTATGGATTGAAGCCGCCAGAAATCACTTCCACGCGAATAGGTGGCGGCTGTACGCAGGTGTGGAAGACCGGGACGTTAGGCACCCGGCGCACTCGAAAGCGCCCCGCGCACAGCCACCATGAAACACAGACGATAAAAAACGCCGAACTGGTGGCGCTTGATGCGCCTAACGATAGAAGGGCTTCCACGCCCTGTCACTGAATTTGCAGTGACCGCCCAAAGACTATCGATGAGGCGCGCTGCGCACCAGTTCATGGAAACCGCTACAACTTGAAGGAAACTTCCGACGACTTTGCCCAGAAATTTCGCAGCAATTTTCCATCAAGGACGATCCAGCCGACTAGCCAATCTGTTGGCGATATGGAGCAACCACGACTCGCCTGATTCCCACGCATTCCAGTAGCAGTAGTAACAGCTCAGTTCTTTCAATAGGTAATCCCTTAACACCAGCTCATCTTTCCGCTGATCAAGCAGTGTGTTGAGTTCATGCTGGACTACCATCAGATCCTCGGGATCGGAGTCAGCTAAAAAAGCATCAATCACTTGCTCAGCCGTATCATGTTCGACCGTCCAATCTTGATGGAAGTACGCTCCAAAAAAGTCGTGTAACTCGGGAAATTCTTTGTTCATATCTCTGGAAACCCTGTCAGCAAAAAATATCCCTCAGGACGTCGGGCGTCTTTTATCAATACCAACAATACTTTCGAGGCTGGCACATAGTCGGTACTACCGTTAGGCAAACTGATTCCTACTGGCAGGTCGAATTGATGCGTAATGGTCGTCTTGCTCTTTTTACTTTTAAGGAACTTGTCGATCCGTTTTTTGTTTTCAGATAGCGCCCTCGCGACAGCCGACTCAGCAATAGCTCGATCAGGGAATGTTGAAGCGGCAGGGATAGTTGGCTCTGCTTCCAGTCTTTGTGCTAACTGCAAATCCGTTCTCCCGATATGCTTCGCAATAAGATGCCCTCCTTGGGCCTCGTGTGCTGCTAAACCACCACCCGGAACAATTTCGCTGAACGGCCCATCAGCCTCTATTTCTCCGGGACACGGTAGACATGCCAACCCCAACGGATCAACCCACCCCGTCGGATTCGGCGTGTACTGGTACTGGTTCAGCCCACCGGCTAGCTTGATCGGATCCGGTGTCAGATACCGACCCACCTCCGGATCATAGTACCGATGCCGGTTGTAGTGCAGGCCGCTCTCGGCGTCGAAGTACTGCCCCTGGAAACGCAGTGGTTGGTCGAGCTGCTCGCCTCCACCGAGTGCCAGATGCGTGAGCTTGCCGTAGGCGTTGTACTTCGCCGACCAGACAATCTCGCCACCGAAATCCGTCAGTTCCTGCGGCGTGCCGAGGTGGTCGAGTTGGTAGTAGAACGGGCAGGCCTTTTTCGGGCCTTTGCCGTCGAGCATGGCCAACGGGCGGAAGCTGCCCGGCTCGTAGACGTAGCTGCGGTAGTGCTCTTTGCTGCTTTCGGCGACGACTTGGTCGCCCTGCCAGAAGAACTCGGTAGTTTGGCCGTCGACGGTTTTGGCGATGCGGCGGCCGAAGGCGTCGTAGCGATAGCTCGCGCAACTTCCATCCGGCAACGTGACGCCGACCAGCCGATGCTGGCAGTCATAACGGTATTCGGTGACCAGTTTCTGCCCGGTGCCGCGGCGCTCGTGGATCAGGTTGCCGAAGGCGTCGTAGTCGTAATGGCGGTCGCCTTGCATCAACAGGCGATTGCCTTTGACGGTCGNCGGGCCNGGNCGNTCCTGCATCAGCANGTTGCCGGCCGGATCGTGGGCGAAGNTTTCCGGTGGNTCGTCGCGGGTGTGGCGGACGCGGGTCAGGCGGTTGAGTGCGTCGTAGTAGTAGCTGCGCTGGCCGTGACGGCTGTCGGCGATGGTCGCCAGGTTGCCGTTGACCGCGTAGCTGTAGTGGCGCAGGTACAGCGGCCGGGTTTGCTGGTTGATCGCGTGGGCTTGTAACCGGCCTTGTTCGTCGTAGTGGTATTGGCTGGTCAGTTGTCCTTGCTGGCGTTGCTGTTCGCGGCCGAAGACGAACTGGTGGCTGGTGAGCCGCGCGCCGTTGAGGTCAATGGCCGTCAGCGCACCACCCTTGGCGTGGTGGTAGTCGAGTTTGCTGCCGTCCGGCAGGCGCAGGCGGTTGAGCTGCCCGCAGGCATCGTAGCCATAACGCAGCGTGCCCCAGCCTTGGTGCTCGGTGATCAGGCGGTCCTGCTGGTCGTATTCGAATTCCAGCGGATGGTCGTGTCCGTCGTCGACGCTGGTCAGCCGGCCCAACGAGTCGTAGCGGTATTGGACCTGGATGCCGTCGGGCAAGGTCTTGACCAGCAACCGCCCGGCCGAGTCCCGTTGATAGCCCGTGACAAGCTGCGAGCCGTCATCGCCGAACTCGGTTTTCTCCAGCAGGTGCCCGTTGAGATCGTAGGCGTAGGCGGTGCGGCGGCCGTCGAAGCCGGTTTCCTGTCGGATCAAGCCGCCTGGCGTGTAGTCCAGCCGATATTTTTCGCCGGATTCGTTCTCGATTTCCGTGAGCAGCAGCTGCGCGTTGTCGTAGCGATAACGCAATTGCGTACCGTCAGGGTTAATCCGGCGGCTGACCAAATGCAGATCGTCGACATATTCGTAACGCGTGATGCGGCCCAGTTCATCGCGTTCGGCAGTGATCTTGCCGTAGGCGTTGTAGCTGAACCCACGGGTGGCCCCGGTAGGCAATGTCGTCTGGATCAGTCGGCCAACGGCGTCCCATTGGTACTGGGTAACCGCACCGTGTTCGTCCTGACGAGTCGTCTGCCGTCCCAGCGCATCGTAGGAAAACGTTCGCTGCCCACCATCCGGCAGTGTTTCCTCAAGCAACTGGCCCAGGGCATTCCAGACAAAGACATGGCGACTAGTGTCCGGGTAGCGGATCGACAGTAGCCGGCCTTGTTCGTCGTAGTGGTAATGGGTGACCTGACCGTCCGGATCGGTCGCCTCGGTGACATCGCCCTGGGCATTGCGCCGGTAGGTCCACACCGCTTTGCCGCGATAGCGCGCATGCAGGAAACCGTTGCGATACTCGTAGGATGTCGGTTCGTCCTCCGGCGGAATCAGCGCCACCAATCGTCCGACGTCGTCGTAGCGGTATTCAGTGACGGCCCCGAGTGGATCCTGCTCGGCCACCAACCGGCCCTGCTCGTCGTAGGCCTTGAGCTGTTCACCGCCATCCAGCCCAACCCGGCGCACCAGCCGCGCCCGGTCGTCGTGGACGTAAACCTCTTCACTGCCGTCGATGTTCAGGACCGTGACGCTGCCCGCATCATCCCAGACGTAGCGCGCATCCATCTGCGCAAACGACGCCCAGTGCCGCACGCAGCGCGCCGCCTTGCCGGACCTTTCCCACTCCCAGAAGAAACTCGCGCCACCGGCCAGTTGCCGCTGCAAAATTACGTGGTTGTCGTCGTAGTCGTAACGTTCGCTTTCGCCGGCGGCATTGCTCGCTTCGATCAGTTGATCGCGTTCGTCGTAGTGATAACTGACCAGCGTCTGCTCGGTATACCAGGCCTCGGCGAGGGTCTGCGCCGGGCGGAAACACTGGTAGTCGACGGCGATCAGGTGGGCGCAGTCGTAACGCAACAGCAAGGCGCGGCCGGCGCCGTTGTCGAGGCGCTGAATGCGCTCCTGGCGGTCGCGGGTGATGCGCAGGCGGTTGTCGTAGGCGTCGCTGATCGCCGTCAGCCGACCCTGGTGAAAGTGGTAGAACCGCGTGTCGTCGCCGGCCTGGGCGAGGATCAGTTCTTCAGGGGCATCGCCGAGATAAATCGCCGCGCGCGACAGGCTGTTGTGGATCGCCGGGCGTTCGCTGCTCGGCAGCGGGAAAGTGGTGCGGCGGTTTTCGTGGTCGATCCAGATGACCTGGTCGCCGTCGATCTCCAGTCGATGGGCGAGCGAATGGCTCCAGCCAAAGCCGAGGCCGCAGTCGATCTCGGCGGCGCTGGTGCGATAGAGTCGGGTGAAGTCGAACGGCAGGATGCCGTCCAGCGCACCGTCGGTGAGGGTCAGCAGTTCTTCGCCGGTGACCATCGACACCGGGCATTTGTTGGTCGCAGTTTTGTCGACTGAGTCGGCGCTGTCGCCGTTGGGGTTTTTCGCCTGATCCGGGGAGTCGTCGTGGTGTTCGTTTTGCTTGAGTGTGGTGTTGCGTTTGGCATCCCAGCGCAGTTGCATCCGGCCTTTTTTCAGGCCCGCTGCAACACCGCGTGCGGCGACCGCTTTGTACTGGTCGACGTACTTCATGAAGGCGCTGAGGATATTGAACGTTGCCTCAACGAAGCGCATCGCGAGACTGGCCAGCCCCATCCCGTATTTAAGACCGCGAGCCGTTAAATAGGCTTTGGCGGCGGGTATGCCGACACCTGTGAAAGCCAGTACCGAAGCAATCAGAATATCGATCAGCACCGAGACGATGACTTGGCTGGCCGCCTCTGCCGCGTTGCCGGCGATCTCGCTGGGCGGCAGCATTTCCAGCCAGAGACTGGCAGTACGCAACAGTAAACAGAGCGCCGCTTCGTCACTGGCCAGTAGCTGGATTTTTTGCATCACTTGCGGTGATTTTTCCGCCAGCTCACGCAACTGATCGGCACCGCTGCCCAACCGCTCTGCGAACCGGCCGGGATCCTTGAGGATGTCCGAGAGCAGGCTGAGGCTGTCCCAAACGCCCATGACTGCCGCCCAACTGCCCGCAAGCAGGCCGCTACCGGCAGCCGCAAAAGTCGATTGCGACCACTGAGGTTTGAAACCTTCCCACTCACTGCGTAGCCAGCCCTCCAAGTCGCTGGTCAGGCCTTTGTAAGAATCAAAAAGATCGTTGATTTTCGAGGGTGCAACTTCACCCTGGACATGAACGCGATAGAACTTGCCGGGTGTGCCTGTGAACTGCCCTTTACCATGTTCATCGAGCGTGACTGGCGTGCTTTCGCCGCCATCAACGGCAATCACATCGACCTGAATATTCCCCAATGGAATGTCATAAACCGATTCGAACTTGCTCTCGATCTGCAGAGTTCCGCCGTCCGGACACTGCGCAAGACCCGAGATAAAATCATCGTCGCCACTGCTCACCGCAGTCGTGGTGTCGCCGAGTTTTATCACCCGCTCCATATCCAACAGCGAAGGCATGTCCATCGCCCGGCTGACCTTGTCCGCATTCCGGCTCAAGAAGTTGCCAAGCTGTTGGCGATACAAAACCAGTGTGTCTTTGAAACCGTCGAGCTCCTGCTCGATCCGTACGATCTGATCCATCAGTCCAGCTCCGTCATCAGGTAATCCACCAACGCTGATTTCGGCGCTTGAGGCAGGTCGGGCGTCTCAAGAAAGCTCGCGACTTTGCGCCGCAACACGCTTTCGGAGAACGCCTCATAAAGATCAGGACGGTCCTCGCTCAACCACTTCAGCAGGTTGTTGATATGCGTTGTCGCGGACTCGGTGGCTAGGTGGTTGAGCAGCGATTCAGATACTTCCCACCAGGGGAAAACCCTGGCGCTCTTCAGCGCGCTGCCACCGATATCCAGCGGTTGGCCATTGATCAGGCAGCGCCCGATCACCGGCATCAGTTGCGCAGCGTTAACCTCGGCAGACTGCAGAATCGGCAGCACATAGCGCCCATCCCAATAGCGGAAAAACACTGCGTTGCCGTTGGGCATCAGAACGTGTGTGAGGCTGCGCAAATGCTCGACCAATGCCTCTTGAGTGGCGCAAGACACCGCCAGCCACCCCCAATCGCGAGACTCAGTGGTGGCGACCCAATCCAGAAACTCACTGTCAGCAGCGACGATTCCGACATAGGGCATCACCGCTTCCCACTCGGCGTAGGCAGTACCAGCCCAGATCGGGCTCGGCGCTTGAGACGTGATCGAGCATTGCCAGGCTTTGAACGGTTCAGCTGCACTGGCGCTGCTGAAAATCGCGAATAGTTGCTCCGACGGTTGCAGTGGCTGGCGCTCCAACCAGGCGCGAGGCGACAAAACATCAGGCAGCACAGACACCGTCCTTACAGCGCTCACACTCTTCGCAGAACGGCGCATCGCTTTGCAGGCTGAGAATCTGCGCGGCACTGAGCAGCGCCGCCGGGGCTGCTGCAAGTTTCAACGGCACATCCGGCAAGCTCGGCGCAGAAGCCATGGCCGCCATCAGAGCACCACCGACCTGAATCGGCACGCTGCTGAAAATCCCGCCGGGGCCGATGTTGATCCACTGCCCGCCCGCCTGAATGGTCGCGCTGGCGCCGCCGTCGATGACCACTTGCTGGCCGGCGCTGACGTGGAATTGCTGACTGGCATTGAGGGCTTGATTGCTCACGCGAATGTGCCGGTCGCCGACCACCACCAGGTGATCGTCCAACCGCACTTCGGTCTGGCGCTGGCCGTGGGTGATGCGTTTTTCGTCGGCCTTCAGCTCATGGCGGGCGGTGCCGGTGACGACGATGCTGCGCCGGTTATCGACCTGCACCTGTTGATCGTTGAGGACGTGCTGAGTCCAGTTGCGCTGGGCGCGCAGGTAGATTTCCTCGGCGCCTTTGCGATCCTCGATGCGCAATTCGTTGTAACCGCCGCCACCGGGACTGCTTTGGCTGCGGAAAATACTGCGGGTCTTGTCCGCCGGCAGATCGAGGGGCACAGGCGTCGCGGCGTTGGGCAGGCAACCCATCACCAGCGGTTTGTCGGCATCGGCATCGATAAACCCCACCAGCACTTCCATGCCGACGCGCGGAATCATCACGCTGCCGTAACGGTCGTGAGCCCAGCCCGTAGCGACGCGCAACCAACAACTGGAGTGTTCGTTGAGCTGCCCGTCGCGGTCCCAGGCAAGCTGAACCTTGACCCGACCATACTCGTCGCAATGGATTTCGCTGTCCGTCGGGCCGGTGACCACGGCGGGTTGATAGCCGAGCATCCGTGGCTTTTCCGGCCCCAGCGGTGGGCGAAAAGAAACGTCCCACGGTGTCGCCAGAAACGTATTGCGATAGCCCTGGAAATCATCCGGGCTGTCGCTGGTGGCCGACTCCTCCAGCACTTGCGGCTGACGGCCGCGGTGTTCGATTTCGGTGATCAACCACAAGTCATTCCACGCCTGACGCGGGTGTTCGGCCAGGTGTAGGAAATGCCCGCTGGCCAAAGCGGATTCATCGCCGCGACCTTCGGCCTGACGGTAATCCGCGCTGTGCCGTTCCAGCGCTCGTTGAGCCAGATGCTTGCCGTGTTCACGATCAGTGAATTGGCCGGGGAAGTGGTAGTCCTCCAGCACCGGCCGCTGCTCGCTGTCGAGGCGGCTCTCGAGTTGCAATCGCGGTTTCTGGAAGTCGTAGTCACGACGGGTGACTGCGGTGGTGCGGGTTTCCAGCCGTACATTGAAACGCTTGATGGCCGGTGCATCCGCGGCCATCCCGCTGCCCGGCAGGTACAGCGTCGGTTCGGGCAAGCGAGGGAAAACTGTCTGATCGTCGCCGAACACCAACAGATGGCCGTCGGGGCTGTGCTGGAAGTGGTAGTGAATACCGACCTCGGCACACAGGCGCTGGATGAACGCCAGATCGCTTTCAGCGTATTGCACGCAGTACTCGCGCTGGGGGTAATCACTGCCGAGCCGGAACTCGAAGGCGTCGCGTTGGATGCCGTGGTCCTTGAGGATTTGCGTGACGATCGTCGGCACACTTTTGTGCTGGAAGATCCGCTGATTGATACGCCGGTCGAGATACGCCAGACGCGGTACGAGACTGATCTGGTACCCCGTCAGACGGTGCCCGGAATCGCTTTGGCCGACGCGAAGAATCTGACCATGAATACCGGAACCTTGCGTATCGAAACTCAGAAACGCCTGACGATGCAGCAGGCTTTCGAGCTCTATGTCGGGTCGCTCGCTGACCAGTTCCAGGTCAAAACGGTAGGGTTGGCTGATGGCTTCCTTGCCCGTGAACTCAAGCACCTTGAGCTCATTCTGGACGCCGTCGAGGGTCAACGTGAAACGCGGTTGATTGGCAGGCGCGAACATCCGATGTGTCTCTGCAGAATGAAGGCGGGCGATTCTGCATGAGCGACAAGGGGTGTTGATGGAGGGACAAGGAAATCAGATTTACCCTGCTTTTTTAGGGATTTTTCCTTCAAAAAACTGGATAAGGCACTACAGACATTCCTGTCAGAAGCACCGCCGAACAAATGTGGGAGCACAAAAAAAAACGGCCCGCCTCCAAAAGGAAGCGGGCCGTTTTCATGTTCGGCGAAAGGTCAGAGCATCAGCTCATCCCCCTCACTGGTTCAGGCGGAAATCCTTCTCGGCCGCGGCGAAGCGCGAAAGCATGCCGCTGGTCGGCGCGCCCATTTTGCTGACGATGTAGATCGCCAGGCTGGCGAAGATGAAACCAGGGATGATTTCGTACAGGCCCAGCAGTTCGAAGTGTTTCCAGACGATCACAGTGATCGCGCCGACCAGGATGCCGGCCAGTGCGCCGTTGCGGGTCATGTTTTTCCAGATCACGGAGATCAGAACAACCGGACCGAACGCAGCACCGAAACCTGCCCAGGCGTAGCTGACCAGACCCAGTACACGGTTTTGCGGGTTAGCCGCCAGAGCGATAGCGATCAGCGCAACCAGCAGCACCATGGCACGGCCGACCCAGACCAGCTCAACCTGGGAAGCACTTTTACGCAGGAAAGTTTTGTAGAAGTCTTCGGTCAGGGCGCTCGAGCACACCAGCAATTGGCAGCTCAGCGTACTCATCACCGCCGCCAGAATGGCCGACAGCAACACACCGGCAACCCACGGGTTGAACAGGATTTTCGCCAGTTCGATGAACACACGTTCGTGGTTTTCGCTCACCGGCAAGGCCAGGGCAGGGTTGGCCGAGAAGTAAGCGATGCCGAAGAAACCTACCGCGACGGTGCCGCCCAGGCACAGGATCATCCAGGTCATGGAGATGCGACGGGCGTTGGCGATCGACTTGACCGAATCCGCCGCCATGAAACGCGCCAGGATGTGCGGCTGGCCGAAGTAGCCAAGACCCCAGCCCATCAGCGAAATCACGCCGATGAAGGTGGTGTTTTTCAGCATGTCGAAGTTGCTTGGGTCTTGCGCTTCAATGGCCAGGAACGTGGTGTCGATGCCGCCAGTGGCCAGCAGTACGATGATCGGCGTCAGCAACAGGGCGAAGATCATCAACGTGGCTTGTACGGTGTCGGTCCAGCTCACTGCCAGGAAACCACCAACGAAGGTGTAGGCAATCGTCGCCGCAGCACCGGCCCACAGCGCGGTCTCGTAGGACATGCCGAAGGTGCTTTCGAACAGACGGGCACCGGCCACGATGCCGGAAGCGCAGTAGATGGTGAAGAACACCAGGATCACGACCGCGGAGATAATCCGCAGCAGGCCGCTTTTATCTTCGAAACGGCTGGAGAAGTAGTCCGGCAGGGTCAGCGCATCGCCGTTGTGCTCGGTCTGCACACGCAGACGGCCGGCGACGAACAGCCAGTTCAGGTAAGCACCGACGATCAGGCCGATGGCGATCCAGCTTTCGGAAAGACCGGACATGTAGATAGCGCCCGGCAGGCCCATCAACAACCAGCCGCTCATGTCGGAAGCACCGGCAGAGAGTGCGGTCACGACGCTGCCCAGGCTACGGCCGCCCAGAATGTAGTCAGAAAGGTTGTTGGTGGAGCGATAGGCCATGAAGCCGATCAGCACCATTGCTGCGATGTAGATCACGAACGTGATCAGGGTTGGATTGCTTACGCTCATTGAGTTACGCCCTGGCATTGTTTTTATGTAGCGGCGGCTGGTGAACCGCTCGCAAACGATGACGTTTGACAGACGATTCGGGGGCCCGCGCATTTATGACTGATGTTTCCCCAGGAAAGCCATCAGCCGGTGCTCCGATTTTTTGACCGGTTGCACCTTGGCCGCGAATGCTATTCAACAATGCAAATAAGGTGCAACCAGTTTCGTTCGAATAAGTTGCACCTAATCGGATTTACCTGAAAACAGTCGGTTTTTGCTCCTTTTTAGGGCGTTTTCCGGATTGCGCTAGAAGTAAAAGCACCAAGCAGGAGCGGTCCGGGTGTACCAGAATTTATTTCCTGACGAGCTGCTTATTATTCCGGCAAAAAAAGGGTTGCACCCGGTTGCACCTCAACCAGCGCACAGCTAATCTTGCCGTCAGCTGATGCCACGCGGTCGTGGCAAACATGAGGATAAAAATATGGCTACCACCACCCTTGGGGTCAAACTTGACGACCCGACCCGCGAACGCCTCAAGGCCGCCGCGACCTCGATTGATCGCACGCCGCACTGGCTGATCAAGCAGGCAATTTTCAATTACCTGGAAAAACTCGAGGGTGGTGCAACCCTGTCCGAGCTGAACGGTTTGAATGGCAAGGAAGTCGATGAAGCCGGCGAGGTCCACGTCGATCACGCGCACCAGTGCTTCCTGGAATTCGCCGAAAGCATCCTGCCGCAATCGGTGCTGCGCGCCTCGATCACTGCCGCTTACCGTCGCCCGGAACCTGAAGTGGTGCCGATGCTGATCGAACAAGCTCGCTTGCCGGCACCGATGGCCGACGCCACCAACAAGCTCGCCGCCTCGATTGCCGAGAAACTGCGTAATCAGAAGAGCGCCGGCGGCCGTGCCGGAATTGTTCAGGGCCTGTTGCAGGAATTTTCCCTGTCCTCCCAGGAAGGCGTGGCGCTGATGTGCCTGGCCGAAGCGCTGCTGCGCATCCCGGACAAAGGCACCCGCGACGCGCTGATCCGCGACAAGATCAGCACCGGCAACTGGCAACCTCACCTGGGCAATAGCCCGTCGCTGTTCGTCAACGCCGCCACTTGGGGCTTGCTGCTGACCGGCAAACTGGTCGCCACCCATAACGAAGCCGGCCTGACCTCGTCCCTGAGCCGCATCATCGGCAAGAGCGGCGAGCCGATGATCCGCAAGGGCGTCGACATGGCCATGCGCCTGATGGGCGAGCAGTTCGTCACCGGCGAAACCATCGCCGAAGCCCTGGCCAACGCCAGCAAGTTCGAAGCCAAAGGCTTCCGCTATTCCTACGACATGCTGGGTGAAGCCGCCCTCACCGAACATGACGCCCAGAAGTACCTGGCCTCGTACGAACAAGCCATCCATGCGATCGGCAAAGCCTCCCACGGTCGTGGGATTTACGAAGGCCCGGGCATTTCGATCAAGCTGTCCGCCTTGCACCCGCGTTACAGCCGCGCCCAGTACGAGCGCGTGATGGACGAGCTGTACCCGCGCCTGCTGTCGCTGACCCTGCTGGCCAAGCAATACGATATCGGCCTGAACATCGACGCCGAAGAAGCCGACCGCCTCGAGTTGTCGCTGGATCTGCTGGAGCGCCTGTGCTTCGAGCCGCAACTGACCGGCTGGAACGGTATCGGTTTCGTGATCCAGGCTTATCAGAAGCGCTGCCCTTACGTGATCGACTACGTGATCGATCTGGCTCGCCGCAGCCGTCATCGCCTGATGATCCGCCTGGTGAAAGGCGCTTACTGGGACAGCGAAATCAAACGCGCCCAGGTCGAAGGCCTAGAGGGCTATCCGGTCTACACCCGCAAGGTGTACACCGACGTTTCCTACATCGCCTGCGCGCGCAAACTGCTGTCGGTACCGGAAGTCATCTACCCGCAGTTCGCCACGCACAACGCCCACACCCTGTCGGCCATCTATCACATTGCCGGTCAGAACTATTACCCGGGTCAGTACGAGTTCCAGTGCCTGCACGGCATGGGCGAACCACTGTACGAACAGGTTGTAGGCAAAGTCTCCGAAGGCAAGCTGAACCGTCCGTGCCGCGTGTACGCTCCGGTCGGCACCCACGAAACCCTGCTGGCGTACCTGGTGCGTCGTCTGCTGGAAAACGGCGCGAACACCTCGTTCGTTAACCGCATTGCCGACCAGTCGATCTCGATTCAGGAACTGGTGGCCGATCCGGTGGCCAGCATCGAGCAGATGGCGACGCTGGAAGGCGGCTTCGGCCTGCCGCACCCGCGCATCCCGCTGCCACGTGACCTGTACGGTGCCGAGCGCGCCAACTCCAGCGGCATCGACATGGCCAACGAACATCGTTTGGCTTCGCTGTCGTGCGCGCTGCTGGCCACCGCGCACAACAACTGGAAAGCCGCGCCGATGCTCGGTTGCGCCTCCAGCACTGAAACCCCTGCGCCAGTCCTGAACCCGTCCGATCTGCGTGACGTGGTGGGCCACGTGCAGGAAGCCACCGTCGAAGACGTCGACAACGCGATCCAGTGCGCCTTGAATGCTGCGCCGATCTGGCAGGCCACGCCGCCGGCCGAACGCGCCGCGATTCTGGAACGTGCCGCCGATTTGATGGAAGGCGAGATCCAGCCGCTGATGGGCCTGTTGGCTCGCGAAGCCGGCAAGACGTTCGCCAACGCCATCGCCGAAGTGCGTGAAGCCGTGGACTTCCTGCGTTATTACGCGGTGCAGGCACGCAACGATTTCACCAACGACGCCCACCGCCCACTGGGCCCGGTGGTGTGCATCAGCCCGTGGAACTTCCCGCTGGCAATCTTCAGTGGCCAAGTGGCTGCTGCTTTGGCCGCCGGTAACCCGGTACTGGCCAAGCCTGCCGAGCAAACCCCGCTGGTCGCTGCTCAAGCCGTGCGCCTGCTGCTCGAAGCCGGGATTCCGGAAGGCGTGCTGCAACTGCTGCCGGGCCGTGGCGAAACCGTCGGTGCCCGCCTGGTCGGCGACGATCGGGTCAAAGGCGTGATGTTCACCGGCTCCACCGAAGTCGCGCGCCTGCTGCAACGCAACATCGCCGGTCGCCTGGATGCCCAGGGCCGTCCGATTCCGCTGATCGCCGAAACCGGCGGCCAGAACGCGATGATCGTCGACTCCTCGGCACTGACCGAACAAGTCGTCATCGACGTGGTGTCGTCAGCCTTCGACAGTGCTGGTCAACGCTGCTCGGCGCTGCGGGTGCTGTGCTTGCAGGAAGATTCCGCTGATCGTGTCATCGAAATGCTCAAGGGCGCCATGGCGGAATGCCGTCTTGGCAATCCAGAGCGCCTGTCCGTGGACATCGGCCCGGTGATCGACGCCGAAGCCAAGGCCGGCATCGAGAAGCACATCCAGGCCATGCGCGACAAAGGTCGCAACGTGTACCAGGTGGCGATCGCCAACAGCGAAGAAGTCAAACGCGGCACCTTCGTCATGCCGACCCTGATCGAGCTGGAAAGCTTCGACGAGCTGCAACGGGAGATCTTTGGCCCGGTGCTGCACGTGGTGCGCTACAAGCGCAAAGACATCGACCAACTGATCGGCCAGATCAATGCATCCGGCTACGGCCTGACTCTCGGCGTGCACACTCGCATCGACGAAACCATCGCCAAGGTGATCGACAACGTCAACGCCGGTAACGTCTACGTCAACCGCAACATCGTTGGTGCCGTGGTCGGCGTGCAACCGTTCGGCGGCGAAGGCCTGTCGGGCACCGGTCCGAAGGCTGGCGGTCCGCTGTACCTGTACCGCCTGCTGTCGACGCGTCCTACCGACGCGATCGAACAATCCTTCGCTCGCGGCGATGCTATCGCTGCACCGGATGTGCGTCTGCGTGACGCCATGAGCAAACCGCTGACCGCGCTGCAAGCCTGGGCCGACAGCAACAAACTCACGGATTTGAGCGCCCTGTGCGTGCAGTTCGCGGCGCAATCGCAAAGCGGGATCACCCGCGTGCTGGCCGGCCCGACCGGCGAGCGCAACAGCTACGCCATCCTGCCGCGCGAACACGTGCTGTGTCTGGCGGATGTAGAAGGCGATCTGCTGACTCAACTGGCCGCGGTATTGGCCGTCGGCGGCTCGGCGGTGTGGCCGGACGCGGAACCGGGCAAGGCCTTGTTCGCACGTCTGCCGAAAGAAGTGCAGGCACGGATCAAGCGGGTAGCCGACTGGACCAAGGACGAAGTGGTGATTGATGCCGTTCTGCATCATGGCCATTCCGATCAGCTGCGTGCGGTGTGCCAGCAAGTGGCCAAGCGGGCGGGGGCGATTGTCGGGGTTCATGGTTTGTCCCAGGGTGAAACCAACATTGCGCTGGAGCGTCTGGTAATCGAGCGGGCGTTGAGCGTAAACACCGCTGCGGCGGGTGGTAATGCCAGCTTGATGACTATCGGTTAAACCGTAATAAAGCCGGGCGCCTGCAATGGGCGTCCGGTTTTTCAAGCAAGATCTTTTGCTTCTCCATCACCAAGATCAATCATCCTGTTCAGCCTCTATTCCCACGCCTAGACTCGGACCATCCCAAATAAAGGTAGGCCGCCATGTCCGAGACGTTGCTCAGTTCCCGCAATCTGGCTTTCGAGCTGTATGAAGTCCTTGATGCCGAGGGCCTGACCCAACGTGAGCGTTTCGCCGAGCACAATCGCGAGACCTTCGATGCCGCCATCGGCACCGCCCGCAACATCGCCGAGAAGTTCTTCGCCCCGCACAACCGCAAGGGCGATGAGAACGAGCCGCGCTATGAGGACGGTCAGGCGATTCTGATTCCAGAAGTGAAACCGGCAGTGGATGCCTTCCTCGAAGCCGGTTTCCTCAACGCCGCGCGCAGTTTCGATGCCGGCGGCATGCAACTTCCTACGCTGCTGTCCCAGGCTTGCTTCGCGCACTTTCAATCGGCCAACGCGGCGTCGACCTCCTACCCGTTCTTGACTATGGGCGCGGCCAACCTGATTGAAAGCTTCGGCACCGATGAGCAGAAGCAGCGTTTTCTGCAACCGATGATCGACGGTCGCTTCTTCGGCACCATGGCACTGACCGAGCCCCACGCTGGCTCATCACTGTCGGATATTCGTACCCGCGCCGAGCCGGCGTCCGACGGCACCTATCGACTCAAGGGCAACAAGATCTTCATCTCCGGCGGTGACCACCCGCTGTCGGAAAACATCGTGCACATGGTGTTGGCCAAGTTGCCGGACGCACCGGCTGGGGTGAAGGGGATCTCGCTGTTTATCGTGCCCAAGTTTTTGGTCAACGATGACGGCAGTCTCGGCAAGCGCAACGATGTGCTGCTGGCCGGTTTGTTCCACAAGATGGGCTGGCGCGGCACCACCTCCACCGCGCTGAACTTCGGCGACAACGGTGAGTGTGTCGGCTATCTGGTGGGCAAGCCGCACCATGGCTTGAGCTACATGTTCCAGATGATGAACGAGGCGCGGATCGGTGTCGGCATGGGCGCGGTGATGCTGGGCTACGCCGGGTATCTGTATTCCCTGGAATACGCCCGCGAGCGTCCGCAAGGTCGGGTGCCGGACAGCAAGGATCCGACCACCGCACCGGTGGCAATCATTCAGCACGCCGACGTCAAACGCATGCTGCTGACCCAGAAAGCCTACGTCGAAGGCGCGTTCGACCTCGGGTTGTACGCCGCGCGGCTGTTCGACGACACCACGACGCTTGAAGGCGAAGCCGAGCGCAAACAGGCCCACGAGCTATTGGATCTGCTGACGCCGATCGTCAAATCCTGGCCGTCGGAGTTTTGCCTGAAGGCCAACGAACTGGCGATCCAGATTCTCGGCGGTCACGGCTACACCCGCGAATATCCGGTGGAGCAGTATTACCGCGACAACCGCCTGAACCCGATCCATGAAGGCACCCACGGCATTCAGTCGCTGGACTTGCTGGGGCGCAAACTGGCGCAAAACGGTGGCGCGGGGCTCAAGCAATTGATCCGTCTGATCGCCGACACCGCCGAGCGGGCGCAGGCGCATGAGTCGCTGACTCCATTGCGTGAACCGCTGGAAAAACTGGTGGCTCGCCTGCAAACCGTGACCATCGGCCTGCTGACCGATCTGGCCCAAGGCAAGGTCAACAGCAGCCTGGCGAACTCGGCGCTGTACCTGAAAGTGTTCGGTCATACAGTGATCGGCTGGCGCTGGCTGGAACAGGCGATTCGTGCCGAGGAAGGGTTGGCCAAGGCTAATGCGGCGGATGTGAGCTTCTATAAAGGCAAGTTACAGGCGGCGCGGTATTTCCTGACGTGGGAAGTGCCGGGTTGCCACCATGAACTGGCGATTCTTGAGGCGCGGGATGATGTGTGCCTGAGCATGCAGGATGAGTGGTTCTGACCCCCTCACACTGATCGTTCCCACGCTCCGCGTGGGAATGCCTCAGGGGACGCTTCGCGTTCCAATGGGACGCGGAGCGTCCCGGGCTGCATTCCCACGCGGAGCGTGGGAACGATCGGTTAGGTGAGTTTGAAACTGCCCATCTGCCGCGCCAAATCATCGGCCAGGCGCTGCAACGTCTGACAGTCTTCACGACAAGCCCTGACCTCCCCCGCCGTCGCCCGCGCCAAATCGGAAATGCCCTGCACGTTGCGGTTGATCTCTTCCGTCACCGCCGATTGCTCTTCCGTCGCTGTGGCCACCTGATGGTTCATGTCGCTGATGTGCTCGACCTGCCCGGTAATCGCCGTCAACGACGCCCCGGTGCGCTGGCTTGACTCAACCCCCGTGCCGGTCGCCGCTTGCCCGGCGTGCATTGAAGACACTGCATGCTCCGCGCCCTGCTTGAGGCTGCCGATCATCTGCTGGATCTCGTCGGTGGACGACTGCGTCCGTCGCGCCAGGGTCCGCACTTCATCGGCCACCACCGCAAAGCCGCGCCCCATATCCCCGGCCCGCGCCGCTTCGATGGCGGCGTTGAGCGCGAGCAAATTGGTCTGCTCGGAAATCCCGCGAATCACCGCCAGCACTTGATCGATGGACGCCACCTGCAGGGCCAACTCACCCACCGCTCCGGCGGCGACGCCAATTTCGTCAGACATACTTTCTATATGCCGAATCGACCCACCCACCACTTCCCGCGCCTGCAGCGCTTCATCCCGCGCGGTTTGCGAAGCGACCGCCGCGTTGCCAGCGTTCTGGGCGATTTCCTGCACGGTCAGCCCCATCTCATGGACGGCGGTGGCAACCATGTCGGTCATTTCCTGCTGACGTCCAGAACGCTCAGCAGTGTTGTCCACCACCCGCGCCACCTGGCCGACCGCCGTGCGTAAACGCTCACTGGTGGCCAGCACTTCGCCGATCATCTCGCGCTGACTTTCCAGGAACCGATTAAAGCCGCGAGCCAGGTCACCCAACTCATCGGCGCGGCTGGAATCTAACCTGTGGGTCAAATCTCCACCACCGCTACCGATGGCAACCAACGCCGCTGTTACCTGACGAATCGGTCGCACCAATCCACGAGCCAGCAACACCACCAATAAAAGACAAACCAACGCCACCGCCAGACCAATGCCGCCGCTCATCCACATCGCCCGGCGAGCTTCAGCGTAGATCTGCGACTGCGGCACTTCGGCCACCAGGGTCCAGCCCAGATCACGCAGCGGCAGGCTCAAGGCCAGAAACTCTTCGTCATCGCGCGCAAAACTGCTGCTGCCAGACGCGGTGGAGGTCATCACCGCTTGCGCCGCCGAAGCGCCGATCTGTTCGACCAGCGTACGTTTGCCGCTGAACTGCGCCTCGGGATGAACCTGGATCAAACCGTCGGAGCGCACGAGATAGACCTTGCCGCGCTCACCGAAGTTGAAGTTGTGGATCAGCTCCGACAGCTCTTTCATGCTCAGGCCCAGCCCGGCCACGCCCACGACTTTACCGGCCTGCTCGACCTTGAGGTCGATGAACAGCGCCAACTCGCCGGTGGCGGTGTCATTGTCGATATTGAGGGTGCGCGGTTGATTGCTGTCGAGGAACGAATAGAACCAGGCGTCATTGGGATTGGAGCGGCTGAGTGTGCGGTCCAGGCCCTTTTCGGTGAGGTAATGGTTTGAAGCGGCACCGATGATCAGCGCGGTAAAGGCTTTGTGCTCAGCGCGGATGCCTTCCAGGTAACTGACGAAGGTCGCGGTCTGGGCAGTGTTTTCGCCTCCGGCCAACCAGTCGCGCACCATGCTGTTACTGGCGATGTCCTTGGCGGCGGTGAGGGGTTGAACGAGGATGCGCTCGATGTCGTTGCGCATCGCTTCGATGCTCGACGGCAACGCCTGCTCGACCAGATAGCGCTGGGCGAGGCGGTTGACCACGAGGGTATAAATGCCAACCACGATCAGAATACTGACCAGCAGGGCGGTGCCCATGCTCAGGATCAACTGCCATTGAATACTGCGTCGCCAGACCTGCATGGAGCACCCCCAAAGAATAAGAGGCTGAAACACTGCAACAGCCATGCCGATTGTATACAACACAAACGACAATTTATTCTTTGGTTGTGCGCAAAGCCGCTCAGGCCTGTTTGATCGTCTTGGCGATCACTTCAACCGTGGCGCTGACTTGCTCTTGGTAACGGTCGAGTTCCTGCTGGTGACGCTTTTGCATTTCGATCTGCTGCGAGCACAGATTCATCGCCGCCAGCACCAGCAAGCGGTCACCGATCAGCGCCGGGTATTTCTTTTTGGTCTCGGCCAGAGCGGCCTTCAACATTAAGGCGGCGTCCAGCAGGGTCTGCTCTTCCCCGGCCGGCGCCTTGATTGAATAGTCTTCACCTAGAATCGAGACGACTTTTACCCCTGCGGCGCCGTAACTCATGCGCTGACAGGGCCGGCGCTGACGCGCTCAACCAAGGCCTGAATGCGTGCAACGGTGGCGCCTTGTTTCTCTTCCTGCTCCATCAGGCTCAGTTGCAAGCTTTCGTTTTCATCCTTGACCTGGGCCAGCTCCGCACTCAGGGATTGATTGGTGCCGAGCAGAACCTGGTTCTGTTGCACCAGGTCGCTGACCAGTTGTTCCAATTGGCTTAGGGATGCTTCTAACATTTTGATTTTCCGGGCATTTTCAAAGGGCGCGTACGATAAAGAAAAGTCACTGTGGAAGCCAGGGTTATGCAGGCGCAAGGCCTTGATTTTCCTGGCAGTCGACCTTCCTCGCGAACTTTAAAGACTGTGATTGGCGGTTCTGGTTCCTGCACTTCGTCGTCGCGGCCCTACTGCGACAAATACGCGCAGCGACTCAAGACTTTAGTCGTATGACCGATAAGTCATCCATACAACAGTCTCAGCCTCGCACGGAGGCGCTTTTTTCGGTGAACACCATGTCCCTAAGAAATATGAATATCGCACCGCGGGCGTTCCTCGGTTTCACCCTGATTGGCGCCATGATGCTGATCCTGGGGGTGTTCGCCCTGAACCAGATGAGCAAGATTCGCGGCGCCGCCGAGGAGATCACCTCAAACAGCGTACCGAGCATTAAAAGCCTCGACGAATTCACTCAGCTGACCCTGCGCCTGCGTGTGCTGGCCTATCGTCTGCTCGTGAATCGTGAGCCGGACGTCCAGCAGAAAACCATCGAGCTGCTGGAAACCCGAAACCAGCAGATCCGAGCGGCTCAGGCATCCTACGAAAAGTTGATCGCCAGCCCACAGGAACGTGCAGCCTATGATCAGTATGTGCAGTTACTGGGGCAGTACCGCCAGATCGAAGACCGGATGAAGAGCCTGTCGCGCAACAATCAGATCGACGAACAGCGCACACTGGTCAATACCGATTTGCTGAACAACTCTGAAGCCATGAACACCGTGCTCAATCGCTTGCTAGAGATCAACACCCAGCAGACCATCGACACCAACCAGCAAGCCGCCGACCAGTATTCTTCGGCCTTCAACCTGGTGGTGACCCTGCTGGTCATCGCCACCGGCCTGACCCTGCTGTTCGCCTGGCTGCTGACCAACAGCATCACCAAACCGATCGCCAACGCCCTGAGCGCCGCCGAAGAAATCGCCGAAGGCAACCTGACGCGCCCGATCACGGTCGATGGCGAAGATGAAGCCGGTCGTCTATTGGCCGCCATGGCGAAGATGCAGGACAAACTGCGCGACACCCTGCAACGGATTTCCGGTTCGGCCACCCAACTGGCATCCGCTGCGGAAGAACTGAACAGTGTCACCGACGAAAGCGCCCGTGGCCTGACCCAGCAGAACAACGAAATCGAACAGGCCGCCACCGCCGTCAACGAAATGACCAGCGCCGTGGAAGAAGTCGCGCGCAATGCCGTGAGCACTTCCGAAGCCTCGAAAAACGCCACCACTTCGGCGGGCGACGGTCGTGACCTGGTACAGGAGACCGTCAGCGCCATCGAACGCATGAGCGCCGACGTGCAGAGCACCGCCACTCTGATCGGCGATCTGGCCAACGAGTCGCGAGACATCGGCAAAGTGCTGGACGTGATTCGCGGCCTGGCTGACCAGACCAACCTGTTGGCGTTGAACGCTGCCATCGAAGCGGCCCGTGCCGGTGAAGCCGGTCGTGGTTTTGCGGTGGTTGCCGACGAAGTGCGCGCCCTGGCCCATCGCACCCAGCAGTCGACCAGCGAAATCGAACGCATGATCGGCAGCATCCAGAGCGGTACCGAACACGCCGTGGATTCGATGCGTAACAGCACCGAGCGCGCCGAGTCGACCTTGAACATCGCGCGCGGTGCCGGCCTGTCGCTGGACACCATCAACAGCGCCATCGTCGAAATCAACGAGCGCAACCTGGTGATCGCCAGCGCGGCCGAAGAGCAGGCGCAGGTGGCCCGTGAAGTGGACCGCAACCTGGTGAACATTCGTGACCTGTCGGTGCAATCGGCCACCGGCGCCAACCAGACGAGTGCGGCCAGCAACGAACTGTCGCGCCTGGCGCTGGACCTGAACAACATGGTTGGGCGGTTTAGCCTGTAACGGCTGCGCCCTGTGGCGAGGGAGCTTGCTCCCGCTCGGCTGCGAAGCAGTCGCATTGACCCACGCGTTGAACCTGGCGCACCGCAGCGCCGGTTTGGGGGTCGCTACGCGGCCCAGCGGGAGCAAGCCCCCTCGCCACAGGGGATGATCGCCGTCAAAAGCTTTTTGACAGCATCACATTTCAACAGGTTAGAATCGCTGGCACGCGGACTGCATGGTCAGTTTGCGCCCGCCTTTACGCTTCCGGAGTACTGCCTTTGAATGCGACGACCATCAACAGCCTGTTCTTGATCGGCGCGTTGCTGGTAGGTGCGAGCATTCTGGTGAGCTCACTTTCATCGCGCCTCGGGATCCCGATTCTGGTGATCATCCTTGCGGTGGGCATGTCGGCCGGTGTCGACGGCGCCGGCATTATTTTCGATAACTACCCCACGGCTTATCTGGTCGGCAACCTCGCCCTGGCAGTGATCTTGCTCGACGGCGGCTTACGCACCCGGGTGGCGAGTTTTCGCGTGGCGTTATGGCCGGCGCTGTCGCTGGCCACGGTCGGGGTGTTGATCACCACCGGGCTGACCGGGATGGCGGCGGCGTGGTTGTTCGACCTGAACCTGATTCAGGGCCTGCTGATCGGCGCCATCGTCGGTTCCACCGATGCCGCGGCCGTGTTCTCGCTGCTCGGCGGCAAAGGCCTGAACGAGCGGGTGACCGCCAGCCTGGAGATCGAATCCGGCAGCAACGACCCGATGGCAGTGTTTCTCACCGTCACCCTGATCGACATGCTCGCCAGCGGCCAGACTGGCCTGCACTGGAGCCTGCTCGGGCACTTGCTGCGTGAGTTCGGTATTGGCGGCGTCATCGGCCTCGCCGGTGGCTGGCTGATGCTGCAACTGGTCAACCGCATCCACCTGGCCACTGGTCTTTATCCAATTTTGGTAATTGCCGGCGGCCTGGTGGTGTTCGCCCTGACCAACGCTCTGCACGGCAGCGGCTTTTTGGCGGTGTACCTGTGCGGCCTGGTGATCGGCAACCGCCCGGTACGCAGCCGTCACGGCATTTTGCATATGCTCGACGGCATGGCCTGGCTGGCCCAGATCGGCATGTTCCTGGTGCTGGGGCTGCTGGTCACGCCCCATGACCTGCTGCCGATCGCTTTGCCGGCGCTGGGCCTGGCGCTGTGGATGATTCTGTTTGCCCGCCCGCTGTCGGTGCTGGCTGGCCTGCTGCCGTTCAAGGCGTTCCATGGACGCGAGAAGGCATTCATTTCCTGGGTTGGCCTGCGCGGTGCCGTACCGATCATTCTGGCGGTGTTCCCGCTGATGGCGGGCCTGCCCAATGCTCAACTGTATTTCAATCTGGCGTTCTTTATCGTGCTGGTGTCGCTGTTGGTGCAGGGCACAAGCCTGCCGTGGGTCGCCAAGCTTTTGAAAGTGACCGTCCCGCCGGAGCCCCTGCCGATCTCCCGATCGGCGCTGGAAGTGCATGTCACCAGCGAGTGGGAACTGTTCGTGTATCGCCTCGGTGCCGAGAAATGGTGCATCGGTTCACCCCTTCGCGAACTGAAAATGCCCGAAGGCACACGTATCGCGGCCCTGTTTCGTGGCCAGCAACTGCTCCATCCGTCGGGTAGTACGGTGCTCGAAGTCGATGATTTGCTCTGCGTGATCGGCCATGAACACAACCTTCCGGCCCTCGGAAAACTCTTCAGCCAGGCACCGCAACGGGGGCTGGATTTGCGCTTCTTCGGCGACTTCGTACTCGAAGGAGACGCCCAGCTGGGCGCGGTTGCTGCCCTGTACGGATTGAAAGTCGAGGGCATCGATCCGAACATGTCCCTGGGCCACTTCATTGCCCAGAAAGTGGGCGGCGCTCCAGTCGTCGGTGACCAGGTGGAGTGGAACAACACCCTCTGGACCGTCGCGGTCATGGAAGGGAACAAGATTGGGAAAGTGGGCGTCAGATTCCCCGAAGGAAGTCGCCCCGGCCCCGGCCTGTTCCTCTAAACTCCTTACTTCGTCTCGTTTTCGATCGGTCTCTATGTCAACTCTGCGTACCTTTTTCATCATGGCCCTGCTGGGCTTGAGTCTTTCCATCAACACGCTGCAAGCCGCCGAGCCGCCGTCCAGCGAAGCCGTGCAAGCGAGTCTGGACAAGATCGCTGACCGCAAACTGCCGGAGGCCGATCAGAAAGCCCTGCAAGCGGTCCTGCAGAGCACGCTCACCCAGCTCAACAACCGGCGTGATTACGACCAGAAGCTGATCGATCTCAAGCAGCAGTTGACCAACGCTCCAAGGCAGAACATCGAGAACCAGCGCGAGCTGACCCGCCTCAAGGCCGCCAAAGTGGTGCCGGTGGGGCAGCGCTATACCAAAGAGACGATTCAGCAGCTTGAGCAACTGCTGACCGAACGTTCCACTCAACAAAGCGACCTGCAGAAAGCCCTGGCCGAAGCGAACAGCCTGATCATTACCGCCCAGACCCGCCCCGAGCGCGCCCAGGCCGAGATCTCTGCCAGCCAGACGCGCATCCAGCAGATCAACAACATCCTCAAACTTGGCAAGGACAGCGGCAAGACCCTGACCGCCGAGCAACGCGATCAGCTCAACGCCGAGCTTGCGGCACTGAACGCCTTGATTCCGTTGCGTCGCCAGGAACTGGCCGGCAACAGCCTGTTGCAGGACCTGGGCAACAGCCAGCACGACTTGCTGTCGGAAAAATCCGATCGCCTGGATCAGGAGATCCAGGACCTGCAAACCCTGATCAACCAGAAACGCCTGGCCCAGTCGCAAGAGACCGTGACCCAGCAGTCCATCGAGGCGCAGAAGGCCGGTGGCAGTAGCCTGCTGGCCACCGAAAGCGCGGCCAACCTGAAGCTCTCCGACTACCTGCTCAAAAGCACCGACCGCCTCAACGAAGTCACTCAACAGAACCTGCAGACCAAGCAGCAACTGGACAGCGTGACCCAGAGCGACTCGGCGCTGGACGAACAGATCAACGTGCTCAAGGGCAGCCTGCTGCTCTCCAAGATTCTCTACAAACAGAAACAGGCCCTGCCGCGTCTAAGGCTCGACCGCGACTTGGCCGACCAGATTGCCGACATTCGCCTGTATCAGTTCGAAGTCAGCCAGCAACGGGAACTGCTCAGCAACCCGATCACCTACGTCGATAACCTGCTGGCGACTCAACCACCCGAGCAAGTCACCCCGCAACTGCGCAAGAGCCTGCTGGACCTGGCCAACACCCGCGCAGACCTGTTGGAGCGCTTGAATCGCGAACTGAGCGCGGTGCTCAACGAATCCATCACGCTGCAACTCAATCAGAAACAACTGCTCAGCACCGCGCAAAGTCTGCGGGCTACGCTGGACGAGCAGATGTTCTGGATTCCCAGCAACAAGCCGCTGGATCTTGAGTGGATACATAACGTACCGGAACGCCTGCAACGCCAGGTCACGACCCTGCCATGGGCCTCGAGCCTGAGCGAATTGACCGATGGCCTGACGCAACGACCGCTGCTGTTCCTGCCGCTGGCCTTGCTGATCGGCGCGCTGCTGTGGCGCCGCAAAAATCTCTATGCCCGCCTGAACAAAGTTCACCAGGACATCGGCCATTTCAAACGCGACAGTCAGTGGCATACCCCGCAAGCGATTCTGATCAACATCCTGCTGGCGATGCCGGTTTCACTGGGCCTGGCGTTGTGCGGCCTGGCCTTGCAGATCGACGCCCGCGGGCAGAACGCCAATATGGGCGCGGCGCTGTTGCAGATGGCCCAAGCCTGGTTGGTGTTCTACACCGCCTACCGCATCCTCGCACCGGGCGGCGTGGCCGAACTGCATTTCCGCTGGGAAAAACCCCAGGTCGAATTCCTTCAAGGCTGGATTCGCCGGCTCGGGCTGGTGGTGATGGCTCTGGTGACCGTGGTGGCGGTCGCCGAACTGCAACCGGCGACGCTGGCTGATGATGTGCTCGGCATGCCGGTGGTACTGACCTGCTACGCCTTGATGGCCTGGCTGCTCAGCCGGCTGCTGGTCAGCAGCCCGACCCACGAAAACGCCTCGCTGTTCCGCAAGGCCGTGGGAGTCATGTTCACCGTCCTGCCGATCGCGTTGTTCGTCGCGGTGTGCTTCGGCTACTACTACACCGCGCTGAAACTCAGCGACCGGTTGATCAACACCCTGTACCTCTTGATGTTCTGGCTGGTGATCGAAGCCACCTTCGTGCGCGGCCTCAGCGTTGCGGCACGCCGCCTGGCCTATCAGCGCGCCCTGGCCAAACGCCAGGCTGCGAAAGAGGCTGGCGACGGCGAAGCGGTGATCGAAGAGCCGACCCTGGACATCGAGAAGGTCAACGAGCAGTCCCTGCGACTGATCCGCCTGGCCCTGCTCGGCGGTTTCATCGCGGCGCTGTACTGGGTCTGGTCAGACCTGATTTCGGTGTTCTCGTACCTGGACAACATAACCCTCTACGAATACACCAGCGGCACCGGCGCCAACATGAGCATGGTGCCGATCAGCATCGGCGACATGCTCGGCGCACTGATCATCATCGGCATCACCTTCGCGCTGGCGCGCAACTTGCCGGGTCTGCTGGAAGTGTTTGTGCTGTCCAAGCTCAACCTGGCCCAGGGCAGTTCCTACGCCACGACCACGTTGCTGTCCTATGTGATCGCCGGTGTCGGTTTCGTCTCGACCCTGTCCACGCTCGGCGTGAGCTGGGACAAGTTGCAATGGCTGGTGGCGGCGCTGTCGGTGGGTCTCGGTTTCGGGATGCAGGAAATCTTCGCCAACTTCATCTCCGGCATCATGATCCTGTTCGAACGCCCGGTGCGGATCGGCGACACCATCACCATCGGCAACCTGTCGGGCACCGTGAGCAAGATCCGCATCCGTGCCACGACCATCACCGACTTCGATCGCAAGGACATCATCGTCCCGAACAAGACGTTCATCACCGGGCAACTGATCAACTGGTCGTTGACCGACACCATCACCCGGGTGACCCTCAAGCTCGGCGTCGACTACGGCTCGGATCTGGACCTGGTGAAAGAACTGTTGCTCAAGGCCGCCCGCGATAACCCGCGTGTGCTGAAGGACCCGGAACCCCACGTGTACTTCCTGAACTTCGGCGAAAGCACCCTCGACCACGAGTTGCGCATGCATGTGCGTGACCTCGGTGACCGCAACCCGGTGCTCGATGAGGTCAACCGCTTCATCAATCGCGAGTTCAAGAAGCAGCACATCAACATCTCGTTCCGGCAGATGGAGGTCTATCTCAAGAACCTTCAGGGCCAGGAGTACAAGATGGTGCCGATCGAACCGGAAGCCAAAACCGTTGTTCCGGCACCCACCAGCAAACCGCGGCAAGAGCCGCCGCCTGTCGAACTCGACTAAGCGCGCTATCCCTAGCAGAATGCTCGGACATTCTGCTGGAGATGGCCGTTGAAAGCCCTCGACGAACTGACCTTCGACAATCGCTTCGCCCGCCTGGGCGATGCGTTCTCAACCCACGTCCTGCCCGAGCCCATTGCGGCTCCGCGACTGGTGGTCGCCAGCCCCGCCGCCATGGCGCTGCTGGACCTGGACCCGGCCGAGGCCGAAACGCCAGTGTTCGCCGAGCTGTTCGGCGGCCACAAGCTGTGGGCTGAAGCCGAGCCGCGGGCGATGGTCTATTCCGGGCATCAATTCGGCTCCTACAACCCGCAGTTGGGCGACGGGCGCGGCCTGTTGCTGGGCGAGGTCTATAACGAAGCCGGCGAGCATTGGGACCTGCACCTCAAGGGTGCCGGTCAGACGCCTTACTCACGCATGGGCGATGGACGGGCGGTGCTGCGCTCCTCGATCCGCGAGTTCCTTGCCTCCGAAGCCCTGCATGCCCTGAACATTCCCACCACGCGCGCACTGTGCGTGATCGGCTCTGACACGCCGGTCTGGCGCGAGAAACAGGAACGCGCGGCCATGGTCCTGCGCCTGTCGCCGAGCCATGTACGCTTCGGGCACTTCGAATTTTTCTACTACACCAAGCGCCCCGAGCAGCAGAAAGAACTCGGCGAGCACGTGCTGGCCATGCACTTCCCACACTGCCTGGAGCAGCCGGAGCCGTACCTGGCGATGTTCCGCGAAATCGTCGAGCGTAATGCCGAACTGATCGCCAAATGGCAGGCCTATGGGTTCTGCCACGGCGTGATGAACACCGACAACATGTCGATCCTCGGCATCACCTTCGACTTCGGCCCGTTCGCCTTCCTCGACGACTTCGACGCCCACTTCATCTGCAACCACTCCGATGACCAGGGCCGCTACTCCTTCAGCAACCAGGTACCGATTGGCCAGTGGAACCTCAGCGCCCTCGCCCAGGCCCTGACACCGTTCATCAGCGTCGAAGCCCTGCGCGAGACCCTCGGCCTGTACCTGCCACTGTTCCAGGCTCACTACCTGGACCTGATGCGCCGCCGCCTCGGCCTTACTACCGCTGAAGACGACGACCAGAAACTGCTGGAGCAGCTGCTGCAACTGATGCAGAACAGCGGTGTCGATTACAGCCTGTTCTTCCGCCGCCTGGGCGATGAATCACCCGAACTGGCCGTCGCCCGCCTGCGTGATGATTTCGTCGACATCAAGGGCTTCGATGCCTGGGGTGAGCGCTACATCGCCCGGGTTGCCCGTGAAGGTGAAGCTGATCAGGCGCTGCGCCGCGAACGGATGCATGCGGTCAATCCGCTGTACATCCTGCGCAATTATCTGGCGCAAAAAGCTATCGATGCGGCGGAAAGCGGCGACTATTCAGAAGTTCGTCGACTGCACGCGGTACTGAGCAATCCGTTCGAGGAGCAGCCGGGGATGGAGAGCTACGCCGAGCGGCCACCGGAATGGGGCAAGCATCTGGAGATCAGTTGTTCGTCGTAAAGCCGGCTAATCCAGAGGATCTATGGCGCTGACGACTCGAGCGACGATGTCTGCCATCGTGACGTCATCAAGTCGTTCGATAAACTTGGCCGAACCATCGCGAACACGTTGCTCAATGTCAAAACTGCGTACCTGATTACACACTGCAACGCCGTTTGTTTCGTGGCCGGACACGATAACCGCCAGACCTGAATTTCGACTGAAACTCCCGCCACTGGTCACGGGTACAGTCATGCTGACACCCAGTGCGTTGATTTCCCTTGGCGTTATCACCACGAAGCGATGACGATTCATCATCTCTCGTCCTGCGACCGGATTCGGATCAATCCAATAGACATCGCCCCGCTGCGGGGCTTGTCGACGCACCATTAACCGAGCTCCCGGCCGACTGGATCGCCTTCACGCGCAAAGGCTGTCTGTGCGTTCAATTCGGCCATTGCTTCGGAGCCCTCAAGCAACTCTTCAAGGCTGTAACGCTTGCGAGGCGGCTGGATAACCGGACGAGCTATCAACTCGCCATCCACCACATTCAATTCCAATTGTGCCCCCACCTCCAGGTGCAGGAGCTTCAATAAGGTAGGCGGAAGAGTAATCACCGCTGCGCCGCCTTGTCGGCGGATTTTGGAGGTCACGGACATGGGATAACTCCGATCCGAAAATTGAAAGGTATCGATTTCTCGATAAGTGCAACAAAAGTAGCACGCAGATAACGGCAAAGCGAACTCTCCATAGACGATTCGGGATTCTGAAGCCTTCTTCCAGCGTAGCTACCGATCACAGACCGAATGCCCGATTAAATGTGAGCATTTGCGACACTCACTCCACAAACATCTCCCTTCAAAGACTTGATATATCCCGCTCCCGACTCCAAATCAGCTTCATACGCTCACCCGCTCGGAGGCCGCCCATGCCCGCCCCACTCCTCATCCCCTGCCCCCACTGCAACGGCCTGAACCGCATCCCCGCCGAGCGCCTCAACGATCATCCAAAGTGCGGCCGCTGCAAGGCTGATGTCCTGCTGAACAAGCCGTTCGAATTGAAGCAAGGCGATTACGCCAGTCAGATCAAGGGTGACCTGCCGTTGCTGGTGGATGTGTGGGCGGATTGGTGCGGGCCGTGCAAGTCGTTTGCGCCGGTGTTCGAGCAGGCGGCGGGGCAATTGGCGGGCAAGTGTCGGCTGGCCAAGCTGGACAGCGAGGCGAATCAACAGTTGTCGGCGCAGCTGGGGATTCGCTCGATCCCGAGCCTGATTCTGTTCAAGAACGGCCGGGAAGTGGCTCGCCAAAGCGGGGCCTTCCCGTTACCGCAGTTGATGAGCTGGTTGCGCAGTCAGGGGATCTGATTGCCTTTCAGGCATTTTCCAACAGGTTGTGCAGTTCGACGAATTGCTGGGTCAGCTTGTGCCGCGGGTCGAGGTGGATCAGCGGCGTGTTGGCCTGATGGGATTCGCGCATGCGCACCGAACTGGCCAGGTACACCGGCAGCACCGGCAGCCCTTCGGCGATCAGTTCGTCGAGGATTTGCTGGGGCAGGCTGGCGCGAGCCTGGAACTGGTTGACGACAATGCCTTCGACTTCCAGCCCTTCATTGTGGTCGTCCTTCAACTCTTCGATTTCCGCCAACAGCCCATACAGCGCCTGGCGCGAGAAGCTGTCGCAGTCGAAGGGGATCAGCACACGATCAGCAGCGATCAAGGCCGAGACGGCATAGAAATTCAGCGCTGGCGGGGTGTCGAGATAGATCCGGTCGTAATCACCGTCCAGCTCCTCGAGCAATTTACGCAGCTTGTTGATCTTGTGTTTGGCCTCAAGCTTGGGCTGCAAGTCTGCCAGCTCGGCGGTGGCAGTGATGACGTGAAGGTTGTCGAACGGAGTTTCGTAGATGTCGACCTGACCTTTCTTCGAGAACGGCCCGGAGGACAGGGTCTGCTTGAAGAAGTCGGCGATACCCATCGGGATATCCTCACCGGTGAGCCCCGTCAGGTATTGAGTGGAGTTGGCCTGGGCATCGAGATCCACCAATAACGTGCGATAGCCTTCGCTGGCGCTGACCGCCGCCAGATTGCAGGCAATGCTTGATTTGCCCACGCCACCTTTCTGATTGAACACCACGCGCCGCATGTCTAAACCTCCGTGTATCAAAGAATCACCGAGTGTAGTAGTCCACATCGCTGCTTAGCTACCTCGCCAGCATCTAGACTACACAGTCATAGGCAAATCTCTGGCCGGAAAAGCTGCCAACTCGTCCATTGATAGCAGACAGTGCCGACAGACATGTCCGCCGCATTGTGGATAATGGCCAAATGACAGCCTTTCGCGAACCAGACGGTACATTTCGTTGCGCAAAATGTAACCAGCATTTGCTACACGTCCGCAGCACCGGGATAATGCGCGCCACTCGGCGTTAAGCGCCACGTCAGGTCAGCCGCGGTTCTTGCGACTCACCGCGTTAAAGGAAGCCCGCAGGGGCGGGATGAATGTCTGTGATCAACTTCAACATCGCCCAATGGCGCGCTTGGGCCCCTGGGCTTGAAAGCGTGGATGATTGGCAGGCCTGGAGCCGACAACCGGTCGTGCTCGAGCCCAGCGATGCCGCCCCGGATGTGTCGTTTCTGCCGGCCATGCAGCGTCGGCGACTCAGCCGTCTGGCGCGGATGGCGTTCAGTGTCGGCTGGCCCTTGGCCGATGGTCATCCGGATTTACCGTTGGTCTTTATTTCTCGCCACGGCGAAACCCCGCGCACCTTCGAAATTCTCAGCGATCTGGCGACCGACCAACCGTTGTCGCCCACCCAGTTCAGCCTGTCGGTGCACAACGCGGTCATCGGTCTGTGGTCGATCATGCGTGGCGAAACCAGCGAAATGACCGCCCTCGCCGCCGCAGGCGATGGCCTTGAACACGGCATGCTGGAGGCCGCGGCGCTGCTTGAGGAAGGCGCGCCCGCAGTACTGCTGATCGTCACCGAAGAGCAACCGCCCGCCGCCTACTCCGCCTGGATCGATGATGTGCCTTTCCCTTATGCGGTCGGCCTGTTGATCACCCCCGGCAATCAGTGGCAACTATCGCTGAACAGCGCCCCGCACACGTTGTCCAAAGCCCGCTGGCCCCATGCCCTGAATCTGTTGCGTACGCTGCTCGGCCAGCAAACAACCTGCCAACATGCCTGGAAAAATCGTGTATGGACCTGGCAACGCAACCCGTAACCGATAAGAACCGCGACGCCTACTACTGGCGCCTGCTGGCCACCGCCGCAAGCTTCACCCTGTTCGGGTTGAGCAGCCTGTGCCTGCGACTGGTGGTGTTCCCGTTGTTGAACTGCCTGCCGGGAGACGCTCAGGTCCATCGTCAGCGCGCGCGACATACGGTCAGTCGGTGTTTCTGGTTTTTCATTCGGTTCATGGCGCGCAGTGGCGTGCTGACCTATGACATACAGGGGGCGGAAAAGCTCGGGCGTCCAGGCCAAATGATCGTCGCCAACCACCCCTCGTTGATCGATGTGGTGTTTTTGATCGGCCTGGTGCGCCACGCCAACTGCGTGGTCAAGAAAAGCCTCTGGGAAAACCCGTTCACTCGCGGTCCGCTACGCTGTACCGAATACATCAGCAACGATGGCAGCATGGACATGCTCGACGCCGCTGCCGACGCGCTGAAAAGCGGTCAGACCCTGATCATCTTTCCCGAGGGCACCCGGACCCGACCCGGCCAACCACCGGCCTTTCATCGGGGGGGCGCGGCAATCGCGCTGCGCGGTGCGAGAATCCTCACCCCGGTGATTATCAAGGTCAACCCGACCACATTGACCAAGGCCGAACCCTGGTATCGGATCCCCAAACGCCGCGTGCACTTCAGTTTTCGCGTCGGGGCCGATATAGACCCACAGGCCTTCGCTACGCAAGGCCCTGCACCCCAGGCCTCGCGCAAGCTCAACGACTATTTGCACTCTTACTTTATCAAGGAGCTCGCCGAAGATGAGCGATCAGAACACCGTTAGCCTGATGCAGGAAATCAAAGAGCTGATCATCGAAGCCCTGGGCCTCGAAGACATCAGCGTCGACGACATCGGCGACAACCAGACGCTGTTCGGCGAAGGCCTGGGCCTGGACTCGGTAGACGCGCTGGAACTCGGCCTGGCGATCCAGAAAAAGTACGGTATCAAAATCGATGCCGACGCCAAGGACACCCGTAATCACTTCAGCAACGTGGCGAGCCTTGCGGCGTTCGTCACTGCAAAACAGGCAGCTTGAGACCGGACCATGCAAACTCGTGACGATATTTTCAACACCCTGCGCGATGCTCTGGTCGAACTCTTCGAGCTGGACCCCGAGCGCATCAGCCTGGAATCCAACCTGTACCAGGATCTGGAAATCGACAGCATCGATGCGGTCGACCTGATCGATCACATCAAACGCCAGACCGGCAAGAAAATCGCCGCCGAAGAATTCAAATCGGTGCGTACCGTCAGCGACGTGGTCGAGGCGGTCTACCGTCTGGTTCAGCCCGCCGCATGAGCCGACTGATCGGCCTTGGCCTGCTGCTCGCAGGCCTGCTGTACCCCTTTGCGGTGTATTTCGGCATGGAGCATTTTGCCCCGTGGCAGTTCGGTCTGCTGCTGGGCAGCCTGTGGCTGGCGCGAGCACTGACCGGCGAACGGCGCCCCGGCAGCCTGTGGATGTCCACGGCCGCCATCGCGTTCTGCTTGCTGCTGGCAGTGTTCGACAGCCCGGTGCTGCTGCGTTGGTACCCGGTGCTGATCAGCGCGTTCATGCTGGCGCTGTTCGGTCTTAGCCTGAAATACGGCCCGCCGATGGTCGAACGCCTGGCCCGCCTGCGAGAACCGGAATTACCGCCCAGGGCCATTCGCTACACCCGCCAGGTGACCATTGCCTGGAGCGTGTTTTTTCTCTGCAACGGTTTGTGCGCCGCCGCCCTGACCCTTTGGGCGCCGCTGAGCTGGTGGATGTTGTACACCGGCCTGATCTCCTATGGATTGATCGGCCTGATGTTTGCCATTGAATGGCTGATACGACAACGGGTACGAGGCCACCCATGAATTGGATAAAACTTGAGCAACTGCTGCTCAAGGCTCAGCCGGAGCGTGCCGTGACGGCCGAGCCGGCGTTGAATCACGCGCAATTGTGCGACCGGGCCCTGAGCCTGGCTGCCGGTCTGCAAGCCCAGGGCGTGCAGCGCATCGCCGTGCATCTTGAAGACGCCGCCGACCTGGCCATTGCCCTGCTCGGCGCCTGGCGTGCCGGGGTCAGCGTACTGCTGCCCGCCGACCTGCAAGCGCAGACGCGCCAGCGCTGGTCGACCGAGGTCGATCTGTGGCTGACCGATCAGGCCGACGATGCACACCTGAGCGATTATCGGCATCCGCCGCTGCCGGCCCACCCGCTGGACCTGGATCGTTGTCAGCTGAGCCTGTGCACCTCCGGCTCCAGTGGCGAACCCAAGCGCATCGACAAAACCCTGCGCCAACTGGCCAATGAAGTCGAAGCGCTGGAGCACTTGTGGGGCGCAGATCTGGGCGAAGCCTGCATCATCGGCAGCGTCGCCACCCAGCACATCTACGGGCTGCTGTTTCGGGTGTTGTGGCCGCTGTGTGCCGGGCGTTCGTTCGTGCGCAAGCAACTGGCTTTCCCCGAAGACTTGCAACGCGCCAGCCGCGAACACCCGGCCTTCGCCTGGGTTGCCAGCCCGGCGCTGCTCAAGCGCATGGGCGACAACCTCGACTGGCCAGCGCTGAGTGCAGTGCGCCGAGTGTTCTCCTCCGGTGGTGCGTTGCCCGCCGAAGCGGCGCAGAGCCTGCACGAACGCCTGCAACAATGGCCGACCGAGATCCTCGGCAGCTCGGAAACCGGCGGCATCGCCTGGCGTCAGGGTCAGAACCTCTGGCAGCCCTTCGCCGGCGTGGAGCTGAGCCAGGACAGCGATGGCGCCCTGCTTATCGCATCGCCATACCTGCCGGAAGGTCATATCGAACACACCGCCGATGCCGCGCGCATCACCGCCGACGGCCGTTTCGAGCTGTTGGGGCGGCTGGACCGGATCGTCAAACTGGAAGAAAAACGTATCTCGCTACCAATGCTCGAACACGCGCTGATGGCGCACGCCTGGGTCGCCGAAGCGCGCCTGGGAGTGGTTCAGGAAAACCGCGCCTCATTGGGGGCGCTGCTGGTGCTCAGCGAGCGAGGTATGCACGCGTTACGCAATCAGGGACGACGCAGCCTCACGCAGGCGTTGCGTCAGCATCTGAGCCAGCACTGTGAAACGCTGGCCCTGCCACGACGCTGGCGCCTGTTGCGGCAGTTGCCGCTGAACGCGCAGGGCAAACTGCCCCAGGCTGAGGTTGAAGCCTTGCTGCTGGCGCCCCGCCCAAAGGCGCCGCAAGTGCTGGAGCAGGTCGAAGCCGATGGTGAGTGGAGCCTGCAACTGGCCGTCCCGCCGGACCTGGCGTATTTCAGCGGACACTTTCCCCGGGCCCCGGTATTGCCCGGCGTGGTGCAAGTGGAGTGGGCAATGAGCCTGGGCCAACAATTGATGGACCTGCCGGCAAAGTTCGCCGGCATGGAAGTGCTGAAATTCCAGCAACTGGTGCGCCCTGGCGATGAAATCCAGTTGCACCTGCGCTTCGACCCGGTGCGCGGCAAATTGTATTTCGCCTATCGCAACGAAACCGCCACCTGCTCCAGCGGGCGGATTTTGCTGGAGGCTGCCAGCGATGCATAACCCCTGCGCCGTAATCCCGGTCTACAACCACGAAACCGCAATCACTGCCGTGGTCGATGCGCTGCTTGCCTGTGACCTGCCCTGCATTCTGGTGGACGATGCCAGCAGCCCCGCCTGCGCCAAGGTACTCGACCAACTGGCGCAGCGCGACAGGGTTTATCTGATCCGGCTCACCATCAATCAGGGCAAGGGCGGCGCAGTGATGACCGGCCTGCGGGAGGCTTCGCGCCTGGGCTTCAGCCATGCCTTGCAGGTGGACGCCGACGGCCAGCACGACCTGCAAGACGTCAAGGTCTTCATCGAATATTCACGCAACCATCCCGAAGCGGTGATCTGTGGCTATCCGCAATACGACGCCAGCGTGCCGAAGGGTCGTTTGTACGCGCGCTACCTGACTCACGTCATGGTCTGGATCAACACCCTGTCACTGCAGATTCGCGACTCGATGTGCGGCTTCCGTGTCTATCCATTACCGCCAACCCTGGCACTGATCGACTCGGCCAGGATCGGCAAGCGCATGGACTTCGACTCCGACATTCTGGTGCGCCTGGCCTGGCGCAATCAACCGATGCAATGGCTGAAAACCAGAGTTCATTACCCGCTGGACGGCGTTTCGCATTTCCGGCTGTTCTACGACAACGTACTGATTACGAGCATGCACACCCGGCTGTTCTTCGGCATGTTGCTGCGAGCACCGGTGATCCTCTGGCAACGGTGGCGGGCATGAACGGCAATGTAGACAAACAGCACTGGGCCGACCGCCAGGAGCGTGGCAGTTTCTGGCTGATGAAGTTCACCGCATTCTGCGCAAAGGTCTTGGGCCGACGCCTGCTGAGCCCGCTGCTCTACGGCATCGTGCTGTATTTTTTCCTGTTCGGACGCAGCGCCCGCCAAAGCGCCTGGCAATACCAGCAGCGGCTCGCCGACTGGAGCGGGCGCAGCGAATTGCGTCCGACTCATTGGCGGGTGTTCGGCCAGTTCATGGCCTTCGCCGACTCCATGCTCGACAAACTCGACGTGTGGAACGGCAAGCTGAGCATCGAACAGATCGAAATCATCGACCCGGCGCTGCTGCGCAACAAACTGCGTGGCACCCGCGGGCAGATGCTGGTGGGCGCGCACCTGGGCAATCTCGAGGTCTGCCGGGCACTGGCCGAGATCGGCGAGAAAGTCACCATGAACGTGCTGGTGCACACCAAGCACGCCGAGCAATTCAACCGCCTGCTGGGCGAAGCCGGGGCAACCAATCTGCGGCTGATCCAGGTCAGCGAACTCGACCCGGTGATCATGTTGCAACTGCATGAGCGCCTGGAGCGCGGCGAGTGGCTGGCAATTGCCGGCGACCGTGTGCCGCTTCATGGCGGGCGCAGCGTGACGGTGGATTTTCTCGGTCACCAGGCAGCGTTCCCGCAAGGCCCGTGGCTGCTGGCCGGTCTGCTGAAATGCCCGGTCAATCTGCTGCTGTGCCTGAAGAAACCCACGGGCGACTATCGACTGACCCTCGAACCGTTCACCGAGGCGGTGGTGTGGAAACGTAGCGAGCGCGAACAGGTCATTCATCAGTGGGCTTCGCGCTATGCCGAACGCCTGGGTCACTATTGCCTCGAAGCGCCCCAACAATGGTTCAACTTTTACCCTTTCTGGAAGACCGATGACGACGCCAACGCTTGAGCCGGTAACCTTCGGCGAACTCCCTTTGTGCATCGAAGACGTGCTGGCCCTGGCCAACCGTCAGGTGCCGACGCAGTTGCAGGGCGACCCCGAGTTTCGCCAGCGCATTGCCAAGGGTCCGCAGTTCCTTGACTCCCTGCTGGACAAGGAAGGCGTGATCTATGGCGTGACCACTGGTTATGGCGATTCCTGTGTGGTGGCGGTGCCGCTGCACCACGTCGAAGCCCTGCCTCGTCATCTGTACACATTCCACGGCTGCGGCCTGGGCAAACTGCTTGATGCCCAGGCCACCCGTGCGGTGCTGGCGGCACGTTTGCAGTCGCTGTGCCAGGGCGTGTCCGGGGTGCGCGTGGAGTTGCTGGAGCGCCTGCAAGCGTTCCTCGAACACGACATCCTGCCGCTGATTCCGGAAGAAGGTTCCGTGGGCGCCAGCGGTGATCTGACGCCGCTGTCCTACGTCGCCGCGACCTTGTCCGGCGAGCGCGAAGTGATGTTCCGCGGCGAACGCCGGCAAGCGGCTGATGTGCACAAGGAACTGGGTTGGCAACCGCTGGTATTGCGCCCCAAGGAAGCCCTGGCGCTGATGAACGGCACCGCCGTGATGACCGGCCTTGCGTGCCTGGCTTACGCCCGTGCCGATTACCTGCTGCAACTGGCCACGCGCATCACCGCGCTGAACGTGGTCGCTTTGCAGGGCAACCCGGAGCACTTCGACGAGCGCCTGTTCGCCGCCAAACCCCATCCAGGGCAGATGCAAGTCGCCGCGTGGTTGCGCAAGGATCTGGCGATCGACGCGCCGACCGCGCCGCTGCATCGCCTGCAAGACCGTTACTCCCTGCGTTGCGCGCCACACGTGCTCGGTGTACTGGCCGACAGCCTGAACTGGCTGCGCTCGTTCATCGAGATCGAACTCAACAGCGCCAACGACAACCCGATCATCGACGCCGAAGCCGAACGCGTGCTGCACGGCGGGCACTTCTACGGCGGCCACATTGCGTTCGCCATGGACAGCCTGAAAAACCTGGTGGCCAACGTCGCCGACTTGCTCGACCGTCAACTCGCGCTGCTGGTGGACGAACGTTACAACCATGGCTTGCCGAGCAACCTGTCCGGCGCCACCGCCGACCGTGCGATGCTCAATCACGGCTTCAAGGCCGTGCAGATCGGCACCAGCGCCTGGACCGCCGAAGCCCTGAAAAACACCATGCCGGCCAGCGTCTTCTCGCGCTCCACCGAGTGCCACAACCAGGACAAAGTCAGCATGGGCACCATCGCCGCTCGCGACGCCATCCGCGTGCTGGAGCTGACCGAACAGGTCGCCGCTGCCACCCTGCTGGCGGCCAATCAAGGCGTGTGGCTGCGTGGCCAGGCTGAAGACGCGCGCCCACTGCCACCGGCCCTGGCCGCGATGCACGAAGAATTGGCCAAGGACTTCCCGCCGGTCATCGAAGACCGCGCCCTGGAAGGCGAATTGCGCCTGTGCCTGCAACGCATCGCCGAGCAACACTGGAGGCTGCATGCGTAGCAAGGGAGTGCTTCACACCGATACGGAAATCCTCGTCCCGTTCTTTGACGTCGACACCATGAACGTGGTCTGGCACGGCCATTACGTCAAATACCTGGAAGTCGCCCGCTGTGCGCTGCTGGACAGGATCGGCCACAACTACGACGCCATGGTTGCGTCGGGTTACGCATGGCCGGTGATCGACTTGCAGTTGCGCTATGTGCGCGGCGCCGTGTTCGGCCAGAAGCTGAATGTGCGCGCCAGCCTGGTGGAATGGGAGAACCGACTGAAGATCAATTACCTGATCAGCGATCTCGCAACCGGCGAACGTCTGACCCGCGCTGTTTCAGTGCAGGTTGCCGTCGACATGAGCAGCCGCGAAATGCAGTTGGCTTCGCCCAAGGTGTTTACCGACGCGGTTGAAAGGGTGCTGCCATGAATTCGCTTTTCAAATGCCTTGGCGCTTTAGCGTTGCTCGGGCTTTCATCGTTGGCCCAGGCCTTCGATCTGCAGCAACTGAGCGATCAACTGGCCAAACCCGATGTGATCCACGGCAACTTCATCCAGGAAAAACACCTGCGTGCCCTGCCCCAGCCGCTGACCAGCAAGGGCACCTTCGTTCTGGCGAAGAGTCACGGCTTGCTCTGGCTGCTGAAAACACCGCTGCAACAGGACTACCGCATCAGCGACAAGGGCATTGCCCGGCGGGATGCCAGCGGCTGGCAAATGCTGCCGAACAAGAGTGCCGGCGCCGAACAGAACCGTTTGTTCCTCGCCGTGCTGCAAGGCGACAGCAGTGGCCTGCAACGGGATTTCGAGCTGTCGCTGAGCGGCGATGCGCAGAACTGGAAACTGACCCTGACCCCGCGTTCGATGCTGCTCAAGCAGGTGTTCAACCAGATCAACATTGACGGCGGCGAACTGGTGCACAACATCGAGCTGCTCGAAACCCAGGGTGACCGAACCCTGTTGCGCATGCAGGACAGCACCAGCGCCCAACCTTTGAGCGATGCGGAGCAACATGACTTTGCCGAGTGAACGGACGCTGCCACGGCTGTTTCTGATCCTGCTGCTGGCGGTGCTCGCGCTTGCCGGTTGGCAGTGGCGCGATGGCGCTCCACTGTCCGCCAACCTGATGGAACTGGTGCCAGGCACCGCGCCGGACGCGCTGGAACTGCGCGCCGAACAACGCATGCAAGAACCGCTGAACCGGGAAATGCTGGTGCTGGTCGGCCATAAAAACCGTCAGCAAGCCATCGCCATGGCGCAAAAAATCGGTGAGCAGTGGCAGGCCAGCGGCGTGTTCGAAAAGGTCCAGTGGAACCTGCAAGCCGACTTGCCGGCGCTGCGCACGCAATTGCTGCAAGGCCGACTGGCGATGCTGTCCGCGGCCGACCGCCAGCAACTCATCGAGCACCCCGACGCCTTTATCCAGCAACGGGTGCAAGCCCTGTTCGATCCCTTCACCGGGTTCAGCCTGGTGCCGAGCCAGGATGACTGGCTCGGCCTGACCGGGCGCATCCAGAACAGCCAGCCACAGCGCGGCTCGGTGCAGTTGGACATCGGCAGCGGCGTGCTGGCCGCCGATGCCGACGGCAAGAGCTGGGTGATGCTGCGGGCGCGAACCGTCGGCAACGCATTCGACATGAACCTGCCGCTGCAAGTGGCCGACCTGCTCCAGCACAGTCGCGAAGAAGCCGCCCAGGCGGATGTACAACTGCTCGCCGCCAGCGGCCTGCTGTATGCCGCCAGCGGTCAACGGCAAGCCGCGCGCGAGATCACCTGGGTCGGTGGCGGCGCCACCGTGGGGATTCTGTTGCTGCTGTTGCTGGCCTTCCGGCGTTGGCGGGTGGTGCTGGCGTTCGTCCCGGTGCTGGTGGGCATGCTGTTCGGCGCGGTGGCCTGCGTGGCGCTGTTTGGTCAGATGCATGTGATGACGCTGGTGCTGGGCTCAAGCCTGATCGGCGTGGCGGTGGATTACCCACTGCATTACCTGTCGAAAAGCTGGAGCCTGAAACCCTGGCACAGTTGGCCGGCGTTGCGCCTGACCCTGCCAGGGCTGACGCTGAGCCTGATCACCAGTTGCATCGGCTACCTGGCCCTGGCCTGGACGCCGTTCCCGGCCCTGACCCAGATTGCCGTGTTCTCCGCCGCTGGCCTGCTCGGCGCTTATCTGTCGGCGGTGTGCCTGCTGCCGGCGCTGCTCAAGGGCGCGCAACTGCGTCCGGCGCAATGGCCGATGCGTATCGCCGAGTCTTTGCTGGCACTGCGTGAATTGCTGCTCAAATACGTACGCACGCCGGTGTTGCTGGCGCTGTTGATCGCCTTCTGTGTTGGCGGTCTGTTGCAGTTGCAGACCAAAAACGACATTCGCCAATGGGTCGGCGCACCGCAGCAACTGACGGACGAAGCCCAGACCATTGCGCGCATCACCGGCTATCAACCCACCAGCCAGTTTTTCCTGGTGCGCGCGGCCAATCAGCAGGAGTTGCTCGAACGCCAAACGGCACTGAGCGAGCGCCTGGATCAATTGGTCAACCTGGAAAAACTCCAGGGCTACCTGTCGCTCAACCAACTGGTCAGCCCGCCGAACGAACAGCACAAAGTGCGTGATGCACTGAGCAAGCTGCCGCAGTTCTGGCAACCGTTGCTCGACCTTGGCGTGCCTGCTGACGCGCTGCAAGCCGAGTTGGTGAAGCTACAGGCGCTGCCCACCGAAGATATCGACGCGGCCCTGGCCGGCCCATTGGCCGAGCCCTACCGCACCCTGTGGCTGGGGCCGACCGATAACGGCGTGGCCGCGATGGTCAGCCTGCAAGGCTTGAACAATCCCGCGTTGTTGCGGGTCCAGGCGCTGGACTTGCCGGGTGTGCAACTGGTCGACCGCCTCGGCGACCTGAACAAGGTATTTGCCGCAACTCAAATCAGCGCCGCTGAATTGAAACTCGCCTCCTGCGTGTTGATCGTGCTGGTGCTGATCCTGCCATTCGGTCTCGGTGGCGCGCTGCGAATCGTCTCCCTGCCGCTGCTGGCGGCCCTGTGCAGCCTGGCAAGCCTCGGCTGGCTCGGTCAGCCGCTGACGCTGTTCAGCCTGTTCGGCCTGCTGCTGGTGACGGCCATCAGCGTCGACTACGCGATCCTCATGCGCGAACAGATCGGCGGTGCCGCCGCGAGCCTGCTGGGCACCATGCTGGCAGCCGCAACCACATGGCTATCGTTTGGCCTGCTGGCGGTGTCCAGCACACCGGCTGTGAGCAACTTCGGCCTGTCGGTGAGCCTCGGCCTGGCGTACAGCTTCATCCTGGCGCCGTGGGCCGGACGCCAAGTCCACACCGCCCCGGTTGCGGAGCCAGCAGCATGATGGTCGCGGCGTTCTGGGTCATGGCCCTGGTGTTGTTCGCCATGGCCACCCATGTCGGTAGACGTTTCGGTCTGATTCCGATCGTCAGCCAGTTGTTGCTGGCAACCTTCGGCCTGCCGCTGCTGATGTATTTCTGGATCGAACCGGGCTGGCAACTGAGCGGTGCCGACCTGATCTCGCCGGGTTGGCTGAAGAACCTCTACAGCCTGAGCTTTGCCTTGCTGCTGGGGCACATCCTCAGCGACGTGATCGACCTGCGACTGGATCGCCAGAGCCTGAAAATCGCCCTGCCGAGTTTCTGCATTCCGTTTGCCTGCGGGCTGGCGACAGCGGTCTGGCTACTGCCGCCACAGCCGTGGATCAGCTCGCTGGCGGTCGGTCTGTTGTTCGCCATCACAGCGATTCCGGTGTTGTACCTGTACCTGCGACACATCAACTACCCGCCCGCCGCCACCCGACGCCTGGTGCAGACCGCGATATTGATCGACCTGACTTGCTGGACCCTGTTCGCGTTCGCCCAGGGCAGCCTGCACCTGAGCAGCCTGTTGCTGCCGCTGGCCGGCGCCTGCCTGCCGTTGTTGCTGCGACTGCTCGGCTTGCGCCAACCGTTGCTGTACAGCGGCTGCTTCTTTGCACTGCTGGTGGTTGCCGAACACTTCAAGCTCAATGCGCTGATTTTCGGCATTGGTTACCTACTGTGCATGGCCGCGCTCAAGGTGCCGTTGGTGCTGCCATTGCCGACGGCGTGGATGAGTCGTTTGCAGACCTGGATCGCCATCCCGTTGATCCTCACGTTCGGCATCGTGCAGATCAACGTGCACAACGCCCTCGACAGTCTCGGTGGGGTGCAATTGGCCGCGCTTCTTCTGTTGCCGATCGCCAGCAAATTGTTGGGCAACTGGCTGGGCCTCGGCTGGGCCGGCGTCTCGTTTGAAGGTGCCAGCCGCTGGCGGGAAAGCCTTTTACTGAATATCCGCGGCTTGAGCGAAATCGTCTTTCTCAACCTGCTGCTGCAACAACAACTCATCAGCCCCGAGCTGTATTTCGCGCTGATGTTGATGGGCCTGATCGCAACCCTGCTGCCGGCACTCGCCGGCATGCACCGAATCCCTTTGAACATCGCCGCCCCGGCAAGGAGCACCCGTGCCAACAGTTGAAATGGAACGTCGTCAGGTGGTGGTGATCGGTGCCGGCCCCTCGGGCGCCATCGCCGCCGCGCTGCTCAAGCGCAAAGGCCATGATGTGCTGATGATCGAACGCCAGCATTTCCCACGGTTTTCCATCGGTGAAAGCCTGCTGTCCCACTGCCTGGATTTCGTCGAAGAAGCCGGCATGCTCGACGCGGTCAATGCGGCCGGTTTCCAGTTGAAGAACGGTGCGGCATTCGCCTGGGGCGATCAGTACAGCACCTTCGATTTCGGCGAGACGTTCAGCAACGGCAAGCCGACGACCTTCCAGGTCCAGCGCGCCGACTTTGACAAGCTGCTGGCCGACCAGGCTGAATTGCAGGGAGTCGACGTCCGTTACGGCGAAGCCATCGTCAGCGTTGATTTCAGCTTGGCGAAACCGCAGCTCGATGTACTTCGCGAAGATGGCAGCCAATACCGCGTCGAGGCCGATTTCGTGCTCGATGCCAGCGGCTACGGTCGCGTACTGCCTCGCTTGCTGGACCTTGAGGCACCGTCGAACTTTCCGGTGCGCCAGGCGGTGTTCACCCACGTCGAAGACTGTATCGACAGCCCGGCTTTCGAACGGGAAAAAATCCTCATTACCACCCATCCGACCCAGCGCGACATCTGGTTCTGGACCATCCCGTTCAGCAACGGTCGCTGCTCGGTGGGCGTCGTGGCAGCCGCCGAACACTTCGCAGGCCGCACCGAGAATCTGGACGATTGCCTGCGCGGTTTCATCGCCGAAACGCCAAGCCTGGCCGGGGTGCTGAACAACTCCGTATGGGATACCCCTGCGCGGACCATCGGCGGCTACTCGGCCAACGTCAAAACCCTGCATGGCCCTGGCTTCGCCTTGTTGGGCAATGCCGCAGAATTTCTCGACCCGGTGTTCTCCTCCGGCGTGACCATCGCCATGCGTTCGGCGAGCATGGCCGCCGGGGTGCTGCACCGCCAACTGCAAGGTGAAAGCGTCGACTGGCAGACCGAATTCGCCGAACCGCTCAAGCGCGGCGTCGACACCTTCCGTTGCTACGTCGAAGGCTGGTACGCCGGGACCTTTCAGGACGTGATTTTTTATCAGGGCGGTACAGAGGATATTCGCCGCATGATCAGCTCGATCCTCGCGGGTTACGCCTGGGATGAACGCAACCCGTTCGTCAGCGAACCTAAACGTCGACTGCGGATGATCTCGGACCTGTGCGCAAAGGATGCGACATGAGTTATTGGAGCGACAACTACGTCGAAGAAACCCGTTTCGGCTTCTGGTTCCTGCGCAGCCACACCTGGCAGCACCATGTATTGCGAGTGGCGATCAACGATTTGCGCAGCCTGTTCAGCGAGCCATTGCCCAACAAACCGGTCTTGCTCGACGCCGGCTGCGGCCAGGGCAAGTCGTTCCAGTACCTGCGCCAGACCTTCGCACCCAAACGCCTGATCGGGCTGGATGCCGACCCTCACAGCCTGAACCTGAGCGGAGAAGAAGCGGCCCGCCAGGGCATGGAGGTAGAGCTGATCGGCAGTGACTGCGCGAGCATTAAAGTGCCGGACGCCAGCGTCGATCTGCTGTTCTGTCACCAGACCTTCCATCATCTTGTCGAGCAGGATCAGGCCCTGGCCGAGTTCTATCGGGTGCTCAAGCCGGGCGGTTATCTGCTGTTCGCCGAGTCCACCGAGGCTTACATTGATACGTGGGTGATTCGCTGGCTGTTCCGCCACCCGATGCACGTGCAAAAGAGCGCCGCCGGCTACCTGGAGATGATTCGTCGGCAGGGTTTTGAATTCGGCCCGCAAAACGTGTCTTACCCTTACTTGTGGTGGAGTCGCGCCAAGGATTTCGGCCTGCTCGAACGCTTCGGCTTGCGTCAGCCAAAACCCTTTGGCCAACGGGAAGAAACCCTGGTCAATGTGGTCGCGCGCAAGCCCCTTGAAGAGAGTGTCTGATGATCCGTTTGCTGCTTCTGGGTTGTGTCCTGCTGCTGAGCGCCTGTGCTAGCCAGACGCCGCTGCCCGAGCGAACCCCGAACCTGGCGTTGCCGCTGCAATTGCACATCGAACGGCAGATGGCCGAGCAGCGTCAGGACTGGCTGCTGGTGATCCAGCGTGAAGGCCCGGGCATTCGGTGGTCGATGATGGACCCGTTGGGAATTCCCGTGGCACGACAGAAACTGATCGATGGCCAATGGCAAGCCGACGGTCTGCTACCACCCAATCCGGAAGCCCGGGAGCTGTTCGCCGCCCTGTTGTTTGCATTGACTCCCGAAGGCGAGTTGCACGGCAACTATCCCGCTGCCCGGCAGCATGACGGGCAACGATCATTGTCAGCGCGCTGGAACATCCGCTATTCACAACCAAGTCTTTCGCAACCACCGAGCTTTGAATTGAACGTATCCCAAGGCCCGCACTATCGCGTCACCCCGTTAGGCGAAAACACGCCATGACCGCTTACCTGAATGCCCTCGGGGTAATCTGCGCCCTCGGCCGCGACAAGCAGGAAGTCGCCCGCAACCTGTTTGCCGGCGATTGCTCGGGCATACGCAACGAGGCCGGCTGGGTCGCGGAGCGCTCGTTGCCCGTGGCGGCGGTGCGTGGTGAGCTGGCACCGATTCCGGTTGAGCTGGCTCATCAAAGCAGTCGCAACAATCAATTGCTGCTGGAGGCCGCGCTGCAAATTCGCCAAGACATCGAGCAGGCGATCCAGACCTACGGCCGCGACCGTATCGGCGTCATTCTGGGCACTAGCACCTCAGGCATCGACGAGGCCAGCCGCGGCCTGGCCCATTACATCCGTGAACATCACTTCCCGGCCGATTATGACTATCAGCAGCAAGAGCTCGGCGCTCCGGCGACGTTTCTCGCCGACTGGCTGCAATTGAGCGGCCCGGCCTATGTGATCTCCACCGCCTGCACCTCCAGCGCCCGCGCGCTGATGAGTGCCCAACGGCTGCTCGACCTGGGCATGTGCGATGCTGTGTTGTGCGGTGGTGTCGACAGTTTGTGCAAGCTGACCCTCAATGGCTTCTCAGCCCTGGAAGCGGTGTCCGAGCAGCGCTGCAACCCGTTCTCGGCGAACCGCAACGGCATCAATATCGGCGAAGCCGCGGTGCTGTTCCTGATGAGCAAAACCGCCGGCAGCAGCCAACCGATTGCTTTGCTCGGCAGTGGCGCCAGCTCCGATGCACACCATATTTCCGCGCCGGAACCCACCGGCCGTGGCGCCCGGCAAGCCATGCACAAAGCCTTGAGCCGCGCAGGCCTGCAACCCCAACAGATCAGCTATCTGAACCTGCACGGCACCGCCACCCAACACAATGACGCCATGGAAAGCCTGGCTGTGACGGCGCTGTTTCCACAAGGCGTGCCCTGCTCGTCGACCAAGCCGATGACCGGCCATACCCTCGGCGCCGCTGGAGCCCTGGAAGCGGCGTTCTGCTGGTTGAGCCTGAGCGCGGATAACCACGAGCATGTCCTGCCGCCCCATGTCTGGGACGGGCAGCCCGACCCCGAGTTGCCGGCATTGCATTGGGTGACCCCGACCGACCACCTGACGTCCATTGCACCCCGCTACCTGATGAGTAATTCCTTTGCCTTTGGTGGCAATAACGTCAGCCTGATTATCGGAGACGCCTCATGATTACCTGGCCGCTCGCCGAATTGCTGCCCCATGCCGGCGACATGATCCTCATCGATCAGATCCTGTCGTTCGACGACGAGCAGATCTATACCCGACTCACCGTCAAACCCGGCGGCCTGTTCAATCGCCCCGACGGCAGTCTGCCGGCCTGGGTCGGCATCGAGCTGATGGCCCAGAGCGTCGCCGCTTATGCCGGCTGCCATGCGCGCCAGAAAGGCAATGCGGTGGAACTGGGCTTCCTGCTCGGCAGCCGCAAATTCGAATGCAACGTGGAACACTTCCCCGCCGGCACCGAGCTGACCATCCATGGGATACGCTCGCTGGAAGACGACAACGGCATGGGCGTGTTCGAATGCCACATCACCGCCCCCGGCATCCACGCGACCGCCCGGTTGAACGTGTTCCGCCCGCCTCAAGCCGCTCAATATCTGCATGAATCCCAAGGAGTCGAGTGATGACTGAATCCGTACTGGTCACCGGCTCCAGCCGTGGTATTGGCCGCGCCATCGCATTGCGTCTGGCCCGGGCCGGGCATGACATCGTGCTGCACTGCCGCAGCGGCTTGGCGGACGCCGAAGCCGTCAAAGCCGAAGTGGAAGCCTTGGGCCGCAACGCGCGCATCCTGCAATTCGACGTCAGCAGCCGCGCCAGCTGCAAAGCCATTCTTGAAGCCGATGTCGAAGCCCATGGCGCCTATTATGGCGTGGTGCTCAACGCTGGCCTGACCCGCGACGGCGCTTTTCCGGCCCTGAGCGAGGAGGATTGGGATGTGGTGATGCGCACTAACCTCGACGGTTTCTACAACGTGCTGCACCCGGTGATGATGCCGATGATCCGTCGTCGCGCCGCCGGGCGGATTGTTTGCATTACTTCGGTGTCCGGGCTGATCGGCAATCGCGGGCAGGTCAATTACAGCGCCTCCAAGGCCGGGCTGATCGGCGCGGCCAAGGCGTTGGCGATTGAGCTGGGCAAGCGCAAAATCACGGTTAACTGTGTCGCACCCGGCCTGATCGACACGGCGATGCTCGATGAAAACGTGCCGGTGGAAGAACTGATGAAAATGATCCCCGCACAACGCATGGGCACCCCGGAAGAGGTGGCCAGTGCAGTGAATTTCCTGATGTCGGCGGAAGCCTCGTACATCACCCGGCAGGTTCTGGCCGTCAACGGAGGCCTGTGCTGATGAAGCGCGTCGTCGTCACCGGCATGGCCGGCATCACCTCACTGGGCAGCGACTGGGACACCATCGCCGCCAACTTCGCCGCCAACCGCAGCGGCATTCGTCGCATGCACGAGTGGGATCGCTTTACCGAACTCAATACCCGCCTGGCCGGGCCGATCGACGACTTCCAGGTGCCCGGCCACTGGACGCGCAAGCAACTGCGCAGCATGGGCCGGGTATCGCGGCTGGCAGTCGGCGCTGCAGAACAGGCCCTGGCGGACGCCGGGCTGCTGGGTGACGAGTCGATCAAGGACGGGCGCATGGGCGTGTCCTGCGGCTCGTCCACCGGCAGCACCGACGAGATCAAGGCGTTCGGCAAAATGTTGCTCAATTCGGTGGCCGAAGGCCTGAACGCCAACTCCTACGTGCGGATGATGCCGCACACCACGGCAGCGAATATCAGCATCTTCTTCGGCCTCACCGGCCGACTGATCCCGACCTCCAGTGCCTGCACCAGCGGCAGCCAGGGCATCGGTTACGCCTACGAGTCGATCAAGTTCGGCCGCCTGCCGCTGATGCTCGCCGGCGGTGCCGAAGAGCTGTGCCCGACCGAGGCCATGGTGTTCGATGCGCTCTACGCCACCAGCCTGAAAAACGATGCCCCGCAAACCAGCCCGCGCCCTTACGACAGCGGCCGCGATGGCCTGGTCATCGGTGAGGGCGGCGGCATGCTGGTACTCGAAGAACTCGAACACGCCCTGGCGCGTGGCGCCCGCATCCACGCCGAGATCGTCGGTTTCGGCAGCAACGCCGACGGCCAGCATGCCACCCGCCCCGAGCTGATCACCATGCGCCGGGCCATGGAGCTGGCTTTGGAAGACGCCGGGCTCGACCCAAGCGCCATCGGTTATGTAAATGGTCACGGTACGGCGACAGAACAGGGCGACATTGCCGAAACACTGGCGACCAACAGTTTGTTCGGCGAACACATGCCGATCAGCTCGCAGAAGAGCTTCCTCGGCCACACCCTGGGAGCCTGCGGCGCGCTGGAGTCCTGGTTCAGCATCGAAATGATGAACCGCGACCTGTACGTGCACACCTTCAACCTCGATGAGGTCGATCCCCAGTGCGGCAAGCTCGATTACCTGCGCGGTGAATTCCGGCAGATGAGCAACCAGTACGTGATGAACAACAACTTCGCTTTTGGTGGGGTCAACACCTCGTTGATCTTCCGCCGCTGGTCGTAAACGAAATACCAGGGTCAAGGAGACCAGCATGCCGGCGCCAACGCCGTGACCAACATCGTCAGCTTCTACAAGAGCAATGAGCGTAAGGATGCCAAGACGTATGAGTACCACACCGGGGCGATCATGGCCGGGGTTGCGTTGAAGGGGGATTTGGCGAAGGTCCAGTAACAACACTTGTGGCGAGGGGGCTTGCCCCCACGCTCAGCGCAGGGGCCGCCCAGACACTTACTGCGCTTGAATCAACTTGCTTTCAGCGACACCAGCACGGCCTGTCTTGTCGTCGACGACTTGCAGGTTGTTACGCGCCTTGATGAAACCCACTTTCACTTCCTGCCAGACAAAGTAGTTTTTGCCCGCTTCTGCGGTGAGTTTCAGTTCCGAGTCGTTTTCCGCCGAAGACACCAGAGTCTGCTGGCCAGCCGGGACAGCCAACATCAGATAGGACTTGGCGACTGTCTGCCCTACAGGCTTGCCATTGAGGGTCACCGGCATTTTCACCCCGGCACCCATGCTCTCGTTGCGATAAACATAGATATTGGCTTTGTCGGGGCTTACCTGGAACGTCTTCGCTTGAGCGTCCAGGGTTTCATCGGCCATTTTTACCGAAGCACAACCACCGGTCAGAGCAAACAATGCCAGCAATGCGGTGAACGTTAACTGCTTGAACATCCTGTATCTCCCTGGTTTGTGATGAGTCCAATGACAGTATCGGCCGATACGCTAAAAGACCTAGGGCTGCTCCCAATAAAAGCCTTGAAGCCCTATGGTGTCAGCTTGCGCGTCAACAACTCCACAAACGCCTTGGCCATCGGCGACTTCTGATCCTTGCGCTGCACCAGCCACACCGCCGAAATCGCCTCTGGATCGAGCAATGGCCGATACACCACGCCATCAATGCGCATCCGCTGATAAGACGCCGGCAACACCGATACCCCCAAACCCGCCGCCACCAGCCCGATGATGGTCATCGCCTCGCCCGCCTCCTGGGCAAAGTGCGGGCTGAAGCCGGCGTCCCGCGCTAGGCTGAGCAGTTGTGCGTACAGACCGCTGCCATAGCTGCGCGGGAAAAATACGAACGGCTCGAGGGCCAGAGCGGACAGGAACAGACCTTCTTCGCTGCCATCCACCAGCGGATGCTTGGAGCTGAGCACCGCCACCAATGGCTCACGCATCAGTTCCACCACGCTGAGGGAGTCCGGCAAGCCCAACGGTCGCATGATGCCGACCTCGATCGACTCGTCCACCAGCGCATCGGCCACTTGGGTGCTGCTCATTTCCCGCAGGTTCAGGTGCACCGCCGGGAAGCGCTGGCGAAATGAGAAAATCGCCTGGGGAATGGTCGAGTTGAACGGCGCCGACGAGGTGAAGCCGATCTTCAGTTCACCCAATTCACCAAGTTGTGCCCGCCGAGCCACATCCGCCGCTTTGTCGACCTGCGCCAGCGCCAGCCGCGCCTCTTCCAGAAACAGCCGACCGGCCTCACTCAGCTCGACCCGACGATTGGTCCGCTCGAACAGACGCGCCCCCACTTCCTGTTCCAGCGCCTGAATCTGCTGGCTCAGCGGCGGCTGCGAGATGCCCAGCACTTGGGCGGCGCGGCCGAAATGCAGTTCTTCGGCGACGGCAATGAAGTAGCGCAGGTGACGCAATTCCATGAAAACTCCATTAGGTCGTTAAACCTATCAAACAGGTCGAACAATATATTGGATAGAAACATTAGCCAGCTATATGATTTTTTCATTGCCTGACCGGCTGCGTCCTCCGAGGTCCGAAGTGAAAACTGCTGTCGCCCCACTCGCCCATGAAATCCCGCCCGCCGCGCTGAATGATGTCGTCGCTGAACGCAACGAGATCTACATCGAGAAAGGCACACCGATGTTTATGCGCACGGTGCTGGCGCTGTTCTCCGGAGGCTTCGCGACCTTTGCCCTGCTCTACTGCGTGCAGCCGATGATGCCGCTGCTGTCCCGCGAGTTTTCCATCAATGCGGCCCAGAGCAGCCTGATCCTGTCGGTCGCCACCGGCCTTCTCGCCATCGGCTTGCTGATCACCGGCCCCATCTCCGATCGCATCGGGCGTAAACCGGTGATGGTCGCCGCACTGTTCGCCGCCGCACTCTGCACCATGGCCAGTGCGATGATGCCGAGCTGGCAAGGCGTGCTGGTGATGCGGGCGCTGGTCGGGCTGTCGCTGAGCGGTCTGGCGGCGGTGGCAATGACTTACCTGAGTGAAGAAATTCACCCGCAGCACATCGGCCTGGCCATGGGCTTGTACATCGGTGGCAACGCCATCGGCGGCATGTGTGGACGCTTGATCGTCGGGGTGCTGATCGACTTCGTCAGCTGGCACACGGCAATGCTGGTCATCGGCGGCCTGGCGCTGATTGCCGCTGCGGTGTTCTGGAAAATCCTTCCCGAGTCGCGCAATTTCCACGCCCGCTCGCTGCACCCGCGTAGCCTGCTCGACGGCTTCACCATGCACTTTCGCGACGCCGGCCTGCCGCTGCTGTTTGTCGAAGCGTTCGTGCTGATGGGCGCGTTCGTTACCCTGTTCAACTACATCGGCTATCGCCTGCTGGCCGAGCCGTATCACATGGACCAGGCCCTCGTCGGGCTACTCTCGGTGGTGTACCTGTCGGGCATCTACAGCTCGGCGAAAATCGGCGCCCTGGCCGACCAGCTCGGCCGGCGCAAAGTGCTCTGGGTAACCATTGTGGTGATGCTCGCGGGCCTTGCGTTGACGATGTTTACGCCCCTGCCAGTAGTGATCTTCGGCATGCTGGTCTTCACCTTCGGCTTCTTCGGCGCGCATTCGGTGGCCAGCAGCTGGATCGGTCGTCGCGCGACCAAGGCCAAGGGGCAGGCGACGTCGTTGTACCTGTTCAGCTATTACGCCGGGTCGAGTATCGCGGGGACGGCGGGCGGTATGGCCTGGCATCTGGGTGGCTGGAACGGGATCGGGCTGTTCATCAGCGGATTGCTGGTGATTGCGCTGTTGGTGGCGTTGAAATTGGCGAAGTTGCCGCCGTTGGAGAATTTGAAAGCTTAAGGCTGCGATCTTTTTGATTTTGATGCAAAAACGCCCGGCAAATGCCGGGCGTTTTTTATCGGGCGACGATCACTCGTGATACTGCGCCGACAATTCATGCACCGCGCGCAAGAAAGCGCCTGCGTGCTCCGGATCAACTTCCGGCGTAATGCCATGGCCGAGGTTGAACACGTGGCCACTGCCCTTGCCGTAGCTGGCGAGAATCCGGCCGACTTCGGCGCGGATGGCTTCTGGCTTGGCGTAAAGCACGGTCGGGTCCATGTTGCCTTGCAGGGCGACTTTGTTGCCGACGCGCTGACGGGCCTCACCGATGTCGCAGGTCCAGTCCAGGCCCAGTGCGTCAGCACCGGCGTCGGCGATGCTTTCCAGCCACAGGCCGCCGTTCTTGGTGAACAGGATGACCGGCACTTTGCGGCCTTCGTGTTCACGGATCAGGCCGCTGACGATTTTGCGCATGTAGGCCAGGGAGAATTCCTGGTACGCCGCCGCCGAGAGATTGCCGCCCCAGGTGTCGAAGATCTGCACCGCTTGCGCGCCGGCCAGGATCTGGCCATTGAGATACGAAGTGACCGACTGCGCGAGCTTGTCCAGCAGCAGGTGCATGGCTTGCGGGTTGTCGTAGAGCATGGCCTTGGTCTTGCGGAAGTCTTTCGACGAACCGCCTTCAACCATGTAGGTGGCCAAGGTCCATGGGCTGCCGGAAAAACCGATCAGCGGCACACGGCCGTTCAGTTCGCGGCGGATGGTGCTGACTGCGTCCATCACATAGCCGAGGTCTTTCTGTGGATCAGGAATCGGCAAGGCTTCGATGTCAGCCAGGGTGCTGACAACTTTCTTGAAGCGCGGACCTTCGCCGGTCTCGAAGTACAGGCCTTGGCCCATGGCATCGGGGATGGTCAGGATATCGGAGAACAGGATCGCCGCATCCAGTTGCGGATAGCGGTCGAGCGGTTGCATCGTGACTTCGCACGCGAACGCCGGGTTCATGCACAGGCTCATGAAGTCACCGGCATTGGCACGGCTGGCGCGGTATTCAGGCAGGTAGCGACCGGCCTGACGCATCATCCACACAGGGGTGACGTCTACGGGTTGCTTGAGCAGGGCGCGAAGGAAACGGTCGTTCTTCAGGGCAGTCATGTCGGCATCCGGAAAAAAAGTGCGGGCATTTTCTCAGAGCGCGACGCAAAAGGCACGGCAAGAGCCGATCCTTTTGTCTATCGGGTCAATTTGTCGCGGTGAAATGCAGACTTTGCAGCACCACAAAACACTGTAGGAGCCGGCTTGCTGGCGATTCAGACGACGCGGTGTATCAGGTACACCGCGTTATCGTTCATCGCCAGCAAGCCGGCTCCTACAGGGTCAGGCGTCGATCAGACGCCCAGGTAATCCAGGATTCCTTCGGCGGCATTGCGGCCTTCGAAGATCGCCGTCACCACCAGGTCGGAACCGCGCACCATGTCGCCACCGGCGAAGATTTTCGGGTTGCTGGTCTGATGCTTGTACTGGCCTTGCTCCGGCGCCACGACGCGGCCCTGGCTGTCGGTCTGGATGCTGAACTGTTCGAACCACAACGCCGGGCTTGGGCGGAAACCGAACGCGATGACCACAGCGTCGGCCGGGATGATCTCTTCGGAACCCGGGATCGGCTCGGGGCTGCGACGGCCACGGGCATCCGGCTCGCCGAGACGGGTCTCGACCACCTTCACGCCCTCGACACGGTCTTCACCGACGATTGCGATCGGCTGGCGGTTGTAGAGGAATTTCACTCCTTCTTCCTTGGCGTTCTTCACCTCTTTGCGCGAACCCGGCATGTTCGCTTCGTCACGACGATAGGCACAGGTCACCGCCTTGGCGCCCTGACGAATCGAGGTACGGTTGCAGTCCATCGCCGTGTCGCCGCCGCCCAGCACCACCACCTTCTTGCCTTTCATGTCGACGAAATCTTCCGGCGACTTTTCAAAGCCCAGGTTGCGGTTGACGTTGGCGATCAGGAAGTCCAGCGCATCGTGCACGCCCGGCAGGTCCTCGCCGGCGAAGCCGCCCTTCATGTAGGTGTAGGTGCCCATCCCCATGAAGACCGCATCGAATTCTTCGAGCAGTTGTTCCATGGTCACGTCCTTGCCCACTTCGGTGTTCAGGCGGAACTCGATGCCCATGCCGGTGAAGACTTCGCGGCGATTGCTCAGCACGGTCTTTTCCAGCTTGAACTCAGGAATGCCGAAGGTCAGCAGACCGCCGATTTCCGGGTTCTTGTCGAACACCACCGGCGTCACGCCACCACGCACCAGTACGTCGGCACAGCCCAGGCCCGCAGGGCCCGCACCGATTACCGCAACACGCTTGCCAGTCGGCTTGACCTTGGACATGTCCGGACGCCAGCCCATGGCGAACGCGGTGTCGGTGATGTACTTCTCGACCGAACCGATCGTCACCGCACCGAAACCGTCGTTGAGGGTGCAGGCACCCTCGCACAGACGATCCTGTGGACACACCCGACCGCAGACTTCCGGCAGGGTGTTGGTCTGGTGCGACAGTTCGGCGGCCTGGAGGATGTTGCCCTCGGCCACCAATTTGAGCCAGTTGGGAATGAAGTTGTGCACCGGGCACTTCCATTCGCAATACGGGTTACCGCAACCCAGGCAGCGGTGGGCCTGGTCGGCCGACTGCTGGGGTTTGAACGGTTCGTAGATTTCCACGAACTCTTTCTTGCGTTGACGCAACAGTTTCTTCTTCGGATCCTTGCGCCCGACATCGATGAACTGGAAGTCGTTATTCAGACGTTCAGCCATAGTTAAAACCTCATCAAACTCTTCAGGCGCATATCACTGCGGGTTGGCACGGGTGCTGGAAAGCAACGATTTCAGGTTGGCAGCCTTGGGCTTGACCAGCCAGAAACGACGCAGATAGTCATCGAGGTTTTCAGCGAGGTTACGACCCCACTCGCTGTCGGTTTCCTCGACGTATTCGTTCAGCACGCGTTGCAAGTGGCTGCGATAGGCTTCCATCGCCTCACCGCTGATCCGCTGGATTTCCACCAGTTCGTGGTTGACCCGGTCAACGAAGGTGTTGTCCTGGTCGAGCACGTAGGCGAAACCGCCAGTCATGCCTGAGCCGAAGTTGTAACCGGTCTTGCCCAGAACGCAGACGAAACCACCGGTCATGTACTCGCAGCAGTGATCGCCTGTGCCTTCCACCACGGTGTGAGCACCGGAGTTACGCACCGCGAAACGCTCGCCAGCGGTGCCGGCGGCGAACAGCTTGCCGCCAGTGGCGCCATACAGGCAGGTGTTGCCGATGATGGCACTGTCCTGCGTCTTGTAGAGGCTGCCTTTCGGCGGAACGATGACCAGTTTGCCGCCGGTCATGCCTTTGCCGACGTAGTCGTTGGCGTCGCCTTCCAGGTACATGTTCAGGCCACCGGCGTTCCACACGCCGAAGCTCTGACCCGCCGTGCCTTTGAAGCGGAAGGTGATCGGCGCGTTGGCCATGCCCTGGTTGCCGTGTTTGCGGGCGATTTCACCTGAGATCCGCGCGCCGATGGAACGGTCGCAGTTGCAGATATCCAGGGCGAAATCGGCACCGCTCAGGTCGTTGATCGCCGAGGTGGCCATGTCGACCATTTTCTCGGCCAGCAGGCCTTTGTCGAACGGCGGGTTGCGGTCGACCTGGCAGAATTGAGGCTTGTCTGCCGGGATGTGATCGCTGCCGAGCAACGGAGTCAGGTCCAGGTGGTTCTGCTTGGCGGTCTGGCCTTCGAGGACTTCCAGCAGATCGGTACGGCCGATCAGCTCTTCGAGGGAGCGCACGCCCAGCTTGGCCAGCCACTCACGGGTTTCTTCGGCGACGTAGGTGAAGAAATTCACCACCATGTCGACGGTCCCGATGTAGTGATCCTTGCGCAGCTTCTCGTTCTGAGTCGCGACGCCGGTGGCGCAGTTGTTCAGGTGGCAGATGCGCAGGTATTTGCAGCCCAGGGCGATCATTGGCGCGGTGCCGAAGCCGAAGCTTTCAGCGCCGAGGATCGCGGCCTTGATCACGTCGAGGCCGGTTTTCAGGCCACCATCGGTTTGTACCCGGACTTTGCCGCGCAGGTCGTTGCCACGCAGGGTCTGGTGGGTTTCGGCCAGGCCGAGTTCCCACGGTGCGCCCGCGTATTTGATCGAGGTCAGTGGCGATGCACCGGTGCCGCCGTCGTAGCCGGAGATGGTGATCAAGTCCGCGTAGGCCTTGGCCACACCGGCCGCGATGGTGCCGACGCCCGCTTCTGCCACCAGTTTCACCGAAACCAGCGCATTCGGGTTGACTTGTTTCAGGTCGAAAATCAGCTGCGACAAGTCTTCGATCGAATAGATGTCGTGGTGCGGTGGAGGCGAAATCAGGGTCACGCCCGGCACTGCGTAACGCAGCTTGGCGATCAGACCGTTGACCTTGCCGCCTGGCAACTGACCACCTTCGCCGGGCTTGGCACCCTGGGCGACTTTGATCTGCAGCACTTCGGCGTTGACCAGGTATTCCGGGGTCACACCGAAGCGGCCAGTGGCGACTTGCTTGATTTTCGAGCTCTTGATGGTGCCGTAGCGCGCCGGGTCTTCGCCGCCTTCGCCGGAGTTCGAACGCGCACCGAGGCGGTTCATGGCTTCGGCCAGGGCTTCGTGGGCTTCCGGCGACAGAGCGCCCAGCGAAATACCAGCGGAGTCGAAGCGCTTGAGCACCGACTCCAGAGGCTCGACTTCGCTGATGTCCAGCGGCGTGTCGAGGGTCTTGACCTTGAGCAGGTCGCGGATCATCGACACCGGGCGGTTATCCACCAGTGACGTGTATTCCTTGAACTTGCTGTAGTCGCCCTGCTGCACTGCGGCTTGCAAGGTGTTGACCACGTCCGGGTTGTAGGCGTGATATTCGCCACCGTGGACGAACTTCAACAGACCGCCCTGCTGGATCGGCTTGCGCGGGCTCCAGGCTTCGGCCGCCAGGGCTTTCTGCTCGGCTTCGATGTCGACGAAGCGCGCACCCTTGATGCGGCTTGGCACGCCACGGAAGCTCAGTTCGCAGACTTCTTCGGACAGGCCGATGGCTTCGAACAGCTGCGCACCGCGATACGACGTGATGGTCGAGATGCCCATCTTCGACAGGATCTTGAGCAGGCCCTTGGTGATGCCTTTGCGGTAGTTCTTGAACACCTCATAGAGGTCGCCCAGCACTTCACCGGTGCGGATCAGGTCGCCCAGCACTTCATAGGCCAGGAACGGGTAGACCGCCGAGGCGCCGAAACCGATCAGCACCGCGAAGTGGTGCGGATCACGAGCGGTCGCGGTTTCCACCAGAATGTTGGAGTCGCAACGCAGGCCTTTTTCGGTCAGGCGGTGGTGCACGGCACCGGTCGCCAGCGAAGCGTGGATCGGCAGCTTGCCCGGAGCAATGTGACGGTCACTCAGTACGACCTGGGTGCGACCGGCGCGAACGGCTTCTTCGGCCTGATCGGCGACGTTACGCACCGCGGCTTCGAGGCCGACGCTCTCGTCATAGTTGAGGTCGATGATCTGACGCTCGAAACCTGGGCGATCGAGGTTCATCAACGAGCGCCACTTGGCCGGAGAAATGACCGGCGAGCTGAGGATCACGCGCGAGGCGTGTTCCGGCGACTCCTGGAAGATGTTGCGCTCGGCACCGAGGCAGACTTCCAACGACATGACGATGGCTTCGCGCAGCGGGTCGATCGGCGGGTTGGTGACCTGCGCGAACTGCTGACGGAAATAGTCGTACGGCGTACGCACGCGCTGGGACAGCACGGCCATCGGCGTATCGTCGCCCATCGAGCCGACGGCTTCGTAGCCTTGCTCGCCCAGCGGACGCAGCACCTGGTCGCGCTCTTCGAACGTGACCTGGTACATCTTCATGTATTGCTTGAGCTGGTCGACGTCGTAGAACGCTGATCCGTGGTCGTTGTCTTCCATGGTCGCCTGAATGCGCAGGGCATTCTTGCGCAGCCATTGCTTGTACGGATGACGGGACTTCAAGCGGTTGTCGATGGCGTCGGTGTCGAGGATCTGACCGGTTTCGGTGTCCACGGCAAAGATCTGGCCCGGGCCGACACGCCCCTTGGCGATAACGTCCTCAGGCTGGTAGTTCCAGACACCGATTTCCGAGGCCAGGGTGATGAAACCGTTCTTGGTGGTCACCCAACGCGCCGGACGCAGGCCGTTACGGTCGAGCAGGCACACCGCGTAGCGACCGTCGGTCATTACCACGCCGGCCGGACCGTCCCACGGTTCCATGTGCATCGAGTTGTATTCGTAGAACGCACGCAGATCCGGGTCCATGGTTTCGACGTTCTGCCACGCAGGCGGAATGATCATCCGCACGCCACGGAACAGGTCGATGCCACCGGTGACCATCAGCTCGAGCATGTTGTCCATGCTGGAGGAGTCGGAACCGACACGGTTCACCAGCGGGCCGAGTTCATCCAGATCCATCAGATCATTGGTGAACTTGGTGCGACGGGCCTGCGCCCAGTTGCGGTTGCCGGTGATGGTGTTGATTTCGCCGTTGTGGGCAAGGAAGCGGAACGGCTGCGCCAGCGGCCATTTCGGCAGCGTGTTGGTCGAAAAGCGCTGGTGGAACACGCAGATCGAAGTTTGCAGGCGCTGGTCGCTGAGGTCTGGATAGAAGGCGGTCAAATCCGCCGGCATCATCAGGCCTTTGTAAATAATGGTCTTGTGGGAAAAGCTGCAGATGTAGTGATCGACATCGGCGGCGTTGGCCACGGACGAACGACGACGGGCGCTGAACAGCTTGATCGCCATGTCCTGATCGCTCAGGCCTTCACCACCGATGAACACTTGTTCGATCTGTGGCAGGCGCTCAAGGGCCAGGCGGCCGAGGACGCTGGTGTCGATCGGCACTTTGCGCCAGCCGACCAGGGTCAGGCCTTCGGCCAGGATCTCGCGGTTCATGTTCTCGCGAGCGGCTTCGGCTTTCACCGGATCCTGGTTGAAGAAGACCATGCCCACGGCATATTGCTTGGGCAGTTCGACGCCGAAGGTTTCCTGGGCGATGGCACGCAGGAACACATCCGGCTTTTGAATCAGCAGACCGCAACCGTCACCGGTCTTGCCGTCGGCGTTGATCCCACCGCGGTGGGTCATGCAGGTCAGGGCCTCAATGGCCGTTTGCAAAAGGGTATGACTGGGCTCGCCCTGCATATGGGCTATCAGGCCAAAACCGCAGTTATCCTTGAATTCATCTGGTTGGTACAGACCTGCTTTCATAGACACTTTCTCACCAGGCTGCCTCTTATCGAGGCAAATTTCTTTTCAATTCAACCAGTTACCATCCGCGCCGAACGTACGCCAGCTTTGCGGGGGCAAAAGGGAGGTCATTGTACACACCGACACAGAGGCTCACAAATTTGACGACGAAATGTCGCAAATCTATGTCGCATTTGTGAAAGGTTTAAAGCGATATGCTGTGCTAGTCAAAACTTTTTTAATTTTGACCGCAGCGACTCAAAGACTACTGTGACGCAGACACCACAAGGCACGCAGCCGCAGGGACTGTTGGCGGCATGCGCTTGTAGAAATTTTGAGGTGCTTGGAGAGGCGGCCTGGGTAAGGCCGCCGAATCTTCAGCGAGTTGTTGCCAGTTCCTGTTGGACGCTGGCGACAGTGCGAGGCCAAGGTTTACCAGCCTGAACCTTCGCTGGCAAGGCCTTGATGGCAGTAACGGCTGCATCGCGGTTGGCGAAGCTACCGTAGGTGATGACGTAAAGCGGCTTGCCGTTGAGCACTTTCTTGAAATAACGGTACTCGCCGCCCTGCTCCTTGACGAAGTTTTGCGCGGTCGATTCGGAGCTGGTGCCAAGGATCTGCACTACGTAGCTGCCCGGTGCCTGGCCTGCGTACCAGCTGCCACCAGCGGCTTTGGCCACGGCAGCTGGCTTCTCGGCGGGTTTGGCCACGACGGCCGGTTTGGCGGGCGCTGGAGCCGGTTTGGCAGCCGGTGCAGGCGCTGGCGCTGGCTTGGCCGCAGGCGCGACAGGCTTGGCGGTCGCGACTTGAGTCGGCGCAGGCGTCGGCTTGGCGGCCGGTGTCGGCGCGGGCCCCGCTGGAACGCCTGCCGGTGGCGCAGTAGTGGTCACGGTCGGCGGTGTGGCGCTGGAACCTTCGACCGGTACGCCATCATCGCCTTCGGTAATGCCTCCAGCCGCTTCGGCCAACGGACCACGCATCACTGGCTGCGAGTTACCGACCAACGGCAATGGCATCGGTTGCGTATTACCGGCGAACTCCACGGAGGGAGCGCCTGCGCTGTTAGGTTTTGGCGTGCCCTGGCCCAGCGGCAGTTGTGCCTGTTCGTTGGCAGGCGCGCCGGTGGTCGGTGCTTTGTTGCGACCTGGCATCAACCAGGCGGCAGCTACCGCGACCACGACGACGGCGGAAATTGCCAATACGTGTTTCTTCGGCATGTTGAACCCCATACTTGGACGCTTGACCGCTGAGCGGCTGGCAATCATGGCTTCGATCATTGCATCGCGGGCGACCTGGTTGATGTTGCCAGGCCAACCGTCGGAGCTTTCGTGAATATCAGAGATCTGATCCGCGGTGAAAAGTTCGATTCCCCGGCCAGCACCTTCGAGACGCTGATCCAGATATTCGCGGGTTTCTTCTTCGGTGTAGGGCTGCAATTCGATGACGTGAAAACGCTCTTCCTCGAGACTCAGCGCATCAAGTTGAGCAATCAACGAGGACTCACCGAACAGGAATACATGCGGACGACCTTCCGGTGCGCCGGCAGCCAGGGCCAACAAGGCTTCCAGTGCAGACTCGTCGAGTTGCTCGGCGTCATCCACCAGCAAATAGACTTCCTGCCCCGTGAGCGCAAGCTGCACCACTTGAGCCAGGATCGCACCGATCTCGGCCTGAGCAACGTCCAGCGCCTGAGCCACTTGATTCAGCACGCCAGCGGCATCGCCGGCGCCACGGGCGGAAACCACCACGCTCTGCACTGACTGTTTGTTGGTGCTGGCCACCAGGGCCTGACGCAACAGGGTTTTACCGCTGCCTTGCGGGCCGGTGACCACCAGCAGCAACTGGCTGTAGCGAGCCAGGTGATGCAACTGGCCCAGCACCGGCTTGCGCTGGGCCGGGAAGAATTTGAAGCCAGGCACCCGTGGAGCGAAAGGGTCATGACTTAACTGGTAATGGCCGAGGAAAGCCTCGTCGGCATGCAAACTAGTCATCGGGATCTTATTAACCTTTAAGCTGAGCCAGGGCGCGGTAATCCGCTCCCAGCGTGGCCTGTAAAACCTCTTTCGGATAATCGTCGGTCACCACTGCTTCGCCCATATGGCGCAGCAGCACCAGGCGCAAACGACCGTCGATCACTTTCTTGTCAATTGCCATGTGTTCGAGAAAATCGGCTTCGGTCATCTCTTCCGGCGGAATGACCGGCAGGCCGGCGCGCTGGAACAGGCGAATACCGCGATCACGCTCCTCTTCGCTGATCCAGCCCAAGCGCGCGGACATTTCCAAAGCCATCACGGTGCCAGCAGCGACTGCTTCACCATGCAACCAGACACCATAGCCCATATGGGTTTCGATCGCGTGGCCGAAGGTATGCCCCAGGTTCAACGTGGCACGCACGCCGGTCTCTTTCTCGTCGGCACCCACCACCGCAGCCTTGGCCGCACAGGAACGTTCGATGGCGTAAGTCAGGGCGGCCTGGTCCAGGGCGCGCAGGCGATCGACGTTTTCTTCAAGCCAGGTCAGGAACGGCTCGTCGCAGATCAGCCCGTACTTGATGACCTCCGCCAGCCCGGCAGACAGTTCGCGGGCCGGCAGTGTATTGAGGGTGGCGGTATCGATCAGCACCACATTGGGCTGATAGAAGGCGCCGACCATGTTCTTGCCCAGCGGATGATTGATCCCGGTCTTGCCGCCCACCGAAGAATCGACTTGCGACAGCAACGTGGTCGGCACCTGGATGAAATCGACGCCCCGCTGGTAGCAGGCCGCGGCAAAACCGGCCATGTCACCGATCACGCCACCACCGAGGGCAATCACTGTGGTGCGACGGTCGTGCCGAGCGGTCAGCAGGCCATCGAAAATCAGTTGCAGGGTTTCCCAGGTCTTGAAGGCTTCGCCATCGGGCAGCACCACGGAAATGACCGAGAACTGCGCCAGACTGCGGGTCAGACGCTCGAGGTAGAGCGGCGCGACGGTCTCGTTGGAGATGATCGCCACCTGCCGCCCGCGAATATGCGGGGCCAGCAGCTCAGGCTTATCCAACAAACCTTCGCCAATATGAATCGGGTAGCTGCGCTCGCCTAGATCGACCTTGAGTGTCTGCATGTGTCCCCACAGTGAAGATGGAATCAGGCGTCCTGCCTTGAGTTTACGAATTCCATGGCGTCTGCTGGTGTGACGCCGTCCGGTAGCCATCCGCCACAACCTTGAGCGGCTGCGACAGGACGCCGAGGATAGCGCATTTCGCCCCGTGCATTAACGGGGCGGCAGCTGCTGCAAGCGTTCGAGAATATCGAGCACCACCATCCGCGGCGGCCGCTCATCGGTTTCCACCACCAGGTCGGCGATTTCCCGATACAGCGGGTCACGGATCGCCAGCAAGTCCCGCAGGGTCTTGGCCGGATCGGCGGTACGCAGCAGTGGCCGATTGCGATCGCGAGCCGTTCGGCCCACTTGCTGCTCGACAGACGCGTGCAGATAGACCACCCGACCACCGGCGTGCAGCGCCCGACGATTGGCCTCGCGCATTACCGCTCCGCCACCGGTCGCCAACACCACGCCGTCGGACGCGCACAGCTCGGCAATCATCGCCTGCTCGCGGTCACGAAAACCCGGTTCGCCTTCTTTATCGAAAATCCACGGGATATTGGCGCCCGTGCGCAATTCAATTTCCTTATCGGAATCTTTGAACGGCAGGCGCAGCTCTTTGGCCAGCAACCGGCCGATGGTGCTTTTTCCAGCCCCCATCGGTCCAACAAGAATCAAATTTCGCACAGAATCAATGACTCACAGCAATCGCCTGATTGTTCATGATACGCGGAGTGAGAAATACCAGCAGCTCGGATTTTTTCTCCGAAACCACGTCACGCCGGAAAAGGCGGCCAAGATACGGCACATCACCGAGAAATGGCACCTTATCTACAACCTTGCTCTGAGTATTTGAGAAAACCCCACCAATCACGATGGTCTCGCCGTCGTTGACCAATACCTTGGCGTTGACCTCGTTTTTCTTGATCGGCGGTACATCCTGCACTTTGTTCAGGTAGTCCGGTTCGTCCTTGGTGACCTTGACCTCCATGATGATGCGGTTGTCCGGGGTGATCTGCGGCGTCACTTCCAGGGACAGCGAGGCTTCCTTGAACGACACTGAAGTGGCACCGCTGGAGCTGGCTTCCTGATAGGGGATTTCGGTGCCCTTGAGGATTTTCGCGGTTTCCTTGTCAGACGTGACCACCTTGGGCTGCGAGACGATTTCCCCGTTGCCGGTTTTTTCCATGGCCGTCAGCTCAAGGTCCAGCAGCACATTGTCGGTAATGAAGGCGATGCCGATCCCCGAGGTGTTGGAGGAAGTCCCTAGGTCGACGAACGGCGAGTTGGTGCTGGTGCTGCCCGGCGTGCCAACGGTGGTCGAGGAGCCGTTGACCCCGGAGCCATTCCAATTACCCTTCTGCACCGAACCGCCCCAGCGCACGCCGAGGCTTTTGTCGTAATCGACGTTGGCTTCAACGATGCGCGCCTCGATCATCACCTGACGCACCGGAATATCCAGCTGTGCAACGATGCGACGCAATTCGTCGAGGCGGTCCTGGGTCTGGTAGGCAATGATGTTGTTGGTCCGCTCATCGACAGTGATTGAACCGCGCTCGTCGACTTTCGCCTCGGCGCTGGTCACCGACTGGAACAGCTTGGCGATATCGGCTGCCTTGGCGTAATTGACCTGCAACAGTTCGCGACGCAGAGGCGCCAGTTCGGCGATTTGCTTCTGCGACTCCAGCTCCTGACGCTCCCGGGCGGCGATTTCATCGGCCGGCGCCACCAGCAACACATTGCCAATCTTGCGTTTATCCAGGCCTTTGGTTTTCAACACCAGGTCCAGCGCCTGATCCCACGGCACATTCTGCAGGCGCAACGTGATGCCGCCCTGCACCGTGTCACTGGCCACCAGATTGAGGTTGGTGAAATCGGCGATCAGTTGCAGCACCGAGCGCACATCGATGTCCTGGAAATTCAACGAGAGCTTTTCGCCGCTGTAGGCAAAACGTTCGGCGTTGCGTTTTTGCAAGTCATCGACAGTCATCGGCCGGATGCTGACGGTCAGTTTGTTATCGGTCTGGTAGGTCGAATAATCGAAGGCGCCGCTGGGCTCGATGCTGATGATGGCCCGGTCGCCCGTGGCGCTGGCGTTGACGAACTGCACCGGGGTAGCGAAATCCTTGACGTCGAGACGGACGCGCAACCGCTCAGGCAATTGGGTTTTGGTGAAGCCGACGATGATCTTGCCATCGCGTTCCTGGATGTCCGGGGCGATGGACGGATCCGACAAATCGATAACCACGTTGCCTTCACCCTGGGTACCGCGCTGGAAATCCACGCCACGAATAGCCTTGCTCACGGGAGCACTGGCTCTGGCGGGCGCGGGTACCGCCGTGGCCGCGCGTGGTGCGCTGGCAATCGGTTTGGACGCCTTGTTACCGGCCGCCTGCCCGACAACCACAAACAGGTTGTTGCCTTCGACACGTGCGTTATAGGGAGTCAGTTGAGTCAGACCGATGATCAGCCGCGTGCGGTCCTTGGCTTCCACCACCGTGGCGCTGCGGGCATTGCCGCCGCCCAGGTCACGACTTTTGTTCGCCAGCTGGCTGGTAACCCCCGGCAGGTCCAGCGCAATCCGCGCAGGCTGCTCCGTCGTATAGCCATGCGGCTGCGGTGGTGGCCCGTCGAACGACAACTTCAGCTCGACACGGTCACCAGGCAGCGCGGCGACATCCAGCGCTTTGAGGTTGGCCGCCTGTACCAACGGCGACAGAAACGCTATCCATAGCGAAATACCGAAGGTTGAGAAAATCCTGTTCATTGTTCGAGTTCCACTATGAGTGCTCTTTCAAAGGGATGGTCCGCGGCCGCTCCAGCCAGGCGCCTTCGCCATCGGGAACGATTTCGACCACATCGACTTGCGAAGCGCTGATGGCGACGATCCGCCCATCATTACGTCCCAGGTAATCGCCGACTTTCAGCCGATGCACACCGCCCGCCCCGCGCAGCAGCGCAAAGGAGCCGGAGGCATTGGAGATTGTGCCGACCATTTCAAATTGCTCGATGTTGAAGCCTTCGAGGTACTGCTTGACCCGATTGAGGTCGGGTTTGACGTTGCGCGAGCCGTGCTTCTGGCCAGCCAGATCGACTCTGACCTGCCGGGAGAACGGGCTGCGCAGGTTGGCAGCGCTGTAGGTGAATGTCGGATAAGACTGGAATGTCGGCGTTGGTTCAATCTTGCCGGGCGCTCGCAGGCGCACTTCGTTCAGGTAGGCGTCGATGTCGCTGAAACCATTGTCACCGCCACAACCGGCCAGGGCGACCAGGCACATAACCATCGACAGGCAACGAATCGGGTTCATTTCTGCAACCCCTTGTCGTTGTAGCGGTAGGTCTTGGCAAGGATGCTCATGCGCAGCTTCGGACCGCCTTCGGGATTGGCCGGCACCAGGTCGAAATCATGCAGGGTGACGATCCGCGGCAACCCCGCCACGCCGCTGACGAAAGTGGCCAAGTCGTGATAAGCGCCGGTGACGGTGATCTGGATAGGGAGTTCGATGTAGAACTGCTGGGTGACCTCCGGCAGCAGCTTGATCTCTTCGAATTCCAGGCCGCTGCCCAGGCCGGTGCGGGTGATGTCCTCCAGCAGGCCGGGCACTTCGGTGTCGCTGGGCAATTGCCGTAATAGCATGCCGAAGGAATTCTCCATTTCCTTCATCTGCTGGGTATACAGCTCAAGATTGGCCGCCATGTGGGCTTTGGTCGCGAACTGCTCCTTGAGCGTCGACTCCTCCTCACGCTTGAGTTCCAGGTGGCTTTGCAGGTCGCTGATCAGGAAGCTATAGCCCAGGGCCAGCACCAGCACCATCAGCAGAACACTCGCAAGGACCTTGATCGCCCTTGGCCAGGAACCCATGTTGTTGGTGTCCAGATCGCTGATGTCGATCTGGCGCAACCCTTCGAGCCATTCGGACGGCCTCATTTAGCCACCCCCACAATTGCCGGCTGAGTCTGACGGACGGTCAACTGAAAAACATTGGCCTGATCCAGCTGACCGGCGGTGTTCGCTTTGACTTCCGTGAGATTGGGCGCATCGAACCAGTCGGATGCATCTAGATTGCGCATCAAATCCGAAACACGATTGTTGGACTCCGCCGCGCCGGTGATGGACAAGGTCTTGCCGACCATTTTCACTTCGGTGAAATACACGCCGTCCGGCAAGGTGCGCGCCAACTGATCGAAGATCCTCCCGCTGATCGGCCGGTTGCCTTGCAGGTCCTGGATGATGCGCATGCGCTCGACGAGCTGCTGGCGACGAGCCTTCAGATCGCTGATCTGTTTGATCCGCTCATCGACCACGGCAATCTGCTTGGCGATGTAATCGTTGCGCGCGACTTGTCGATCAATGGCGCTGTTAATGACCTGATCCGTGATCAGCAGCGCCCCCACCGACCCTGCCAGCACACCGACCAACGCCAGCAAAAAGCGTTTGCGCCGCGCTTCGCGCAACTCTTCACGCCAGGGTAAAAGATTGATCCGTGCCATCAGTCGAAACTCCTGAGGGCCAGCCCGCAGGCGATCATCAGTGCCGGCGCATCGCTCGCCAGGGCACTGGCATTGACCCTGCTGCTCAGGGTCATGTCGGAGAATGGGTTAGCGACCTGGGTCGGCGTACCCAGGCGCTGCTCGATCAACCGATCCAGCCCTGGGACCGAGGCAGTGCCGCCGGCCAGGAGAATGTGATCGACCGAGCTGTATTGGCCGGAGGCAAAGAAAAACTGCAATGAGCGCGATACTTGTTGCACCAACGCATCCCGAAACGGCTGCAAGACCTCACTGACGTAATCGTCCGGCAAACCGCCCTGTTTCTTCGCCAACCCTGCCTGCTCGACCGTCAGGCCATAACGGCGCTGGATTTCTTCCGTCAGTTGTCGGCCGCCGAACAATTGTTCGCGGGTGTAGATGATCCGCCCATTGTTCAACACGCTCAGGGTGGTCATGGTGGCGCCGATATCGACCACCGCCACGGTCAGATGCTCCTGAGAAGCGGCCAGCTGGGTTGCCAGCAGGCCGAACGATCGCTCCAGGGCATAGGCTTCGACATCGACTACTCGCGCGGTCAGCCCGGCCAGGGCCAGGGCCGCTTCACGAACCTCGACGTTTTCCTTGCGACAGGCGGCCAGCAGCACATTGACCCGCTCGGGATTGCGCACTGACGCGCCTTGCACTTCGAAGTCGATCGCCACTTCATCCAGCGGATACGGGATGTACTGATCGGCCTCGATCTTCAGCTGGTTTTCCATCTCGTCGTCGGAAAGACCGGCGTCCATCTCGATGGTCTTGGTGATCACCGCCGAGCCGGCGACCGCCACGGCGACGTTCCTCTGGCTGGTTTTGGCCTTGAGCAGCACGCGCGCAAGGGCCTGCCCCACGCCTTCGAGCTCGGCAATATTTTTTTCGACCACGGCACTGGCGGGCAGCGGCTCGACCGCATAGGCCTCGACCCGATAACGGTCGCCTTGGCGGCTTAACTCCAACAGCTTCACCGACGTAGAGCTGATGTCGATCCCCAGAAGCGCATTGGTTTTTTTATTGAAGAGTCCTAGCACTACCAATTCCCTATGACTATCCGTGAGTTACGGACTCTGTAATATCCATTGCGTTCAATACCCCCCGTCTTGACAGAAGCGCAAATGACGCTCCCTGCGGAAAAATGCTTATAATGCCGAGCGTTTTTCCGCTTTCACTGCAAGCGCGGGTCATTCTCTTTATAGCCTGAACCCTGATGCCTAATTCATTCTTTGCCCTGGATATCCAAAAGCCTTGATTCGTCTGCTGAAATTCTTCGGTTGGTCCATCGTCGCCGTTTTCTGCGGACTGCTCCTGGGTCTGAGCGGCGCCTTTCTTTACCTTAGCCCTGGATTGCCATCTGTGGAGGCGCTGAGAAGCATTCAGTTGCAGATTCCTTTGCGGGTGTACAGCAGCGACAACAAGTTGATCGCAGAATTTGGCGAAATGCGCCGTACGCCGATCCGTTTCGCCGACATTCCCCCCAATTTCATTAATGCGTTACTAAGTGCTGAAGACGACAATTTCGCCAACCACTACGGCGTCGATCCCAGCAGCCTGATGCGTGCCGCCACCCAGCTGGTAAAGAGCGGACACATTCAGTCCGGCGGCAGCACCATCACCATGCAGGTGGCGAAGAACTTCTTCCTGAGCAGCGAACGCAGCTTCTCGCGCAAAACCACCGAAATTCTCCTGGCCCTGCAGATCGAACGGCAGCTGACCAAGGACGAAATCCTCGAGCTGTACGTCAACAAGATCTATCTGGGCAACCGCGCCTATGGCATCGAGGCGGCGGCGCAGGTCTATTACGGCAAGTCGATTCGTGATGTCAGCCTGGCGCAGATGGCGATGATCGCCGGTCTGCCAAAAGCCCCGTCGCGCTTCAACCCGCTGGCCAACCCGGCCCGCAGCAAGGAGCGTCGCGACTGGATCCTGGGGCGCATGTACAAGCTCGGCAAGATCACCGAAGCCGACTACACCGCGGCGATCAACGAACCGCTGAACGCCAGCTATCACGTGCCGACCCCGGAAGTGAACGCACCGTACGTCGCCGAAATGGCCCGCGCCGAAATGGTCGGTCGCTATGGCAGCGATGCGTACACCGAAGGTTTCCGCGTCACCACCACGGTGCCGAGCGATTTGCAGGAAATGGCCAACAGCGCGGTTCACGAAGGCTTGATGACCTACGATCAACGGCACGGTTATCGCGGCCCCGAGTCACGCCTGCCGGGTAAAACCCGAGAGGCCTGGACCCTGGAACTGACCAAGCAGCGGACCATCAGCAGCCTGGAGCCGGCGATCGTGACTCAGGTCGACAAGAACGGCGTGCAGGTGCTGACCCGCACCGGCGAAGAGCACGTTGCCTGGGACACCATGAAGTGGGCCCGTCCGTTCCTGAACACCAACAGCATGGGCGCCAATCCGAAGCAGCCGTCGGACGTCGCGCAGGTCGGCGATCTGATTCGCGTACAACGTCAGCCGGATAATTCGCTCAAATTCAGCCAGATTCCGCAGGCCCAGGGCGCACTGGTGTCCCTCGATCCGCAGAACGGTGCCATTCGTTCCCTGGTCGGCGGTTTTGCCTTCGAGCAGAGCAACTACAACCGCGCCATGCAGGCCAAGCGCCAGCCGGGTTCGAGCTTCAAGCCGTTCGTCTATAGTGCCGCCCTGGATAACGGCTACACCGCCGCCAGCCTAGTGAACGACGCACCGATCGTGTTCGTCGACGAATACCTGGACAAGGTCTGGCGCCCGAAGAACGACACCAACACCTTCCTCGGCCCTATCCGCATGCGTGAAGCGCTCTACAAGTCGCGCAACCTGGTATCGATCCGCCTGCTGCAAGCGCTGGGCGTCGACCGCACCATCGACTACATCAGCAAGTTCGGCTTCAACAAGCAGGACCTGCCACGCAACCTGTCCCTGGCACTGGGCACCGCGACCCTGACGCCAATGGAAATCGCCACTGGCTGGAGCACCTTCGCCAACGGCGGCTACAAGATTTCCCCGTATATCATCGACAAGATCGAAAGCCGCAACGGCGACACGCTGTTCGTTGCCAACCCGCCGAGCGTTCCGAAAGGCAACGTAGTCAGCGACGGCATCGCCGTGCCGGCCGCCAATACCTTCACCGTCAACGCCACCCCAGGCGAAGCGCCGAGCGCCCAGCCAGTGTCACAAGCGCCAGCGGTGGCCGAACGTATCATCGATGGTCGCACTACCTACATCCTCAACAGCATGCTTGAGGACGTAATCAAACTCGGCACTGGCCGTCGCGCACTGGCCTTGGGCCGCAGTGACATTGCGGGCAAGACCGGCACCACCAACGAATCCAAGGACGCCTGGTTCTCTGGCTACAACGCCGATTACGTGACCACCGTCTGGACCGGCTTCGACCAACCGGAAAGCCTGGGTAAACGAGAGTTCGGCGGCACCGTCGCACTGCCGATCTGGATGAACTACATGGGCGCCGCCCTCAAAGGCAAGCCGCCTCATACCCAGCCGGAACCTGAAGGCATCCTCAGCCTGCGGGTCGACCCGGTCAGCGGTCGTGCAGCCACCCCAAGCACGCCAGGTGCCTACTTTGAGCTGTTCAAGGCCGAAGATACGCCACCGTCGGTGAATGAGCTGGGTAACGGCAATGTGCCAGGCAGCCCGCTGCCAGCGGACGAAGCGGCGCCGATCGATTTGTTCTGATCGCCACAACACCAAAAAGCCCCGCCTTCGAAAGAAGTGCGGGGCTTTTTATTGCCTGCCTGCAAACCCCTCAGATACAAAAAAGCCCCGACTCAGAATGAGCCGGGGCCTTTGGTTGAAGCGCTACAACGGCTTAGCCGTTGAACACGTCATCCACGCTTTTCAGCGGGTAGTTCTTCGGATACGGCAGGGTCGCCACGCCGGTCTCGATCGCAGCCTTGGCCACGGCATCGGAGATCACGGTGATCAGACGGGCATCCATTGGTTTCGGGATGATGTACTCACGACCGAATTCCAGCTTGATGCCGCCGTAGGCGTCGCACACTTCCTGAGGTACTGGCAGCTTGGCCAGTTCACGCAGGGCGTTGGCGGCAGCCACTTTCATTTCTTCGTTGATGCGCTTGGCGCGAACGTCCAGGGCACCACGGAAGATGAACGGGAAGCCCAGTACGTTGTTGACCTGGTTCGGGTAGTCCGAACGGCCGGTGGCCATGATCACGTCGTTGCGAGTGGCGTGCGCCAGTTCCGGGGAGATTTCCGGATCCGGGTTCGAGCATGCGAACACGATCGGGTTGGCCGCCATGGACTTCAGGCCTTCAGCGCTCAGCAGGTTCGGGCCGGACAGGCCAACAAACACGTCAGCACCTTCCAGTGCGTCAGCCAGGGTGCGCTTGTCGGTCGCGTGAGCGAAGACGGCCTTGTACTGGTTCAGGTCATCACGGCCGGAGTGGATCACACCGGTACGGTCAACCATGTAGATGTTTTCGATGTTGGCGCCCATGCTCACCAGCAATTTCATGCAGGAGATGGCGGCAGCACCGGCGCCCAGGCAGACGATCTTGGCGTCAGCCAGGGTTTTGCCAGCGATTTCCAGGGCGTTGATCATGCCGGCAGCGGTCACGATCGCAGTACCGTGCTGGTCATCGTGGAATACCGGAATATCGCACTGCTCGATCAGAGCGCGTTCGATCTCAAAGCACTCAGGCGCCTTGATGTCTTCCAGGTTGATGCCACCGAAGGTGATGGAGATACGCTTGACGGTGTCGATGAAGGCTTGCGGGCTTTCGGAGTCGACTTCGATGTCGAACACGTCGATGCCGGCGAAGCGCTTGAACAGAACACCTTTACCTTCCATTACCGGCTTGGAAGCCAATGGACCGAGGTTACCCAGGCCCAGAATCGCGGTGCCATCGGAAATGACTGCAACCAGGTTGCCTTTGCCGGTGTATTTGTAGGCCAGTTCAGGATCGCGGGCGATTTCGCGTACTGGTTCGGCTACGCCGGGGCTGTAGGCCAGCGACAGGTCGCGGGCGGTAGCAGTGGCCTTGGTGAGCTCGACACTCAGCTTCCCTGGACGAGGATTGGCGTGATATTCGAGAGCGGCAGTTTTCAAATCAGACATGTGGGCATTCCGCTTTTTACTGTTGGACAGACGGACCGCCGAGGATACTCGTGTCGCAAAGTCCCCACAAGACTGACCAGTCACCCCTGTCAAGCGCCCTGCCCTACGACTTTGGGCCAAGAGCCACGGAACACAAGGGATTAACTGTTCACAATTGATATAAAAAATGTCTACAATTTTTCTTACGGCGCGACCTGCAACATCGCCGGATCGGTCAGCGGCAAAAGCCAGCGCGCCTGTCCGGGCTTCAGTCCGCCACGGCGCGAACGATCCACGACCCAGCCACGAGCCTCGATTTGCTTGCCTATGAGCCTTTCAAGCGATGCGCCATCGAACTGGCCCAACATATTGGGTGCAACCCGCAATACAACTGAATCCTGCAACTCGATCCAAACCCCGCCGCGATTGCGCTGAACCTTGCTCACACGGCCACTGAGCACAGCGAAGCCGGACGCGTTGATCTGCTCCGCTTTCAGTACAGGTGACTGTCGCCACAGCCCGAGGCCGGCCTGACGAGCACTGCGTTCCGCCGCCTGCTGGCAGCCGACCAAATCGACGTTCGGCGCTACCGCGACCTGAAAACCGAGACCTTCAGCAAGCATCTGCGCTTCGAGGTTGGCGCCATCGACGCTGTAGACATGGGCCAGGGTGCGACCGTAATGGTCCTTGCCTTCTTTACCCGGTAGCAAACCGACTCGCCCGTCGCTGGCGGCCACCAGGGCTTCCAGGCGTTTGCGCGCGGCCACGGCGAACGGCTCGTCGGAACGACCCTGCTTGCCCAGCTCCGGCGTGTTCAAACCGATCATGCGCACACTGCGTCCATCGCTCAGACGCAAGGTGTCGCCATCCACCACCCGCTGCACCACAACCGGCGTCAGCCCGCTCGGCGCCGGGCAGAAGGCCTGGGCAGCGGAAAGCCAAATCGCAGACATAAAAAAGGCGCCCGCGAGGGACGCCTTTTTCATCAGCATGGAAAAACCGTAACGGCTTCCCAAGTTGATCGGCCTTAGGCCTTTTTCGCGCCGAAAGCACCGAAACGGTCTGCGAAACGCTGAACGCGGCCGCCAGTGTCCAGAGTCTTTTGCTTACCGGTGTAGAACGGGTGGCATTCGTTGCAAACGTCGATCGCCAGGGCTTTGCCGTAGGTCGAACGGGTTTCGAACTTGTTGCCGCAGCTGCAGGTAACAGCAACTGCTGGGTATTCTGGATGGATATCAGCTTTCATGGTGTCTTCCTCAGGCTAGCGTGCCGCCACCCAACACTATTGTTGAATACCGCACGTAATTAGGCCGCGGATTCTACCAGACCTTTGCAAACACGCAAGCTGTCGTGGGTGCCCTCCATCAGGAAAGACTGTTCAATGTTGACGGCGTCTTTTAACGCCATGCTGCGTTGCTACTCCTCCCCATAGCGCGCTATGAGTCGTCGTAGCGCCTTGCCTGGCATTAAAATCCACTCGTCAACACTTGAACGCTTTCCTGATGGAGGACACAAATCCGACCGTCTGCTAGGCTCCCGGCCTTCGTCATCGCTCCCCTATCGAGAAAACAATCGCGTGCCCAACGCCATTCTGCGCCTCGCCCTGCCTTCGCCCCTGCGCCGCCTGTTCGACTATCGCGCGCCGGCCGGAGTCCTGCGCGCCCAGTTACACCCGGGCATGCGTTTGCGGGTGCCGTTCGGCCGGCGGGAGATGATCGGGATTCTGGTGGAGATCACCGACCACAGCGAAGTCCCGACAGAAAAACTCAAACCGGCGCTGGCCCTGCTCGATGCGGTACCGCCGCTGCCACCCGCGCTGTTCAAGCTGTGCCTGTGGACGTCCCAGTATTATCAGCACAGCCTCGGCGACACATTGAGCTGGGCGCTGCCGGTGTTGCTGCGTCAGGGTGAGCTGGCCGAAGCCCGTCAGGAGCGGTTCTGGTCCGCCGCGCCCGGCGCCAGCCTCGATGACCCGCGCATCGCCCGCGCCCCGCGGCAGCGCGAAGCCCTGGCGACCCTGGCGCAACATCCCCACGGCGTCGCCCATCAGCTGCTGAGCAAACTGATGCTGAGCAAGGACAGCCTCGATCTGTTGCTGGCCAAGGATCTGGTGCAGGTAGACATCCGCAGGCACGCGCCCGGCGCTCGCCACGAACACTGGCTGGCACAACCGGAATTGCCGCTCAACCCGGAGCAGCGCGCCGCTTATGAAGCGATTCGCGCCGGGTTCGACAGTTATCATGCGTTCCTGCTGGCCGGCGTCACCGGCAGCGGCAAGACCGAAGTCTATTTGCAACTGATCCGCGAAACCCTCGAGGCCGGCAAGCAAGCCCTGGTGTTGATCCCGGAGATCAACCTCGGCCCGCAAACCCTGGCGCGCTTCGAACAGCGCTTCAATGCACGCATCGCACTGATCCACTCCGCCGTCAACGACCGCGAGCGCCTGGACGCCTGGCTGGCCGCGCGGGATGGCGAAGCCGACATTATTATCGGCACCCGTTCGGCGCTGTTCACGCCGATGAAGAACCCCGGCCTGATCATCATCGATGAAGAGCACGACGGCTCTTATAAACAGCAGGAAGGCTTGCGCTACCACGCCCGCGATCTGGCGCTGGTTCGCGCCCGGCAGGAAAACATCCCGATTGTCCTCGGCTCCGCCACGCCTTCTCTGGAAAGCCTGCAAAACGCCTACACCGGTCGTTACGGCCTGCTGCGCCTGAATGAGCGCGCCGGCGGCGCCAAGCAACCGCGTTTCCTGCGCCTGGACGTGAAAAGTCGTCCACTGGACAGCGGCATTTCCGGGCCGATGCAGCAAGCCATCGGTCAGACCCTGGCCGCCGGCCAGCAGGTGCTGGTGTTCCTCAATCGCCGAGGGTTCGCCCCGACGCTGCTCTGCCACGATTGCGGCTGGATGTCCGAATGCCAGCGTTGCGACGCGCGAATGACCGTGCACCAGCGCTCGGGCGAATTGCGCTGCCATCATTGTGGCTACGTCGAGCGCGTGCCTCGACATTGCCCAAAGTGCGGCAAGGTCGATTTGCGGCCCGTGGGCGCCGGCACCGAGCGTGCCGAGGAACGCCTGGGGATTCTATTTCCGGACGTCCCGGTGCTGCGAGTCGACCGCGACAGTACTTCACGCAAAGACGCGATGAATCAGTTGTTCGCGACCATCCAGAAAGGCCAGCCGTGCATTCTGGTCGGCACACAGATGCTTGCCAAAGGGCACCACTTTCCTCGGGTGACACTGGTGTCGATTCTCGATGCCGACGGCGGGTTGTTCTCCGGCGACTTCCGCGCCAGCGAGCGCATGGCGCAGTTGATCGTCCAGGTCGCCGGACGCGCGGGCCGCGCCGAAGAGCCGGGCAAAGTGATCATCCAGACGCACCTGGCGGACCACCCGCTGCTGGTGCAACTGACCGAGCAGGGCTATTTCGCCTTTGCCGAACAGGCATTGAGCGAACGCCGCTCCGCCGGGTTGCCGCCATTTGCGCATCTCGCGCTGCTGCGGGCCGAAGCGCACAAACCGGGGCAGGCCGAAGGGTTCCTCGATGAAGCGTGCAGCGAGGCCGAGCGACTGCTGGCCGAACAGCATCTGACCGGTATCGAGTTGCTGGGGCCGGTTCCGGCACCGATGGAGCGCCGGGCCGGGCGCTATCGCGCACAGTTATTGCTGCAAGCCACGGCCCGGGCGCCGCTGCATCGATTGTTGAGCAGTTGGTTGCTGGCTTTGGAGCAGATGCCCAGTGGGCGGGCAGTGCGTTGGTCTTTGGATGTCGATCCGGTCGATTTGTATTGATTTCAAAATCGCCATCGCGGGCAGACCTCGCTCCTACAACGGATCTTGCTGATCCGCACACTGCCTCTGTAGGAGCGAGGCTTGCCCGCGAAGGCGGCCGATTTGTCACCACATATCCATAACCTGCCCGCTATAGTTGGCAAGCCCGTCTTCGCAACGGATAATGCCCAGTTTTTCCACCAGCGCACTGAAGCGCCGCCGCGCCTGCGGTCGAAAGAGAAGACCATGAAAGACACCATTCGCCAGCTGATCCAACAAGCCATCACCCAACTCGTCAACGAAGGTGTGTTGCCTGAAGGCCTGTCGCCGGCGATCCAGGTGGAAAACTCCCGTGACAAGACCCACGGCGACTTCGCCAGCAACATCGCGATGATGCTGGCCAAACCGGCCGGCATGAAACCCCGCGACCTGGCCGAAAAAATCATCGCCGCGCTGCCGGCTGACGAAAACGTCTCCAAAGCCGAAATCGCCGGCCCAGGTTTTCTGAACTTCTTCCAGAACACCCAAGCCCTGGCGACCCGTCTGGACGCGGCCCTGGCCGACGACCACATCGGCGTACGCAAGGCCGGCCCGGTGCAGCGCACCGTGGTTGACCTGTCGGCACCGAACCTGGCCAAAGAGATGCACGTCGGCCACTTGCGCTCGACCATCATCGGCGACGGCGTGGCCCGGGTGCTGGAGTTCCTCGGCGACACCGTGATCCGTCAGAACCATGTCGGCGACTGGGGCACCCAGTTCGGCATGCTGATGGCTTATCTGCAGGAAAACCCGATCACCAGCGACGAGCTATCGGACCTGGAAAACTTCTACCGCGCCGCCAAGCAGCGCTTCGACGAGTCCGAAGAGTTCGCCGACCGCGCCCGTGGCCTGGTGGTCAAGCTGCAAGCCGGCGACCCGGACTGCCTGGCGCTGTGGACCAAGTTCAAGGACATCTCGCTGTCCCACTGCCAGAAAATCTACGAACTGCTGAACGTCAAACTGACCATGGCCGACGTGATGGGTGAAAGCGCCTACAACGACGACCTGATCAACGTGGTCAACGACCTCAAGGCCAAAGGCATGCTGGTCGAGAGCAACGGCGCCCAGTGCGTGTTCCTCGACGAGTTCAAGAACGCCGAGGGCGAACCGCTGCCAGTGATCATCGTCAAGGCCGATGGCGGCTACCTCTATGCCACCACCGACCTGGCGGCCGTGCGCTACCGCAGCGGCGTGCTGAAAGCCGATCGCGCGCTGTACTTCGTTGACCAGCGCCAGGCCCTGCACTTCCAGCAGGTGTTCCAGGTCGCGCGTCAGGCCGGCTTCGTGACCCATCCGATGGAAATGGAACACATGGGCTTCGGCACCATGAACGGCGCCGATGGCCGCCCGTTCAAAACCCGTGACGGCGGCACCGTGAAGCTGATCGACCTGCTGACCGAAGCCCAGGAACGCGCCTACACGCTGGTGAAGGAGAAGAACCCGGAGTTGGCCGAAGACGAGCTGCGCAACATCGCCAAGGTCGTAGGCATTGGCGCGGTGAAGTACGCCGACCTGTCCAAGCACCGCACCAGCGACTACAGCTTCAACTTCGACCTGATGCTGAACTTCGAAGGCAACACCGCACCGTACCTGCTGTACGCCTACACCCGAGTGGCCGGCGTGTTCCGCAAGCTTGGCAAGGACTTCAGCGAAGTCGAAGGGCAAATCGTCCTCGAAGCGCCGCACGAACATGAGCTGGCGGCGAAACTGGCGCAGTTCGGCGAAATCCTGAATAACGTGTCCGATAAAGGCACGCCGCACATTCTCTGCACCTACCTGTACGATGTTGCCGGCCTGTTCTCCAGTTTCTACGAGAACTGCCCGATCCTCAGCGCCGACACCCCGGCGCAAATGCAGAGCCGTCTGCGCCTTGCTGCGTTGACCGGCCGCACTCTCAAGCAAGGCCTGGAACTCTTGGGTCTGGAAACTCTGGAGCGTATGTAAGTTGGCTGCCAAGAAAAAACCTGCACCCAAGCGTGGCGCCAGCCGTTACCAAGCCCCTGCAAAGCAACCGATCCCGGGCTGGCTGTGGATGGCCATCGGCCTGACGGTCGGCGCGTTCATTGTGTTCCTGATGAAGCTGGAGCCGGGCAAGGGCAGTGACAGCGTCAAGCGCGAGAAGGTCGAGCAACAGCAGAAAGCGACCAAGATCGCCGAAGCCAACAAGACCCCGCCGAGCCCGACGCAACCGGTGAAGCCGAAGTACGACTTCTACACCTTGCTGCCGGAGTCGGAAGTGATCGTGCCGCCGGATGCAGTACCTGAGAAAACCCTGCCGACACCACAAGTGCCGGCCATTCCGACCACGCCGGTGACGCCTGCGGAAGCAGCGAAGATCGACACCGCCCGGGCTCAGGCGGCATTGGCCGGCATCACTCCGCCGCCAGCGCCACCGGTGGCTAAAGCGGCGCCGGTGACCAAGTTCTTCCTGCAGGCCGGTTCGTTCCGCAAGCAAGCCGATGCCGACAAGGTTCGGGCGCAGATCATCCTGCTGGGTCAGGCCGTGGCGGTTGAATCCGGCACGGTGAAGGACGAGACCTGGTACCGGGTGCTGGTCGGCCCGTTCAGCAACCGCGAACAACTGACCACCGCCCAGAAACAATTGGCGGGCAGTGGCTTCAGTAACCTGTTGTTACAACAACGCCAGAGCCGCTGATCCCACTTTACAGTCAGAAGCAATCTGCTTTTGTGGCGAGGGAGCTTGCTCCCGTTCGGCTGCGAAGCGGCCCTAAAATCGACCGCCAAGGTCTGTCTGGCCAACCGCGGCGACCGACTTTAGGGTCGCTTCGCGCCCCAACGGGGGCAAGCCCCCTCGCCACAGGGATTCACTTGCACCCGCCTTCGCAAATGACACACCGCTCGTCCCCCGCCGCGTCCTACAGTTGAAAAACGCTCCACCACCCCCATATGAGTTGGCATAAGGCATTTTCGCCCCGCTGCGTGGAGACTCTCCCTTGACCACCATCGTTTCAGTTCGCCGCCACGGCAAAGTCGTCATGGGCGGCGACGGCCAGGTTTCGCTCGGCAATACCGTGATGAAAGGCAACGCGAAGAAAGTTCGCCGCCTGTACCACGGTCAGGTTATCGCCGGTTTTGCCGGGGCTACCGCTGACGCCTTCACCCTCTTCGAGCGCTTCGAAGGCCAACTCGAAAAACATCAGGGCCACCTGGTTCGCGCCGCTGTCGAACTCGCCAAAGAATGGCGCACTGACCGCTCCCTCAGCCGCCTCGAAGCCATGCTCGCGGTCGCCAACAAAGACGCCTCCCTGATCATCACCGGCAACGGTGACGTGGTTGAGCCTGAAGAAGGCTTGATCGCCATGGGTTCCGGCGGCGGCTACGCCCAGGCTGCGGCCAGCGCGCTGTTGAAAAAGACCGACCTGTCGGCCCGGGAAATCGTCGAAACCGCTTTGGGCATCGCTGGCGACATCTGCGTGTTCACCAACCACAACATCACCATCGAGGAGCAGGATCTCGCTGAGTAAGCCTGTCTTGGCCTAGCGCCACGGCTCACTTTTGCTTGAGGACCGCCAATTACTATGCCCATGACCCCCCGTGAAATCGTCCACGAACTCAATCGCCATATCATCGGCCAGGACGATGCCAAACGCGCCGTCGCCATTGCCTTGCGCAACCGCTGGCGCCGGATGCAGCTGCCCGAAGAGCTGCGCGTCGAAGTCACCCCCAAGAACATTCTGATGATCGGCCCGACCGGCGTCGGTAAAACCGAGATCGCCCGTCGCCTGGCCAAACTCGCCAACGCGCCGTTCATCAAAGTCGAAGCGACCAAATTCACCGAAGTGGGTTATGTCGGCCGCGACGTCGAATCGATCATTCGTGATCTGGCCGATGCGGCGATCAAACTGCTGCGCGAACAGGAAATGACCAAGGTTCGCCACCGCGCCGAAGACGCCGCCGAAGAGCGCATCCTCGACGCCTTGCTGCCACCGGCACGTATGGGTTTCAGCAACGAAGACGCCGCCCCGGCCCAGGACTCCAACACCCGCCAGCTGTTCCGCAAACGCCTGCGTGAAGGTCAGCTGGACGACAAGGAGATCGAAATCGAAGTCGCCGAAATCACCGGCGTCGATATCTCCGCGCCACCGGGCATGGAAGAAATGACCAACCAGTTGCAGAGCCTGTTCGCCAACATGGGCAAGGGCAAGCGCAAGAGCCGCAAGCTCAAGGTCAAGGAAGCGCTGAAACTGGTTCGCGACGAAGAAGCCGGTCGCCTGGTCAACGAAGAAGAGTTGAAGGCCAAGGCGCTGGAAGCTGTCGAACAGCACGGCATCGTGTTCATCGACGAAATCGACAAGGTCGCCAAGCGCGGCAATACCGGTGGCGTCGACGTATCCCGTGAAGGCGTACAGCGCGACTTGCTGCCGCTGATCGAAGGCTGCACCGTCAACACCAAACTGGGTATGGTCAAGACCGACCACATCCTGTTCATCGCTTCCGGTGCATTCCACCTGAGCAAGCCGAGCGATCTGGTGCCGGAGCTGCAAGGTCGCCTGCCGATTCGGGTCGAACTCAAGGCCCTGAGCCCGGAAGATTTCGAACGCATTCTTAGCGAGCCGCATGCCTCGCTCACCGAGCAGTATTGCGCGCTGCTGAAAACCGAAGGGCTGCTCATCGAGTTCCAGCCGGACGGCATCAAGCGTATTGCCGAGATTGCCTGGCAGGTCAACGAGAAGACCGAGAACATCGGCGCACGTCGCCTGCACACCTTGCTGGAGCGTCTGCTTGAAGAGGTGTCGTTCAGTGCCGGCGATCTGGCCAGCACCCATGACGAAAAGGCGATCCTGATCGATGCCGATTACGTCAACAGCCACTTGGGCGAATTGGCACAGAACGAAGACCTGTCCCGTTATATCCTGTAGGTCACCTACTCTCCTGTGAGAACGTGAACCCAGCAGGAGCTGCCGTAGACTGCGGCAGCTCCTGCACAACGTTCCACATAGACGGACGACCTGCCATGACCCAACTCCCCACCGACATCAAACTGCACAAAGCCTCGAAAACCCTGACGCTCAAATACGCGTCCGGCGAGGAGTATCACCTGCCCGCAGAATTCCTTCGCGTGCACTCTCCTTCCGCCGAGGTCCAGGGCCACGGCAAACCTATCCTGCAATTTGGCAAGATCGGCGTAGGCCTGAGCAAGGTCGAACCCGCCGGTCAGTACGCACTGAAATTGACCTTCGACGACGGCCACGACAGCGGCCTGTTCACCTGGGAATATCTGTACCAGTTGGCGGTGCGCCAAGAGGATCTGTGGAACGATTATCTTGCCGAACTCAAAGCGGCTGGAAAGACCCGTGATCCGAACGAGTCGGTCGTCAAGCTGATGCTCTAGGTCAGGCCTCGAGGTATTTAGAGGGCATTTTCTAATTCCATCTGTTTGAATGCTTGGCTGCCGGGTCAACGATTGGCCCGCTTGCGAAAAAAATTAAACTCGGGTAACCAATGGAGCTGGCAAGTTCCGTGCAGTGCTCTCTGAACTGAAAAGCAGCTATGCAATCAACGGTCACCCGAGCAGTAGTACCTGGCGCATTGTGTGACTACACAGCTGGGCTCAGGTACTCGCCTCAGGACAATGGAGCGTCGTAGATGAGTAACAAGCAAAACGATGACCTGAAATTCCAGGCTTCAGAAAATACCTTGGGACTGAATCCTGTTGTTGGGCTGCGTAGAAAGGATCTACTGGGCTCTGCCCGAATGGTGCTGACCCAGGCCATCAGACAACCCATCCACAGTGCCAGGCACGTCGCCCATTTCGGCATCGAACTCAAGAACGTGCTGTTCGGAAAATCCGAGCTTCAACCGCAAAGCGACGACCGCCGTTTCCTCGACCCGGCCTGGAGCCAGAACCCTCTCTACAAACGTTATTTGCAAACTTATCTGGCGTGGCGCAAGGAACTCCACACCTGGATCGATAAGAGCAATCTCTCGCCCAAGGACGTCGCTCGCGGGCATTTCGTGATCAACCTCATGACCGAAGCCATGGCCCCGACCAACACGGCAGCCAACCCGGCGGCGGTCAAACGCTTCTTCGAAACCGGTGGCAAAAGCCTGCTCGACGGCCTCTCCCACCTGGCCAAGGATCTGATCCACAACGGCGGGATGCCGAGCCAGGTCAACATGGGCGCGTTTGAAGTCGGCAAGAGCCTGGGTGTAACCGAAGGCGCAGTGGTCTTTCGCAACGACGTGCTGGAGCTGATCCAGTACAAGCCGATCACCGAGCAAGTGCATGAACGCCCACTGCTGGTGGTGCCGCCGCAGATCAACAAGTTCTACGTTTTCGACCTGAGCCCGGACAAGAGCCTGGCGCGCTTCTGCCTGCGCAACAACGTGCAGACCTTCATCGTCAGCTGGCGCAACCCGACCAAGGAGCAACGCGAGTGGGGTCTGTCGACCTACATCGAAGCGCTCAAGGAAGCGGTCGATGTAGTCACCGCGATCACCGGCAGCAAAGACGTGAACATGCTCGGCGCCTGCTCCGGTGGTATCACCTGCACTGCCCTGCTGGGTCACTACGCAGCGATCGGCGAGAAGAAAGTAAACGCCCTGACTCTGCTGGTCAGCGTGCTCGACACCACCCTCGACAGCGACGTGGCCCTGTTCGTCGACGAGCAGACCCTCGAAGCCGCCAAGCGCCATTCCTACCAGGCCGGTGTGCTGGAAGGTCGCGACATGGCGAAAGTCTTCGCCTGGATGCGCCCCAACGACTTGATCTGGAACTACTGGGTCAACAACTACCTGTTGGGCAACGAGCCACCGGTGTTCGACATTCTGTTCTGGAACAACGACACCACTCGCCTGCCGGCCGCTTTCCACGGCGACCTGATCGAGATGTTCAAAAACAACCCACTGATCCGTCCCAACGCACTGGAAGTGTGCGGCACACCGATCGACCTCAAACAGGTCGATGCCGACATCTTTTCCCTGGCCGGTACCAACGATCACATCACCCCGTGGAAGTCCTGCTACAAGTCGGCACAACTGTTCGGTGGCAAGGTCGAGTTCGTGCTGTCCAGCAGCGGGCATATCCAGAGCATTCTGAACCCGCCCGGCAACCCGAAAGCGCGCTACATGACCAGCACCGACATGCCGGTCAAGGCCGAGGACTGGATGGAAAACTCTACCAAGCACACCGACTCCTGGTGGTTGCATTGGCAAGCGTGGCAGGCCGAACGCTCGGGCAAACTGAAGAAGTCCCCCGCCAACCTTGGCAACAAGGCCTATCCCGCGGGTGAGGCGTCGCCAGGCACATATGTGCACGAACGTTGAGCTTCAAACAACTCGCAGTCCGCGGCACTGGGAAGTGCCGCGATTGTCATTAATCAGCCTCGAGGCCAGCCTCGAACATTCTGCGACGGCCCGGGATGGCCCGATCAGCGTTTAAAACCTACAGGGCTTCGTGCATGCCGCAACCGTTCATATTCCGTACCGTCAACCTGGATGGGCAGACCCTCCGCACCGCGGTACGCCCCGGCAAGCCTCACTTGACGCCCTTGCTGGTTTTCAATGGCATCGGTGCCAACCTGGAGCTGATATTTCCGTTCGTCCAGGCGCTGGATCCGGACCTGGAAGTCATCGCCTTCGACGTACCCGGTGTCGGCGGCTCATCGACGCCCAGCCGGCCGTATCGCTTTTCGGGCCTGGCGAAACTGACGGCGCGAATGCTCGACTATCTCGATTACGGGCAGGTCAATGTGATCGGCGTGTCATGGGGGGGCGCCCTGGCGCAGCAATTTGCCTATGACTATCCCGAGCGCTGCAAGAAGCTGGTGCTGGCAGCCACGGCGGCCGGCACAGTGATGGTGCCTGGCAAACCGAAAGTGCTATGGATGATGGCCAGCCCACGACGCTACATCCAGCCGTCCCATGTGATTCGCATCGCACCGATGATCTATGGCGGCTCGTTCCGTCGCGATCCGACCCTGGCGGCCAGTCACGCCGCGCGGGTTCGCTCGGCAGGCAAACTGGGCTACTACTGGCAACTGTTCGCCGGCTTCGGCTGGACCAGCATTCACTGGCTGCACAAGATCCACCAGCCGACCCTGGTGCTGGCGGGCGACGACGACCCACTGATCCCGCTGATCAATATGCGCATGCTGGCCTGGCGAATTCCCAATGCCCAACTGCACATCATTGACGACGGGCATCTGTTCTTGATTACCCGGGCCGAAGCGGTGGCACCGATCATCATGAAGTTTCTCGAAGAGGAACGTCAGCGCGCAGTGATGCATCCGCATCCGGCGCCATCGGGCAGTTGACCTGCCCCGGATTTGGTTCAGGAAAAGTGCGTCGACAGGACGTCGTACCGCGCAACAATCCGCAACAACGTCTATGGTGATTTGTTCGGTGAGTTTGTTTTTGGCCTGATGACGAAGGAGTGTTGACTCATGCGCGACAAACCAGCGAAGGGCTCCTTGCCCACTCCCGCTGCATTCATCAACGCACAGAGTGCGGTGACCGGTCTGCGCGGCCGGGACCTGCTTTCGACCTTGCGCAGCCTGGCCACCCATGGCCTGCGCAACCCGGTGTACACGGCCCGGCATGCCTTGAAGCTGGGCGGCCAGCTTGGCCGCGTGTTGTTGGGTGAGACCCTGCACCCGATCAATCCGCAAGACAATCGCTTTGCCGACCCGGCGTGGAGCCTCAACCCTTTTTATCGCCGCAGCTTGCAGGCCTACCTGAGTTGGCAGAAGGAGGTCAAAAACTGGATCGACGAGAGCAACCTGAGCCCGGACGATCGCGCCCGCGCCCACTTTGCGTTTGCCTTGATCAACGACGCCGTGGCGCCGTCCAACACCCTGCTCAATCCGCTGGCGGTCAAGGAGATCTTCAACTCTGGCGGTCACAGCCTGGTGCGGGGTATCGGCCATCTGCTCGACGACCTGCTGCACAACGACGGCTTGCCCAGACAGGTCACCAAACAAGCATTCGAGGTAGGCAAGACAGTCGCCACCACCACCGGCTCCGTGGTGTTTCGCAATGAGCTGCTGGAACTGATCCAGTACAAGCCAATGAGCGAAAAACAGTATTCCAAGCCATTGCTGATCGTGCCGCCACAGATCAACAAGTTCTACATTTTCGACTTGAGCCCCAGTAACAGCTTCGTCCAGTTCGCCCTTAAAAACGGCTTGCAGACCTTCGTGATCAGCTGGCGCAATCCTGATGTGCGTCACCGCGAATGGGGGCTGTCGTCTTACGTCGAAGCCACCGAAGAAGCGATGAATGTGTGCCGGGCGATCACCGGTTCCCGCGACGTGAACCTGATGGGTGCCTGCGCCGGCGGGCTGACCATCGCCGCGCTGCAAGGGCACTTGCAGGCCAAGCGGCAGCTGCGGCGGGTGTCCAGCGCGACCTATCTGGTCAGCCTGCTCGACAGTCAGATAGAAAGCCCGGCCACCCTCTTCGTCGATGAACAAACGCTGGAAGCGGCCAAGCGCCGCTCATATCAGAAGGGCGTTCTGGAAGGTCGCGACATGGCCAGGGTTTTTGCCTGGATGCGCCCCAACGATTTGATCTGGAATTACTTCGTCAATAACTACCTGCTGGGCAAGGAGCCACCGGCGTTCGACATCCTCTACTGGAACAATGACAACACACGCCTGCCGGCAGCGTTTCATGGCGACCTGCTGGACTTCTTCAAGCACAACCCGCTGAGTCATCCGGGCGGGCTGGAAGTGTGCGGCACTCCGATCGACCTGCAGAAAGTCACCGTCGACAGTTTCAGCGTGGCCGGCATGAACGATCACATCACCCCGTGGGATGCGGTGTATCGCTCGACCTTGCTGCTGGGTGGCGAGCGGCGCTTCGTGCTGTCGAGCAGCGGTCATGTGCAGAGCATTCTCAACCCGCCGCACAACTCGAAAGCCAACTACGTCGAGAACCCGAAACTGAGCAGCGACCCGCGGGCCTGGTATTACGACGCCAAACGCGTCGACGGCAGTTGGTGGACACAATGGCTGAGCTGGATTCAGGAACGCTCCGGCACTCAACACGAAACCCTGATGACCCTTGGCAACCAGAACTATCCACCGATGGAGGCGGCGCCCGGTACTTACGTGCGCGTGCGCTGACGCTCAATGAACCACGGCCGCCAATGGCCGTGGCCTGACTCGACCATTAAGAAGACTGGATGAAAACCCGCGACCGGATTCTCGAATGTGCCCTGCAGTTGTTCAATCAGAAGGGCGAACCGAACGTGTCCACCATGGAGGTGGCCAACGAAATGGGCATCAGCCCCGGCAACCTCTACTACCACTTCCACGGCAAGGAGCCGCTGATCCTGGGGCTGTTCGAACGCTTCCAGACCGAACTGACGCCCTTGCTCGATCCACCGTCCGATGTGGAATTGGCACCCGAAGATTACTGGCTGTTCCTGCACCTGATCGTCGAACGCCTGGCCCAATACCGGTTTCTGTTCCAGGACTTGTCGAACCTTGCCGGCCGCCTGCCGAAACTGGCCAAGGGGATACGCAACTTGCTCAATGCGTTGAAGCGCACACTGGCTTCATTGCTGGCGCAGTTGAAGGCTCAGGGGCAGTTGGTCAGCGACACCCAGGCGCTGGGGCAACTGGTGGAACAAATCACCATGACATTGCTGTTCTCGCTGGACTATCAGCGGATTCTCGACCGTGAAGGTGAAGTACGACTGGTGGTGTACCAGATCATGATGCTGGTGGCGCCGCACTTGTTGCCGCCGGTCAAAGTCGCGACCGAGCGGTTGGCGTTGCAGTACCTCGAAGAGCACGACTGACCCGGTGGGTCTTCGATGGTTTCTGGAATCCATGCACAAACAAAAACGCCCGACCTTTGCAGGCCGGGCGTTTTTTTGCGTCCTGGAAATCAGGACTGACTGGTTGGCGCCGATGGAGTCGGTGCGATAGTCGGGGTTACAGCAGGGGTCGGTGCAGCGGCGGAGTTCGCCGGACTGACCGGGGTTGCCGGTTTGGCGGCAGCCACTGCTGGTTTCGGAGCGGCCGCTTTCGGGGCGGCTGGTTTCTTCACTGCTGGCTTCTTCGCCGCAGCGGGTTTGGCCGCTGCGGTTTTAGCTGCAGGTTTGGCCGCTGGTTTAGCGGCTGGTTTTGCAGCAGCTTTTGCAGCGGGTTTTGCAGCGGGTTTAGCGGCCGCTTTGGCTGCAGGTTTCGCAGCAGCAGTTTTGGCTGCCGGCTTGGCGGCAGGTTTCGCTGCGGCCTTGGCCAATGGTTTGGCCGCGCTTTTAGCTGCCGGTTTGGCCGCCGCGGTTTTCGCCGCAACAGGCGCAACCTTGGCACCGGTGAGTTTTTCGATTTGCTTGGTCAGGGTATCGACCTTGCTGTGCAGTGCCTTGACTTCATTGCGGCTCGGTACACCCAGGCGCGAAATGGCGCTGTTCAGGCGCTTGTCGAAAGCCCCTTCCAGTTCATCCCACTTGCCCAGTGCGCGATCTTTCACGCCGCTGATGCGCGACTTGGCCGACGAAGCGGAGTCCTTGGCAGCATCGACAGTCTTGCCGACAGCGCTCTTGGTGAGCTTCTCGGCTTTCTCGCCGTCCTTAACCAATGCATCGAAGAGTTTGCTGCCGTCAGTATCAATCTTCGAGTACACGCCTAAACCAGCCAGCCAGATCTTGCGGGAGTAGTCTTCGACCTTCCCGATCCACGAGCTGCTTTCTTTTTCAGTATTCTTTTTGCCAGCCATCCCGTTCTCCTTAAGATTTACGCGCGACACGTTCGAGCAATGCTGTCAGCTCATCGAGCTTAGCAGAGAGTGTCTCCACGTCATGTTTAGACGGAATGCCGATACGATTCAAGGCACTTGCGATACGCGTATCGAAAGCCTTCTCGACTTTGTCGAGTTGAAGTTCGACTTTGCCTTTGAAAGTACTCACTTCATTCTTGGCTTCATCGATCTCGGCATTAGCCGCTTCAAGTTTCTCAGCAACTACTTTTTTGCCTTTCTTTTCAACAGCTTGACCAGCCTTGATCAACTCTTGAACGTACTCGCTACCCTCTTGACCGACCTTGGTGTAAGCACCCAGGCCTGCCAGCCAGATCTTGCGGGCATACGATTTGACGTCGTTCAGAGTGTTGGTCTCAACGTCGACTTTTTTCTTCACAATAACTTTGGCCATGGTCCACCTCACGCGCAGAAGGGTTGAGGAACTGCCCGCGAAAGTGTCGGGCTCAGGCACAAAGTAGGGAGAAAAATTAGAAACGGCACCCTAACAAATGACATAAAGCCTGTAGTCGCAGAACGAATGTGGGAGCGGGTTTGCTCGCTCCCACATTAATCGCATTCCACACAATGAGAGGATTATGCCAACGCTTTGTCGAGGGCCCTTTCGATTTCCGATTTGATGGTGCCGCTCATGGCAGACATCAACAGCCCCAGTTCGACATCGACCCTGATCGAATCCTCGCCCACATGCACCGCCCCTTTCACACCGGAGCGCTTGAGGTTCAGCGTGTCGCCAGACCACTGTGGCTCCAGGCCATATTGATCGGACAGTTTCTGCGCCAACTTGTCGGCCTTCTCGCGGGCCGCTTCCTTACCCAGGCCATGGGCACGCTCAACACTAATATGGGCCATCGAATGACTCCTGCTTTATGGACACTTCCTGAAGCATCTTGACCGTTACTGCGTCAAAACGTCCCGGTTTCTCTATATCTTACCTTCAGCCTTGCCAAGACAAAGCAGGCCACCGGGATTAGAATGTCCCGCATTCTATTTTGGTGACAGCGATATGACTGATCAGCGCAAAGGCAGCGATGCCGAACCCACCACTCACTTCGGCTTCAAAAACGTTCCGGAAAGCCAGAAAGCGGAAAAAGTCGCTGAGGTTTTCCACTCGGTAGCCGCCAAGTACGACCTGATGAACGACCTCCTGTCGGGCGGCATGCACCGTCTGTGGAAGCGTTTCGCGATCGAACTGTCGGGCGTGCGTGCCGGTAACCGCGTGCTGGACATCGCCGGCGGCACTGGCGACCTGACCAAAAAGTTTTCGCATCTTGTGGGACCGACTGGTCAGGTAGTGTTGGCCGACATCAACGAATCCATGCTCAAGGTCGGTCGTGACCGCCTGCTGGATCTGGGTGTGTCCGGCAACGTCGAATTCGTCCAGGCCGACGCTGAAAAGCTGCCGTTCCCGGACAACCACTTCGACTGCGTGACCATCGCTTTCGGCCTGCGCAACGTGACGCATAAAGAAGACGCCCTGCGCTCGATGCTGCGCGTGCTCAAGCCCGGCGGTCGCCTGCTGGTGCTGGAGTTCTCCAAACCCACCAACGCACTGATGTCCAAAGCCTACGATGCCTATTCGTTCGCCTTCATGCCGTTGATGGGCAAGCTGATCACCAATGATTCGGAAAGCTATCGCTACCTGGCCGAATCGATCCGCATGCACCCGAATCAGGAAACCCTGAAGTCGATGATGGTCGAGGCCGGTTTCGACCGCGTGACCTACCACAACATGACCGCAGGCATCGTCGCCCTGCACCGTGGCATCAAACCCTGATGTTGCTGGCCGGCCTGCTCGCCAGCGTTGAACTCGGTCTGAACCGGGTGCTGCGTCTCGACAGCACGGCGCTGCCGCGGCTGGCGCATTTGAGTGGCAAGGTGATTGCCGTCGACTGCCGCAGCCCGGCGTTGCAATTGTTCATCCTGCCCAGCGATGAAGGCCTGATGCTGGCGTCCCACTGGGAAACCGGTGCCGACTGCACCTTGCGCGCACCGGCCTCAAGCCTGCTGAAACTGGCGACGAGCAAAGACAAGACGTCGGTGCTGCATGCCCCGGAAGTCGAACTCGACGGCGACAGCGGCGTGCTGCTGGAACTGGCGACGGTCCTGCAGGACCTGGAGCTGGACTGGGAGTACGAACTCTCGCGCTGGCTGGGACCTGTGGCCACGCAACTGGTCGGCGGTCACCTGCGCAGTCGCGCACGCTGGTATCAGCAAGGGTTCGCCAGCCTCAACCAGAACCTGGGCGAATACCTGGCCGAAGAATCGCGCACCCTCGTCGGTCAGCGCGAAGCCGAAGCCCGTTTCAGTGAATTGGACCAGATCAAGCTCGATCTGGAACGTCTCGAGGCGCGTTTCGAGCGCCTTTCCCGATCCCTCGACCCAAGCGATAACGCATGAAGCTGCTTGCCGTCCGCCGTTTGTTGCGCATCCAGCGCGTCGTGATCCGCTACCGCCTCGATGACCTGCTGTTCGCCCTGCCATTGCCCTGGTTTCTGCTGGCGCTGCGCTATGCCTTGCCGTGGCGCTGGTTCCCGCGCAAGCCCCTGGACCTGAGCCGTGGCGCACGATTGCGCCTGGCGCTGCAGGACCTTGGGCCGATTTTCATCAAGTTCGGCCAAATCCTTTCGACGCGCCGCGACTTGCTGCCCGAAGACATCGCCGATGAACTGATGATGTTGCAGGACCGGGTACCGCCGTTCGACTCGCAAGTGTCGGTCCGGTTGATCGAAGAGCAGCTCGGCAAGAAGATCAATGAAGTCTTCTCACGTTTCGACGTCGAACCGCTGGCCTCGGCTTCGGTGGCACAGGTGCATGCCGCACAGCTGAAAACCGGTGAAGAAGTGGTGGTCAAGGTGATTCGCCCAGGCCTCAAACCGGTGATTGCCCAGGACCTGGCATGGCTGTTCATTCTTGCCCGCGCCGCGGAAAAACTCTCGGCCGACGCCCGTCTTCTACACCCGGTGGACGTGGTCAGTGATTACGAAAAAACCATCTACGACGAACTCGACCTGCTGCGTGAGGCCGCCAACGCCAGCCAGTTGAAGCGCAACTTCGACGGTTCGCCGCTGCTGTATGTGCCGCAAGTCTATTGGGACTGGTGCCGGCCGAAAGTGCTGGTGATGGAGCGCATCTATGGGATTCAGGTCACCGACCTCGCGACCCTGGCCGATCAGCGCACCGACATGAAAATGCTCGCCGAGCGCGGTGTGGAGATCTTCTTCACCCAGGTGTTCCGCGACAGCTTCTTCCACGCCGACATGCACCCCGGCAACATTTTCGTCAGCACCGTGCAGCCCTGGAGCCCGCAGTACATCGCCATCGACTGCGGCATCGTCGGCAGCCTGACCCCGGAAGACCAGGACTATCTGGCGCGCAACCTGTTCGCGTTTTTCAAGCGTGACTACCGGCGTGTCGCGCAATTACACATCGACTCGGGCTGGGTACCGGCGGAAACCAAGCTCAACGAATTCGAAGCGGCGATCCGCACGGTGTGCGAGCCGATCTTCGAAAAACCTTTAAAAGATATTTCCTTTGGTCAGGTGCTGATGCGCCTGTTCCAGACCGCTCGACGCTTCAACATGGAAGTGCAGCCGCAGTTGGTCTTGCTGCAAAAAACCCTGTTGAACATCGAAGGCCTGGGTCGTCAGTTGTACCCGGACCTTGATCTGTGGAACACCGCCCAGCCGTTCCTCGAACGCTGGATGCGCGAGCGCGTCAGCCCCAAAGCCTTGCTGGGCAACGTGCAGAGCCAGTTCGAGCAGCTCCCGCACCTGGCCAACATGGCCCGCGACCTGCTTGAGCGCATGTCCCAACCCCACGCCAACGACCCGCCGCCTCCGTGGCACCGGCGCAAGGACGACGTGTTCCTGCGCCTGCTCGGTACCGCTCATCTGGCGGGTGGCACGATACTCGCCGCCGGTGGCCCGTTACACGAACTGGGGCATTGGCCCGCCGGAATCATGGTGGCGATCGGCTTGTATCTGGTCGTTCGCCGATAGCCAGTTGGATCATCGGCTGGCACACTGTTTGAACGCTGAATTTGAACATTGGCCTCAACTATTGAAGTAGAGCCCGCTGTCGGAGTCGAAGATGAAAAACTGGCTGGACGAGATCAAGTGGGACGCCGATGGACTGGTGCCGGCGATTGCCCAGGATCACAAGACCGGACGCGTCCTGATGATGGCCTGGATGAACCGCGAAGCACTGCAATTGACCGCCGCCGAGAACCGTGCCATTTACTGGTCACGTTCCCGTGGCAAGCTGTGGCGCAAGGGCGAAGAGTCCGGCCACGTGCAAACCCTGCATGAGATGCGCCTGGACTGTGACGCTGACGTGATCATCCTGATGGTCGAGCAGATCGGCGACATCGCCTGCCATACCGGCCGTCAGAGCTGCTTCTACCGCGTCTTCGAGAACGGCGACTGGAAAATCGTCGACCCGGTTCTGAAAGACCCGCACGCCATCTACTCCGCAGGACATACCCATGAGTGACACTTTGACCCGTCTGGCCCAGGTGCTGGAAGAGCGCAAAGGCGCAGCCGCCGACAGCTCGTACGTCGCCAGCCTGTACCACAAGGGCTTGAACAAGATTCTGGAAAAGGTCGGTGAAGAGTCGGTCGAAACCATCATTGCCGCCAAGGATGCCGCCATCAGCGGTGACTGCAGCGATGTGATCTACGAGACCGCCGACCTGTGGTTCCACAGCATGGTCATGCTCGCCCAGTTGGGGCAACATCCACAGGCTGTGCTCGATGAACTGGACCGTCGCTTCGGTCTGTCCGGACACGCCGAGAAAGCCTCGCGCCCGTCCGCCTGAACAATTATTAGAGAGGAACGCAACATGGGCATTTTTGACTGGAAACACTGGATCGTCATCCTGGTTGTCGTGGTGCTGGTGTTCGGCACCAAGAAACTGAAAAACCTCGGCACTGACGTCGGCGAGTCGATCAAGGGCTTTCGCAAGGCCATGAACGACGAAGAGAAACCGGCCGACCCGACTGCGACTCCGGCCCAACCGGTTCCACCGACCCAGCCACAGGCCACAACGTCTGTGAACCCGCCGCACACCATCGACGTGCAGGCGCAAAAAGTCGAAGAGCCGATCCGCAAAGACTCGTGAGCACTGACTAATGTTTGGTATCAGCTTCTCTGAACTGCTGCTCGTCGGCCTCGTCGCCCTGCTGGTGCTAGGCCCCGAGCGCCTGCCGGGTGCTGCGCGCACCGCTGGCCTGTGGGTCGGGCGGCTGAAGCGCAGCTTCAACGCGATCAAACAGGAAGTTGAACGTGAAATCGGTGCCGACGAGATTCGCCGGCAACTGCACAACGAGCACATTCTGTCCCTGGAGCAGGAGGCGCGGAAGATTTTCACGCCGACCCAGCAGGAGCCAACGCCGGTGGAACCTGTGGCGACGCCGACGATTCATGCGCCAACAGCTGAAGTCACACCGGCGGTTGCAGCTGCTGAACCTGCGCCTGCCAGCCCAGTAGAACCTGTTGCTCCTGCCGCTGCGCCGACAACCCCGGCGCCTCACGACACCACTTTGCCGCCGCGAGCCCCATGAGCGATCTCCCCGAAAACGACCAGCACATGCCACTGGTCTCGCACCTCACCGAGTTGCGCACCCGTCTGCTGCGCTGTGTAGCGGCGATCTTCATAATCTTCGCCGGGCTGTTCGCCTTCACCCAGCAGATCTACACCTTCGTCTCCACGCCGCTGCGCCAGTACCTGCCGGCCGGCGCGACGATGATCGCCACCGACGTGTCGTCGCCATTCCTGACGCCGCTGAAGCTGACCATGATGGTCTCGCTGTTCCTGGCAATCCCGGTGATCCTGCATCAGATCTGGGGTTTCATCGCGCCAGGCCTGTACAAGCATGAGAAGCGCATCGCCGTGCCGTTGCTGGTCTCCAGCATCCTGCTGTTCTACACCGGCATGGCCTTCGCCTATTTCCTGGTGTTCCCGCTGATCTTCAAGTTCTTCGCCGCTGCCACCCCGGCCGGCGTGGAAATGATGACCGACATCACCAGCTACCTCGATTTCGTCATGACACTGTTCTTCGCCTTCGGCGTGGCGTTCGAGATCCCGGTGGCCGTGGTGCTGCTGGTGTGGATCGGCGTGGTCAACGTCGCCTACCTGAAGAAAATCCGCCCGTACGTGGTCATCGGCTGCTTCGTGGTCGGCATGATCCTGACGCCGCCGGACATCTTCTCGCAGACGCTGTTGGCCGTACCAATGTGGTTGCTGTTCGAGATCGGCGTCCTGTTCGGCGGCCTGATCAGCAAGCGCGGCGAGCACCCGGACGAAAAACCGGCTGACGATCACAACGACCAGCCGCCAGCGACCCAAGCGTGAACCTGCTGCTCCTCGAGGAGGCCGATTTCATTGCGGCCGACCGGGCGATCCTGCGCGATCGCCGCTTGACCCATATGCAGGAAGTCCACCGCTGTGAAGTGGGTGACAGCATGCGCGTCGGGCGTATCGGCGGGCTGATGGGGGCCGCCGAAGTGCTGCGCCTGGACGCCGACGAAGCGGAGTTGCGCGTCACCCTCGACCAGCCGCCGCCAGCCAAGCTGCCACTGACCCTGGTGCTGGCCCTGCCACGCCCGAAAATGCTCCGCAGGGTGTTCCAGACCGTGGCCGCCATGGGTGTGCCGCGAATCGTTCTGGTAAACAGCTATCGCGTCGAGAAGAGCTTCTGGCAAACCCCGTTCCTCGAACCTGAGGCGATTCGCGAGCAATTGATCCTGGGGCTTGAACAAGCCCGGGACAGCGTGCTGCCGGAAGTCGTCATCGAAAAGCGCTTCAAACCTTTTGTCGAAGATCGCCTGCCAGCAATCACTGAAGGCACTCTCGGCCTGGTCGGTCATCCCGGCAATTACCCGCCCTGCCCCCGTGGCCTGGACGAACCCGTGACCCTGGCCATCGGCCCCGAAGGCGGCTGGATTCCTTACGAAATCGACCTGCTGGCCAAGGCCGGCCTGCAACCGGTGCAGCTCGGCGAGCGCATCCTGCGGGTCGAAACAGCGGTCACTGCACTGCTCTCGCGTTTGTTCTGACCCAGACACTTACCCTTGCCACAGGTGTTTGCTCACCTACAGGTTCCAGCCTGCCTGCCGATACAGTTCCCATAAATCCGAATAATGGTCCGAGGGGAGTTGCAGCATGTACCGTTGGCTAGCCGAGAAACTGGGGAACGTAAGCGTCAATCGCAAACTGGGTGTCGGCTTCGGTCTGGTGCTGCTTCTCACCTTGTTGATCACCTTCACCGGCTGGACCGGCCTGAGCGGTGTGATCAGCCGTGGCGACACGCTCGGGTTTATTTCCAGCCTCAATGAGCTGACCAAAGACCTGCGCCTCGCCCGTCTGGACTACGACATGCGCCGTGGCGAACAAGGACCGGGCGCCGTCAACGAGCTGATCGGCAAAATCGATGCTGGCCTGAAAACCGCCCGCACACTGATCGAACAACCTGACGACGTGACATTGATCGACCAGCAAGTGGCCGCCATCAGCGAGTACAAACGCGCCTTCGCCGACCTGACCCAGGCCACCGTCGCTCGCGAAGATGCTCGCAGCAAACTGGGCGCCACCGCCGATAACGCCGTGGCCCGCGTCGCTGAAGTCGAAAAATCCATGCTGCAGGGCGACAGCGTCGCTCAATTCAACAGCGTGATCGAACTGAGCAAGCTGATCCAGCAGGCGCGCTTCCAGGTCCGCGGCTACACCTACAGCGGCAAGCCCGAGGCCGAGCAACCAGCGCTGGACGCCATCGACAACGCCCTGAAAAACCTCGAAAGCCTGCCGTCCAAACTACCGGAGCAACACATCGCCAACCTGCAACAGGCGACCGACTCGCTCAAGGCCTATCGCGCGGCTGTCAGCCAGTTCCGCGACTCCCAGGTCGCCAGCGCTGCTGCCTTCAAACGCATGAGCGCCCAGGGCGACATACTGTTCGACGTCAGCAAAAAGCTCACCACCTCGCAAACCGCCGTGCGTGACGCCGATACGGCGCATGCCAAGAATCTGCTGCTGATGGCCACCGTCCTGGCGTCGGCCTTTGGCCTGTTCGCGGCCTGGGCCATCACCCGGCAGATCGTCATTCCCCTGAGCCAGACCCTGAAAGTGGCCGAGCGCGTCGCCGCGGGCGACCTGAGCCACAACCTGATTTCCGAACGCCAAGACGAACTGGGCCAGCTACAGCGCGCCATGCAGAGCATGACCCTGGGCCTGCGGGAACTGATCGGCGGCATCAGCGACGGCGTGACCCAAATCGCCAGCGCCGCTGAAGAACTGTCTGCCGTTACCGAGCAGACCAGCGCCGGGGTCAACAGTCAGAAGGTCGAAACCGATCAAGTGGCCACCGCCATGCACGAAATGACCGCCACCGTGCAGGAAGTCGCGCGCAATGCCGAGGAAGCGTCCGAAGCCGCCGTCGCCGCCGACCAGCAGGCCCGCGAGGGTGACAGGGTGGTCGGCGAAGCCATCGCCCAGATCGAGCGCCTGGCCCTCGAAGTCGGCAACTCCACTGCCGCCATGGGCGACCTGAAGCGCGAAAGCGACAAGATCGGCAGCGTGCTCGACGTGATCAAATCCGTGGCCCAGCAAACCAACCTGCTCGCGCTCAACGCCGCCATCGAAGCCGCTCGCGCCGGTGAAGCCGGGCGTGGCTTTGCGGTGGTCGCCGACGAAGTCCGCAGCCTGGCCCAGCGTACCCAGAAGTCCACTGAAGAAATCGAAGAGCTGATCGTTGGCCTGCAAACCGGCACTCAGCAAGTCGCGACCATCATGGACAACAGCCGCAGCCTGACCGACAGCAGCGTCGAACTGACCCGCCGCGCCGGCGGCTCGCTGGAAAGCATCACCCGCACCGTGTCGGCGATCCAGTCGATGAACCAGCAAATCGCCGCAGCCGCCGAGCAACAGAGCGCGGTGGCCGAAGAGATCAACCGCAGCGTGCTGAATGTGCGTGACGTATCAGAGCAGACCTCGGCCGCCAGTGAAGAGACCGCGGCCTCCAGCGTGGAACTGGCGCGGCTGGGGACGCATCTGCAGATGCTGGTGGGCAGATTCAAGGTTTGAGCGTTCGCTTAAGACCGAGGTGAAGCCATTCGCGGGCAAGCCTCGCTCCTACGGGGGAATTCCTGTAGGAGCGAGGCTTGCCCGCGAATGCGATGGATCAGGCGACGAAGTTAGAGAACCTGCCGCAAAAACGCCTGCGCACGCGGATCCTTCGGTGCATCGAAGAACTCGGCCGGCGAGGCATCTTCCAGCAATTTGCCGTGATCGAAGAACAGCACCCGATCCGCCACTTCCCGGGCGAAGCCCATTTCGTGGGTGACGCACACCATGGTCATGCCTTCCACGGCCAGGGTCTTCATCACATCCAGCACTTCACCGACCATTTCCGGGTCGAGCGCCGACGTCGGCTCATCGAACAGCATGACCTTCGGCTCCATCGCCAACGCCCGAGCAATGGCCACGCGCTGCTGCTGACCACCGGACAGGCGCGATGGAAACTCGTGGGCCTTCTGAGCGATACCGACCTTTTCCAGCAACACCATGGCCTTGGCCTCGCGCTCCTTCTTGCCTCGCTTGCGCACGACTTTCTGGGCCAGGCAGAGGTTCTCCAGCACGGTCATGTGCGGGAACAGGTTGAAATGCTGAAACACCATGCCGACTTCGCGGCGGTAGGCGTTGACGTCGGTTTTCGGGTCGGCCAGTTGCAGACCGTCGATGCTCACCGAACCGGAGTCGAACGCTTCCAGGCCATTCAGGCAGCGCAGAAAGGTCGATTTGCCGGAACCGGACGGGCCGATCACCACCAATACTTCGCCCTTCGCCACTTGGGTGGTGACGTTGTCCACCGCGCGAACCACCTGGCCGCGAGTGTCGAAGACTTTAATCAGATCGCGGACTTCAATCACTTTGCGCGAGCCTCCGCTCAAGCCGACTGGCGATTTTCGACAGCGGCAGGTTGATCAACAGGTACAGCCCAGCCACGCAGAACAGGATTTCGAACGGCGAGAACGAGGTGGTGATGACTTCGCGACCGCTTTTCAACAGTTCGGTAATCGCGATTACCGACACCAGCGAGGTGTCCTTGACCAGACTGATGAACTGCCCGGCCAGCGGTGGCAGCACGCGCTTGAACGCTTGTGGCAGCACCACGTGGCGCATCGACTGGCCACCGCTCAAACCGAGGGAGCGCGCCGCTTCGTTCTGGCCACGGGCAATGGACTGCACGCCAGAGCGGATGATCTCCGCCACGTAGGCACCGGTGAACAGCGACAACGCGGCGATCCCGGCGAACTCCCGGGAGAGGTTCATCACGGTGCCGATGAAGAAGTAGAAAATGAAAATCTGCACCAACAGCGGTGTACCGCGCACCAGCTCGACATAGATCGTCGAGAGGTCGCGCAGGGTCGGGTTGTTCGACAGGCGGCACAGCCCGGTGGCCAGGCCGATCAGCAGGCCAAGCACGCCAGACACCAGGGACAACCACAACGTGGTCCAGAGACCCCATAGCAGCGGGCCGGCGGCCCAATGCCGGGTCACACCGATCACGTCGCCTTCGGCCACATCATCGCCTTGCGCGACTTGCAGGCTGTTGTCGTCAACCGTCAGGTGCTGCTCATCCCCGGCATCATTGCGCAGGGTCACTTCAGCCTTGCCGCCCTTGCGCACCAGCTCACTGACGGTGGAGATGTCGGCCGCACGCAGGGACTCTTCGGCGTGGTAGGCGAAGTACTGCGGCACACGGTTCCAGCGCCATTCGTAGGACATCAGCGAGGTGGCGTAGTACAACGCGCCAGCCAGGCCGATCAGCACCAGCACGGTTAATACGTGCCAGGGCCATTGGGCTTTTTTCTGTTTCATTTAAAGGCAAATCCATAACGATCAGGGCGCCCGCTCCCTCTGTGGCGAGGGAGCTTGCTCCCGCTGGGTTGCGCAGCAACCCTGAAATCGGCCACCGCGCAACGTCGGGTAAAACGAGTCAATCGATTTACGACTGCTTCGCAGTCGGACGGGAGCAAGCTCCCTCGCCACAAAGGCGGTGTTATTCCATGTCCTTGAGCCAGGCGGTGTCTTTAAACCACTTGTCATGGATGCGATCGTAGGTGCCGTCCTCGTGAATCTGGTGCAGGAAGTTGTTGATGAAGTTGAGGCTGTCGTAATCGCCCTTCTTCAGGCCGAAAGCCAGGGGTTCATAGGTGAACGGCTTGTCGAGGAACAGCAGTTTGCCGTTGCCGACCTTGTTCACCGCCACGACGTTGTAAGGCGCGTCGTAGATGAAGGCGTCAGCCTTGCCGTTGACCACGTCGAGCACCGCTTCCTGCTCATTGTCGTAGCCGTGGTACTTGGCTTTGGAAATGAGTTTTTTGGCGACCATCTCGCCGGTGGTGCCGAGCTTGGAGGTGATGCGGTAGTCGGCGGTATTCAGGTCTTTATAGGACTTGATGGTGCCTTCCAGCTCCTTGCGGATCAGCAGTGTCTGGCCGACCACGATGAAGGGCTCGCTGAAGTTCAGGCGCAGGTTGCGTTCCTGGGTCAGGGTCATGCCACTGCCGATCATGTCGAACTTGTCGGTCAGCAGGGCCGGGATGATGCCGTCGTAGCCGGTGGATACCATTTCCAGCTTGACGCCCATGGCCTTGGCCATGGCTTTGAGGATGTCGACTTCGAAGCCGATGATTTCGCCGCGCTTGTTGGTCATTTCGAACGGCATGTAGGTCGGGTCCATGCCGACTTTCAGCGTGCCGCGCTTGACCGCGTCATCGATGGCACCGGCCTGCGCCGCGCTGACTGCAACCAATGCCGTGACGCCGACCAGCAGCATCGACAGATACTTCTTCATCTTCAAGTCCCCAAAACCCATCGCATTGTGAGGCACGCAAACGGCAGGTTTCCTTTGGGAAACCGGCAGATACGAACAGAAAGTTGTCCGGGCGCACCAATTCGGGGACGGATGCTAACGCACTCGGCCGTTTGCACAAGGGGTTGAAGGAGATTTGTTTGATCGTTCCCACGCAGAACACGGAACGATCATCAGCACAAAAAAAACCCCGCTCTCGCGGGGTTTTTCATTATGCCAACTGAGGCTGCACGCTCAACGGCTTGAGCGGCAACAGCGGCGCATGAGGATCGGCATCCACCGAAGTGCGCCAGGCCTGCAGCCACTCGGCATGGCCTTCGCTCCAGACTTGCTCATGCAAGCGACCCAGTGCCACCGGATCGCTCAGCAGGGCCACTCGCTCGTTGTTGGTCAGCCCTTCAGGCCCGACCTTCATCGCATGGCGAACCCGCTCGATACGCAGCCATTCGATCGGCTCGGCCTGACGGTGACGAGACGTCGCCAGCGCACACGCCAACGCGTTCTGCTGTGGATCGACCACCGACCGGACGAAGCCGTCGTGCAGTGCATGCCAGCGGTTTTCGTGGGTGTACTGATCGGTCGCCAGCAATGCCTGCGGCGGATTGTATTCCTCAGGAATCAGGAACAGGCTCTCGTCACGGGATTTCAGGCCCAGGCCGACACGACTGGAGATCACCGACACCGGAATCGACAGCATCAGCGAACCGACGATCGGCACCAGCCACCAGAGGAAGCTCGGGTTCAGCCAGATCACCAACAGCGCCCAGAAGAAGCCCAGCACGGTTTGCGGACCGTGGCGCTTGACCGCCTCGCTCCAAGGCGTGGAGTCGTCGTCACGTTGCGGCGAGTTCCAGGTCGCGGCCCAGCCGAGGAACGCGGCGAGCACGAAACGGGTGTGAAAAATCATCCGCACCGGCGCCAGCAGCATGGAGAACAACATCTCCAGCAGCATCGACAGCGTCACCTTGAACTTGCCACCGAACTCTTTCGCGCCCTTGGCCCAGATCAGGATGATGCTCAGCAACTTCGGCAGGAACAACAGCACGATGGTCGTCGAGAACAGCGCGATCGCCTTGTCCGGGTGCCATTGTGGCCAAAGCGGATAGAGCTGGCGCGGCTCCAGGAAGTACTGCGGCTCCATCAGCGTGTTGGTCGCCAGCAGGGCCGTCGACAGCACGAGGAAGAAGAACCACAACGGCGCCGACAGGTAAGACATCACGCCTGTCAGGAACACCGCGCGGTGTACCGGGTGCATGCCTTTGACCAGGAACAGCCGGAAGTTCATCAGGTTGCCGTGGCACCAGCGACGGTCACGCTTGAGTTCGTCCAGCAGGTTCGGTGGCAGTTCTTCGTAGCTGCCCGGCAAGTCATAGGCAATCCACACGCCCCAGCCGGCACGGCGCATCAGCGCCGCTTCAACGAAGTCGTGGGACAGAATCGCACCGGCGAACGCGCCTTTACCGGGCAACGGCGCCAGGGCGCAGTGCTCGATGAACGGCTTCATGCGGATGATCGCGTTGTGGCCCCAGTAGTGGGATTCGCCCAACTGCCAGAAGTGCAGGCCAGCGGTGAACAGTGGACCGTACACACGGGTGGCGAACTGCTGCATACGCGCATAAAGGGTGTCCATGCCCGACGCACGCGGCGCGGTCTGGATGATCCCGGCGTCCGGCGTGGCTTCCATCAGGCGCACCAGGCTGCTCAGGCATTCGCCACTCATTACGCTGTCGGCGTCGAGCACGACCATGTACTTGTAGTCACCGCCCCAACGACGGCAGAAGTCGTCGAGGTTGCCGCTTTTACGTTTTACACGACGACGACGGCGGCGGTAGAAGATCTTGCCGAAGCCCTTGGCTTCACGGCAGACGTCCAGCCAGGCCTGCTGTTCGGCGACGCAGATATCGGCGTCGTTACTGTCGCTGAGCACGAAAAAGTCGAAGCGATCCAGGTTACCCGAGGCTGCAACCGACTCGAAGGTCGCCCGCAAACCGGCGAACACCCGCGGCACGTCTTCGTTGCAGATCGGCATCACCAATGCGGTGCGTGCGTCCTTGGCGATCGGCTCGTTGCCGGCGCTGGCGCCGGAAATGCGGTACTTGTCGCGACCGGTGATCAACTCGAGGAAGCCCATCAGCGCGGTCCAGAAACCGGCCGACACCCAACAGAACAGAATCCCGAACAGAATCAGGATGCTGGTTTGCAACGCGTAAGGCAGCACTTGGGCCGCGGTTTGCAGAAGCGGTTGGTGCAGGACTTCTTCAAGATCGACGAACGACCAGCCCTGGTACGGCATGATGCCTTTCATGTACCAGCCGGCGACGATCGTCTGACCGAGCATCAGCACCAGCAGAATATAGCGGCGGATCGAACCGACGGTGCGCCAGCGAGCCGCCGGCAGCACGTTCTCGTCTTTCGGCGGCTGCGGCGGATTGGTGCGACCGGTCAGCCGACGCCAGCCACGCACCAGAATATTGGTGCGCCATGGCTCCGGAACGACTTTGGTCCGACGGATCGGCGGGGCTGCCTTGAGGCAAACCCGACCACTGGCGTCGAGCCCCAGCATTTGCGCATCCGCCAGTTCTTCGGCGGTGTTCAGGGTCAGGCGCCGCCCGACCGATGCCTGGGCGGCATCGGTCGGCGCGTCGAACGCCTGGGACGACAGACGTTCGTGCAGTTCACTGAAAGACTTGCAGCCCGCGAGTTCCGCGCGCTGCTCGTCGGTCATCGGCAAATGCGCCAGGTACTCGGCAAGCGTTTGTGGCTGTACTTGTGAATTACTCATCGGCGGGCAACTGATAGCTCCAGGTCTCGGTCAGGACTTGTTCAGTCGGTGCCGATTCCGGTGTGGCAGGGGCCGCTTCGGCAGCGACAGGCTGCTTGGCGTCTTTGTTGTCCTTGTCCTTGGTGTCCTTGACTTGCTGGGCTTGCGCTTCAGCTTGCTTGGCCTCCTTGTCCTTCTTCTCCTGCTGCTTGGCGGCGATCTTGTCGGCCTTGGCAACGGAAGAGCTGGACGCTGGCGCCGTGGTCTTGATCGTCTCGGCAGGCGTGATGGTCTTGACCAGTGCTGCACGCATTTCGGTGGACTTGTTCGGATCCTTGATCTTCATCCGCAGGGTCAGGCGCCAGCCCTTGGTTTCAGGGTTGTAACGGACGCTGTTCTCGACCAGTTCCGCGTTGTCGCCAACGCTCACCTGACTGCGCACTTCGGCATCTTCCGGCAAGTCTTGCAGGGACGGACCCTGGAAATCCACCAGGTAGGCCACGCTGCCGTCCGGCTGACGAATCAGGTTCGACTGCTTCACATCACCCGTGGAACGCAGGGTCTGTTGGACCCAGGCGCTGTCCGCCGAATGCAGGGCGGCTTCGTCGATGGTCCAGTGCATGCGATAGGCGACGTCCAGGGGCTGGCCAGGCTCTGGCAGTTTTTCCGGGCTCCAGAAAGCAACGATATTGTCGTTGGTTTCGTCAGCGGTAGGAATCTCCACCAGATCGACGGAGCCCTTGCCCCAATCGCCTTTCGGCTCGATCCAGGCACTTGGGCGCTTGTCGTAGCGGTCATCGAGGTCTTCGTAGTGGCTGAAGTCACGACCACGCTGCAGCAAGCCGAAACCGCGCGGGTTCTCGATCGAGAAGTTGCTCACGGCCAGGTGTTTCGGGTTGTTCAATGGGCGCCAGATCCATTCGCCGTTGCCGGCATGGATCGACAGACCGCTGGAGTCGTGCAGTTCGCGACGGTAGTTCAGCACTTTCGACGGCTGGTTGGCGCCGAACAGGAACATGCTGGTCAGCGGCGCAACGCCAAGTTTGGTGACCTTGTCACGCAGGAACATCTTGGCCTTGACGTCGACGACCGTGTCGCTGCCCGGACGCAGGGTCAGGCGATAGGCACCGGTGGCGCGCGGCGAGTCCAGCAGGGCGAAGATCACCAGGTGCTTGTCGCCCGGCTTCGGCTGCTGAATCCAGAACTCGGTGAAACGCGGGAACTCTTCGCCGGACGGCAAGGCGGTATCGATGGCCATGCCGCGAGCGGACAGGCCATAGGTGTGGCCCTTGCCGACGACGCGGAAATAACTCGCGCCGAGCATGGTCATGATTTCGTCTTGCTTGTCGGCCTTGTTGATCGGGTAGAGCACACGGAAACCGGCATAACCCAGCTTCTCAGTGGCTTTAGGATCGAACTTCATATCGCCGAAATCGAAACGACTTGGGTCGTATTTGATCTCTTCGACGGCGTTGGCCGTGATTTCGTTGATTTTCACCGGCGTATCGAAGTGCATGCCCTGGTGATAGAACGACAGCTTGAATGGGGTTTTCTGGTTAGCCCACTCGGCTTTTTCGGTGAGGAAGCGAATTTTTTGATAATCCGCGAATTTCATCTCACGAAATTCATTCGGCAGGTTACTGCGCGGGGCTTCGTATTTTTGCCCGGCCAGCTCTTTTGCCTTGACCGATACGTCATCCAGATTGAATGCCCAAAGCTGGCCGGCGCTGAACAGGCAGAGCAGTGCAGAGCCCGCTACCAGAGCATTTCGAAACCGTTTGGCAGACAATTTTGGTGCATTACAGGGACTAACAATCACGAGCAACCCTCGCCGAAAACAGATCAAAAAACCAACGGCCAGTTAAAGTGCCAGCACGGTGTACGGTGGAAAAAAACCGACCCTGCGGACCACTCTTGCCAAGTTGGCGAGCATTGTTCCGACTCCCATGGGGCAAAATGATTCCCCAACAGGCCGCGGACAAGTCTCTACCTAAGTCAAAATGGACCAACGAACGCTGATCCCCGTAGCGCGCGATTATCTAGTAGGCCGCGTTACAACGCATCAGGGGGAAGCAAGTATTTATCGGGAAAAGCCTCTGTTTTCAGCCGAAATGCCCTTAAAAACATGTTTCAAGCGCTTTCACGTCTGTAACAGGAAGGTTACCGGGCCATCATTGACCAGGTGCACCTGCATATCCGCGCCGAATCTACCTGATGCCACAGTGCCATGCACCTGTTTCGCTTTGCCCAATAGATAGTCGAACAGCGCCTCGCCCAAGGCCGGAGGGGCTGCAGTCGAAAAACTCGGACGCAACCCGTTTTTGGTATCGGCGGCCAGGGTGAACTGCGAGACCAGCAACAACCCGCCGTCCACGTCAGCCAAGGACAGATTCATCTTGCCCTCGGCGTCACTGAATACTCGATAGTTAAGCAGTTTATGCAGAAGTTTGTCGGCGCTGGCCTGCGTGTCGTCGGGTTCGACCGCCACCAGCACCAGCAACCCCTGATCTATCGCACCAACCACCTCTCCCGCGACCTCGACTCGCGCGCCGCGCACGCGTTGCAGCAGGGCCTTCATGCTTCGTCAGGCGACAGGTCGAGCAAGCGACGGGCCATCTGATCGGCGGCGCGCACCAATGCATCGGTGATCCCCGGTTCGGACGCCGCATGGCCGGCGTCGCGGATCACCTGCAGTTCGCTGTTCGGCCAGGCTTGATGCAGTTCCCAGGCGTTGTCCAGCGGGCAGATCACGTCATAGCGACCATGGACGATGACGCCGGGCAAATGAGCGATCTTGCCCATGTCGCGGATCAGCTGATTCGGCTCAAGGAAAGCGTTGTTGGTGAAGTAGTGGCATTCGATGCGGGCGATGGACAACGCACGCTGGGGTTCGGAGAAACGATCGACCACCAGCGGGTTCGGACGCAAGGTCGCGGTGCGGCCTTCCCAGATGGACCAGGCCTTGGCCGCATGCATCTGGGCGATCTGGTCGTTGCCGACCAGGCGTTTGTGGAATGCCGTGAGCAAGTCGTCGCGCTCGTCCAGCGGGATCGGCGCGATGTAGTCCTGCCAGTAATCGGGGAACAGGCGACTGGCGCCACACTGGTAGAACCACTCGATTTCCTGGGGACGGCAGAGAAAAATCCCGCGCAGAATCAGACCGTGCACGCGCTCCGGGTGGGTTTGCGCGTAAGCCAGGGCCAGGGTCGAACCCCAGGAACCGCCGAACAGCACCCATTTGTCGATGCCCAGGTGCTTGCGAATCCGCTCGAGGTCGGCGACCAGATCCCAGGTGGTGTTGTTCTCAAGGCTGGCGTGGGGCGTGGAGCGACCGCAACCGCGCTGGTCGAAGGTGACGATGCGATACAGGTTCGGATCGAAATACCGGCGGCTCTGCGCATCACACCCGGCGCCAGGGCCGCCGTGAATGAACACTACCGGCAAACCTTCCGGTGAACCGCTTTCGTCGACATACAGCGTATGGGTTTTATCGACGGCCAGATCGTGCCGGGCGTGGGGTTTGATCTGCGGGTACAAAGTCTGCATTGCGCGCTCCGTAAGGGGTCGAGGTCATCCCTGTAGGGACTTCTATTATTCTGCCGTCCGGCATCATAAACCCGAATTACTTCAATGAGCATGCCCCTCGCAGCGTCAGCGTTTGTCAGCCCGTCTTATCAGCCCGTCTTGTCAGCCAAATAGCCGAGCAGGGTTTCATAGAGTCGGTCGACCTCGGCAACCTGCCCCCGCGCCCGCAAACACCCGTGAACCAGCCCCTGACCGTAATAAAGCATTGCGCTCACGCCGGCGGCGTTGAGTCGCCCGGCGTAAAGCACGCCGTCGTCACGCAATGGATCGAACTGCGCCACGGCGATCAACGCCGGCGGCAGGCCGCTGAAATCGTTGGCGAGCAATGGCATCGCATAGGCTCCCGGTTGCCGGGTACCGCGTAAATACATCGCGTGATAACAATCCAGATCGCTGCTGCTGAGCAGTGGCGCGTCGGCGCACTCACTGCGCGACGGCAATGGGTGATCACCGCCCAGCCCCGGATAAATCAGAACCTGTGCACAAGGCCCCGGTTCGCCGGCATCGCGCAAGACCAGACACAACGCAGCGGCAAGGTTGCCGCCAGCGCTGTCGCCGGCCACCAGCGTCCGCGCCGGGTCGAGTTGAAACGGCCCCGTGCGCAACGCACGCCAGACACTCAGGCAGTCATCGAACGCCGCTGGAAACGGATGCTCCGGCGCCAGCCGATAATCGACGGCGATCACCAACACACCGAGCACCGATGCCAGTTCGGCGCAGATGAAGTCGTGGGAATCCAGATCCCCTACCACCCAACCGCCTCCATGCAGATACACAATGCAGGGCCAACCGTTGGTCGGCGGCGGAACCGGTGGTTGCCAGGCGCGCACCGCGACTCCCGCCAACTCGAAATCGACCACCTCAAGCCCCGCGGGATGTGGCGGGGTAAACGCCCGGCACATCTCGCTGTAGGCCTGACGCATACCGGCGAGGCTGCTGTCGGTGCTGTTGAAGCTGAGGGTTTTCTCGACGAAAGCCGCCATCTGTTCAGAGAGTGGATAACAAGCCATGGACTACAGCCAGTCAGTTCGAAGTTTTTGATTGATAACCTTTGCCGCGGTCAATTTTTGAGACTGGCCTGAACGGTTGCCACGCCATCCTTGCCATCGAAACTGCTGACACCCGCCAGCCAGCGCTGAAGGTCTTCGGGATGATCACGCAGCCACTGTTTGGCGACATCCTGCGGCGTCTTGCGCTCCATGATCGGCACCATCAACTGGCTTTCCTGGGCAGCGGTGAAGGTCAGGTTTTCCAATAGACGGTTCACGTTCGGGCAACGCTCGGCATAGTCCGGCGCGGTCACAGTGGAAACGGTCGCCGCGCCTTCGTTCGGGCCATAGACGTCTTCGCTGCCGGTCAGGTAGGCGATGTTCATGTTGATGTTCATCGGATGCGGGGTCCAGCCGACGAACACCACGAACTCCTTGCGATTGACCGCCCGCTGCACGGCGGCGAGCATCCCGGCCTCACCGGACTCGATCAGCTTGAAGTCCTTCAAACCGAAGCGGTTGGTCTCGATCATGGTTTTGATGGTGGTGTTGGCACCGCTGCCCGGCTCGATGCCGTAGATTTTGCCGCCCAACTGATCCTTGAACCTGGCGATGTCAGCGAAGGTTTTCAGGCCGGCGGCAGCGACGTAATCAGGTACCGCGAGCGTTGCCTGGGCGTCGGCCAGGCTCGGTTTATCCATGACCTTCACTTGATTGGCAGCGACGAACGGGGCGATATTCTTGTCCATCGCCGGTTTCCAGTAACCGAGGAAGATATCGAGGCGTTTGTCGCGGATGCCGGCGAAGATGATTTGCTGTACGGCGCTGGTTTGCTTGCTTTCATAGCCAAGGCCATTAAGCAGCACATCGGCCATGCCGCTGGTGGCAATGACGTCGGTCCAGTTGACCACGCCCATGCGCACGGTCTTGCAGGAAGCGGGGTCGTTGGCGAAAACGCTGGTGCTCAGAAGAGCAGTGCCGGTGAGGATTAACAGACAGCGGTTGAACAGTCGTTTCATCGGGAAGGCTCGCTCGGCAGCAGATTATTGTGGGCCCGGTGTCTTCGTGCACCGTGCCCACAACGTTACGCAGCGCCGAGTCGGCAAAAGTGACCTGTGGCGACCGTGTTTTGCACGGTGGCGACTGTCCTGATGCGTTATCAAGGCGAACACTAATCTGTGGCGAGGGAGCTTGCTCCCGCTGGGTTGCGAAGCAGCCCCCAAACCATTCAACCGAGCTTCATCAGATACGCCCGACCAACCGGGTTTACGACGGCTTCGCCGCCGAGCGGGACGGTGCGGCGATCCGACAAGCTCCCTCGCCACAAAGGCCCGTTCGCCACAGGGTTACGCGCTGTAATGCTTTTCGCCCCACGCCAACAACCCTTGCAGCAACTCCCTGAGCACCACCTGAGTCGGTTCCGCCAGATCCGGGCGATAACGGAACGGCTGGAACTCTTCCATATACGTGCACTGGCCCAACTCCAGTTGCACGGCATGAATGTTCTCGGCCGGATTGCCATAATGCCGGGTGATGTGACCGCCCTTGAAGCGACCGTTCAGCACATGGCTGTAATCGGTGTGCTTCGCGCAGATCGCTTCCAGCTGTGTGGCCAACTGTGGATCGCAGCTGGCGCCGTTGAAGGTGCCGAGGTTGAAGTCCGGCAGCTTGCCGTCGAACAGGTGCGGGATCACCGAGCGGATCGAGTGCGCGTCGAACAGCAGCGCGTAGCCGAACTCGGCTTTCAGCCGCGCCAGCTCTTCCTGCAAGGTGCGGTGGTACGGCGTCCAGATCTGCTCCAGATACGTCGCCCGCTCTGCAGCCGACGGCTCCAGCCCTTCGCGGAACAACGGCACGCCATCGAACAGCGTCGCCGGATACAGACCGGTGGTGGCGCCGACATATAAAGGCTTGTCGTCGGACGGCCGGTTCAGGTCGATGACAAACCGCGAGTACTCGGCCGCCAGGGTGCTGGCGCCCAGTTCGGCGGCGAATTCATAAAGCCTGGGGATATGCCAATCGGTGTCCGGCAGGCTTTTCGCGTCAGGGATCAACCCCGCTTCCACCGTCGGGGTCAGGCGCAGGCCGGCGTGGGGCATGCTGATCAGCAGCGGCACGCGGCCTTGTTTGAAGTTCAGAACCTTATCCACAACCGCTCTCCTACAGATTTGATTCAACGCCGTGACGCACGACGCGTTTTTCCAGGTCGCCGCCCAGCCAGTACGACAGGTCGGCCGGACGATCGATTTGCCAGGCGACGAAGTCTGCGACCTTGCCGGCTTCCAGCGAACCGTGGGTTTGGCCCATGCCCAACGCGGTGGCGGCATGAATAGTCGCGCCCGCCAGTGCCTCTTCCGGAGTCATGCGGAAACAGGTGCAGGCCATGTTCAGCATCAAGCGCAACGACAACGCCGGCGAGGTGCCCGGGTTGAGGTCGCTGGCGATGGCGATTTTCACCCCGTGTTTGCGCAGGGCTTCCATCGGTGGCAATTGGGTTTCCCGCAGGAAGTAAAACGCGCCGGGCAGTAATACCGCGACGGTGCCGGACTTGGCCATGGCGATGGCGTCGTCTTCGGTCATGAATTCCAGATGATCGGCGGACAGTGCGTGGTAACGCGCCGCCAGGCTCGAACCGTGCAGCGATGACAATTGCTCGGCGTGCAGCTTCACCGGTAAGCCGAGGTTCTGCGCGGCGACGAACACCCGCTCGACCTGCTCTGGCGAAAACGCCAGGTATTCACAGAACGCGTCTACCGCATCCACCAGCCCTTCGGCCGCCAGGGCCGGGAGCATTTCGCTGCAGATGTGATCGATGTAGGCGTCGGCGCGGTCGGTGTATTCCGGCGGCAAGGCGTGGGCCGCCAGGCACGTGCTGCGCACGCTGACGGGTAGCTCGGCGCCGAGACGGCGGATCACCCGCAGGATCTTGCGTTCGCTGGCCAGGTCCAGGCCGTAGCCGGATTTCATTTCGACGGTGGTCACGCCATCACGCATCAGGCTTTTCAGACGCTTGGCGGCGCTGGCGAACAGCTCATCTTCGCTGGCGGCGCGGGTGGCGCGCACGGTGCTGGCAATGCCGCCGCCGGCAGCGGCGATTTCCGCGTAGCTGACGCCTTGCAGGCGCTGCTCGAATTCGCCGCTGCGGTTGCCGCCGAACACTGTGTGGGTGTGGCAGTCGATCAGGCCCGGAGTGACCCAGGCCCCGCTCAAGTCATTGACGGCCGGGTACTCGCCGGCCGGCAGTTCGGCGCGTGGGCCGATCCACTCAATGTGCGCACCGGACGTCACGATGGCCGCATCCTCGATGATCGAGTAGACGCCTTGCGCCATGGTTGCGACGTGGCAGTGTTGCCAGAGCGTTTTCATCCTTGGCCTCCGTTAGGTTATCGATGAGAAAAAATGGGTTCCTGCTCAACCAGTACCGCCTTGCCTGCCGCCGGCTTGACCCACGTCAGGTAGGCCAGCACCAGCAACACAATCCAGACCACGCCGACGATCAACGCCGCCTGGGTATCCGGGAAATAACCCAGCACGCCGAAGATGAACAGCATGAAGGCAATCGCCGCCATCGGCGCATAGGGCCAGAACGGCACCGGGAATTTCAATTGCGCGACCTGCTCGGCACTCATGGAGCGACGCATGGCCACCTGGGTGAACAGAATCATCAGCCAGACCCACACCGTGGCAAACGTCGCGATGGAGGCGATCAACAGAAACACGTTTTCCGGGATCAGGTAGTTCAGCAACACACCCAGCAGCAGAGCGCAACTCATCACCATCACCGTCAACCACGGCACGCCATTGCGCGACAAGCGAGCGAAGCCTTTCGGTGCGTGCCCTTGCTGAGCCAGGCCATACATCATGCGGCCCGCGCCGAAGATGTCACTGTTGATGGCCGACACCGCCGCCGAGATCACCACGATGTTGAGGATGGTCGCCGCCGAGCTGATCCCCAGGTTGTCGAAAATCTGCACGAACGGGCTGCCTTGGCTGCCGATCTGCTGCCACGGGAAGATCGACATCAGCACCAGCATCGTCAGCACGTAGAACAGCAGGATTCGCAACGGTACGGCATTGATCGCGCGAGGCAGCACATGCTGCGGGTCTTTGGCTTCACCGGCGGTAACGCCGATGATTTCAATACCGCCAAAGGCAAACATCACCACCGCAAACGAGGCGATCAAGCCGCCCACGCCATTGGGCATGAAGCCGCCCTGGGTCCAGAGGTTGCTGATATCGGTCGCCTGGGCACCGGGCGCATTGCTGATGCCGAACAGCATGATGCCGAAACCGCCGAGGATCATCGCGACGATGGCCGCGACCTTGAGCAGCGACAACCAGAACTCCATTTCGCCGAAGACTTTGACGTTGCACAGGTTCAAGCCGCCGACCACCGAAACGATGCCCAGCACCCAGATCCAGCGGGAGACTTCCGGAAACCAGAAACCCATGTAAATGCCGAATGCGGTCACGTCGGCCATACCGACAATGACCATTTCAAATGCGTAGGTCCAACCGAGGATAAAGCCCGCCATTGGCCCCAGATAGGTGCTGGCGTACTGGCCGAAAGAACCGGCCACCGGGTTATGCACCGCCATCTCGCCAAGGGCGCGCATGACCATGAACACCGCCGCGCCACCGATCAGGTAAGCGAGCAGGACCGCGGGGCCGGCCATTTGAATGGCCGAGGCAGAACCGTAAAACAGCCCGGTGCCGATCGCCGACCCCAGTGCCATGAAGCGAATATGTCGGGCAGAGAGCCCGCGTTTCAAACCTTTTGCTGGCTGTTGCATTTCTCGTCCTTAATTATTCTTATTCGACGCTAAATGATCATTCCCACGCTCCGCGTGGGAATGATCATCAGAGAAGGAGCTATTACAGGCTAGGCAGCAACTTCGCCGTCACCAGGCCATTCAGGCAACGCGTAGCCAACAACTCACTGGCCGCATTGATGTCTGGCGCAAAGAAGCGGTCCTTCTCGTAGAACGGCACTTCAGCACGCAGAATGGCGCGGGCTTTTTCCAGTTTTGGCGAGGTTTTCAGACCGTCGCGCAGATCCAGACCCTGGGCCGCCGCCAACCATTCCACCGCGAGAATCCCGCGAGTGTTCTCGGCCATTTCCCACAGACGCTTGCCGGCAGCCGGCGCCATGGACACGTGGTCTTCCTGGTTGGCGGAAGTCGGCAGGCTGTCCACCGAATGCGGATGGGACAGCGCCTTGTTCTCGCTGGCCAGTGCCGCAGCTGTTACTTGAGCGATCATGAAGCCCGAGTTCACGCCGCCATTGGCCACCAGGAACGGCGGCAGTTGCGACATGTGCTTGTCCATCATCAGCGAGATGCGGCGTTCACTCAGGGAACCGATTTCAGCAATGGCCAGAGCCATGTTGTCGGCAGCCATGGCTACCGGCTCGGCGTGGAAGTTACCGCCGGAGATCACGTCGCCTTCAGCGGCGAACACCAATGGGTTGTCCGATACGGCGTTGGCTTCGATGGCGAGCACTTCGGCGGCCTGACGGAACTGGGTCAGGCAGGCGCCCATGACTTGCGGCTGGCAGCGCAGGGAGTACGGGTCCTGGACCTTTTCGCAGTTCTGGTGCGAGTCGGACACTTCACTGCGCTCGCCCAGCAAATCGCGGTAAGCAGCAGCGGCGTCGATCTGGCCTTTCTGGCCGCGAGCGGCATGAATACGCGCGTCGAATGGCGAGCGCGAACCCAGTACCGCTTCGACCGTCAGGCCGCCAAGGGCCAGGGCGCCGGCGAACAGATCTTCGCCTTCGAACAGGCCACGCAGGGCGTAGGCGGTGGACACCTGAGTGCCGTTGAGCAGCGCCAGACCTTCTTTCGCTGCCAGGGTCAGCGGTGTCAGACCGGCGACTTTCAGCGCTTCGGTGGCGGGCAGCCATTCGCCTTTGTAGCGCGCCTTGCCTTCACCCAGCAGTACCAGCGACATGTGCGCCAACGGCGCCAAATCGCCGGAGGCACCAACCGAACCTTTCAGAGGAATATGCGGGTAAACCTCGGCATTGATCAGCGCGATCAGTGCGTCGATCACCTGACGACGAATGCCGGAGAAACCACGGCTCAGGCTGTTGACCTTGAGCACCATGACCAGTCGCACCAGGGCGTCGCTGATCGGCTCGCCGACACCGGCGGCATGGGACAGCACCAGCGAGCGCTGGAGGTTTTCCAGGTCTTCGCTGGCGATGCGGGTCGAGGCCAGCAGGCCGAAACCGGTGTTGATGCCATACGCGGTGCGGTTCTCGGCGAGGATCTGTTCCACGCAGGCAACGCTGGCTTCGATTTGCGCCGAAGCGCTTTCGTCGAGGGTGATTTTGACCGGTTGCTGATACACATCACGCAGTTGGGCAAGGCTCAGTTGGCCGGGAATCAAATTAAGCGCAGTCACATTCATTCTCCTTTTGAGAGCATTTTTATTAACTAACCAGACGCTCCGGAGATATCCGTTGTCCGTCGCTTCCCGCCTTTTGGAGGGGCCGCGCCTTGGCACGCTGGTGGTTGTGGAAATCAGTTGAGGTTCGGTACAGCCTTGTGCAGCAAAATCGGGTCTTTCAAAACAGCAGCGGCGCTGGCGATGTCCGGCGCCAGCCAGCGGTCCTGGTCGTAGGCCGGAATACGTTCGCGCAGCAGGCGCCACGCGGCATCGGTGCCGGCGCCGAAGCGTTGTTCTTTCAGGAATTCAAAAGCCTGAGCCGCCAACAGGTACTCGATGGCGAGGATCTGCGTGCAGTTTTCCAACGCGCGATGCAGCTTCAGCGCGGCGTTGGTGCCCATGCTCAGGTGGTCTTCCTGCAAGCCCGAAGTGACGTAGTTATCGAGCACCGCCGGTTGCGCCAACTGGCGGTTTTCCGCACACAGCGACGCGGCGACGTATTGCACGATCATCATCCCGGAGTTCACGCCCGGATTGGCCACCAGAAAGGCCGGCAAACCGCTGACGTGCGGGTTGACCAAGCGGTCCAGGCGACGCTCGGCGATAGAGCCGATTTCGGCCATGGCAATGGCGAGCAAGTCAGCCGCCAAAGCAACTGATTGGCCGTGCGGATTGGCCTGGGACATGACGCGGAAATTGTCCGGCGTGCCCAGCAGCAACGGGTTGTCGGTCGCGGAGTTGAGCTCGGTTTCGATCTGTTTTCTGGCGTGTTCCAGCTGATCGCGGGCAGCGCCGTGCACTTGCGGAATCGAGCGGATGCTTAATGCATCCTGAGTGCGAATGCCTTTGCTGTTGGCGATCACTTCACTGCCGTCGAGCAACGCTCGCAGATTGATACCCACCTGTTGCATGCCCGGATGCGGTTTGAGCGCAATGATCTCGGCATCGAACGCGGCAATCTGGCCGCGCTGGGCTTCGAAGCTCATGGCGCCGATCACATCGGCCCACTGCACCAGGTTCGTTGCATCGGCCAGGGCCAGGCAGCTGAGGCCGGTCATGCACGGTGTACCGTTGACCAGGCACAAACCATCTTTGGCACCCAGTTGAACCGGTTGCAGCCCTTCTTCGGCCAAGGCTTGTTGTGCAGAAACGATCTGCCCGCGATAGCTGACATTACCGACGCCCAGCAGCGCGATGCCGATGTGGGCCATGTGGGTCAGATAACCGACCGACCCCTGGGACGGCACTTGCGGAGTGATGCCGCGATTGAGCAGCGCCAGCAACGCTTCGACCACCCGGCGGTGAATGCCGGATTTGCCATGGCTGTAGTTGTGGATCGCGGCGCAGAGAATCGCGCGAGTCTGCTCGTCGGACAGTGGAGCACCGACGCCGCAGGCATGGCTGAGCAAGGTGTTGCGCGACAGCTGGCTGAGTTGTTCGTCCTTGAGCGAGACGTTGCACAAGGCGCCCAGGCCGGTGTTGACGCCATAGGCGCGCTCGCCGCTGGCGACGATGCGCTGGACGATCGCCTGGGCATTCTCGATCCGCGTCCAGGTTTGGGCCGACAGCTCAAGCTGCGCGCCGTGGCGGGCGACCGCGACCACATCCTGCCAACGCAACGGGGCATCGGCGATAACGATTTTTTCAGCCTGGGACATCTAGAGCCTCATACAAAATTCATGGACGTATGACACCTGTGGCGAGGGAGCTTGCTCCCGTTCGACCGCGCAGCGGTCGCAGATTTTCAGGGCCGCTTCGCAGCCCAGCGGGAGCAAGCTCCCTCGCCACAAAAACGATCAACCTCAAACCACCGCAGCCCGCCGCTGTACGAACCGGTCTACATACTCATCCGCCGGCGAATGCAGGATCTCTCGTGGCGTGCCGACCTGAATCAGCCGGCCATCCTTGAGGATCGCGATGCGGTTGCCGATGCGCACGGCCTCATCGAGGTCGTGGGTGATGAAGACGATGGTCTTGTGCAGGGTCTTTTGCAGTTCCAGCAACTGGTCCTGCATTTCGGCGCGGATCAGCGGGTCGAGGGCGCTGAAAGCTTCGTCCATCAGGATGATGTCAGTGTCCGCCGCCAGGGCGCGAGCCAGGCCCACACGCTGGCGCATACCGCCGGAAAGCTGATGCGGGTATTTGTTTTCGTAGCCCTTCAGGCCCACGGTGTTGATCCAGTGCAGCGCGCGCTCGGCGCACATCTGCTTGCTCTCGCCACGCACTTTCAGGCCGTAGGCGACGTTATCCAGCACGCTTTTGTGCGGCAGCAGGCCAAAGCTCTGGAACACCATGCTGATCTTGTGCCGGCGAAATTCGCGCAAGGCTTCCATGTCGTATTGCAGGATGTCCACGCCGTCCACCAGGATCGCGCCGCTGGTCGGGTCGATCAGGCGGTTGAAGTGACGCACCAGGGTCGACTTGCCGGAACCCGACAGGCCCATGATCACGAAGATCTCGCCGGTGCCGATGCTCAGCGACAGGTCATTCACGCCAACCACGCAACCGGTTTCGGCCAATACCTGGTCTTTGGTTTTGCCCTGGCTAATCATGGCCAGCGCATCCTTGGAACGGTTGCCGAAAATCTTGAAGACGTTTTTGACTTCGATCTTGCTGATGGCTGCGTTGCTCATTTGCTCACCTCATGCCGTGCACGACCGTACGCCTGTGTAATGCGGTCGATCACCACTGCCAGAATCACGATCGCCAGACCGGCCTCAAGACCACGTCCGACGTTGAGGGTCTGAATCCCCACCAATACGTCTTCACCCAAGCCACGGGCACCGATCATCGAGGCGATCACCACCATCGACAGGGCCATCATGGTGGTCTGATTGATCCCGGCCATGATGCTCGGCAGGGCCAGCGGCAGTTGCACGCCGAACAGTTGCTGCCAGCGGTTGGCACCGAAGGCGTTGATCGCTTCCATCACTTCACCGTCAACCTGGCGAATACCCAGATCGGTCAGGCGGATCAGCGGCGGCGCAGCGTAAATAACGGTAGCGAAAATCGCCGGGACCTTGCCCAGGCCGAACAGCATCAGCACCGGGATCAGGTACACGAAGCTCGGCATGGTTTGCATGATGTCCAGCAACGGCATCAACACCGAACGCAGGCGATTGCTGCGCGCAGAAAGAATGCCCAACGGAATGCCGATCAGCACCGAGATGACCGTCGCCACCATCATCAGCGCCAGGGTCTGCATCAGCTTGTCCCAGAGACCGACCGCGCCCACCAGGAACAGCAGGCCGACGATGACCGCCGTGGTCACGACTTTGCGGGTCGCGTGCCAGGCCACGCCCGCCACGATCGCCAGCATCAGCCACCAGGGCGCCGCACGCAGCAGCCCTTCAAGATTGACGATGGCCCACAGCAGGGTGTCAGAGATGCTGCGGAACACGTCGCCGTAGTTGGTGACCAGCGTATCGACCCAACCGTTGACCCAGTCGGCGATGGAAAAGGTAAAGCTTTCGGGAAACATAAGAGACTCTCAATCAAGGGGTTGCAATCAAGCATCCGACTGCCGTTGCCGACAGTCGGAGAGGCTCAACCTACAAGGCCGCGTCGATTTTCTTGGCTGCGTCTTCGCTCACCCACGCGTGCCAGACTTCAGGATGTTCCTTCAAGAAGATCTTGGCCAGTTTTGGCGACTCGATCCGCTCTTTGGCCATACGCCCCAGGTTCTGATTCAACAGGTCGATCGGCAGGTTGACCTTTTCCAGCACGGTCACCAGTTCCGGGGCCTGCTCGTGGAAAGTCTTGGAGAGGCCGACCTTGATGGTCACGCGCTTGTCGACACCCGGTTTTTCTTCCAGTTTGACCACGTCGATCTGACCCATCAGCGGGGTTGGCGACCAGTAGTAGAACAGGATCGGCTCGCCACGCTTGTAGCTCGACAGCACCGCCGCATCCAGCGCCGGGCCGGTGCCTGGACGGAAGTTGGTGTAGCTGTTTTCCAGGCCGTAGCTTTTCAGCATTTCGCTGTTATCCAGCTCGCAGGTCCAACCGGCCGGGCAGTTGTAGAAACGCCCTTTGGATGGCTCTTCGGCGTCCTTGAATACCGCGGAATATTTAGCCAGATCGGCAATGTTTTTCAGGTCCGGCGCCTTGGCTTCCAGTTTGCGCTTGGCGTCGCCTTCGATCACGTAGCGCGGCACGTACCAGCCTTCGACGGCACCCACCACCGGAGCGCCGACACCGACGACCTTGCCGGCCTTCTCGGCCTTGTTCCAGACTTCGCTGCGGCCGACCCACTCTTCGGCGAACACTTGGATGTCGTTGCTGCTCAGGGCGTTTTCCATGGTGATGGAGTTGCCCGGCAGGCTGTCGGTCTTGCAGTCGTAGCCTTTCTCCAACACGACTTGCAGCACGTCGGTCAGCAGCATGGCGCTTTCCCAGTTCAGGCCGGCGAATTTCACCGGTTTACCCGATTCGCACCAGCCAGCCGCCTGGGTAGCACCGGCACTGGCCAGCAGGCCCATGGAAAGCAAAGTGGTCAGCAGGGTCTTGTTCGATTTCATTGTGTGACGCTCCTAATCATGAGTTGGCTTACGGCAGTCAAGAGGCATCCAGCCCTGTCCACGTCCAATCAGGCCTGCGCTACGCGCGACCCGCCCCGCTTATTGTTGGGTCTGCAACATCGTGATCTCTGCAGGAGCTGCCGCGACAGCTCCTGCAGTGGTCTTTTCTCTTATTTGCCGGTGATCATCGGCAGGTTCAGCCCTTGTTCCTTGGCGCAGTCGATCGCGATCTGGTAACCCGCATCGGCGTGACGCATGACACCGGTGGCCGGGTCGTTGTGCAGCACGCGAGCGATACGTTCAGCCGCTTCGTCAGTACCGTCGCAGACAATCACCATGCCCGAGTGCTGGGAGAAGCCCATGCCGACGCCGCCGCCGTGGTGCAGGGAAACCCAGGTCGCGCCGCTCGCGGTGTTCAGCAGAGCGTTGAGCAGTGGCCAGTCGGACACGGCGTCGGAACCGTCCTGCATCGATTCGGTTTCGCGGTTCGGGCTGGATACGGAACCGGAGTCCAGGTGGTCGCGACCGATCACGATTGGCGCGGACAATTCACCGCTACGGACCATTTCGTTGAACGCCAGACCGAGCTTGGCGCGCAGGCCCAGGCCAACCCAGCAGATACGTGCCGGCAGACCCTGGAAGCTGATGCGCTCGCGAGCCATGTCCAGCCAGTTGTGCAGGTGGGCGTCGTCCGGGATCAGTTCTTTGACTTTAGCGTCGGTCTTGTAGATGTCCTGCGGATCACCCGACAGCGCAGCCCAACGGAACGGGCCGATGCCACGGCAGAACAGTGGACGGATGTAAGCCGGTACGAAACCCGGGAAGTCGAATGCGTTCTCCACGCCTTCTTCTTGCGCCATCTGACGGATGTTGTTGCCGTAGTCGAAGGTCGGAACCCCCATTTTCTGGAAGTCCAACATCGCTTTAACGTGCACGGCCATCGATTGCTTGGCGGCTTTGACCACGGCAGCAGGTTCGGTCTTGGCGCGAGCGCGGTATTCGTCCCAGGTCCAGCCGGCCGGCAGGTAGCCGTTGAGCGGGTCGTGGGCGCTGGTCTGGTCGGTGACCATGTCCGGACGCACACCGCGACGAACCAGTTCCGGGAGGATTTCCGCGGCGTTGCCCAGCAGGGCGATGGAGATCGCCTTGCCTTCGGCAGTGTATTTGGCGATACGGGCCAGGGCGTCGTCGAGGTCTTTGGCTTGCTCGTCGACGTAACGGCTTTTCAGACGGAAATCGATGCTGACCTGCTGGCATTCGATGTTCAGCGAGCAAGCGCCGGCCAGGGTTGCAGCCAGAGGCTGAGCGCCGCCCATGCCGCCGAGGCCTGCGGTCAGGACCCAACGACCTTTCAGATCATCGTTGTAATGCTGGCGACCGGCTTCGACGAAGGTTTCGTAGGTGCCTTGAACGATGCCCTGGCTGCCGATGTAGATCCAGCTGCCGGCGGTCATCTGGCCGTACATGGCCAGGCCTTTGGCGTCGAGTTCGTTGAAGTGCTCCCAGTTCGCCCAGTGGGGTACCAGGTTGGAGTTGGCGATCAGAACGCGTGGTGCGTTGCTGTGGGTCTTGAACACGCCGACCGGCTTGCCGGATTGCACCAGCAGGGTCTCGTCGTCGTTCAGGTTGGTCAGGCTTTCGACGATCTTGTCGTAGCATTCCCAGTTACGTGCCGCACGACCGATACCACCGTAAACCACCAGTTCTTTAGGGTTCTCGGCGACTTCCGGGTCGAGGTTGTTCATCAGCATGCGCAGCGGCGCTTCAGTCAGCCAGCTCTTGGCGGTCAGCTTGTTACCACGCGATGCGCGGATTTCAACGTCACGGTGCTTAGTAAAAGAAGCGGTCGTAGGTTTATTCTCAGTCACGAAAAGAACTCCTCAGCAATCAATCCAAACCAACCCAGGCAGTGGGCGAGCAAGCCGATGGGCATCAGTGCACATCAGCGAATCAGTGGACGATGGTTGAGTCTTCGTGACTCATACACATACGTCTTTACTTGTACATACAAGCATATGCAATCAAGCGGCCAACTTGTTGAATGAGCATCCAAGAAAATTTCTTACAGGGCTGGAAAGCGCCTGGATCAAGGGTTCTGGCGTAAGTGAAATTTTTCGCGGGGATTTATTCGGGGACGTGCTGGTTGTTACTTGAGCATGGTTTTGCGCCACGCTGGGGCGTTCGGTAACAAATTGGTGCGCGATGGGGAACGGATTTGCGAGGACGAAAAGCATCGCGGGCAAGCCTCGCTCCCACAAGATTGTCATCGACCTTGTGGGAGCGAGGCTTGCCCGCGATAGAGGCGACTCGATATTGGATCAGCGTGCAGTCAGCTCAATGACGCAGCACGAACCATTGATGGCGACGCCCAGCAGACCGACGTTACCGTCCAGTTGCAGGCAATCATGGCGACCGAGTTGCGATGCGCTGTTACCGACCTTCACTTCCAGCGCTTCACTGACACTGAACACCAGCAGAGTCCCGGCTTCACTAAAAAACCGCTGCTTGCCTTCCAGCCACTGCAACCGCGCACTGTAACGATCCGGCGCATAAATCAGGTTGAAGTCGCGAATCGGCCCACCGAGCAATGCGCAGGACACGTGACTCTCGCCACTGAAAGCAAACGGGTCGAGCGGTAACAACGCTCGCGTGTCCTGGCCATCGACGCGCAAGGTCATGCCCTCGCCTTGCAGCACGGTGATCACCCGCTCATAACCGGCAAAGGTGGAAAAACCGCCCGACTCGCCGATGTCGGCAATCGACAGGCGCCAGCCAAAACCATCAAGACCTACCCCCGTATCACGGGTGATTTCTTCAGTGCTGCCGCCGCCGTTCTTCCACGGCATGCGCGGGTAATCGGCCGCGCGTAAAACCTTCAACTGACTCATTTATGGCTCTTCTTATTTGTGGAACCGTCCTTCCAGACGATGACGGGAACCGGGGTGGATCAAACGGGCAGCGGTCACTGGCTGACGGCCGGACCAGGTGCGGCGACGAATCAGCAGGCACGGTTCGCCCTTTTCAATCTGTAGCAACTTGCACTCGGACGGCTCGGCGAGAATCGCTTCGACCACATGCTCGCCTTCGGTCAACGGCGCGACCTGATTCAGATAGGCGTAAGGCGTTTGCAGGGTGAAGTCTTGCTTGAGGTAGTCCGGCGCCACCAGCGCGTTGACGAAACGGTCTTCGATTTGCACCGGGATATCGTTTTCGAAATGCACGATCAGCGAGTGGAACACCTTCTGGCCTTCGCGCATGTCCAGGGCCAGGGCCCGCTCGGAACCGGCGGCCTCTTCTTCGAGGGTGATCACCTTGCACGTGTGACGATGACCACGGGAGGCGATCTCGTCGGCGATGTTGTGCACTTCAAACAGCGCAGACTGACTTTTTGGCTCGGCGACGAACGTTCCAACGCCTTGCATACGCACCAACAGGCCGTCGGCGGTCATCTCGCGCAGGGCGCGGTTGATGGTCATGCGGCTGAAACCCAGCTGGTTGACCAGTTCGCTTTCCGACGGAACGCGGTAGTGCGGCGGCCAGTTTCCACTGTCGATTTGCTGGGTGATCATCTGTTTTACGCGGGCGTACAAGGGCGCCGGACTGTCGCCCATGTTCGCGGCCAACGGGGAGACTGCAGGCGGAGTCGGCACGGTTAATCCTTGTTCATTTGGTAGAGGTTGCTAGCTTGCCGGAGTTTACCGAGCAGGCAAACGTCTGTATATGTATATACAAATAACACACGATGGGGTGCTGAACCATGTCCGCCTTCTTTGCCGAACGCGCGCTGCTGCCTAGTGGATGGGCCAACAATGTACGTCTTGAAGTCAACGCCGATGGCGTGCTGACCCATATCCAGGCCGATTCCCACGCAGATGGCTCCGAACGGTTGAGCGGTCCGCTGCTGCCGGGAATGCCGAATTTACACTCCCACGCCTTCCAGCGAGCCATGGCAGGACTTGCGGAAGTGGCGGGTAATCCGAATGACAGTTTCTGGACCTGGCGCGATCTGATGTATCGGCTCGTCGGAAAAATCAGCCCGGACCAACTCGGCGTTATCGCCCGTCAGCTGTACATCGAAATGCTCAAGGCTGGTTACACATCGGTCGCTGAATTTCATTACGTCCATCACGACAATAATGGCCAGCCGTATGCGGACCCAGCCGAACTGGCACTGCGCATCAGCCAGGCGGCCAGCTCCGCCGGTATCGGTTTGACCTTGCTGCCGGTGCTCTACAGCCATTCCGGTTTTGGCGGCCAGACCCCGAACGAAGGCCAGCGCCGCTTTATCAACAGCACCGAAAACTACCTGAAGCTTCAGTCGCGTTTGCAGCCGATTCTGGCGCAGCAACCGGCGCAGTCGCTCGGTTTGTGTTTCCACTCGTTACGCGCGGTAACCCCACAGCAGATCAGCGAAGTGTTGGCGGCCAGCGACAAGCAGTGCCCGGTGCACATTCACATCGCCGAGCAGCAGAAGGAAGTCGACGACTGCCTGAGCTGGAGCGGTCGCCGTCCGCTGCAATGGCTGTACGAAAACACCGAGGTCGATCAACGCTGGTGCCTGGTCCACGCCACCCACGCCAACCCGGAAGAAGTCACGCTCATGGCCAAGAGCCGCGCCATCGCCGGCCTGTGCCTGACCACTGAAGCCAACCTCGGCGACGGGATTTTCCCGGCGGTGGACTTCCTGGCGCAGGGCGGGCGCATGGGTATCGGTTCCGACAGCCATGTGTCGTTGAGCGTGGTTGAAGAATTGCGCTGGCTGGAATACGGCCAGCGTCTGCGCGATCAGCGGCGTAATCGGTTGTATGGCGCGAATCAGCCGATGGTCGGCCGCACGCTGTACGACGCAGCGCTGGATGGCGGCGCCCAGGCGCTGGGGCAGCCGATCGGCGCCCTGGAAGTCGGCAAGCGCGCGGATTGGTTGGTGCTGGATGGCAACGATCCATACCTGGCGACAGCCAGTGGCGACGGGATTCTCAATCGTTGGCTGTTTGCCGGTGGCGATCGCCAGGTCCGGGATGTGCTGGTCAATGGCCAGTGGGTCGTGCGCGATGGGCGGCATGCCGACGAGGAAGAGAGTAACCGGGCATTCACCCAAGTCCTGCGCGATCTCTTGGGCTGACGCAAAAAAACTGTGGGGAGCGAGCCTGCTCACTCCCACAGTTTTTGCTCTTCAGTGACCGTTAGTTCGAGGTCTTGGCCATCTTGCTATCCGACGTACGCCAGATCAGTCGCGTCGTGTCATAGCCCTGCTGACGCGCCCTGCTCAGCAGTTCTTCACGCACTACGCCATTGACCGTCGGGGTCCGTGACAGCAGCCAGAGGTGATGGCGGCTCGGGTCGCCGACAATCGCGGTCTTGTAGTCATCGCTGACGTACAACACCCAGTATTCTCCCTTCGACACACCGGGTATCAATCGCGAGAACCAGGTATCGAACTCGACCCACAGTTTGTCGGCCTTGCCGGGTACCTGTGGATAAGCCCTGCCCTTGGCCTCTTCCCATTGCCATTGCGAGGTCAGGCAGCGGTTCAGCACCGCCATCTCACCGTCAGGCTTGAGGCTGTAATGGGCTTCGGATTGCGCACAGTTACGCTGGAAATACACCGGCAGACGCGCCAATTCGTACCAGGTTCCCTGGTAACGCTTGAGGTTGACACTATTGACGGTCTTGGGCGCCAACGGATCTACGCCAGAAGAGGCGCAGCCGGCCAATACCAGGCCGGCCAAAAGAACGATCAGGAACCGCTTCATTATTTTTTTCTCCCGTGGGCGAAAAGCCCCGGTTTACTTCAGGCCTTGGCCCGAAAACATCAGCACTTTGTCACCGGCATACTGCACGCTGATAAAGCTGTTTTTGTCGCCCCAGGTGCAGCTGGACATGCCGAGTGCGCCCGAGCAGTCGGTCGGTTTGCCCAGCAAGGTTTCAACCTCGGCCTTGGGCATGCCGGTCGACAGCTTCGAATAATTTTCCTGATTGATCTTGCTGCACGCGGCCAACAGCACGCAGAACGAGAGCAAGGCGATAGAACGCAGCGACATGGTGTAACTCCTGGAGCGGAAGAGAGGTGGCATGTTGCCAACCAGAAGCTTAGAAGAGAAAACCCTAATCTGGTTCCCCGACCGCCCGCCTATTTATTAGGCCACTCGTCAGCCTTTTACTGATAAATCAGCCCCTTTCTCAGGTCATTGGGTATTTCGTCGGTTTTCGTCAATACCCGCCTAATCTTTGGCGCTGGCCAGTCGACATAAAAGCAGCGCCAAGCCCTCGACTGTGGCAAATTGACGCCCCTTTGCTGACCAGCCACTGCGCGGTAGATCATTTAATGACCAGAAACATGAAATTCAGCCACAAGATCTTGTTGGCAGCCGCTCTCGTGGTGGCCGTTGCATTCGCCTGTTTCATCCTGTTCAACGATTACCGCCAGCGTCAAACCCTGCGCAGCAGTACCGAGTCCTCGATGCAGGAACTCGGCAGCCTGACCACCAGTAACATCCAGACCTGGCTGGAAAGCCGCATCCAATTGCTGCAATCGCTGTCCCAGCAGATCGCCGTGGACGGCGGCGCCCCGGCCAATCTCAAACGCGCCATCGACCTGCCGGCCTATACCAGCAACTTCCAGCTGAGCTACTTCGGCGGCACCGATGGCGTGATGTTCTCGATCCCGGCCGGCAACCGCGCTGCGGACTACGACCCTCGCGCCCGTGGCTGGTACAAGGCAGCCAACAACGCGCAACAGACCATCGTCACTGAACCCTACATCGCGGCGTCGTCGGGCAAACTGGTGATCACCGTGGCCACGCCGGTGAAGTACCAGAGCCAGATGATTGGTGTCGCCGGCGCGGATATCGACTTGTCCAGCGTCAGCGCGATCATCAACTCGCTGAACTTCGGCGGTCATGGTCATGCGTTCATTGTCAGTGCCGACGGCAAGATCCTGATCCACCCGGACAGCAAACTGATACTCAAGAACCTGGCCGACGCCTACCCCAACGGCGCGCCGAAAGTCAGTTCGGGCCTGAAAGAAGTCGAACTGGACGGCAAAACCCAGTTCATCTCCTTCACCCACGTTAACGGTGTGCCGTCGGCGGACTGGTACGTGGCGCTGGTACTGGATCAGGAAACCGCGTTCTCGATGCTCAGCGAATTCCGCACCTCGGCGATCATCGCCATGGTCATCGCCGTGGTGATCATCATCGCGCTGCTGAGCATGTTGATCCGCGTACTGATGCAGCCTCTGCTGATCATGGGCCGCGCCATGCATGACATCGCCGAGGGCGAAGGCGACCTGACCAAACGCCTGACCATTCACGGCCAGGACGAATTCGGTGCTCTGGGCACCTCGTTCAACCGTTTCGTCGAGCGTATCCACACCTCGATCCGCGAAGTATCTTCGGCCACCGGCCAGGTCAACGAAGTTGCCCTGCGCGTAGTGGCGGCCTCGAACTCATCGATGTTCAACTCCGATCAACAGGCTTCACGCACCAGCAGCGTCGCGGCAGCGATCAACCAACTCGGTGCCGCCGCCCAGGAAATCGCCCAGAACGCCGCCCTCGCCTCGCAACATTCGAGCGACGCGCGCAGCCTGGCCGAAGAGGGTCAGCAGGTAGTGGATAAAACCATCGCCGCGATGCACCAGCTTTCGGCAAAAATCAGCGATTCGTGCGGCAACATCGAAACCCTGAACAGCAACACGGTGAACATCGGACAGATTCTGGAAGTGATCACCAGCATCTCGCAGCAAACCAACCTGCTGGCCCTCAACGCGGCCATCGAAGCGGCGCGCGCCGGTGAAGCCGGCCGTGGCTTCGCCGTGGTGGCCGACGAAGTACGCAACCTCGCCCACCGCACTCAGGATTCGGCGCAGCAAGTGCAGAAGATGATCGAGGAGCTGCAAGTTGGCGCCCGGGAAGCGGTCAGCACCATGACCGACAGCCAGCGCCAGAGCGAAAGCAGCGTCGGCATCGCCAACCAGGCCGGCGAACGCCTGGGCAGCGTGACGCAGCGCATCGGTGAAATCGACGGGATGAACCAGTCGGTGGCTACCGCGACTGAAGAACAGACCGCCGTGGTGGAATCGATCAACGTCGACATCACCGAGATCAACACGCTGAACCAGGAAGGTGTGGAGAATTTGCAGTCGACGTTGCGTGCGTGTGCCGATCTTGAGCAGCAAGCGGCGCGGTTGAAGCAATTGGTGGGGAGTTTCCGGATCTAGTGCTTTTGCCCGCGAAGGCGGTATCAGGCGCAATGATTGTCTGAAGCCTTGGGCTCATGCTCTACAAAAGAACGCCGGTCGGCAGAACCTGACGCAGGACTGAATTAAGACTAAACTCAGTCCTATTCAATCTGGCGAGGCTCACTCCATGAAGCTTTCATCTCAAATAAAACCGATCAGTTACCTGAAAAGCCACACTGCGGAAATCGTCAAAACAATCACAGAGAACCGTGAACCCTTGGTGATCACCCAAAATGGTGAAGCGAAGCTCGTGGTCATGGATGTGAAAAGCTTTGAAGAGCAAGAAGACACAATGGCTCTTTTGAAGCTCTTGGCGATGGGTAATCGGGAGATTGAAGAGGGCAAGTTTCGGGATGCTGAAGACGTCTTCGCGGATTTGGACAAGGCCGACCATCAATGAGTTTAAAGGTCGTCATTCTTCAATCCGCCGAAACAGACCTCAAAGAAATTCGTACTTATCTCACCAAACAGTTTTCTGCACAGACATGGCAAAACACCTACGCCAATCTAAAGGCAGCCATCCGCCATTTGGGAAGTCAGCCCTATGCAGGGCCAGTCCCGGAAGAGATCGAGAAGCTCAATCTCAGCCAATATCGACAAATTCTCTCAGCAATGAACCGGATCATTTATGAAGTGCGGGAGCAAACGGTTTACGTCCACATCATTGCCGATACGCGAAAAAACCTGCCGACACTGCTGATGAAACGACTGCTGCAAGGGAATCCGTGAGTCAGAACCGTGACCCCGGCCCACTCAAAAACTCCAGCTCCTCAGCCGTAGACTCACGCCCCAACACCGCATTGCGATGGGGAAACCGCCCAAATCGCGCAATGATCTTCTGATGCCGTTCGGCGTAATCCAGGTTGCTGGCAAACACCGCCCGATCCGCCTCGGGTTGCTGTTCAACCAGATCGAGAAACCGCGAAACCGCTTCGTTCTGCACCGCCAGGTTTTCGCAGTGCTCGAACACCAGATAGATAAATACCCGCTGGATCGGTTGCAGTTGCCGATCGAAATCCGCGGCAATGCCTTGCGCCACCAGTGCCTGGGCCCTGACGTCGCCGGAAAAGGATTTGGGGGTGTCGCGAAAGATCATTCGCGGCAATTGATCGAGTAACAGCACCAGGGCCAGCCAACCTTCGGGGCGTTGCGCCCATTCGGTCAATCCGCCGGCCAGTGCCTGCTCGACCAGATCCCCGAAACGCATCCGCGCTTCGAGGTCCTGACTGTCACGCTTGCCGAACCATAACTTGCCCTTGTCAGCCGCTATTTCGTTGGGTGATTCGAAAGATCCAAACCACCATTCGAGTAACGGCTGCCAGGGCACGGTCATGTTTTATTCCTTGTGGTAAGCCGTGACGCGGGCAACTTCTTCTTTCGAACCGAGGAACACCGCAACACGCTGGTGCAGGCCTTCCGGCTGGATGTCGAGGATGCGCTGGTGGCCGTCAGTGGATGCGCCACCCGCTTGCTCCACCAAGAACGACATCGGGTTGGCTTCGTACATCAGGCGCAGTTTGCCCGGCTTCGACGGCTCGCGGCTGTCGCGTGGGTACATGAACAGACCGCCGCGGGTCAGGATGCGGTGCACGTCGGCCACCATCGCGGCGACCCAACGCATGTTGTAGTTCTTCTTCAGCGGGCCTTCATCGCCAGCCAGCAATTCGTCGACGTAACGTTGTACCGGCGCTTCCCAGTGACGCTTGTTGGACGCGTTGATCGCGAATTCCTGCGTGGACTCCGGAATCGTGATGTCTTCATGGGTCAGTACGAAGCTGCCCATTTCACGATCCAGGGTGAAGCCTTTGACGCCATTGCCCAGGGTCAGCACCAGCATGGTCTGTGGACCGTAAATCGCGTAACCGGCGGCAACCTGCTGAGTGCCTGGCTGCAGGAAGGCCTTTTCGTTCAAAGGCTCGTTCTGGGTCAGGTATTCGTTCGGGCAACGCAGCACCGAGAAGATCGTACCGACCGGCGCGTTGATGTCGATGTTCGACGAACCGTCCAGCGGGTCGAACACCAGCAGGTACGCGCCTTTCGGGTATTTGCCCGGGATCTGGTAGGCATTGTCCATTTCTTCGGATGCCATACCGGCCAGGTGACCGCCCCATTCGTTGGCTTCGAGCAGGATGTCGTTGGACATCACATCAAGCTTCTTCTGCACTTCACCTTGGACGTTTTCAGTGCCCATGCTGCCCAAGACACCACCCAGGGCGCCTTTGGAGACGGCGTGGCTGATTTCCTTACAGGCACGCGCCACCACTTCGATCAGGAAACGCAGATCGGCAGGAGTGTTGTTGCTGCGGGTCTGCTCAATCAAATAGCGACTCAGGGTAACGCGGGACATGGACGGCTCCGGAGGAATGGGGGGCTAAAAACCCGCGCAGTTTAACGCGAGTCGGGGCGCATTTCCTCCTATCAGACGTGATACACCCAATAGAGTTCATGCGCGGGGTTGAGCGTAGTTGGAAATGGGCCGGGATTGGGCGCCAGTTTCGATATTTTTGGTGGCAGGAAGGACGTCTTCGCGGGCAAGCCTCGCCCCTGCAGGAGCGGCTTGCCCGCGATCTGGCGCGCAGCGCCAGCCATCCTCAGGATTTAGCAGCAGGCTTGCGCAGCAAACTGAATGCCATCCCCCCCAGAAACAGCACACTGAGCAGCAAAACCGCCCACAGCCCGATCTTTTTCCAGTTCGTGCCCAGCACCGTGGGCGCTGTCGCCACCGGGGTCACCACGGCCCCGCCGTCCACCGTCGCCTTGCCCAGCGTCGCCAGCTTCGCCGCGCTGTAATCGGGAATCAGCGTCGACAGCGGCAAGCTTGCAGCCTTCACCGTCGCACTTCCCAGCGCCAGCGTATAAGGCCCGGCACCGCGTGCCAGGAACACCAGTTGCGTGGAGCGCACGGCATACCGCACGGTGGGTGCTTCGGCGCCCAGGCCGCCGCCGCGCTCATCTACCGTCAGCTTCAATTGCTGCACGGTCTGTCCCGACAACTGCAATTCGTTCTGCACCACGTCTTGGCCATTCTGGGTCAGGCGATAGAGCAAACCGTTGGTCAGCGGTTGCCACGGCAGGCTGGTCTCCCGGCGCCCCGACAACGTTACCGGTGCCAGGCTGTTGGGCTGATTCAGCTCGATCTGCAAACGCTGGACGTTCAACCCCATCGGCAATTGCCAGATGTACTCACCGGCCTTCACGCTGCTGCCGGCCAGGGGTTGCGACCAGACCAACGGCAGCGGCAAGGTGCGAGGATTGGTGCTTTCCAGTTGCGCCGAGGTCAGCACTGGCGCCGACTGAGGCGAATTCCAAAGCAAACGCAGATAGCGCGCCGATTGCCCCGGCAGGCCGACTTCATGTTGCTCGACCCGTTCGTCAGCAAACGTCAGACGCGCCACCTGCCCTTCACCCCACGACTGCCAATGCTGCAAATCGTTGCTGGCCTCGATGCTGAAACGCTGGAAGCCGTCGCGTTCACTGGTCCAGTCGAGGATTAATTGCTGCAACGGCGCCTTGATGCCGCTGGCATCGAGTAACCAGCCACGCAGTTCTTCTTCGCCCGCCTCCAACTGGCTGGACGGCTGCACTTCGATCAACGTGCCGTTGGTGTTCGATTGCACCCGTACGCTCGGCGTGCGTTCGCTGGCATCCGCCGAGTTGTACAACGGGAACCACTTTACGTCGGTCAGCGTGCGGTTTTCGTGGGTCTGCGCAGGCTCTCGGGCCAGAGCGTACGCCTGAGGCTCACCGGCGGCGTTGAACACACGCACATCGCTGAGATCGGTTTGCCGCGCGTTCAGTTGCACGCCCAAGGGCAATTCCAGGCGATACCACGGGCCCTCGCCGCTCACAGACAATGGCACCTGCGTGGCGAAATCCGCAGGTTTTTCCTGCGCGCCAGCCGACAGTGTCACACCCAGCACAACAGCAGCCCACCAGCCCAGGTTCAGCTTCTGACTCAAGATGACGCTCCTTCGGTTTCAGGGGCCGGTTTTTCAGCATCCGGCACGGCTTCGGCACGCTTGGGTGGCAACGGGGCGAAATAGCCCACCACCAACAGCAACACGCCAACGCCGATAAACGACACGATCCGCGCCAACCCGCCACGGTTACTCAATTCAACGAAGAACAGCTTGGCGACCACCAGCGCGATCAGCCCTGCGCCGATCAGCCAGACTTCGCGGCGATGACGCAGATGCCCACCGATCATCAGGCTCAGGGCCATCAGGGTCCAAACGATGGACAGGCCGGCCTGCACCAGCATCGATTCAAGCAGCAGATCCAGCGCGAACGGCACGCCACCCCAGTGGTGAGCCGCGCGCATCACCAACGCGGTAAAGAAGGCGAACAGTGAAACACCGGCAATCACCTGCGTGGCGTTATCGGTGTAATCCTTGCGGATCGCCAGTTGCGTGACTGCGTTGCGGGACCAGACATAAACGCCGAACAGGGCGAACAACAGGCCCAGCTCCAGCGGGTTGATCAGTGGCACATAGGGCAACGGCTCGGCGGTGCCGTCGCTGGCCATGTTCGCCAGCCAGAACCAGCCGAGCATCAACAACGCCAACGGCGCGGCGGCATAGACCCGGTACTCGCGGGGATAAGCCGACACTGGCCATGGCCACGCACGCGGTGCGGCCATCAGCACCAGATACAGGCTCGGCAGAATCGCCCAACCCAGCCAACGCCAGGCGTTGTACTGCTCCGACAACAGTAGCAAGCCATAACGCAGCTCCAGGGCTAGCACGCCGATCAACAGCCAGCAGCCGAGCACATGGGCGGTGCTCAGGGCTTTTTCGGGCAGCATCGACGCCAGACGCTGCAACGAGATGAAATGCACGACGAACACCGCGGCCCAAACCAGCCAGCCGAAGTTGGCGGCCGGGTGATAACGCGAATGCCAGGCCGCGAGCAACACCAGACCGGCGGCGGGAATCAGCAAGGTGCAGAGCAAGCCCAGCGACGACCACTTCAGGCGCAGCGCCAGCACCGCCCACAGCGCCACACTCACCGCCGCGACCGCCATCAACAACGTCGCTTGCAGGTTCACAGGCGCAAAACGCAGCACTTCGCTGATCCACGCCAGAGCCCACCAACCCGTTCCCCACACCAGCAACACTTCGGACAAGCGCTGCAGGCTCAACACATCGAAAGCCGAAGCATGGTTGCCTAGCTGCAGACGCCAGGCCCCGACAAATGCCGCCAGCCCCAGCACCAGCGGCGTCCAGAACCCGCTATGCGCCAACGGTCGCAAGCCTTCGCTGAGCAGCGGCCCAAGCAGGTCTGGCCCGGCGAACAGGAACGCTACGCCGCCGATCACCTGCAACAGCAGACCAAAGACAAAACTCACCCGCTGCTTCAGGTACAGACTCAGCCAGATGATGAACAAACCACTGGCCGCCCACACCGCACTCGCGGTTTGCCACGGCAACACGAACAGCACAGCCAGGTTGATCAGCACCAGACCGGCCAATAGCACCACTGACAAGCCACGCAGCAAACGTACGTCACTGCGCACCATTTCGTCCCGGGCCGCCAACAACATGCCGGCGATCAGTGCCAGCCCGATCAAAGATGCGCTGAGCAAACCGCTCCAGCCGGCGCTGAACACCGCAGCCGAGTCTCCGCTCGCCCCTCGCAGCCGCACCAGGAACAACGCACCGCCAAGCAGTTGCACAGCAAACGCGCTGAACAGGAACGCCCGCGATTGCAGGCGCAGGCCGACGAACAGCGTCGCCAACCCGGCCAGCGCCCAACTGATCGCCGTGCCGTGAGTGAAGAAAAACAGCGGCGCCAGCAGATAGAGGAACGTCAGGCCCAGGCAGGCCAGCACCGGCAACCCCTGGCGTTCCCACGGCAACGCTTGTTCAGGCAACGCTTTGCGTAATTGGTAGAAGCTGAACAGCAGCGCCACGCCGAGCATCAACGCCCCCAGCGGCGCACCGTCGAGCAGGCTGCTCTCGCCGCTGCGCAATTCGCTGATAAAGGCCAACGCCGAGCCCAATTGCAACAGCAAGGCAAAGGCCCGCGCCAGCGGCCGTCGTTGACGCAGACCGAGCCAGAAAATCCCCGCGCCTTCCACCGCCCAGGCTGCGGCAGTCCAACGCGCATCAAGCCCCAGAGGGATCGCCAGGCTGGCGAAGATCACCCCCAGCGCCAGACAGGTTTCGGCCAACAACAGTGCTCGACCACCCATCAGCAACCGGGCCAGGCTCATGTAAATAATGCCCAGGGCCAAGGCGCTGAAGGCCGCGGCAAATTCAAAGTGCTCCACCAGTGCGAACTGCAGACCGAAGCCCACCAACGGTGGCGCGAACAGCATCATGCCGTCGACGTAATCGCCCTTGTGCGCCGACCAGCGCAGCAGCGCTTCACGGCTGTCGTCCTCGGGCGCGTCGCTCATCTCCAGCAACTTGCGCCGGGTGAACAACAAACCGATGGCCAGGTACATCAGGAAGAACAGAATCAGGAACGGCTCGGTACTCCACAGCAACTCCGGTCTATAGGAGCGCAGACCCCAGGCAAAGCCGATGCCGAAGGTGCCGACAAACCCGATCAGGTTGAGCAGCCGCCAGGCCTTGAACCACGCGATGGCGAGGATGCCAGCGTTGAGCAGGGCGAAATAGCTGAACAACGCGACGTGATTGCCGGCGCCAGTGGAGGTCAGGATCGGCGCGGCGAAACCGCCCAACGCGGCAGCGGCGGCCAGGCCCAACGCATTTTGGGTAATGGCGAGAATCGCCGAGAACACCGTCACCACCACCAACAGACCCAATGCTGCCTTTGGATCAAGCAACGGATGCAGACGCATCGCGGCAAATACCGTCAGGTACAACACCGCGATCCCGGTGCCTTGCAGCATCAGCGCGTAGTTGCTGTTGCGCAGTCGCAGCCACCAGCCCAGCGCGAGCAGGCCCAAGGCCGCCGCCGCAACGCCGGCGTAACGCAACTCGATCGGCACTACCATGCCTTCTGTGGCATAGCGCAACAGGAAGGCCAGGCCGAGGAACAACAGCACCACACCGACCCGCAACACGGTATTGCCGCCGAACAGCCAGTTGCGTGCGCCGCTGATGGCGCGCTCGATGAAGTTCGGGCCGCGCGGCTCCACCGGTTGCTGCGGTTCGCGGGCGACCGGCTCGGGCTGCCAGACATCGGCGGGCAACGGACGACTGGTTTCGGCAGCGGCCACAGTGATGGGTTCGAATTCGGGGGGTAGCTCCCAGACCAGCTCCGGGGGGGCGACAGGGGCTTGCTCAAGAATGATTTCAGGCGACTCAGCGGGTTCGCTGACAACCGGTTCGCCTGGTTCAGGTGCCTTGGCACCCGACACCTCCAGCAACGCCAGTCGCTGCTCGACCGCATTCAGCGCAACCTGAGCCTGATCAAGCAAGCGTCGCTGCTCGGTCGATTGAGTACTCAAGCGGCCAATGCGAATGGCCTGGCCGAGACCCAGCCCGAGCAACGCGCCCAACAGCGCCTCGCTGAACGACTCGTCAAGCATCCAGCCCAGCAGCAGCCCAATCAGCATGAACATCCATTGCATGGTCGATATCCCTAAGCGGCCCATTGCCTTGTGGCGTTTGCACTGACCGCGCAGCGGTCACTGAAACATCCGGTAAAACTGGTGCTTAGTATATCGATCAGGCCCAACGGACGTTGGGCCTTGCGCACATTTGTTGCTAAAAATTACTCCAAAGCCTTCCAGATATCCGTGGCGTACTCGCGAATAGTCCGGTCTGACGAGAACCAGCCCATCCGCGCGGTGTTCAATACCGCCGAACGCCACCACTCTTTCGAGTCGTGCCAGTGAGCTTCGACCCGCATCTGCGCGTTCCAGTAAGAGTCGAAATCGGCGCAGACCAGGAAGCGGTCGTAGTCCACCAGTGAATCAATCAGCGCGGTGTAACGGGACGGATCGTCTGGTGAGAACACCCCGCTGCGAATCGCTTGCAACACGTCGTTGAGCCTATGGGAGGCAGCGATGTCCGGCGCTGCGTTGAATTCATGGTTACGCTTGCGCGCTTCCACTTGCTGGGCGCTGAGACCAAAAATAAACATGTGCTCGGCACCGATGCGCTCGCACATTTCTACGTTGGCCCCGTCCAGGGTACCGATGGTCAGCGCGCCGTTGAGGCCGAATTTCATGTTGCTGGTGCCCGAGGCTTCGAAGCCGGCAGTGGAAATCTGCTCCGACAAGTCCGCCGCCGGAATGATGCTCTCGGCCAGGCTGACGTTGTAGTTGGGCAGGAACACCACTTTGAGCAAACCGCGCACCGTCGGGTCGTTGTTGACCACCCGCGCGATGTCGTTGGTCAGCTTGATGATCAGCTTGGCCTGGTGATAACTGGCCGCCGCCTTGCCGGCGAAGATTTTCACCCGCGGCACCCAATCGATTTCCGGCTCGGCACGAATCGCCTGATACAGCGCAACGGTATGCATCAGGTTAAGCAACTGACGCTTGTATTCGTGGATCCGCTTGACCTGCACATCGAACATTGCCGCCGGATTGACCGCGATCCCCAGCCGCTCATGAATCAGATACGCCAGGGCTTTCTTGCTGTGCAGCCGCTGTTCGGCGAACTGCTTGCGAAACGCAGTCTTCTCGGCAAATGGCTCCAGCGCGAGCAAGTGCTCCTCGGGGTTGTCCAGCAGGCTCGGGCCGAGGGCGTCGACCAGCATGGAGGTGAGTTCGGGGTTGGCCTGATAGAGCCAGCGGCGGAAGGTAATGCCATTGGTCTTGTTGTTGATCCGGTCCGGGTAAAGCTTGTGCAGCTCGGAGAACACCGTGCTGCGCATCAGCTGCGTGTGCAGGCCGGACACGCCATTGACGCTGTGGGAACCCAGGAATGCCAGGTTACCCATGCGCACGCGGCGACCGTTGTCTTCCTCGATCAGCGAAATCGCACGCAGCACGTCGAAATCGTGAACACCTTTGGCTCGCAACGAGTCGATGTGCTGGGCGTTGATCAAGTAAATGATCTGCATGTGCCGGGGCAGCATCCGTTCCATCAGACTGACCGGCCAGGTTTCCAGCGCTTCCGGCAACAGCGTGTGGTTGGTGTACGACAGCGTGTCGACCGTGATCTGCCACGCCGCATCCCACGCCACGTCATAGACGTCGACCAACTGACGCATCAGTTCGGCCACGGCGATCGAGGGGTGAGTGTCGTTGAGTTGAATGGCCGCGTGATCGCCCAGGGTCAGCACCGAGGTGTGCATGTTGCGATGGCGACGCAACAAGTCCTGCAAGGACGCGGAGACGAAGAAATATTCCTGGCGCAGGCGCAACTCCTGGCCGGCCTCGTTGCTGTCCGCCGGGTAAAGCACGCGGGAGATACTTTCTGCCCATGCCACTTCCGCGACCGCGCCCAAGTGGTCGCCCGCGTTGAAGCGCTCCAGATGCAATTCTTCCATGGCCCGGGCGCGCCACAGCCGCAGGGTGTTGACGCTTGCACCACGCCAACCGACCACCGGGGTGTCGTAGGCGATGGCCCGCACGGTTTCCGACGGGGACCAGACTTGCCTGGACTTGCCGGCTTCATCGGTCACGGTTTCGACACTGCCGCCGAAACCGATCGGGTAGGCCACCTCTGGTCGCTCGAACTCCCACGGGTTGCCGAAGTCCAGCCAGTGTTCGGTCTGCTCCTGCTGCCAGCCGTCGACGATGGCCTGGCGGAACAAACCGTGTTCGTAACGAATGCCATAACCATGGCCGGCGATGCCGAGGGTCGACATGCTTTCCATAAAGCATGCCGCCAGACGTCCGAGGCCACCGTTGCCCAGTGCCGCATCGGGCTCCAGCAGACGGATGCGTTCGATGTCGACGCCCAGTTCGGTCATGGCCTCGCGGGCTACATCGAGCAAGCCGAGGTTGCTCAGGCTGTCGTAGAGCAAGCGACCGATAAGAAATTCAAGGGAAAGGTAATAAACCCGTTTCTGGCCTTTGCGGTAGATCTGCCGGGTGTGGTCCATCCAGTGCTCGACCATGTGATCACGCGCCGCCAGGGCAATGGCTTCGAACCAGTCGTGGTCGAAGGCGTGATCCGGGTCTTTACCCACCGCGTAAGTGAGCTTGGTCAAGACGGCGTCGCGGAATGCGGCCACCTCTGCTTCGCGAACAAGTGGTTCTTGAGTCATCGATAAGACCTCGAGCGAGCGTGAAGTTGTCTGAGCCTAGTCGGTCTGACAGACCGTAGAGACTCTGGTTCGGCAGTTTTTCCTGTTAGTACGAGATAGATCGACATTACGTTGTCGTGTGCCAGAAACAATGCAGGGGCCGTGCCGGACACAGGACTATTTTGCGACAAGCAAAAAAATCTGGCGAAAGGTTGTTCAAAAATCCACCAGTCCCGGTATGATCGCGCGCCCTGATGCACACGCTGGTAACAACCGATGATGAAGCCCAACCTGATCGCCGCCGCGGAAATCGATCGCCTCGATACCTGGGCCAAGTACTCTGCCCCAATGTGCGGCTCGTGCATGTCCAGCTGCTGCACGCTGCCGGTCGAAGTCAAGATCAAGGATCTGATCCGTATCGGCATCGTCGACGAATTCGAACTGGGCGATCCACCCAAGAACATCGCCAAGCGCTTGCAGAAGGAAGGGATTGTCGAGCGCTACAACCAGAAGTCCGAGATCTTCACCCTCCAACGCATGAGCAACAACGATTGCCTGTACCTGGATCGTAAAAGCCGTTTGTGCACTATTTATGATAAGCGCCCGGACACCTGCCGCAACCACCCGAAGATCGGACCGCGGCCAGGGTATTGCGCGTACAAGCCTAAAGAAGTGGTGCGCGAGACCAGCAGCTCCAGCCGCACCCTCGAAAAGTTTTAAAGCCGCCTCGATCCCCGTAGCAGCTGTCGAGCCCCAGCGAGGCTGCGTTCGGCAGCGCAGCAGTCGCAGGCCTGAAAACACGATTTATATGATGCACCGCAGCGTTTGATTTCACGACTGCTGCGCAGTCGAACGCAGGCTCGGCAGCTGCTACAGCCAGACAAACAAAAACGCCCCCGGCCTTTCGACCGGGGGCGTTTTCATTCAGCCTGAGTTAACTCAGTTCTTGGCTTTCTTGGCAGCGCGGGTACGCTCGCCTTCGTCCAGGATCTTCTTACGCAGGCGGATCGACTTAGGTGTCACTTCGCACAGCTCGTCATCCTGGATGAATTCCAGGGCCTGTTCCAGAGTGAAGCGAACAGGTGGAACCAGAGCGATGGTTTCGTCTTTACCCGAAGCACGCATGTTGTCGAGCTTCTTGCCTTTGGTTGGGTTGACGCCCATGTCGTTGTCACGGCTGTTCAGACCAACGATCTGACCGTTGTAGATCTCTTGACCGTGTTCAACGAACAGCTTGCCACGCGCCTGCAGGGTTTCCAGGGAGTAGGTCAGCGCCTTGCCGGTTTCTACCGATACCAGAACACCGTTCTGACGACCGGACATGTCGCCGGACTTCATGGTGTCGTAGCGATCGAAGATCGAGGTCAGGATGCCAGCACCGTTGGTCAGGGTCAGGAACTGGTTACGGAAACCGATCAGACCGCGAGCAGGGATGTTGTACTCCAGACGAACACGGCCTTTGCCATCCGGCACCATGTTGGTCAGGTCGCCTTTACGCAGGCCCATCTCTTCCATGACCTTGCCCTGGGATTCTTCAGGGGTGTCGATGGTTACGTTTTCGAACGGTTCCTGCTTCACGCCGTCAACTTGACGGATGATCACTTCCGGACGACCAACGCCCATTTCGAAGCCTTCGCGACGCATGGTTTCGATCAGTACCGAGAGGTGCAGCTCACCACGGCCGGAAACCTTGAACTTGTCAGCCGAGTCGCCTTCTTCAACGCGCAGTGCAACGTTGTACAGCAGCTCTTTATCCAGACGCTCCTTGATGTTACGGGAAGTCACGAACTTGCCTTCTTTACCGCAGAAAGGCGAGTCGTTTACCTGGAAGGTCATGGAAACGGTTGGCTCGTCAACGGTCAGAGGCTTCATCGCCTCGACGTTGTCCGGCTGGCACAGGGTGTCGGAGATGAACAGCGAGTCCATACCGCTCACGCACACGATGTCACCGGCAAACGCTTCTTCAACGTCGATACGGTGCAGGCCGTGGTGACCCATCAGCTTCAGGATACGACCGTTACGCTTCTTGCCGTCGGCGCCAATGGCCACGACTGGAGTGTTCGGCTTGACGCTACCACGAGCGATACGGCCAACACCGATAACACCCAGGAAGCTGTTGTAGTCCAGTGCCGAGATTTGCATCTGGAACGGGCCTTCACGGTCAACTTTAGGAGCCGGTACGTTGTCGACGATCGACTGGTACAACGGGGTCATGTCTTCAGCCATGTCGGTGTGGTCCAGACCGGCGATGCCGTTCAGGGCCGAGGCGTAGACGACTTTGAAGTCCAGCTGTTCTTCGGTAGCACCCAGGTTGTCGAACAGGTCGAAGATCTGGTCCAGAACCCAGTCCGGACGCGCGCCTGGACGGTCAACCTTGTTGATGCACACGATTGGACGCAGGCCGGCTTCGAACGCCTTCTTGGTCACGAAACGGGTTTGCGGCATAGGGCCGTCTTGAGCGTCAACCAGCAGCAGAACGGAGTCGACCATCGACATTACGCGTTCAACTTCACCGCCGAAGTCGGCGTGGCCCGGGGTGTCCACGATGTTGATGTGGTAGCCGTTCCAGTTGATGGCGGTGTTTTTCGCCAGAATGGTAATACCGCGCTCTTTCTCCTGGTCGTTGGAGTCCATCACGCGCTCGTCGTTGAGCTCGTTGCGTTCCAGGGTGCCGGATTGACGCAAGAGTTTGTCTACCAGGGTGGTTTTACCATGGTCAACGTGGGCAATGATGGCGATGTTGCGTAGATTTTCGATCACTTGTGTATCTCGATCAGAGGATTCGGTGTGCTGACAAGTCTTGGCAGCGATTAACAGTAGCGTCCGGACAAGCCGTTACAGCTTGACGGTGGCATCGGGGGGCCGGTGACGCAGGCCACAGGCAAACAGCCCCGGGCACTTAGCTCGGTCGATAAACGCGCACATTGGCATGCCCCTCACTGAGCAAATGGTGGGCATGCAGGCGACTCATCACGCCTTTGTCGCAATACAGCAGGTACTGGCGAGTAGGGTCCAGTTCCTTGAAACGAGCGTTCAGTGCATAAAACGGCATCGTCTGTACCTCGATACCAGGAAGCTCCAGCGGGTCGTCTTCGGCGGCATCCGGGTGACGGATATCGATGATGATCTGGCCCGCCAGCGCTTCGCTGACTTCTTCAATCTGCAAATCCTGGCCCAATTCGTCGATCACGCGATCGATCGGCACCAGTTTGGCATTCTCGAGCGCGCGCTCAAGGACTGCCATGTCGAATTCTTTCTCTTCGTGCTCCACGCGGTAGCGCTTGGCCGCCGTCTTCGGATTGACCGAGATGACCCCGCAGTACTCCGGCATGTGCCGGGCGAAATCGGCGGTGCCGATCTCGTTGGCCGTGTCGATGATGTCCTGCTTGTGACTGGCGATCAGTGGACGCAAGACCAGCTTGTCGGTCACGCAGTCGATCACGGACAGGTTCGGCAACGTCTGGCTCGACACCTGGGAGATCGCCTCGCCAGTGACCAGCGCTTCGATGTGCAGTCGATCAGCAATTCGGGAAGCAGCGCGCAACATCATACGCTTCAAAACTACACCCATATGACTGTTATCGACTTTCCCGAGAATTTCTCCCAGAACTTCCTCGAACGGCACACTGACAAATAACACGCGTTGGGAGCTGCCGTACTTCTTCCAGATGAAGTGCGCGACTTCCATCACGCCCAGCTCATGGGCTCGTCCGCCCAGATTGAAGAAGCAGAAATGGCTCATCAGCCCGCGGCGCATGATCTGGTAGGCCGCAACGGTGGAATCGAAGCCGCCGGACATCAGTACAAGCGTCTGTTCCAGGGCCCCGAGCGGATAACCGCCGATGCCGTTGTGCTGGCTGTGGATCACGAACAACCGTTGGTCGCGAACTTCGATACGGACTTCGATTTCGGGCTTTTTCAGGTCGATCCCGGCGGCACCACACTGACGGCGCAACTGGCTGCCGACATATTTCTCGATGTCTATCGAACTGAATGGGTGCTTGCCGGCTCGCTTGCAGCGCACCGAGAAAATCTTTCCGGCCAGCGCATCGCCGTAGTGCTGCTTGCACTTCTCGACGATGTCGTCGAAATCGCCCAGCGGGTACTCGTCGATCTGCAGAAAGTGCGCGATGCCCGGCGTGCAAGTCAGGCGCTCGCCCATCTCTTTCAGGACCTTGGGGTCGCTGACGCGGGTTTCCAGCTCGAGATTGTCCCACACACCGTTCACCACCACGGCCGGGTCCAGATCGCGGAGCACGGTACGGATGTTTTTGGCCAACTGGCGGATGAAACGCATCCGTACCGGGCGGCTCTTGATGGTGATCTCGGGGAAGACTTTTACGATTAGTTTCATGAAAACAGCGCGCGCAGGGCCAGCCGAAAAAGGGGGGCGCGGATTATAGCGGAAATTGCTCAAGGTTTAACCAGTTAATGTGCAGAAGGTTTTGCATGCACCAAAACGGGTCATTTATGGAATTCGACGCTACATTACAGGGCGATATTTTGCGCTTTATGGTGCGCCGCCCCCTTGCAAGCGTGATATTGGGGCAAAAAACCCATGATGAGGCACTGGCATGCAATTTGCTCCCTTGTGAGGCAGGTTGCCATGGCAGAGTATTCGCGCCGGCATCACCCACATTTAAGGGCATCCATTACAAGCCCTAAGCCACCCGGAGGACACTATGTCGAAGTCGGTTCAACTCATCAAAGATCATGACGTCAAGTGGATTGATCTGCGCTTCACGGACACCAAAGGCACTCAGCACCACGTGACCATGCCGGCTCGCGATGCGCTGGATGAAGCTTTCTTCGAAGAAGGCAAAATGTTCGACGGTTCCTCCATCGCTGGCTGGAAAGGCATCGAAGCTTCCGACATGATCCTGATGCCGGACGACACCACTGCCGTTCTCGACCCGTTCACCGAAGAGCCGACCCTGATCCTGGTTTGCGACGTGATCGAGCCTTCGACCATGCAAGGCTACGACCGTGACCCACGGGCGATCGCCAAGCGTGCCGAGGAATACCTGAAGTCGACCGGTATCGGCGACACCGTATTTGTGGGTCCAGAGCCTGAGTTCTTCATCTTCGACGAAGTGAAGTTCAAGTCCGACATCTCCGGCTCGATGTTCAAAATCTTCTCCGAACAAGGTTCGTGGATGTCCGACCAGGACGTGGAAGGCGGCAACAAAGGCCACCGTCCAGGCGTCAAAGGCGGCTACTTCCCGGTTCCGCCGTTCGACCACGACCACGAAATCCGTACATCCATGTGCAACGCCATGGAAGAAATGGGCCTGGTCATCGAAGTTCACCACCACGAAGTGGCGACTGCCGGTCAGAACGAAATCGGCGTGAAGTTCAACACCCTGGTTGCCAAGGCTGACGAAGTTCAGACCCTGAAATACTGCGTACACAACGTAGCTGACGCATACGGCCGCACCGCGACCTTCATGCCTAAGCCGCTGTACGGCGACAACGGTTCGGGTATGCACGTTCACCTGTCCATCGCCAAAGATGGCAAGAACACCTTCGCTGGCGAAGGCTATGCCGGCCTGTCCGACACCGCTCTGTACTTCATCGGCGGCATCATCAAGCACGGTAAGGCTCTGAACGGCTTCACCAACCCGTCGACCAACTCCTACAAGCGTCTGGTCCCAGGTTTCGAAGCTCCAGTGATGCTGGCCTACTCGGCTCGCAACCGTTCCGCTTCGATCCGTATTCCTTACGTGTCCAGCCCTCGCGCTCGCCGTATCGAAGCCCGTTTCCCGGATCCAGCAGCTAACCCGTACCTGGGCTTCGCTGCACTGTTGATGGCTGGCCTGGACGGCATCCAGAACAAGATCCACCCTGGCGATGCAGCTGACAAAAACCTGTACGACCTGCCGCCTGAAGAGGCGAAAGAGATCCCACAAGTTTGCGGCAGCCTGAAAGAAGCCCTGGAAGAGCTGGACAAAGGTCGTGCGTTCCTGACCAAAGGCGGCGTTTTCAGCGACGACTTCATCGACGCTTACATCGCTCTGAAAAGCGAAGAAGAAATCAAGGTTCGTACCTTCGTACACCCACTGGAATATGAGCTGTACTACAGCTGCTGATCCGGTAGCGCTGCACTACGCAGCGTGACAAAAGAGAGGCCTCCTTCGGGAGGCCTTTTTTGTGGGCGAACGTCTGTCATCGGATGCCCGGTTGCGTGCATCATGGCCTTCACCCGATAAAGTCGAGATCCTCCATGCGCCTACGCTCATCCCTTGCCTTGCTCACTGCCCTGCTGGCCAACAGCGCTTTTGCCAGCCCGGCACCTGCCGCCCTCGCCCCGCTACTAGGCACCATCGAGGAGCGCCTGGCGATTGCCGATCAAGTCGCGTTGAGCAAATGGGACAGCGGTAAACCCGTCGAGGACCGTCAGCGCGAGCGTGAGGTAATTGCTGGTGCCGTGGCCCTGGCACCTGCTTATAAATTGAGCAACGAAGCCGTCGAACAGTTCTTCTCGGCGCAGATCGAGGCCAACAAACTGGTGCAATACGCGCATTTGTCTGACTGGCATGCGCAAGGCAAGGCTCCCGACACCCCTCGCCCCGACCTCGTCGGGCAGATCCGCCCGCAACTTGATCAGTTACAAAAACGCCTGCTGCAACAACTGGCCGATTTCAGCCCTTATCGCAACGACCCGCAGTGCCCATCCTGGCTGGCCAAAGCCAATAAAACCGGCGCCCAAGTGTCTCTGCGCGAGCTCGCCAAGGTACGTGCCAGCGCTGAGTTGTGCAGCACCAGCCGCTGAGCCGGCCTGCCGACATGCGCTGATGTGCTCTATGCTCAGCGCTTAGTCGCCACGAACGGAACAGGGCCGGACACTTGCCCAACGGCCAATGGAAGCCTGCAATGCGCTCATTGTTGTTATGCCTGCTCGTACTGATCGCCCTGCCCGTCGCCGCGCAGATCTATAAGTACACCGACGCCAATGGCAACACCGCCTACAGCAATCAGCCGCCCGACGGCGTCAAAGCCCGGCCGGTCGAATTGTCACCGCTCAACAGCGTCGAGCGTCAGTCGCCCAGCGAACCCGTAGCACCTGCGCAAGCCAGTAGCCGTGACCAAGCGCACAGCGCCTATCAGGTGCTGGAGCTGAGCGGCCTGCCCACCGAAGAAGCCTTGCGCGCCAACAACGGCACGTTCACCGTCAGCGTATTGATCAATCCACGCCTGCAAGGCACTCATCGATTGAGGCTGTTACTGGACGGTCAACCCTACGGCCAGCCGAGCAACGTGCCGACCCTGCAACTGGTGAACATCGACCGTGGCGAACATAACCTTGCGGTTCAGGTGATCGACGGGCAAAACGTCGTGCAACAGAGCCCCACCGTGACGCTCACCGTGCAACGGGTGCATAAACCTTGAGGGCCTGGCTGTTGATCGCGTGCCTGGTCAGCCTGCCGGCGATGGCCGAGGTCTTCACCTATATCGACGCTCAGGGTAATCGGGTCTTCACCGATCAGCCGGGCGCCCGCAACGCCAAACGTGTGCCGTTGGCGACAAGCAATCGAATGTCAGCCAACCCGAGTGGCGCAGCGCCCATGACCGCTGCGAAAACAAACCCGACCAAGCCACTGTTTCATTACGACATGCTTCGGGTGCTGGTGCCGGAACCGGATGCCACGATCCGTAGCAGTGCCGGTGAATTGATCGTCAGCATTACCAGCGAACCCGGCCTGCAACGGGGCCATCGTTACCGTTTGCTGCTGGACGGCCAGCCCACTGCCGAGCCCGGCCCCAGCCCGGTGTTCGCCCTGAGCAATATCGACCGCGGCAGTCACAACCTGTCGGTGGAAATCCTCGACGAACAGGGCCACACCGTCGAACGCACCGCCAATCAACCGTTCCATATGCTGCGCATTTCCCTGGCGCAGAAACGCCAGGTCAAACCCTGCACCCTCACCGACTACGGCCAACGGCCGGAATGCCCCCTTAAAGACAAGCCTGAAGAAGAAAAAAGCGCCTTCTTGCCCTTCTTCTAACCTCGTTCAGGTTTGCGCACTATATTGGTGCAAACATCTGCACCATACCCACATCTCAACCCATTTTGGTTCGAAAGTACCCGAAAAAACTGGCAGAACGCCATGCAAACGAGCGTAAAACGCCCGTTTCAGGCTCTAAACGCTTCTTTTCGGAGCCTTGGTTTGGTTTTTGCATTTTCCTCATACCGGCGCGTTATTCATGCGCATGCCCTGCTCCAAAAGAGGGAGTAGGGCGTGCTCACCGTAAATGGCGATCGCGCAAAGCCCCACGAGACGCAAGACTAGGCATGAGGAGAGAAGTTTGGTTGCTCCAAATGAACGACGAATAACGACGGATTGCGTCTCGTGGGGCTTTGCCCTTCGGGTTGGCGCTGTGATCGCGCCATGCTGCGTTGTAGGACTTGAAAAGGGAACGCCATTCTCTGCGTCCTACGCCTTGCCTGGCGCGATCACAGCGCCAACGCGATTCGCCATTTACGGTGAGCACGCCCTACTATGACCATTAGCGACGCACTACACCGCTTGCTACTCGACAACCTCACCACCGCCACCATCCTGCTCGACGCCGAACTGCGCCTCGAGTACATGAACCCGGCGGCGGAAATGCTCCTGGCCATCAGCGGCCAGCGTAGCCATGGGCAGTTCATCAGTGAGTTGTTCACCGAATCCACCGAAGCGCTGAACTCCCTGCGCCAGGCAGTCGAGCAGGCACACCCGTTCACCAAGCGCGAAGCGATGCTCACCGCCCTCACCGGCCAGACCTTGACCGTCGACTACGCCGTGACGCCAATCCTGAGCAATGGCGACACGATGCTGCTGCTGGAGGTTCATCCTCGCGACCGCCTCCTGCGGATCACCAAGGAAGAGGCACAACTGTCGAAGCAGGAAACCAGCAAAATGCTGGTGCGTGGCCTCGCCCACGAGATCAAGAACCCTCTCGGCGGCATTCGTGGCGCGGCTCAGTTGCTCGCCCGTGAGTTGCCGGAAGAAAGCCTGCGCGATTACACCAACGTCATCATTGAAGAGGCCGATCGCCTGCGCAATCTGGTGGATCGCATGCTCGGCTCTAACAAGCTGCCGTCGCTGGCCATGTGCAACGTCCACGAAGTGCTCGAGCGTGTGTGTCAGTTGGTGGAGGCCGAAAGTCAGGGCTGCATCACTTTGGTGCGCGACTACGACCCAAGCATTCCGGATGTCCTGATCGATCGCGAACAGATGATTCAAGCCGTGCTGAACATCGTGCGCAACGCGATGCAGGCCATCAGCAGCCAGAACGAGCTGCGCCTTGGCCGCATCAGCTTGCGTACCCGCGCCATGCGCCAGTTCACCATCGGCCACGTGCGCCATCGCCTGGTGACCAAGATCGAAATCATCGACAACGGCCCGGGGATCCCCGCCGAGCTGCAGGAAACCATCTTCTTCCCCATGGTCAGCGGCCGCCCGGACGGTACCGGGCTGGGCCTGGCCATTACCCAGAACATCATCAGCCAGCACCAGGGCTTGATCGAATGTGACAGCCATCCAGGCCACACCACGTTCTCGATCTTTCTGCCACTGGAACAAGGAGCCACATCGACATGAGCCGTAGTGAAACCGTGTGGATCGTCGATGACGACCGTTCTATCCGTTGGGTCCTGGAAAAAGCCTTGCAACAGGAAGGCATGACCACCCAAAGCTTCGACAGCGCCGATGGCGTGATGAGCCGCCTGGCGCGCCAGCAGCCGGACGTGATCATCTCCGACATTCGCATGCCGGGTGCCAGCGGCCTGGACCTTCTGGCGCGGATTCGCGAACAACACCCACGGCTGCCAGTCATCATCATGACTGCCCACTCCGACCTGGACAGCGCTGTCGCGTCCTATCAGGGTGGCGCGTTCGAATACCTGCCCAAGCCGTTCGACGTCGACGAAGCCGTTTCCCTGGTCAAGCGCGCCAATCAACACGCTCAGGAACAGCAAGGCCTGGAAGTCGTCCCGACGCTGACCCGCACCCCGGAAATCATCGGCGAAGCGCCGGCGATGCAAGAAGTGTTTCGCGCCATCGGGCGCTTGAGCCACTCCAACATCACCGTGCTGATCAACGGCGAATCCGGCACCGGTAAAGAGCTGGTGGCCCACGCCCTGCACCGTCACAGCCCACGGGCGGCCTCGCCGTTCATTGCGCTGAACATGGCGGCGATCCCCAAGGATCTGATGGAGTCCGAACTGTTCGGCCACGAAAAAGGCGCGTTCACCGGCGCAGCCAACCTGCGTCGCGGGCGCTTCGAACAGGCCGACGGCGGCACGCTGTTCCTCGATGAAATCGGCGACATGCCGGCGGACACCCAGACTCGTTTGCTGCGCGTACTGGCGGACGGCGAGTTTTACCGCGTCGGCGGTCATGTGCCGGTGAAGGTCGATGTACGCATCATCGCCGCGACTCACCAGAATCTGGAAACCCTGGTGCACGCCGGAAAATTCCGTGAGGACTTGTTCCACCGCCTCAACGTGATCCGCATCCACATTCCACGGCTGTCGGACCGTCGCGAAGACATCCCGACCCTGGCCAAGCACTTCCTCAGCCGCGCCGCGCAAGAACTGGCGGTGGAACCGAAACTGCTGAAAAGCGAAACCGAGGAATACCTGAAAAACCTGCCATGGCCAGGCAACGTGCGTCAGCTGGAGAACACCTGCCGCTGGATCACCGTGATGGCTTCAGGTCGCGAAGTGCACATCAGCGACCTGCCGCCGGAGCTGCTGAGCCTGCCGCAGGATTCAGCACCGGTGACCAATTGGGAGCAGGCGCTGCGCCAGTGGGCCGACCAGGCTTTGGCACGTGGCCAATCGAGCCTGCTCGACAGCGCCGTACCGGCCTTCGAGCGGATCATGATCGAAACCGCCCTCAAACACACCGCCGGCCGCCGCCGCGACGCCGCCGTGCTGCTGGGCTGGGGACGTAATACCTTGACGCGCAAGATCAAGGAATTGGGGATGAAGGTAGATGGTGGGGATGATGATGAAGGGGATGAGGGTTAACTAGCCGCCAGCTCCTCACTGAGTACCGGATCCAATCGCGGGCAAGTCCGCTCCCACAGGAATTTCGATGGTTTCACCGGCGCGTGAACACCATTGAACCTTGTGGGAGCGGGCTTGCCCGCGATGCTTTTGGGGCCACCGTGCACCGCAGCAATGCACCGTGAACCGCAATCGCGCACAACAACCCGTCCCAAATCCCGTGCTCACCTGCAGAAAAAACCATACCGAAAAAACACAAAAGCCCCGGAATACGGGGCTTTCAGCACTACTCAGCGACTTTTCGTTTCAACATATTAAAAACTGGCACGCCCCCTGCAATAGTCCAATCAGTGATTCGATTCACTACCCAGTTTCGGGGACCTTGGTACAGGCAGGCCGGGGATTCCCCTCTTTATACCGGGCTCATACCGCAACAGCGACGAGCCCACCCGTTTTGGGGTCCTTGGTACAGGCAGGCCGGGGATTCCCTCTTTACACCGGGCTCACGACGCATGCGCGAGCCCTCCCGTTTTGGGAACCTTGGTACAGGCAGGCCGGGGATTCCCTCTTTTATTGCTCTCGGAGATGGATCTCCAGCCGCCAGCGGTCATCGACCTTGCTACCGGCCCAGTCGCCTTGCAGGGGCCGGGCCGCCACCACCGTCAGCAACAATCCCCCATCACTCAATCGCGTTCGCCAGTTCACGTCTTTACCGTTGAGCTTGAGCTGACCTTTCTGTGCACGGCCTTCAGCCTCGAACAATAGCGCGACACTGCCGTCGACCAATTCGCCGTGGGTTTTGGGTTCGTTGTTGAACCACACCACCAGCCCATCATTGGTCACCTCGACCTGCTGCAAAACGCTGGGGTCAGGCGCAGTCAGACGACCGATCATCAGGCCCACCATCACTCCGACAATCGCCAGTGAACCCATCACCCGCAGGAATAGTTTCGAACGGGGATCGGCTTGCGGCGTAGAATGCTGCTCATCTTTACCTTCGGAGCCGTGCATGTTTCACGTCATCCTTTTCCAACCAGAAATTCCGCCGAATACCGGCAACGTTATCAGGCTGTGCGCCAACAGTGGCTGCCACCTGCATTTGATCGAACCGCTGGGCTTCGAGATGGACGACAAGCGCCTGCGCCGGGCGGGCCTCGATTACCATGAGTATGCCACCCTGCAACGCCACGCAGACCTCGCCAGCTGTCTGGAAAGCCTCGGCCACCCTCGGCTGTTCGCCTTTACCACCAAAGGTTCGCGACCGTTCCATGATGCCAGCTTCGCCGAGGGCGATGCCTTCCTGTTCGGCCCGGAAAGCCGTGGCTTGCCAGCCGAAGTGCTCGACGCCCTGCCCGGCGAACAACGCCTGCGCCTGCCCATGCGCGAAGGCTGTCGCAGCCTGAACCTGTCCAACACCGTGGCCATCGCGGTGTACGAAGCCTGGCGTCAGCTCGGGTTCAAGTAACCGCACGATCCGACGACAGGTTTCGTTTGCTCCATGAAAAAAGCGCCTTTGAAGGCGCTTTTTTCATGGAGCAAATGAAGCTTCTTTTACTGGACGGTCGGAGTTTCGCCAGCCGCCTGCATGCGTTGCAGCTCTTGTGCGTACAGCGCGTCGAAGTTCACCGGGGCCAGCATCAGGGCCGGGAACGAACCGCGGGTCACCAGGCTGTCCAGGGTTTCGCGAGCGTACGGGAACAGGATGTTCGGGCAGAACGCGCCCAGGGTGTGGCTCATCGAAGCCGCGTCCAGGTTCTTGATCAGGAAGATCCCGGCCTGTTGCACTTCAGCGATGAACGCTACTTCTTCACCGTTTTTCACGGTGACCGACAGGGTCAGTACGACTTCGTGGAAGTCGCCTTCCAGCGCCTTCTGACGGGTGTTCAGATCCAGACCGACGCTCGGTTCCCACTGCTGGCGAAAGATTGCCGGGCTTTTCGGGGCTTCGAAGGACAAGTCACGTACGTAGATGCGCTGCAAGGAGAATTGCGGTGCGTTTTCTTCTTCGCTAGCTGCAGTGTTCTGTTGGTCAGTCATCTCAGATCCTTTCTGATCTCGGGTCTTATAGGGTTAGCTATTTCTAAGTAACGCAGTCAGGCCTTGAGCATGGCGTCGAGCTTGCCGGCGCGCTCCAGGGCAAACAAATCATCACAGCCGCCAACGTGGGTGCTGCCGATCCAGATCTGCGGCACGGACGTACGCCCGGCCTTCTGAGCCATCGCGGCACGCACCTGCGGCTTGCCATCGACCTTGATCTCTTCGAAGGCCACGCCTTTGTTCTCGAGCAGGTACTTGGCTCGCGAGCAATAAGGGCAGTAATCGCTGGAATAGACGACGACGTTGTTCATATCACTTCACCAGTGGCAGATTGTCGGCTTTCCAGCTGGAAATACCGCCAGACAGCTTGGCAGCGGTGAAACCGGCTTTCACCAGTTCACGGGCATGAGTACCGGCGGTCTGGCCCATGGCGTCGACCAGGATAATGGTCTTGGCCTTGTGCTTTTCCAGTTCGCCGACGCGAGCGGTCAGCTTGTCCTGAGGAATGTTCAACGCGCCAACGATGTGACCGGCGGCGAAATCCTTGGTCGGACGAATGTCGACCACTACGCCTGCGTCCTTGTTGACCAGCCCGGTCAGTTCACCGGTGCTCAGGCTGCGGCCGCCGCCTTGCATCTGATAGGCCAATAGCAGGGCCGCCAGTACAACGAAGATACCCACGAGAATGTAGTGGTTGGTGGCGAATTGAATCAGGTGATCAACCATCGAAGGAGGTTCCAGGGCGTTAAAATGTCGGCCAGTATACACAGCCACTATGGTGGGCCAAACCCCGTCCGGCGGTGACGGCGCCGGAACTTAGCTTTAAACTCCTACTCCCTTTTCCATCGCCCTCTTTTAATTCAGCCACGAGTGGAATCCATGACTACCACGCCTAAACCTTTGGTCCTGATTATTCTCGACGGCTTCGGTCACAGTGAGAGCCCTGAATCCAACGCCATCTATGCGGCGAAGAAGCCCGTACTGGACCGTCTGTGGGCCACCGTGCCGAATGGCCTGATCTCGGGCAGCGGCATGGACGTCGGCTTGCCGGACGGCCAGATGGGCAACTCTGAAGTTGGCCACATGAACCTCGGCGCCGGCCGGGTGGTGTATCAGGACTTCACTCGCGTGACCAAAGCGATCCGCGATGGCGAGTTCTTCGAGAACCCGACCATCTGCGCCGCGGTGGATAAAGCCGTCGCTGCCGGCAAAGCCGTGCACTTCATGGGGCTGCTGTCCGATGGCGGCGTTCACAGCCACCAGGACCACCTGGTCGCCATGGCTGAGCTGGCCTTCAAGCGCGGCGCCGAAAAAATCTACCTGCACGCCTTCCTCGACGGCCGCGACACGCCGCCGAAAAGCGCCCAGTCGTCGATCGAGTTGCTGGACGCAACCTTCCAGGCCCTCGGCAAAGGCCGGATCGCCAGCATCATTGGCCGTTATTACGCCATGGACCGCGACAACCGTTGGGATCGCGTGTCCCAGGCCTACAACCTGATTGTCGATGGCGCCAGCGAATTCAACGCCGCCACCGCTCAGGAAGGCCTGCAAGCCGCGTACGAACGTGGTGAGAGCGACGAATTCGTCAAAGCCACCAGCATCGGTGAGCCGGTGAAGGTCGAAGATGGCGACGCCGTGGTCTTCATGAACTTCCGCGCCGACCGTGCCCGCGAACTGACCCGCGTGTTCGTCGAAGACGATTTCAAGGAATTCGAACGTGCTCGCCAGCCAAAACTGGCCGGTTTCGTCATGCTGACCCAATACGCCGCCAGCATCCCCGCGCCATCGGCTTTCGCTGCGGGCAGCCTGGAAAACGTACTGGGCGATTACCTGGCGAAAAACGGCAAGACACAGCTGCGCATTGCCGAAACCGAGAAGTATGCCCACGTGACCTTCTTCTTCTCCGGCGGTCGCGAAGAACCGTTCCCGGGCGAAGAACGCATCCTGATCCCGTCGCCGAAAGTCGCCACCTATGACTTGCAGCCCGAGATGAGTGCCCCGGAAGTCACCGACCGCATCGTCGATGCCATTGAAAACCAGCGTTACGACGTGATCGTGGTCAACTACGCCAACGGCGACATGGTCGGTCACAGTGGTGTATTCGAGGCGGCGGTGAAAGCTGTGGAATGCCTGGACACCTGCGTCGGCCGTATCGTCACGGCGCTGGAAAAAGTCGGCGGCGAAGCCCTGATTACCGCCGACCATGGCAATGTCGAGCAAATGTCCGACGCCTCCACCGGCCAGGCCCACACCGCCCACACCACCGAGCCGGTGCCGTTCATCTATGTCGGCAAGCGTGACTTGAAGGTTCGCGAAGGCGGCGTGCTGGCCGACGTGGCACCGACCATGCTGAAGTTGCTGGGGCTTGAGAAGCCTGTGGAAATGACCGGAACTTCGATTCTGGTGTAATCGCGCCGCTCAAACGCCGCCAAACCCTGTGGGAGCAGGCTTACTCGCTCCCACATTGGTTTTGCGGTGTTTTTCTGTCCAGTTATCACACAGCCCCAATTGGGCATTTTTTTTGCTGCGCTTGGCGGGCATACTAGGCCCGTCCCTTTCCCTGGTGTCGCCCGCCTCTATGCTTCGCGTCCTGATAGCCCTCGCTCTGACATGCCTGCTCCAACCGGCCTTTGCCGACGAGCGTACGCAAACCCAACAACAGTTGGACGCCACGCGTCAGGACATTGCCGAGCTGAAAAAACTGCTGGGCAAGCTCCAGGAAGAAAAGTCCGGGGTGCAGAAAGACCTCAAAGGCACCGAAACCGAGATGGGCAAGCTCGAGAAGCAGGTCGAGGCGCTGCAAAAAGAGCTGAAGAAAAGCGAATCCGAGCTGCAGCGACTCGACGCCGAGAAAAAAAAACTCCAGAGCGCGCGCGTTGAACAGCAACGACTGATCGCCATCCAGGCCCGTGCGGCCTATCAGAATGGCCGCCAGGAGTACCTGAAACTGCTGCTCAACCAGCAGAACCCGGAAAAATTCGCCCGCACCCTCACCTATTACGACTACCTGAGCCAGGCCCGCCTGGAGCAGCTGAAGAATTTCAACGAAACCCTGCGCCAACTGGCCAATGTCGAAAAAGACATCTCCATGCAGCAAGCGCAATTGCTGGTGCAGAAAAGCAGCCTCGACAGCCAGCGCGACGAACTCGACAAAGTCCGCAAAGAGCGCCAGCAAGTTCTGGCCAAGCTCAATGACGACGTGAAGGCTCGAGACCAGAAACTGGCCGCCCGCGAGCAGGATCAGGCAGACCTGTCTAAAGTCCTTAAAACCATTGAAGAAACCCTGGCTCGTCAGGCCCGAGAGGCAGAAGAAGCGCGGCAAAAAGCGCTGATCGCCCAGCAGGAAGCCGAAAAAAAGCGGTTACGTGAGGCTCAGGCTGAAGCAGACGCCAGCGACGCCCCACGCAAACCCGCCAAATCGACGCCCGGTGCCCTGGTTTCAAGTTCAGGCGAGACCTTCGGCGGTCCTTTTGCTTCGACTCGCGGCAAACTTCCATGGCCGGTTGATGGTCGACTGTTGGCACGCTTCGGTGAAACCCGTGGCGACGACGCCCGCACCAAGTGGGACGGTGTGATGATCAGCGCCTCCGCCGGCAGCCAGGTGCATGCCGTTCACGGCGGTCGCGTGGTGTTTGCCGACTGGCTGCGTGGGGCCGGGCTGCTGGTGATTCTCGACCACGGCAACGGTTTTTTGAGTCTTTACGGTCACAACCAGACGCTGCTCAAGTCTGCGGGTGACGTGGTAAAAGCCGGTGAGTCGATCTCCACTGTCGGTAACAGTGGCGGGCAGGACACACCAGCGCTGTATTTCGCTATTCGTCAGCAGGGTCACCCGAGTGACCCGGCGCAATGGTGCCGCGCGCAAGGATAGGCGTTGAGTCACCTACATTAGGAGTTCGTTCGACATGCTGCATTTGTCCCGCCTTACCTCGCTGGCTCTGACGATCGCCCTGGTGATCGGCGCGCCTCTGGCGTTTGCCGCTCAACCGGCCCCGGCGGTCGCGCCTGCCGGCACTGCTGCGACCACCAAGGCGCCATTGCCGCTGGACGAGTTGCGCACCTTTGCCGAAGTCATGGACCGGATCAAGGCAGCCTATGTAGAACCGGTTGACGACAAGACCCTGCTGGAAAACGCCATCAAAGGCATGCTCAGCAACCTCGACCCGCACTCCGCCTACCTGGGCCCGGAAGACTTCACTGAATTGCAGGAAAGCACCAGCGGCGAATTTGGCGGCCTGGGCATCGAAGTCGGCGCGGAAGACGGTTTCATCAAAGTGGTTTCGCCTATCGATGACACCCCGGCCTCCAAGGCTGGCATCCAGGCCGGCGACTTCATCGTCAAGATCAACGGCCAGCCGACTCGCGGCCAGAGCATGACCGAAGCCGTGGACAAGATGCGCGGCAAGATCGGCCAGAAGATCACCCTGACCCTGGTCCGCGACGGCGGCACTCCGTTCGACGTGACCCTGGTCCGCGCCACCATCCAGGTGAAAAGCGTCAAGAGCCAGCTGCTGGAATCCGGCTACGGCTACATCCGCATCACCCAGTTCCAGGTCAAGACCGGCGAAGAGGTCTCCAAGGCCTTGGCCAAGCTGCGCAAGGACAACGGCAAGAAGCTCAGCGGCATCGTCCTCGACCTGCGTAACAACCCGGGCGGCGTGCTGCAATCGGCGGTGGAAGTGGTCGACCACTTCATCACCAAGGGCCTGATCGTCTACACCAAGGGCCGCATCGCCAACTCTGAACTGCGCTTCTCCGCTACCGGCAAGGACGAAAGCGAAGCTGTGCCAATGGTCGTGCTGATCAACGGCGGCAGCGCCTCGGCCTCGGAAATTGTCGCCGGCGCCCTGCAGGATCAGAAACGTGCGGTGGTCATGGGCACCACCAGTTTCGGCAAAGGCTCGGTACAAACCGTGTTGCCGCTGAACAACGACCGCGCACTGAAAATCACCACGGCGCTGTACTACACGCCGAACGGCCGCTCGATTCAGGCTCAGGGCATCGTCCCGGACATCGAAGTGCGCAAGGCCAAGATCACCAACGAGCAGGACGGCGATTACTTCAAGGAAGCCGATCTGCAAGGTCACTTGGGCAATGGCAACGGCGGCGCCGACAAACCGACAGGTTCCGGCGGCAAAGCCAAGGCCATGCCGCAGGATGACGATTACCAGCTGGCCCAGGCCCTGAGCCTGCTCAAAGGACTGAGCATCACCCGCGGCCACTGAGATGCGCCTGCGGTTACTACTCGGTCTGCTGTGCAGTCTGGCGGGAGTTGTTCACGCAGCACCTGCCACGACAGCGACCACACCTCACAAGGCTTATCTGAGCCTGATCATCGATGACCTGGGGCAGAACCTGCCCCGGGATCGTCGCGTGCTGGCCCTGCCCGGCCCGGTCACCACGGCGATCATGCCCGATACACCCCACGCCACCGAGTTCGCCCGCGAAGCCCATCGCGCCGGCAAGACCGTCATTCTGCACATGCCCATGGACCCGGCCACCGGACCATTCGCCTGGCATCCCGAGTTGCCCATCGAAGAACTTGAAAAGCGCCTGAACGCCGCGTTCAACATGGTGCCCTATACCGCCGGCATCAATAACCACATGGGTAGCCGCATGACCGCACAGCAACCGGCCATGGCCTGGCTGATGGCGGACTTGCAGCGTCGGCACAAATTCTTCGTCGACAGCCGCACCAGTGCGCAAACCGTGGCCGCCGCCGAGGCGCAGAAGATTGGCTTGGCAAGTGTTTCGCGGGATGTGTTTCTGGATGACGAGCCCACCGAAGCGGCGATCTTCACGCAGCTACAGACAGCGATCAGCCTGGCGCGCAAGCAGGGTTCGGCGGTGATGATCGGGCATCCGTATCCGCAAACTCTGGCGGTGCTGGAGCGTGAGTTGCCCAAGCTCAAGGCACTGGGAATTGAGTGGATCGACATCAAATTGATGATCAGCGTGCGCGGCAATCGTGCGACGGCTGCTCATGGCAAGGATGGCGTCTACCGCTAACTTGCCGCACCACCCACAGTGATTTGCGTAAGGTACAAGGTTCGGTGTTGGGATTTAGAGATACCGCGCCATGATGTCGTCCACCACGCCTTCCTTGCGCAACTGATCCAGCGCAGCCTGCAGCTTGGCCACGGTCTCATCCGGTACGTCCTTGTTCAGCGCCAGGTACAGCTCGGCGCTGTTGAAGCGCAGTACGGTCTTGAGCCCGGTTACCCCGTCCAGCCGCGCCAGGTAACGTCCCGCCGGATCACCCGTAGCCCACAGATCGATCTGACCGTTAGCCAGCTTCTTCGCATTGTCCTGGTCGCGCAGCACCACAATCGGCTTCAGACCTTGCTTGGCCAATGTCTCGGCAATCGCATCGCCCTTGTAGGCACCAATCTTGTATTTACGCGCCTGATCCAGCGATTCCAGGGTGATCTTGCTATCAGCCTTGGCCAGCATGATCCAGTCGTCCGGGCCGATAGGGCCGACCCACTTGAAGAGTTTCTCGCGGTCCGGCAGCCGCGCCATTACGAACACGCCATAACCGGGCTTTTCCAGGGCGAGCTTGTAGATTCGCTCCCAAGGGAAACGCAGCGTCAGGCTGTAGGGGATGTCGGCACGCTTGAACATCTCGCGGACGATGTCCACGGCGATGCCATTGATATTCTCGTCCTGGGCGAAGTTCTTGCCGTTCTTCGCCATGTTGTACGGGGGAAAGTTTTCCGTCAGCAATACCAGGCCGGTGCCGGGACCTTCTTCGGCGCGAGCCCCGTTGATGAGCAACAGAGAAGCGCTGGCGAGGACAAGAAGAAGACGTTTAAGCATGTCGGGCTACCGGAATCCATGGCGTGCCCAAGAGTGCCTTGAGCCCGCCACGCTGTCTACTGGCCTTTTGATAACGGCCTTATATGCAACATTAAAATAATGGGTATCTCAGTCACTGTGGTAGATAGTTACCACCCTCCACCCAGCCTCACCTGATTAATTGCAAATACCCGGCCACAGGCCGTTTCTTCAATTAATCAGAGGCACCCTTCAATGAATTCGATCCCCATACTTCTTGCCAGTGCATTGTGCTCACTGTGCACACCCAGTTTTGCGAACAACAGCGATTATGGCGAAGGCCTGCAGAACCTGACCCCTTCCAAAATCCTTGAAAATACCGACGGTTCCCGCGACCACTGGCAAGGTATCGGGCGTCTGGCGATCAATCGCGGTAGCTGTACCGCGGCCCTTCTCGATACACGCGATGAAATCGAGTTGCCGGAAACCCCCGCTTACGTACTTACTGCGGGACACTGCATTGAATTGACCAATGGCAACATCGTGACCGACAGCCCGGTCAGCGGCACCATCACATTCAATTATTTCACCGACACCTCCAAGCTCAAGGCCTATCCGCTGAAGACGACGATATGGCGGAGCATGCAAGGCATTGATATGGCTATAGTTGAATTGGATGTCAGCCTTCAAAAGCTCATTGCGGATGGCATACAACCGTTGAAACTGGCGAGTGAGACACCCGCGAATGGCACCGATGTCTTGATCGTGGGGGCACCAAAAGGTTTCGACCAAATTACATTGCGCATGGCGGCTTGTACTTTGCAGCCCACCCAGGACCTTGTTGAAGGACCATGGGTGTGGCGGAACACCTTTATGACTCGCTGCAAGGACATTCGAGGCGGCAGCTCCGGAAGCCCCGTGCTGGATCGCTATTCAAACGAGATCGTAGGGGTAGTGGGAACAGGAAATTTCGAGGCGGATATTGTCCCATGCCGCGGTCATGCGCCCTGCACGCGCGTTGGAAATGACTATGTGGCGGTACACGAAAATGTGTATGGCAACCCCACGGCGCTTCTCAACGGGTGTTTCTCACAAGGCCGCATCGCTCCAAATCCGCCATCGTCCTGCCAACTCTACCCGGCTTTTACCGTTGACGGTGGCGCAGCCGAGCTGGACAGATACAAGAGAGTTAAACAGCTCAATAATGGTTCCATCGTCATCCCGACCTGGAACTATCGATTTTCGATCAGCACTCCCTTCTACCGTCATAAAACCGTTTCCTCCGCAATGAAATGCGAGGAAGCCGAAAATTACAGCGATCCAATAAGCTCAACAGATGCACAAATCAATTCTGAGATAGGTACGAAACCAGGATTCTATTTTCTATGCATTTTAGGTCTGGAATCAGCTGAACAGCACGCCTCAAGAGGCCTCTTGAAAAACGCGTTGTCTTTACCCGTAGAGATATTGGATAACACACCAACCGCGCAGGCCAACTTGTCCATTGAAAGCGACGTGTTTGTAACACTGGCGAAAGCAGAAGAGCCGTATCGGACCTACTCCATCAAGTTTGGTCCTGTAGAAACAACGGACTGTCATCAACCCGAAAAATACATTGAAAACATGACAATGGACTTCTTTATTCCGAGCGAGAAACTTCCGGGAAAGCTTTGCGTCATTGCCTACGACAAATCGGGACAGGCGTCCGAACCGAGGATCGACTTACTGAGCCCGGTGACTGGAACTCATAAGGCTGCGTCATCCAACGCTCAAGTTGCCCCATAACATCGGCCCGGAGCGTTTTCTCCGGGCCGCGGGCCTTCATCGCATCACGATTCCGCGATGGGCCATGTAGGCCTTGGCTTCCTGAACGGTGTATTCGCCGAAGTGGAAAATACTCGCCGCCAATACCGCACTGGCGTGGCCTTCAAGAATACCGTCGGCCAAATGCTGCAAGTTGCCGACACCACCGGAGGCGATCACCGGAATCCCCAGCGCATCACTGATAGCGCGGGTGACACCCAGATCGAAGCCGTTTTTCATGCCGTCCTGGTCCATGCTGGTCAGCAGGATTTCGCCGGCACCGAGACCTTCCATTTTCTTCGCCCACTCAACGGCGTCGAGGCCGGTTGGCTTGCGACCACCGTGGGTGAAGATTTCCCAGCGCGGGGGTTCGCCCGGGCCGGAAACTTTCTTGGCGTCGATCGCGACGACAATGCACTGCGAACCGAAATGCTGCGCCGCTTCGCCGACGAATTCCGGGTTGAACACTGCAGCGGTGTTGATCGAGACCTTGTCCGCACCGGCGTTCAGCAGATTGCGAATGTCCTGCACGGTACGCACGCCACCGCCCACAGTCAGCGGGATAAACACCTGGCTGGCCATGCGCTCGACGGTGTGCAGCGTGGTGTCGCGACCGTCGACGCTGGCAGTGATGTCGAGAAAGGTAATCTCGTCGGCACCTTGCTCGTCGTAGCGACGGGCGATTTCCACCGGGTCGCCGGCATCGCGAATGTTCTCGAACTTGACGCCCTTGACCACCCGGCCGTTATCCACGTCCAGGCAAGGGATGATGCGTTTGGCCAGCGCCATGGTGAGTCCTCAGCCTTTGTACGAATCGCAGAAAGCTTGCGCTTCAGCAACATCGAGGGTGCCTTCGTAGATCGCCCGGCCGGTGATGGCGCCGATGATGCCTGGTGCCTTGGCGTCGAGCAGCGACTTGATGTCACCCAGATTGTGGATACCGCCGGATGCAATGACCGGGATCTTCGTCGCAGCAGCCAGAGCAGCGGTGTAAGAGACGTTGCAGCCCTGCATCATGCCGTCTTTGGCGATGTCGGTATAAACGATCGCGGACACGCCGTCGGCCTCGAATTGCTTGGCCAGGTCGATGACCTGCACGGTGCTGATTTCAGCCCAGCCGTCGGTGGCGACAAAACCGTCTTTGGCATCCAGGCCGACAATCACTTTGCCCGGGAACGCGCGGCAGGCTTCGGCGACGAAGGCCGGATCTTTCACGGCCTTGGTGCCGATGATCACGTAGCTCACACCCGCTTTCACGTAGTGTTCGATGGTTTCCAGGGAACGGATACCGCCGCCGATCTGAATCGGCAGGTTCGGGTAGCGCTTGGCGATGGCGGTGACCACTTCGCCGTTGACCGGCTGGCCTTCGAAGGCACCGTTCAGGTCGACCAGATGCAGACGACGGCAACCGCCCTCCACCCACTTGGCAGCCATGCTCACCGGGTCATCGGAGAACACTGTGGAATCTTCCATGCGGCCCTGGCGCAGACGAACACAGGCACCGTCTTTGAGATCGATAGCGGGAATAATCAGCATCTGGCAAACCTTCAAATTCGAGTGTTCAGCTTCGCTCGGAAATCAGTTTTTCTCGAGCGCCCACAGGTCGCTTTCGATGCTTTCGAACCTCTCTTTGAGGTGCGTCTGCACATCGAAAATCGCCCTGTTGTAATAGTGCGGAGCAATTTCGCGGGTAAACAGCTCAAGGATTTCAGCCGCTTCGAACGAACCCAGGTCCAGTTCGAAGCGGTCCTCCATGAAGCGCTTGATCTTGTGATTGGCCTCGCTCTCCTGCTCGGGAGTGAGGGTCAGGATCGGCGGCTTCTTCTTGGCAGCCATTTACCAGCGGCCATCCCACGCGGCGAAATTCTGCAGCAATTGCAGGCCATGGGTGTGGCTCTTCTCCGGGTGGAACTGCACGGCGAAACGCGAGCCATCGGCCAGCGCGGCGGCGAAATCGACCCCGTAATGACCGCTACCGACCACCTGCCGCGCATTGCCGGCAGCGATGTAGTAGCTGTGCACGAAGTAGAAGCGCGCCAGGTCCGGAATGTTGTGCCACAGCGGGTGAATCACCGTCTGCTTCACTTCGTTCCAGCCCATGTGCGGCACTTTCAAATGTTCGCCGTCTTCGTGCAGATCCTTGCCGAAGAACTTCACCTGGCCTGGAAACAGGCCGATGCAGTCGACGCCATCGTTCTCTTCGCTGCTGTCGAGCAAGGCTTGCATGCCCACGCAAATGCCAAGGAACGGACGGTCCTGGCTGACTTCACGTACCAGCGAATCGAAGCCCAGGCGACGGATCTCCGCCATGCAATCACGAATCGCACCAACGCCGGGGAATACCACCCGGTCGGCTTCGCGAATCACGTCGGCATCGCTGGTGATCAAGACCTTGCCGGCACCGACGTGCTCGAGGGCCTTGGCCACCGAGTGCAGGTTGCCCATGCCGTAATCGATAACCGCGACCGTCTGCATTACAGAACGCCTTTGGTCGAAGGCATTTGCCCGGCCATGCGGTCATCCAGCTCCACGGCCATGCGCAGCGCGCGGCCGAAAGCCTTGAACACGGTCTCGATCTGGTGGTGGGTGTTGTGCCCACGCAGATTGTCGATGTGCAGGGTGACGTTGGCGTGGTTGACGAAGCCCTGGAAAAACTCCTGGAACAGGTCAACGTCGAAGCCGCCGACGGTAGCGCGGGTATACGGAACATGCATCTGCAGGCCAGGACGGCCGGAGAAATCGATCACCACACGCGACAGCGCTTCATCGAGCGGCACGTAGGCGTGGCCGTAGCGACGGATGCCTTTCTTGTCGCCGATGGCTTTGGTGAAGGCCTGACCCAGGGTGATACCGACGTCTTCCACCGTATGGTGGTCGTCGATATGCAGGTCGCCCTTGCTGACAATATCCAGGTCGATCAGCCCGTGACGGGCGATCTGGTCCAGCATGTGCTCAAGAAAAGGCACACCGATATCAAATCGGGCCTTTCCGGTGCCATCCAGGTTGATCGAGGCTTTGATCTGGGTTTCCAGAGTGTCGCGCTCGACAGACGCCATACGTTCGGCCATCACCAGCTCCGCAAAAAATCATTGGGGCGAAAAAGGCAGCCATTATAGGGTCGCGGGCGCTAAACAGAAACACGGGAGGTGATATCACTGACGGAGTGAACCCCGTGTTGTCGGGGATAGACATGTCCGTACAAGCATCTCAGGACCACTGATCGCTCACACGCAGAGCGTGTGAGCGATCAGTTACAGGGGCGATGTGTTTACTTAGTGGAAGAGGACAGCCGTTTTCTGCAGGGTCACCCAAACACCCCACGCCAACGGAATCCCTACCACCAGCCACGCAGCCACCGCCAATGGTTTGGTGCCCGCATCCGCTTTCCACTCCAGCACGGTGCTGGCGTCAGCACCCTTGTCGTGGCCCAGCGCCTGTTCGGCGGCCAGTTCGGCGTCGGTCATGAAGTACTTGTCCGCCACCGGACGCACCAGCAGGTTGCAGATGAAACCCAGCACCAGCAGGCCCGCGAGGATGTACAAGGTGATGTCGTACGCCGCGGCACGTTCAACACCGATGCTCAGCTGATATTCACGCAGGTAGTTCACCAACACCGGCCCCAACACACCCGCCGCCGCCCAGGCTGTCAGCAGACGACCGTGGATCGCGCCGACCATTTGCGTACCGAACAGGTCCGCCAGATAGGCAGGAACAGTCGCAAAACCACCGCCGTACATCGACAGGATGATGCAGAACGCCGCCACGAACAGCGCAACGCTGCCCAAGTGACCGAGGTTCGGGATCAGCGCGTACAGGGCGAAACCCAGGGCGAAGAACACAAAATAGGTGTTTTTGCGACCCAGGTAGTCCGAGAACGAAGCCCAGAAAAACCGGCCACCGATGTTGAACAGGCTCAGCAGACCGGTGAAACCGGCAGCAATGGCGGCGATCGAGGCCAGTTGCGAAGCGTCCAGTTGACCGAACGTCAGGTCGTTGCCAAGCAATTTGCCGGCGAACACTTCCTGCAACAGCGGCGAAGCCATGCCGAGGATGCCGATACCCGCCGAAACGTTCAGGCACAGCACCAGCCATACCAGACGGAATTGCGGGGTTTTCCACGCCACATTCACGTGGACGTGCCGATGAGTGATCATCGCGTTCGAAGCTTTTTTCGCCGGAGCCGTCCAGCCTTCAGGCTTCCAGCCGGTTGGCGGAACGCGGTAGGACAGTGCGCCACCGATCATGAACACGAAGTAGATAGCGGCCATCACCAGGAAGCTCTGCCATACGCCCACACTGGTTGGCGAAGCAAAGTGGCCCATCAGGGCCGCAGCCAGTGGAGCACCGACCATCGCGCCACCACCGAAACCCATGATCGCCATGCCGGTCGCCATGCCGCGCTTGTCCGGGAACCACTTGATCAGGGTCGAGACCGGCGAGATGTAGCCCAGCCCCAGGCCGATACCGCCAATGACCCCGGAGCCGATCCACATCAGCCAGATCTGGTGGGTATAGACCCCCAACGCCGAAATCAGCAGACCGCCACACCAGCACAGTGCCGATACAACACCTGCCTTGCGTGGGCCTGCGTGTTCGAGCCAACCGCCCCAGATCGCTGCCGAGCAACCTAGGAAGATGAAGAACAGGGTGTAGATCCAGCCGAGCATCGAGATCGGCCAGTCGCATTGCGACGAAAAGACCTGAGCGATGAAGCTCATGTCCGGCGCACAAGCCACGGCTTTGGTGACGCCCAGGGCTTTGGACAGCGGCAGCCAGAACACCGAAAAGCCATAGGCCATGCCGATGCAGAGGTGGATGGCCAGAGCGGCCGGTGGTACAAGCCAACGGTTAAAACCGGGCTTGGCGATGATGCGTTCCTTGGACAGGAACGCGGGCCGGTCGGCAAAGCCGTCCGCCGTAATGCTCGTAGTCATGGTGTTTCCCCCAATTATTAGTAGGGTTCGCCAGCCGCTCCTCACCCCCAGCCTTTATGCACGCAGACATGACTGTTTTTAGGTGAAGCTTCATTTTAGTGCGACATCACGTCGCAGAAGGACGGACGAACGGGCAGAGGTTACCATTTGCACGTGACAGAAAAACCAAACTGACATCACGTTTTGTATGTCATCCGATCTCGTACCACTGGATGAACATTGTTTTCACGGGGAATGGCTCCGTTTAACTTCACAGGAATTTCCATGCCGATCATTGTCGAGCTGCTGAACCAGGTCACTTATCAGGATCAGCAAGATCTGCAGAAGATCTACCGCGATGCCCCGAGCTGGCTGTTTGCGCCGTTTACAGGGGATGCTGAGCTGATCGAAAGCTGCTTGCGGGACGGCTCGCTGGTCGCCGGACGCTTCAACGATCGGTTGCTGGGCGCAGCACGTCTGCAACGGCACCATGACACCTGGCATTTGTCCCATTTATGCGTACGAAAAATCACCCGCCGCCGTGGTGTTGCCGAGCGCCTGGTAAGCGAAGCGCAGAAAATGGCGGTGCAATCGGGCGCGACATTGCGCCTGCTCGCGCCCGCCGGGCACCTAGAAGCCCAGGCGCTGGCGGCTAAGCTGAAAGTGCCGCTGGATGCGCTCCCGACATGATCGCTGACCGGGCGGCCACTTCGGGGCGCTATACTCCCCGGCTAAATTTCGAATTCGACTAATACAAGGACTCGCCCATGAAAGCGTTCGGCAAAATCCTGGGTCTGGTACTTCTCGGGCTGTTGCTGATCATTGTGGCGCTGGGCTTTGCCCTGACCCACTTCTTCGATCCCAACGACTACAAAGACGAGATTCGCCAGATAGCCCGCGACAAGGCCCACATCGAGCTGACGCTCAATGGCGATATCGGCTGGAGCCTGTTCCCCTGGCTGGGCCTGGAATTGCACGAAGCCAGTGTGGCGACCCTGGCCAAGCCCACCGAGCCGTTTGCTGACCTGCAGATGCTCGGTCTGTCGGTCCGTGTGATTCCGCTGCTGCGCCGCGAAGTGCAGATGAGCGATGTGCGCGTCGAAGGCCTGAACCTGCGCCTGAACCGTGACAAGGACGGCCACGGCAACTGGGAAGACATCGGCAAGGTGCCGGCGCCTGCGGCTGCGACGACCTCGACCACAACGCCCGCCACTACCGGCGAACCCGCGCCAACGACCACCGCCCAGGCCGAAAAACCGGCTCAACCGGTCCGTCTGGACATCGACAGCCTGACCGTCAACAACGCCCGCGTTGAGTACAGCGATGAGAAAACCGGCAAGCAGTTCAGCGCCGAAAGCATCCAGCTGAGTACCGGCCCGGTTCATGACTCGACCAACATCCCGGTCAAACTCACGGCGTTCCTGGGTACCAACCAACCGGTTCTGCGGGTGCGGACCGAGCTGGCCGGCGAGCTGCGCTTCGAGCGAGCGCTGCAACGCTACAAGTTCGAAGACATGAAACTCTCCGGCGAAGTCGCTGGCGATCCGCTGCAAGGCAAGACCATGACCTTCGCCGCTCAAGGTCAGTTGCTACTGGACAAGGCCGCCAACGTCGCCGAATGGACTGGCATCAAGATCTCCGCCAACCAGTTGCGCGCCTTGGGTGAACTGAAAGCCAACGACCTCGACAAGACCCCGCAAATCAGCGGTGGCCTGTCGATTGCCCAATTCGATCTGGCGAAATTCGTCGACAGCATCGGCCAGAAACTCCCGGCGATGGCCGAAGGTAGCCTGAGCAAAGTTGAACTGGTCAGCCAGGTTGCCGGCACGCCGACCAGCCTGTCGCTCGATAACATCAACCTGAAACTCGACGACAGCAACTTCAGCGGCCGCATCGCCATTGAAGACTTCGCCAAGCAATCGCTGCGGGCAACCCTCAAGGCTGACACCTTCAACGTCGACCGTTACCTGCCGCCGAAATCCGCCGAAGCCAACAGCGCAACTCAGGTGCGCAAGGCCGAAGTGGCCAGCACCGAGGCCGATGCCCTGGCCGGCCCTGGCAGCACACCGCTGCCGCCATCACCAACCAAAGGCCCGTGGAGCAGCGACCGCCTGTTCCCGGTGGAGCGCCTGAGCAAACTCGACGTGGACGCCGACCTGACCTTCGGCCAACTGACCCTCGACAAACTGCCGATTCAGAACGCGGCGCTCAAGGCCAACGGCCAGGGCGGCTTGCTGACCCTGGAGAACCTGCGCGGCGATCTGTACGACGGTAACTTCGAAGCCAAGGGCACCCTGGATGTGCGCCAGCAAGTGCCGACACTGAACATGCAGACGCGCATCAACAACGTGCCGGTGGAGAAAATCCTCGAGGGCCAGGGGAAAAATCCACCGGTCAAAGGCCAGGTCACGCTCAACAGCACCCTGACTGGCAGTGGCAATAGCGAGAGCGCGCTGATCGACAGCCTCAACGGCAACGCCAGCTTCGTCATCAACAACGGCATGCTGCTCAATGCCAACCTTGAGCAACAACTGTGCAAAGGCATCGCCACCCTGAATCGCAAAACCCTCAGTGGCGAACCACGGGGCAAGGACACTCCCTTCGAGGAGCTCAAGGGCAACCTGACTTTGCGCAATGGCGTGGCCAATAACCCGGACCTGAAAGTGCGCGTCCCAGGCATGACCGTGAACGGTAACGGCGACATCGACCTGCGGGTGCTGGGCATGGATTACCGCCTGGGCATCATCGTCGAAGGCGACAAGAGCGACATGCCAGACCCGGCTTGTCAGGTCGGCGAGAAATTCGTCGGCATTGAATGGCCGCTGCGCTGCCGTGGCCCGCTGGAGTTGGGCGCCAAGGCTTGCCGCCTCGACAGCGAACGCATGAGCCAGGTCGCCAGCAAGCTGGCCGGCGAGCGCATCAGCGAAAAAATCGACGAGAAGCTTGGCGATAAAGTCAGCCCGGAACTGAAAAACGCGCTCAAGGGGCTGTTCAAGCGATGAGAGCCGAGCAGTTTTCAACGGCCGTGCTGGATTGGTACGACCGCCATGGCCGCCACGATTTGCCTTGGCAGCAGGGCATCACCCCTTACCGGGTGTGGGTCTCGGAAATCATGTTGCAGCAGACCCAGGTCAGCACGGTGCTGAACTACTTCGACCGGTTCATGGCCTCGCTGCCAACCGTCGAAGCCTTGGCCGCAGCACCGGAAGACGAAGTACTGCACCTGTGGACCGGCCTCGGTTACTACACCCGCGCGCGCAACCTGCAAAAGACCGCGAAGATTGTGGTCGCCGAATATGGCGGCGAGTTTCCCCGTGATGTGGAAAAACTCACCGAGCTGCCGGGTATCGGCCTGTCCACCGCCGGGGCGATTGCCAGCCTGAGCATGGGTATCCGCGCGCCGATCCTCGACGGCAACGTCAAACGGGTGCTGGCGCGTTTTACTGCGCAAGAGGGTTATCCGGGCGAGCCGAAGGTCGCCAAACAGCTGTGGGCGAACGCTGAGCGCTTCACGCCACATGATCGGGTCAACGCCTACACCCAGGCGATGATGGATCTGGGCGCCACGCTCTGCACCCGCAGCAAACCGAGCTGCCTGCTCTGCCCGCTGGAAAAGGGCTGCGAAGCACACATGCTCGGCCTGGAAACCCGCTACCCGATCCCCAAGCCACGCAAAGCCGTGCCACAGAAGCGCACGCTGATGCCGATGCTCGCCAACGGCGATGGCGCGATTCTGCTTTACCGACGCCCTTCCACGGGCCTGTGGGGCGGTCTCTGGAGCCTGCCGGAACTCGATGACCTCGACGACCTGCAACATCTGGCTTCGCAGCACTCGCTGGAACTGGGCAGCCAGCAGGCACTGCCGAGCCTGGTGCACACCTTCAGCCACTTTCAGTTATCCATCGAACCCTGGCTGGTGCAGGTCCAGGAGGCCGGTCATCACGTGGCCGAGGCCGACTGGCTCTGGTATAACCTCGCCACCCCGCCGCGCCTGGGCCTTGCCGCCCCGGTCAAAACCTTGCTCGAGCGCGCGGCCGCCGTATTGAACGCAGGAGAGTTGCAATGACCCGCACCGTGATGTGCCGCATGTACAAAGAAGAACTGCCAGGCCTTGAGCGCCCACCGTACCCGGGCGCCAAGGGTCAGGATATTTTTGAGCACATATCGCAAAAGGCCTGGGCCGACTGGCAGGACCACCAGACCAAGCTGATCAACGAAAAACGCCTGAACATGATGAACGCCGAAGACCGTAAATTTCTTCAGGGCGAGATGGACAAGTTCTTTTCCGGTGAGGAATACGCCAAGGTCGAAGGCTACGTTCCGCCTGCTCAATAATTGATCAAAATCCGGGGTCGGCACGTAAGCGACGGTAATAATTAAATATTTTTTGAAAACTTGCTTGACGACCCCCTGAAAAACCCGTTTAATGCGCCCCGTTGCCCAGATAGCTCAGTCGGTAGAGCAGGGGATTGAAAATCCCCGTGTCGGCGGTTCGATTCCGTCTCTGGGCACCAAATACCGAAAACCCTGAATCGCAAGATTCAGGGTTTTTTTATGCCTGCGATTTAATCGGACATCACGCAAGCCACCTCTCCTGACTAGTTTTGACCGCCCCAGTGGAAAACCAGATTGCGAGCGGCACCACTGCCCACATCCGCCGTATCACGCCGCACCTCACCTTTATGCGTGGCGATAACGGTGTACTTGCCGGCAGGCAGCTGAACGTAAACCAACGGTCCAGCCTCACTCAGTGTCAGCACGGTCTGCCCTGCGGCTTTCTGAATAACCAGATCCACATCGGGAACGTATTCGTCCTGAGGCCCGGTGGAGAATGTCATGTGCAGGTTGTAGCCCTTGGTTTGCTGAATGGCTTTAGCCTCGTCCTCTCCAATCCCCCCGGACAGGTAGGTAATCCCGTTTTGTTGTTGCTGCTGGACTTGCACGGCCGAGCTGTCAATTGGCTCAAGGCTGGCGGCGTTAAGCGCGACTGGCAACAGCAGTAGGCCGACAGCGGCGATGGGCAGCATGAATGAATGGACGTACTTCATGATGGCGACTCCCGGGTTACGTAGAACCCACTCGTTACTCCTTTTAGATTTATCGCCGAATACTCAAGTTTTAGAACGATTCGGAATTGAGCTCACTGCGAATCGGACTACACGATTTACTCCTCAAGTACGAGCTGTAGTCGGTGGTGTCCTGCAAGACGAATCCGGTATTTCCTTCCGATTTACCAGCAGCGCCCGGCATCCCCGACTATCACTCTCTTGCCATCCTCTTGCGCCTGTTCCCTCCAGCTGCGGAAGATGTCATGAGCCACCTCAAACCCGATAACACTCAAGATCCACAAATGGCTTCACTGCTCGGCAGTCTTGGCGAACTGATCCGTGAAGCGCGTCAAAAGGTGCTGAGAGCGGTCGATACCGTTCAGGTGCAAACCTGTTGGCAGATCGGCCGGCATATTGTGGAATTCGAACAGGAAGGCGCTCGGCGGGCGGCTTATGGCAAGCAGCTGCTGTCGACGCTGGCCAAAGTCCTGACTTCCGAGTTTGGAAAAGGTTTTGACGAACGCAATCTGCGATACATGCGGGACTTTTATCAGACCTTTCCAATTTGGAACGCAGTGCGTTCCGAATTGAGCTGGACCCACTACCGCAGGCTGCTGCGAGTCGACAACGACAACGCTCGCCACTGGTACATGAACGAATCAGCGCTCCAGAACTGGTCAAGTCGCGCCCTCGAGCGTCAGATCAACACCCTCTACTACGAGCGCCTGCTGGCGAGTCGCGACCGGTCTGCCGTCAAACAGGAAGCCGCCATCAACATCCAGCAAATGAACGCCAGCCCTCGGGATTTCATCCGGGACCCCGTGCTACTGGAGTTTCTCGGCCTGCCCAATGCGGGCCTGGTTCAGGAAAGCGAACTTGAACAAGCACTGATCGATCAACTTCAGGGTTTTCTGCTCGAACTGGGCAAAGGCTTCGCCTTCATCGCTCGCCAGCAACGCATCAGTACCGAGAGCAAAGACTTCTACATCGATCTGGTGTTCTACAACTACCTGCTCAAGTGCTTCGTCATCTTCGACCTCAAGCGTGGCGTACTGACCCACCAGGATGTCGGCCAGATGGACATGTACGTGCGCATGTACGACGACCTCAAGCGCGGACCGGAGGACCGCCCCACCGTCGGCCTCATTCTCTGCGCGCAAAAAGATGAATCGGTGGTGCGCTATTCAGTGCTGCAAGGCAATGAACAACTGTTCGCAAGTACCTACAGACTGGTGCTGCCGAGTGAGGAGGAACTTCGCACAGAACTGGATCGGGAATGGGCGGTGCTTGAGGAACGGTTACTCAAACGCCCCCGATAAGCGCGGGCAGATTGTTCATAAACGGCATGACGACTATGGTGAGTAACTCGTCGCAAAGGTTCAAAGCCGATGAACTTACAGGACATACCCTCACTGGCCCCGACTCAATTCGAGTTGCCGTTGCCCACCCGCACACCCGGCGAATCCTTCAAGGAACCCGCCGCCGATGGCTTCCTCCTTGGCGGCTTCACCTGGCGGCACACCCATCAAGACCCAACTCGCCCGGTGGTGATCATCAACGCCGCCACCTCTGTCCGTTGCCGGCACTATTCGCGCTTCGCCGATTACCTGTTCGCCAACGGCTTTGACGTGATCACTTATGACTACCGTGGCATCGGCGAGTCGCGTCCCGCATCGCTGAAAGGGCTTGAGGCCACATGGTCCGACTGGGGCGCGCTGGATTTCGAGGCGATGCTGCAAAGAGCGCAACGCGTATTTGCGGGACAACCCATCAATGTCGTCGGCCACAGCTTCGGCGGCTGTGCTGCGGGGCTGGGGGCCTCCGGGCATTTGATCCGACGCCTGGTGACAGTGGGCGCGCAGTTCGCTTACTGGCGCGACTACGCCCCCGCTCATCGCTGGCGGATGTTCGCCAAGTGGCACGTGGTGATGCCGTTGATGACGACGCTTTGCGGCTACTTCCCCGGCAAACGCCTGGGTTGGCTCGAAGACACCCCCGCCGGCGTGGTTCGCGACTGGAGCACGCCCAGCGACCGATATGAGAAACGCCCCAGCGGTCGTCTCATCCACGCCAGAACCGGTCGACTCCCCTTCGCCAACGTCAGCGCACAAACCCTGGCCATCAGCCTCAGCGACGATCCCTACGGCACGATTCCAGCCATAGAACGCCTGCTTGGCTACCTCACCGGCAGTACAAATACCCACCTGAGAATCACACCTGAGGACATCGGCGAAGAAGAAGTCGGACATTTCGCCTTTTTTCGCAGCGCATACCAAGCCACACTATGGCCCATTGCATTGTCCTGGCTGCAGACCGGCGAGTTGGCCCCCGATACACCCGGGCGGCGAATGCCACGCAACTGATTTGATGCGCCCTCTCAACGAATTACGGAACGACGCCCATGGCCTCCGCCAACAAGCAGAACAAACGCGCCTCCCGCGCCAAAGCCAAGGCCAAGCAGAACCGCACCCAGCGGGCCGCCGCGCCGGTCGAGCTGGACCCGAACGACGATCGCATCGACTTCGAATCGGTGGACCTGACCGAACTGTTCAAAAAAATGATCGACGCCGAAAAGTCCAGCCAGCAGGCAATGTGCACAGCCTTCCTTGAAGACCCACTGCTGGAGCTGGTGTACGAACAGGAAGGCGAAGAAGGCGCGATGGACTTCATCCTCGCAGCGCTGATCGAGTACCGCCAATGGTCCACCGAGACCGACGAAGCCGGCGCCCTGGCGTGGATCGAATCGCCGGCCTTCCAGGCTGATTACGTGGCGGCGTCCAACGCCATCGCGGCCCAAACCCAACAGAAAACCCACTGAGTTCCCATGGCATCCCTGAACAAGCAACAGAAACGCGCCAAACGCGCAAAGGCCAAAGCCAAACAGATCCGCATGGTCGGCAGAAAGCCTGCCGATCTGAACGATGACCTGGGTGAGATCGGGGAGCCGATCCCGGAATACACCCTGGCGATGTTCAGCAAAATGCGTGACGCCGAAGCCACCAGCCGCAACGACATGCTGCTGACCCTGCTGTCGAACCTCGCCGGGATCATCAGCGACCATCCAGAACTGCTGGACATGGAAAACGCCGACAACGAAGCCATGGCCGCCACGCACCTGGCCGCCGACATGCTGATCGACTACCGCATGTGGGCCGACGGCATGGACCGCGATACCGCTCAGGCCTGGCTGACCGATCCACAATTCATCACTGACTTTGGCGATGCGCTGGACAGCTATCGTCAGTCGCTGGATGCGCAGGAAGAAAAGAGCGAGTAAACACGCCTTCTCTTCAGAACTAAAAACGGCCGCGTGTCATCACTGACAGCGGCCGTTTTGCGTTACGCGGTACGGATCAGCTCAGCACCACCGCGCCCAGTTTCTGCAGCTTGCGACGACGCGCCACAATCAAACCGGCAGCCACCACCAACACACTCAACAGACCCGTCGCGAGGATCTCCACGCGATGCGCTTCCTGGAACAGCATGATGGTCAGGGCGGCGATGATGAATACGATCACCGCGTAGGTCAGACCCGGGAACAACCACATGCTGAAGGCGATTTTTTCACCGCGAGCCATGCGCTGTTTGCGCATACGCAGTTGCGAAAACGCGATCACCAGGTACACCAGCAACGCGATGGCGCCAGAGCTGGCCAGCAGGAATTCGAACACGGCAGCCGGGGCCACGTAGTTGGCGAAGACTGCGAGAAATGCCGCAGCGGTCGACAACATCACGGCCCAATAAGGCGTGCCGCTGTTGTTGGTGCGCTGGGAAATGGCCGGCGCGTCGCCGCGTTTACCCAACGAGAACATCATCCGCGAAGCGGTGTAGAGCGCGGAGTTCAGGCAGCTGGTGACCGCAACCAGAACCACGATATCAACGATCAGCTTGGCATTCGGGATCCCCATGCGCTCCAGCACGGTCTGGTAAGAACCAACACTGGCCAGAATCGGGTCGTTCCATGGCACCAAGGCCACAACGATGAAGATGGAGACGAGGTAGAACAAGCCAATCCGCCAGATGACCGAGTTGGTCGCCTTGGAAATCTGCTGGCCAGGGTTCTTCGATTCCGCGGCCGCGATGGTCACGATCTCAGTACCCATGAAGGAAAACATGGTGGTCAGAATCGCGCCGAGCACCGCGCCCATGCCGTTTGGCAGGAAGCCTTGAGTGTCAAACAGGTGCGACACGCCGCTGACCTGGCTGGTGGGCAGGAGGCCGAAGATCGCCAGAATGCCCAGACCGATAAAGCCAATGATCGCCACGACTTTGACCAGGGCGAACCAGAACTCGAACTCGCCGTAGTTCTTCACGCTGAACAGGTTAGTCACCGTCAGCAGTAACGTGATGACCAAGGTGAAGGCCCAGATCGCCACGTTCGGGAACCAGGCATGCAGAATGGTCGCCGCAGCGTTAGCTTCCAGCGGGATGACCAAAACCCAGAACCACCAGTAGAGCCAGCCGATGGTGAAACCGGCCCAGTGACCGATCGCACGATCGGCATACGTCGAGAAGGAGCCTGTATCTGGCGATGCAACGGCCATCTCGCCGAGCATGCGCATGACCAGAACCACCAGCGCACCGGCGGCAGCGTAGGCCAACAGCACGGCCGGGCCTGCAGCGGCGATGGCGTGGCCGGAGCCGACGAACAGCCCGGCGCCGATAACACCGGCGATCGACAGCATGGTCACATGACGCGGTTTAAGCCCCTGTTCGAGGCCATTGGAGCTTTGCGTACTGCTCATTGAAACTACCTTTGCCTGGAAATCGATTCAGTCCACCCTGCCTGAAAATCCCTTGTCGTAAAAAGAATCCAACAGAGTGTTCCTTATTCTGCACGCAATAATTGCGCCAAAATGTTTCACGCCCCCGGTATACGCGGCCTGTGCGCCGATGGAGTGCTTATCGCAAGTCATTGAGATTAATGGCATTTAGCCAGAGCGTTACCTTGCCACCCACTTCAGGAACGAATCCATGCACCGGAAACACACCCAAAAAGGCAGGCGCGCACAATAAAAGTGCAGATCAGGAACGTTTGGCCGGTTAGCGCTTCCAACACCCCGCCAAAGCTGGCAACATCGCGCCTTTTTTTACGGGACAGCCGCACCCCATCGGGTTCAAACGGCTGTTCGGTTGATAGCAGCGCGACAGTCTGCTGTACCGATGCGACAACCTGCCACATGCCATCCGTTTACCGTCCCGAGCGCTGTTGGCTGCCATTCGAACGCTATGCTAGCTTGGCCGCCTCGCCAGGAAGGCGACCAACAGCAGGAGCGCAACACACTATGAGGAACGCACATGGCTGAGGCCACGCCCGCGCTTGAAATCCGCAACTTGCACAAACGCTACGGACAGCTTGAGGTGCTCAAAGGCATCTCGCTGACCGCCCGCGACGGCGACGTGATCTCGATCCTGGGCTCCTCCGGTTCCGGCAAGTCCACGTTCCTGCGTTGCATCAACCTGCTGGAAAACCCGCACCAGGGCCAGATCCTGGTGGCCGGCGAAGAACTCAAGCTCAAGTCCGCCAAGAACGGCGAACTGGTCGCTGCAGACGGCAAACAGATCAATCGCCTGCGCAGCGAGATCGGTTTTGTATTTCAAAACTTTAATCTCTGGCCGCACATGACCGTGCTCGACAACATCATCGAGGCCCCGCGCCGCGTACTCGGTCAGAGCAAGGCCGAGGCCATCGAAGTCGCCGAAGCCCTGCTGGCCAAGGTCGGCATCGCTGACAAGCGCCACGCCTACCCCGCACAACTCTCCGGCGGCCAGCAGCAACGCGCAGCCATCGCCCGCACTTTGGCGATGCAACCCAAGGTGATCCTGTTCGACGAACCCACCTCCGCCCTTGACCCGGAAATGGTCCAGGAAGTACTTAATGTCATCCGCGCGCTGGCCGAAGAAGGCCGCACCATGCTGCTCGTGACCCATGAAATGGGCTTCGCCCGTCAGGTTTCCAGCGAAGTGGTGTTCCTCCACCAGGGCTTGGTAGAAGAACAAGGATCGCCGCAGCAGGTGTTCGATAACCCGCTTTCGGCGCGCTGCAAACAATTCATGTCCAGCAACCGCTAACGGAGCTACCCGCATGCAGAACTACAAAAAAATCTTCCTGGCTGCGGCCGTCACCCTGGCCTTCAGCGCCGGTGCCGCCGCCGAGACCTTGAAGATGGGCATCGAAGCGGCCTACCCGCCGTTCAACAATAAAGATGCCAGTGGCAATGTCGTCGGCTTCGACAAAGACATCGGCGACGCCTTGTGCGCCAAGATGAAAGTCGAGTGCACCGTGGTCACCTCCGATTGGGACGGCATCATCCCGGCCCTGAACGCGAAGAAGTTCGACTTCCTGATCTCCTCTATGTCGATCACCGATGAGCGCAAGCAAGCGGTGGACTTCACCGCACCGTACTACTCCAACAAACTGCAGTTCATTGCCAAAAAAGACGTCGACTTCAAGACCGACAAGGCTTCGCTGCAAGGCAAGGTGATCGGCGCCCAACGCGCGACCCTGGCCGGCACCTGGCTGGAAGACAACATGGAAGGCGTCGAAGTCAAACTCTACGACACCCAGGAAAACGCTTACCTGGACCTGACTTCCGGTCGTCTGGACGGCATCCTGGCCGACAAGTACGTCAACTATGAATGGCTGAAAAGCGACGCAGGCCGCGCTTACGAATTCAAGGGCGACCCGGTAGAAGAAAGCGACAAGATCGGTATCGCCGTTCGCAAGAACGACCCGATCCGCGAAAAGCTGAACGCTGCGCTGAAAGAAATCGTCGCTGACGGCACCTACAAAAAGATCAACGACAAGTACTTCCCGTTCAGCATCTATTGATTCTGACCTGCCTGACCGGCGCCGCTCGCTGACGGCGCCAGTCCTTGGCATTGCCTGCCGCGATTTGAAAAGAAATCCATGATTATCGACCTCTACGGATTCGGCCCGGCGCTCGCCGCTGGCGCGCTGATGACTGTGAAACTGGCACTCTCGGCCTTGTGCCTGGGGCTGGTGCTCGGTCTGCTCGGCGCCTTGGCCAAGACTTCCCCGTACAAGCCGTTGCAATGGCTTGGCGGCACTTATTCAACGCTGGTTCGCGGCATCCCGGAATTGCTCTGGGTGCTGTTGATCTACTTCGGCACAGTCAACCTGATGCGTGCGCTGGGTGAGTTCTTCGGCAACCCCGAGCTCGAACTCAACGCCTTTGCCGCCGGCGTGATTGCGCTGGGGCTGTGTTTCGGCGCCTATGCCACGGAAGTGTTTCGCGGGGCGATTCTGGCGATTCCCAAAGGTCACCGTGAAGCCGGTGTGGCCCTGGGCCTGTCGAAATTCCGCATCTTCACCAAGTTGATCATGCCGCAGATGTGGCGCATCGCCCTGCCGGGCCTGGGCAATCTGTTCATGATTCTGATGAAAGACACTGCGCTGGTATCGGTCATCGGCCTTGAAGAAATCATGCGTCACGCGCAAATCGGCGTGACCGTATCCAAGCAACCGTTCACCTTCTATATGGTGGCTGCCTTCATGTACCTGAGCCTGACCATTCTGGCCATGACCGGCATGCACTTTATGGAACGACGTGCCGCTCGCGGCTTCGCGAGGAGCACCCAATGAATTGGGAAGTCATCATCAAGTGGCTGCCAAAACTGGCTCAGGGCGCGACGCTGACCCTGGAACTGGTGGCCATCGCCGTGATTGCCGGGTTGCTACTGGCAATTCCACTGGGCATCGCTCGCTCATCGCGACTCTGGTATGTGCGGGCATTCCCCTACGGCTACATCTTCTTTTTCCGTGGCACGCCGTTGCTGGTTCAGCTGTTCCTGGTCTACTACGGCCTGGCGCAGTTCGATGCGGTGCGTAACAGCTCGATGTGGCCGTACCTGCGCGATCCGTTCTGGTGCGCCACCGCGACCATGACCTTGCACACCGCGGCCTACATCGCCGAGATCCTGCGTGGCGCGATCCAGGCGATTCCACCGGGCGAGATCGAAGCGGCGCGGGCGCTGGGCATGTCCCGGGCCAAGGCGTTGTTCTACATCATGCTGCCACGTGCTGCGCGTATCGGCCTGCCGGCGTACAGCAACGAAGTGATCCTGATGCTCAAGGCCAGTGCCCTGGCCAGTACCGTGACCCTGCTGGAGCTGACCGGCATGGCCCGCACCATCATTGCTCGCACCTACCTGCCGGTGGAGATCTTCTTCGCCGCAGGCATGTTCTATCTGCTGATGGCTTACGTGCTGGTGCGCGGCTTCAAGCTGCTGGAGCGCTGGTTGCGCGTCGATGCCTGCCAAGGGCGTTGATGCCAGCGTGCTGACGGGCGAGACCCTGCTCGCCCGCTTCGCTGCGCTGGATGCTTTTCTGATCGAGCATCAGGCGCTGTGGAAGCCCCGACCGTTTACCCATCTGCAACTACCCTGGGAAGCGTCCTACCCGGAACTGGCGTTGTGGCTACGCGGGCGGTCGCTGGAAGATGCGGAAAACAGTCATAACCAGCCTGGCTGGCTCGATGCACCGGAGCCGTTTACTTCATTGGCAGCGATGTCTCTTGAGCTGAGTGCGGTAGGTGAATTGCCGGCTCGTGCACTCGAAGCGGCGGGCCATCGGCTGAATGTCGATGTACCGGGGCGCAAGCGGCAGCAGATTGAAGCGTTCGCCGGCTGCTTGCAGTTTGCCCGTGCACCGACGCATTGGCTGGACTGGTGTTCGGGCAAGGGCCATTTGGGGCGACGCCTGCTGCAAACCGGTCAACAACTGACCTGCCTGGAATACGACCCGGCACTGGTCGCCAGCGGCGAGGCACTCAGCCAGCGCCATCAAATGCATGCGCTGCATGTCGAACAGGATGTACTCGCGCCTGGCGCAGCCTCTTTATTGAATGCCGATCACACACCCGTAGCACTACACGCCTGCGGGGATCTACATGTGCGACTGATCCAGCTCGCCAGCGCCGCCGGTTGCAAACAACTGGCCATCGCACCGTGCTGCTACAACCGGATCAGTCTGAACACCTATCGGCCACTTTCCTGCGTGGCTGAGCGCTCCGACCTACACCTTTCCCTCGATGATCTTGCGCTGCCGATGAGCGAAACCGTCACCGCCGGCGCACGCGTCCGACGCCAGCGCGACACCTCCATGGCCCGGCGCCTGGGGTTCGACCTGCTGCAACGGCAACTTCGCGGTGTCGACGACTACCTGCCCACCCCTTCCCTGCCCAGCGCCTGGCTGGACAAACCCTTCTCCGATTACTGCCGCGATCTGGCCGCACTCAAAGACTTATCCACAGTCCGCACGCCAGATTGGGCCGCACTGGAAGCCGCCGGTTGGCAGCGACTGGCCGAAGTGCGCAACCTGGAGCTGCTGCGAGGCCTTTTCCGACGGCCTCTGGAGCTGTGGCTGGTACTCGATCGGGCACTCTTTCTCATTGAGCAGGGTTATGTCGTTCGTCTCGGCACCTTCTGCGAATCCCCACTCACACCGCGCAATTTCCTGCTTCTGGCAGAGCGCCCTTAAACAGTCGCAACCTGTGGATAACTCTGTTGATGGAATTATCGTGGATCCAATATCCACGCTGTTTTACGCCTAAAACACAACTGGTCATTTTTTGTTCACAAAAATAAAAAACCCGTAAAACAGGTATTTGCGGACAAATGAGAACGAGTCCACAAAAGCGCAATGATCAAGCAGATTCCGCCAGCCCGTTGTGCATAAGCATTAAATCAAAACGACATAACCGCCGAATTCCGGACATCACGGGCGGAAAATTGCGCCTTGTAATCCCCCTTGCTATACACGCATACGAAGGCGCCGACAGTGCGGCCATGAACAAGAAAAATCTTCGACCGTGACGTTCTGCAGAGGCCATCAATTCAGCCACCCCGTCACCAACACCGAAAACCACCTCGCCGCCGCCCTGCAACGCGCTGAACACGCCGAAGTGCAACTGCGGGCTATGCAAAACAGCCGAGCCCGGCGCACCCTGCAGAAACTCAAGAAAGTACTGCATCGCGCCTGACCGAAAGCCTGCACAAAAATAGTCTGAATTCAGGGGTTTACAGAACCAACCCAATCGCTATAATCGTCGCCCTGACACGCCGGTATAGCTCAGATGGTAGAGCAACTGACTTGTAATCAGTAGGTCCCGGGTTCGATTCCTGGTGCCGGCACCATACAAAACGAAGCCCTCGCAGAAATGCGAGGGCTTTGTTGTTTCTGGCATCTATAAAAACTGCCCTTGTAGATACCGTCTTAACCTCCCCTGCGCCAAATCTACTTGCACACCGCCCCATCACAATTTCACTTCAGCGCTAAGCACTTAACTGCCTAATCCAGTCAAGACTCGCCACGGTAGAACCGGAAGGACGGTATTCACACCCGATCCATCCTGTGTAGCCACGCTGCTCCAGCGTCGCGAACAAAGCTGCAAAGTCGATGCTCCCCGTTCCCGGCTCGTGGCGCCCCGGGCAGTCGGCAATTTGCACATGAACTGTTCTGTCGTAAAACCGAGCCAGAACATCTGCTGCGTCTCCGGTCAGAAGCTGGGCATGGTAAAGATCGAGGATCAGCCCGACACTCGGGAAGGTTTCCAGCACTTGTTGCGCCTTGCTGAAGTCAGACATGTAATAGCCCGGCATCTCCTGCGCACAGATTACTTCGATAAGCGGCCGCAAACCCTGATCCTCGAAGTACTTGACGGCATACTCCAGGTTGCTCCCGAAGACACGCCCTGCGTCATCCAGCGTCGTAACACCAGACATAATATGGACATCCGAACATGCCAGCGCCTTTGCATAGCTGGCGGCCCGGAGCAAACCGTTGCGAAACTCTTCCTCCTTGCCCTGCAAGGCAGCGATGCCTTTGGTAACGCCAGCCGGTGCAGCGAATTGAATCAATGGCAGACTGTATTGAGCCAGATGGTCGGCCAAGAGACTCGCGTCGAACTCATAGGGTGATGGGAACTCCACCGCCCGAAAACCAGCTGCGGCGGCTGCTTCGATGCGTTGCAGAAAAGGCAATTCATTGAATTGGAAGCCGAGATGAGCATTGAACTTGAGCATTGGGTAAATATCCATCCTGGGAAGAAAATCATCAGCCTGGAGCATCCTTCGCAACTCCAGCACCGCACTATAGGTTTACGTTGTCAGCAAGCTCAAATCGTGCGGGACTTTTTTGCTCAAACCAGGGATACGACGATTTCCATTTGGGAAAATAACGTTGCCCCTTTTCCACTTCTCAGAGGTCATTGTCCCCAGATACCGCTCCTGGCTGGGGCTCTTTGCCAATAAAAGGGGCGGTTTCCACTTCCAGCATCAGCAACACCATTTCCGTCAACTCGGCGTCGGACTTCTGTCCCGCATAGAGGTCATGGAGTGCTTTGGCGAAGGGGATGCGCAGGTCCTGGTTTTCTTCGCGGGCGGTATCGCTGGATTGCATGAGTTCGCTGATGGCTCGCAGCACAGCCGCTTGCCACCGAGCGGTGGTCCTGGGACCACCGCTGGTGATTGCAATCAACTTATCCTTCGTCAGCTGGCGAAGGGCAGGTTCTCGCAACGGCTTATGCGGCTTTGGGTTGCGAGTGATCTTTGACATACCGGACGATACTCAGCGTTTCCTGCCGGAACTGCTCGTAGTCGATCTGCTGGGCGTTAATAAAGGTGCTGCCCATCATGGTCAGCGAGCCCATAAAGCTGGCTTCGGAAATTTCCTCGTCGCTCGCGCCAAACAGGCGCGCGGCTTCGGTATGGAACAGAGCGCAATACTTGCAACGGGTCGCCCCGGATACCGCCAGACCTATCAACTCCTTGTACTTATTAGGAATCTTGGTATCTGCCAGCCAGAAATCCCGGGCTACGCCCCAGAATCCGATCGCGCCGCCTTCCGGCATCTGCTTGATCCACTCCGGTACCAGACCCAGGGTCTGTTCAATTTCCTGATAGGTATCACGAATGGCCATTTGACACCTCCTTATCTCTGTAGAGACATCTTCTATAGAGATATAACTAGTTTAGTTCCCTGGCGGCCATGCCAGAGCCCGCTGCAGCACGACTTCAGCAAATGAACTCTTAACCATCGTAGAAACAACAGGATGGATTTAGACTTTTCGGGCGCAATGACGCACCGCTCAGTACCTGGAGTTATCAGACTTGGCGGGTTGGCTAAGAGACGATCTTCGGATGATGCACGTGCTGGTAAAGCGTGCACCATACAAAACAAAGCCCTCGCAAAAACGCGAGGGCTTTGTTGTTTCTGAAGTTTGAAAAAACAGGTCTTAGTGACCCGCACTCTGCCCGCCATCAACATGCAGGATTTCCCCGGTGACAAAGTTGGCGCTGTCCAGATACACCACAGCCTGAGCAATATCGCTGATCTCGCCCATGTGCCCAACCGGATGCAAACTCCCCAGCGCTTCATGGGTTTCCTCTCCGTGCATCGGCGTTTTGATGATGCCGGGGCTAACCGCATTCACTCGAATCCCGCGCTTGGCGTACTCGATGGCCAGGGATTTGGTCGCCGCGTTCAAGCCACCTTTGGTCAACGAAGCCAGTACCGATGGCACACCGTCAATGGCGTGGTCCACCAGGCTGGTGGTGATGTTGACGACGTGGCCTTTGCCCTGCTTTTCCATCTCGGTGATCGCGAGTTGGGTGATGTAGAAGAAACCATTCAGGTTCACCGACAGCACCGCGGCATAGTCTTCAGGGGTGTAAGCAGTGAACGGTTTGGCGACGAAGATCCCGGCGTTGTTGACCAGGGTGTCGATGCGGCCAAAACGTGCGATCGCCTCACGAATGACTTGCCGAGCGACTGCCGGGTCGCCGATGTCGCCGGCCACAGTGAGGATGTCCGGGTCGGTGGACGGTTTGATCGAACGCGAAGTGGCGACAACCTTGTAGTCGAGATCACGGAAAGCCTTGACCATGCCTGCACCGAGACCTTGGGATGCGCCAGTAATAACGATGACTTTTTTCGAATTGCTCATGATGAACCTCTACTCATAAATGATGGTTTGAAAAAGTGATTAATCAGGCTTCAACAGGCGCCTGCGCCATTTGTCTCAACATCTGTTCGTAGTACTCGACCGATTGCGAACCGGACACCAGGTGACGACCGTTCAGCACCATGGCCGGAACCGAATTAATCCCGCGCTCGCGGTAAAACACTTCAAGCTCACGCACTTCCTGGGCAAACGCTCCGGATACCAACACCTCACGCGCGCTCGCCGCATCCAGCCCCACTTGCGCTGCCAGTCGAACCAGCGTTTCGCGATCGTTCGGGTTCTGGCCGTCGGTGAAATAAGCACGTAGCAAGGCTTTCTTGAGTGCGACCTGACGCCCTTCCTGCAACGCCCACAACAGCAACCGGTGAGCATCAAAGGTGTTGTAGAAGTGGCTGCGTTTATCCAGATCGAACTTGAAACCGATGGCCTCGCCTCGAGCGATTTGCATCACTTTGCCGGCGGCAACATCCTCGGCGCTGCGCCCGTATTTGCGCATCAAGTGCGCAACTGCGTTCTCGCCCTCCGCCGGCATGTCCGGGTTCAACTCGAAAGGCTTGAAGGTCAGCTCGACCGTGACTTCACCCGCCACGTTCTCGATCGCTTGCTCCAGCGCCGTCGCACCTAGGGCGCACCACGGGCACACCACATCGGAAACGAAATCGATGGTGACGGAGGCGGTCATGACTGCCCCTCCGCCTCAGCCAGTTGCTTGCGGTACTGGGTGGTGGTGATACCGGCATAGCCCCAGTTATCGGTGTCGACTTCCTCGATCACGATGTGGGTCAGGTCCGGGCGTTTGTTGAGGACGCGTTCCAGGGTTTCAGTGATTTCGGCGATCACCTGAGCTTTCTGCTCTGAGGTAACACCATCGCGGGTAATGCGTACGCTGACAAAAGGCATGATGAGTCTCCAGTGACCTGCCCTTCGGGATGAATGGGTAGGTGGGTGGAGCTCAATGTAAGAGGTTGGTTTGGGGGGATAAAGGTGGGGGTAGGAACATCATTAGTTACGCGGTGTAATGAACTGTAGTGGTCTAATGAAACCGGACACCCATTTAGGTGAGAATGCTCGCCAGATCGTGTCGTCAGTGTAGACATGAGGCATTAACGTGTCGCAGTTTTTCACTTTTTGCGACACGTTTTTGGAACATGTCGCCGCGGACGACATATTGGCCACACGTGTTACCCAAATCGAGTTTTGGCGACACGAGCTCATCCAAGGCATGGGCCTCCCGAATTCAATCTGGGCTTTTAGTTTCCGGTGTCACACCTCACTGACTTCAAACACAAACGAGATCCTGCGACTGCTCGCACTCCACACATACCGAATGTGCTTCCCCTGCTTCGGAATGGACACGGCCGGCGGCCGAAACGCGGCAACACATTCATGCCCAGGCAATCGAACGCTGTTGTAGAGCAATCCCCAAGACAACGTTTCGCGCAGTTGCCGGGCAAAGGTCTGGGCTGGACCGTAGGCGTTGGGATCCGGGTCGTGCAGGTGTGGGTAGTCGGCGCGGATGTCGTGCAGAGGTTTGACCACCCGGTTGACGTAGGTACGCATGGTCAACTCAAGATCCGGTTCGTTGGTCGCGGCGAGGAAGCGTTCCTGGTGATAACTCGTCTCGGCGATGGCCGCTGCCTGGCTGCTGGCGGCGTAGTAGACGCCGAAGGTGCCGTCGGTGAAGCGGCTGGTTTTGCCGATGTGGGTGAACGCGGCCATCACCGGTGTGGAGCCGGGGCCGGAGATGCGGTCTTCGGGGCGCACGCGGGTGAGCACGCCGGCTTCTTCCATCAGCCGATCGTTGGTCAAGGCTTCCAACGCGTAGGCAGTGGGCAGGTCTTCAGGGTCGAGAACGTCTTCGAACAACGAGATCGGCGGGAAGCAGCTATTGACGATCCGATAGGCCCGCGGCCACTGCGGGTCGGCGAGTTCCGGCACCATCAACCGCGTACCCCGTCGAGGTAGCGGCGCACATCAGCGATGTCGACCACGCGACCGGCCAGCATGTAGTTCAATGCCGATTGGCCATTGAACGGTGCGGCGGTGTTGGGGCTGCTGACCCATGTGTAGGCACGTTCGCGACTGTTGCTGAAGATGATGCTCAGCGCTTTGTGGATGCCCATCAAATACGAGATGCGCTCCAGGGTGTCGTGGGGCAGGCGCACGTTGGGTGGCAGGTGTTTGTATTTGTAGAAAGTCGTATTACCGACTTTGCCCAGGAGTGTGCGTTGTTGCTCGGCGGTACAGCCCCAGCGTTCCATGAGGTTGAAGAAAAACTTCAGCGCGACTCGACCGGCTTCGGGGGAGTCGAGTTGTTGCTGTGGGCTGAGGACAGTGGATGAGGCAGGCATGGTAATAGCCTCCTTGGGTATGATGTCTTGATTTCAGACTAGTACAGATGCGAACAAAAATGAATTTTTAATTCACAAGCGTATTAATCTGTTCCCCCTTCGAAAAGAGCATTCACACCCGCTTTTCCGCAGCCTGAAAAGACGCCGACATACGGTCAGACACACACGTTGACACCCCCACTATAGGGGCAGAGAATTAAATCGAGAGCGCGAAACCGACTGCCTCCAAGTGGCAATAGTCGGCGGAGGGACCTCGTTGATGACTTGGAAATCAACGCCTGGTGAGACCTCTTCTCCCCTGCTTGAGGGAGCACAATATCAAGCACCTTTTCATGAAAGCAGCCTGATCAGGCTGCTTTTTTTTGCCTTGGGAAAAGGTTTCGTTAATAAAACAAGCAGCCAAAAAACGCCCGCACCTCCCCATCCGGGCCACTTTCTTGACCCCGATCACCTCCCCTCCAACAAAAATCTCGATCCTGTGCAAGCCTCCAGCCATCGGACGCAGAATCATTTCGCTACTAAACTCGGGACAAGCATGCTCTGGTGCAGGATCATAGCCAGCACGCGACCCACGCCCACCGGGCGGCAAGGTACACAACAATAGCCAGCCCACTTTAGAGGGCATTACCCAAATGGATAGCAGAACCTTACGCAACCTCATGCGCATCGTGCAGACCGGCTCGTTGTCGGCGGCGGCAGAGCATTCCTTTTTGACCGTGCAGGCATTGGCCGCGCAGTTGAACAAGGTCGAAGAGCAGTTCGGTTTTCGGTTGTTTCGTCGCTCCAACAAGGGGCTGACCCTGACCACACAGGGCACGGAGCTCACGCCCTACATGGACAAAGTGTTGGTCGCCACGCGGCAGCTGGAAGAGAAAGTCGCCGCGCTCAAGGTGCCCGGGCAGCGCACGCTCAAGGTTGCGCTTAACACCACGCTCTCGGCCGACTTCAACCGGCGAATGATCGGACGCCTCATCGAGGTGTTTCCTGATTATCAGTTGGAATTCAGCTACGCCGAGTCGATGGAAAACCTCAGCAAGTTGAAGAATGAGGACTTCGACCTGGCCGTGCTGATCGGGCCGCAACAGCCGGGGTTGCCCAGCATGGCCCTGCCCGATGTGCAGGTGCAGGTGGTCGGTGCTCATTGCGGTCAGGAAAACGACCCGCTGGTGCTGCTTGGCAATAAATTTCAGGTTCGGCCGGCCGACGACTGTCCGTATTCCCACAGCTTCTTGCGCTTTCTCGACGCCGGTCTCGGCAACTACGAGTCAGGCAAGCGGATGATCTATTCCTGCAGTGAAACCCTGACCCTATCGTTGATCACACAAATGGACGGCCTGGGCATGGTTTCCCGTGAGGCGGCCCTGCGTAACGGCCTGACCATTTTCCCGGGGTTCGAGGATTCCCTCGAAGTGCGGCTGGCGATCAATAATCCCGAGTTGTCGGGTCAGGCTTTAAATGACGTGGTCCATCTGCCGTTACATGAACGAGCCGAGCGCAATGTACGCAGCCGTTCCCACCGCAACGGAGAGAAAGAGGTTTTTGCTGAAATACGCACATAACAACGTCGGAATGGCTGCATAAAATTCCGGGCGATCGAGCTGCACATGCTGATCCTTGATCAACAGGGGCGTGAGGCTGATGGCAGCCACGATCGCCACCGGCAGGTATTCCAGCGCCCGGGCGACCAGAGGGGGCCAATGATCGGTGTTCACCTGCAGCGGCAACGCGCGTGGCAGGAATGTCACGGCCATCATCAGCGCGACCACCAGGATCAGGAACGTTTGGTCAGGCATACACCCACTCCGCAGCCCACGAATGTGGCAATGAATACGTTGAAGGGTGAGTTGCCAATCAGGCTCAGTGCACCCATGCAAGCGACCGCGGCCAGTGCGGCGATCAGTTTGTTGCGGGTGTTGCAGAGCGATACCAGCACGTAGAGCATCATCGCGGTCAGTGCATAGTCGAGCTGATATTTGATCAGGTGCGCCGCGTACTGCGCGCAGATCGCCCCCAGCAAACCGCCGAGTACCCACGAGGTGTGGCAATACAGATTGAAGCCGATCAGGTAACGCACATTGACCGGCGAGCCCTTGCCCAGTTTGACGCTGTGGAAGGCGAACGATTCATCGGTCAGCCCACCGGCATAACACCAGCGTTCCAGACGACTGAGCCCCATCGCCTGCAGGGCCTTGGCCATGTAGACCGACATCAGCATGTGCCGCGCATTGATCAGAAACGTGGTGAGGATAATGGTGGTCAGCGACGCACCGCTGGAGATCAACGCCAGGGCGGCGAACTGCGAGGCACCGGCGTAGACGAACAGGCACATCGCGACCGGCAACCACACGGGCATCCCGGCATTGACGGCCATCAGACCGAACACAAACGACACCGTGAAGTAGCCCGCAACCACCGGGCTGGCTTCAGCAAACGTGCGCGAGGGCTGGGGCTCGACCATCAGCGGCTGGCTGCTGGACGTCTCATTCATAAGTCCCTCTCAAAGGTAGTTTCGCCGCGCGGCTCACAAAAGCCCTGGGCACTCCAAAAACGTTTGCCGGCAAGGTTAGCATCGTCGACGAACAGGAACATCCGCAGCACACCCACCCGTTTCATGTCCGCCGAGGCCGCTTCCACCAGACGTTGACCGACGCCCTGGCTGCGATAAAACGGGCTCACCGCCAGGTGATTGATGGTGCCACGGCTGCCAAGCATGCCGCCCAACACCGCGCCGACCACTTCGCCACTGACATCGAGTGCGAGGAACGCGGTGGTGGTTTTCTGCTCCAGCACGCCGCGCAGGCATTTGGCGTCCTGCCATTCACAGAACGACACTTCTTCGAATTGCCGAAAGAAGCGCTCCAGGCGTTGGGCATCCTTGGCCGTCGCGCGTCGCAGCATCACCGGTGCAGAGCACTCGGTGATGTTCATCATGGGGTCGAACTGTTCAGCGAACAATGTCGAAAGCGGTCCCGGGCCGCGAGAAGGAAATGGCCAGAATCTGCCGATAGGCCATTTCGTGAGCATGGGTGTTGCGTGCCGGTGTCACGTAGTGACGCATCTCGCGATCGAGAAAGTAGGTGGTGTCGAGGATTTCCATATAAGTCGTCGTCGCCAGCTGTTCCTCTTGGGCCGAATACAAACGGCTCTCCGCCCCGTCCACATTGTTGCGACCCCAGAAATGCACACCACTGAACGGATAACCGTCGCAGTGAATACCTTCCGGGGTAATTTCCAGTTGCTTGCCCGGCTTGATCTCGATGCGGATCTGATGAATCTGGCATTGCCAGATTGCGTCGTGCAGTTCCGGCGGCAATACGTGTTTGTACACCTCGAAATCCGTATCGATGAGGCTGCGCATCACCGGCGAATTAATGACCTCATTAGAGAAGTCCTGGAAGTGCCGCTCCAGTCCACCGACGTAGCTGTTGTTGGCCTTCGATTGCACGTAGGCGCGGTGTTCCAATTGCTTCAAGTCACGGGTGACAGGGTTGTATTCAAAATCGCTGTAGCGACGAAAACGCATGCCCGCATCGGCCTGGCCGTAATAACTGTCCGGCTCCATGTTTTCCCAACTTTTGGTCAATCTGACGAAGTCGGAAAAATGACCGAAGAGATTGAAGTCGGCTCCCTGGACGTTGACATACTTGTCGCGCCGTAGCGATTCGCCAACTTCTCTGTTCAACACGATCATTACTAGGTCTCCGCTGCATTAAGCGGCCTAATCTAGTAGCTGCCGGATTGACGGCCCATGAGAAAGAATTTCAGGCATATCAAGCGTTGCTTGAAACGCAGGATGAAGTTGCTTCAATTCGACTTTTTACGATCGAAAACAGCCATTTTCGGTGTTTTTATACGGTCATGAGGCAAAAAAAACCCCGAACCAGTCACGAACCAGTCGGGGTTTTCATCGAGTCTGAATAACTCAACCGATCATCAGAAGATGTTGATCGGGTAATCCACGAATACGCGCAGCTCGTTGCCACTGACGTTGTACTCGCTGGATTTCTGCGACACACGCAGGATCGAGCTGCGTACCTTCACGCTCAGGTCTTTGGCCGGGCCACTTTGCACGACGTACTTGAACTGGTTGAAGATCTCGCGCTCGGTGCCGCCTTCGCTGGTGGAAGTGGTGATGTTGTCGCCGCGCACGTAGGCCACGTTGTAGCTCAGACCCGGAACGCCGAAGGCACCGAAGTCCAGACCGTAACCCAACTGCCAGCTGCGTTCGTCTTCGGCGTTGAAGTCGGACCAGTAGGAGTTCGCCAGGTAGATGGTATTGCCGCCATCGCCGACGCGGTTCTGGCCGCGCTGATAGCCACCGTAGGCATAACCCAGGTTGCTGTCGCCGGTGCTGCGCTGGTGGGCGAGGGTGAACGAGTGCGGGCCGGTGGCGAAGGTCGCTGCCAGGCTCCAGATTTTGTTGTCGTCGCCGGTTACGATGCTTTTTCCGGGTACGGTGTTTTCGCGGATGTAGGAGTTCTCCAGCTTGGTGCGGTAGCCATTGAAGTCCAGGGTCAGGGACTGATCCTTGGCAATCGGGAACACGTAGTTGGCGTTCACGTATTGCTTCTTCAGTACGTCTTCGACGTCGGAAGCGTACAACGCTGCCTTGAACTGTTCAGTGAACTGGTAGCTACCGCCCAATACGTTGATCGACTTCAAGCCACCGCTGTCACGGCCTTCGGCGCTTTTGCGCGATTCAGCGGTGAAGCGACCGGCGTTCAGCTCCAGGCCTTTGATCTCTTTGGAGGCGATCAAGGTGCCAGTATAGCTTTCCGGCAGCAGGCGGGAGTTGTCGTAGTTCAGCACCGGCAGGGCCGGCATCTGGTCACCGTAGGTCAGGACAGTACTGGAGATACGGAATTTGACCGCGCCACCGAACTTGGACAAATCATCCGCCGCGTTGCCGCTGTCGCCCTGCTTGAAGAAGTCGATACCACCGGCGCCGCTGCGGCCTTTGCCGCCGTCCAGACGCAGTGCGTACAGACCGAAGGCATCCACACCCACACCGACGGTGCCTTGGGTGAAACCGGACGAGTAAGTACCGATGGCCGCTTGGCCCCATTCGGCTTTGTCCGGGTTGCCGTCTTTATAGTCACGATTGATGTAGGCGTTGCGCAGCAGCACTTTGAGGCTGCTGTCTTCAACAAAACCCTTGGATTCGGCCTGGTCGTTAGCCATGGCCTGTGTGGCGCTCAACATCCCCAGTGCGATCAGGCTGATTCGCTTGTTCAACATGTTATTTTCCTTATTACGGGTTGATACGCTCTGTGCCGAACAGCTGAAACGGCGCTATCGCGCTCTTTTTTCACCGCAAAAACAAAAAGGCCCGCCCACGAAAATTCGCGGCGGGCCTTTTATTGTTTTGTCAGTCGTGGCGGTTAGCCACAGGCGTTGGGGCGCATCCTATCTGCGCCCTTAATGATGTGTCAATTTCGTGAATCTTCTGTAAATAGGCGAAAATCGTCTAAGAAATCACTTGTCAGCGATAGCCAATTGCACGACATGGCTGTCGACGAATTGTTCAAAATGGGTGACTTTTCCGTCGGCCAGAGTCCACAAGTGCGCGACTCGGGCATTCATCGCACGACCGGTAGCTTTATAGACGCCGCTGTAATTGCCGTAGGCAAATACCTTGTCGCCCTGAGCGACGTAGTTCTCGACCTTGAACTGAAAATCTTCCCATTCTGCGGCCAGGCGCTTGAAGACATTTTCGACGATCGCGTCGAAACCGACGTAGGTCCCGGCATACGGAAAACCTGCGGCTTCGGTCCAGCGGGCGTCATCGGCCAGCGCCGCGGCGGTGTTGCGCGCATTCTCCTGGGAGTTGACGCCTTCGTAGGTGCTTTTGATCAGGCTCAGGTTATCCATGGTGACTCCAGGTGAGTTCAATGGGCGCAGCCGTCGAGGCCACAGGTTTGAAACGCGGATGAAGACTCTGTTGCCGCAAACGACTGGCTCAACCATTGGGCGAAGGCTTGCGGCTTGCCGAGCCAGGGGCCGATATCGACCAGGGTGAACTGGCCATCCTGTTCCAGCGCGAAGGTCGGGAAGCCCTGACCGCCGACACGGGCCAAGAGTGCGCGGCTGTCCTTGATATGGCGATCGGTATCGGCTGCACTAAATGCCTGCTGGAAAGCCTCGGGCTCAAGACCTGTTTGTGCGGCAAGTTCAAGCAAAACAGCCTCGTCAGCGATGCGTCGACCTTCCGCGTAATGAGCCGTCTGCAAACGCCCCAGCAACTCCAGTCCGCGCCCGGCGATCTGCTCGGCTGCCAGCACGGCGGCAATCGGCGGCGTGGAGTCGAACACCGCCGTCTCATCACGCAGCAATCCCTCAAAATACGCCTCGCCAAACGGCTGGCCGGTGTACTCGGCGATGCGCCGGTCGTGGGGCATGACGTAATTGCGCAGTTGTGGCGAAACGGTTTGGCGATTGGCACCGCTCATCATGCCGCCCCCGTGGCCGATCACCGGCAACACGGTTTGGGCAGCTTGCACCAAGGGTTTGGCACCGTAGCACCAACCGCACAATGGGTCGTAAATATAGTGAAGGATCATGGGAAGACTCCGGCAACAAAGTAGGAAAACTCAATGCCGACAGACTAATACTCAGATCGTTTTGGAAAAACGCCGGAATCGATTTCAGTCTGTTTCAAGAATCGGTCGAATGACCCTCATCTTGCAGGCGCCCACTTTTGCGACGGGCATAAAAAAGCGCCGCCTTCCCGGCAGCGCTTTTATCAATCCGTTGTTTTTCTTCTTATCCTTCCATCACATCCCACAATGCTTCCAGTTCCGCCTCGCTGAATAAACCAGCGGGATAGCGCTCGATCATCATCCGGCGCGGATCAGGTTCTCTGATCTGACGCGTTCCATTGGACTTCAACCACTGTGCCAGGACTTGAAGCGATTCGCTGTTAACTGCCAGGGGATGCAGTGCCCGCTCGCCCACTACGTTCATTTCGGCGTTCATCTCAGCGCTCTCTCCTGGTTTGTGAGCGGCTAACTTATCCAAGGTTTATGACAGAACATCGAAGTTCTCTCCCTCCCCGTGTTGCGCCATCGAAGATACAAGAGCTATGCCAATGTTTTCGAAGTGTCGATAAGTGGATACAAAAAAGCCCGCAGTCCTGATGGGCTGCGGGCTTTCTGCGAAACGAAGAGGCTAAACCGTTGCTCAATCGATTTTTCAATCAACTCAAGCTGTTACGTCCTCACTCACTCCTTGTGCGGAGCGGGCTGTTGTTGGGTAAGGCAATGGATGTTACCGCCCCCAAGTAACAGTTCGCGACCCGGCACCATGACGACTTCGTGCTGCGGGAACAGGCTCTGCAAAATCTCTTTGGCCGGCCCGTCCAGCGGGTCGTCGAAGCTCGGCGCGATAATGCCGCCGTTGACGATCAGGAAGTTCACGTAGGAGCCAGCCAGACGCACGGTCGGATTACGTTCCTGAGTGCCGTCCACCGGGTCCACACCCGCGCACTCTTCTTCGGTCGCATACAGCGGCCCCGGAATCGGCATTTTGTGCACCGTGAACGGGCGCCCCTTGGCATCGGTGCTGTTTTGCAGCACGTTCATGGCCGCCTGGCAGCGCGGGTAGTTCGGGTCCTGCGGGTCGTCGGTCCAGGCCAGCAGCACTTCACCCGGACGCACATAGCAGCAGAAGTTATCCACATGGCCGTCGGTTTCGTCGTTGAACAAGCCGTCCGGCAGCCAGATAATCTTATCCACAGCCAGGTTTGCGCTGAGCACCGCTTCGATTTGCTCACGGCTCATGTGCGGATTGCGATTGCGGTTGAGCAGGCATTCTTCGGTGGTGATCAGGGTGCCTTCGCCATCGACATGAATCGAGCCGCCTTCGAGCACAAAACCCTCGGTGCGGTAGCGCGGGCTGCGCTCGATTTCGAGGATCTTGCCCGCCACCTGCGAATCACGGTTCCACGGCGAATACAAACCGCCGTCGAAACCGCCCCAGGCATTGAAGTCCCAGTCCACGCCACGGACTTCGCCGCTGTTATTGATGACGAACGTCGGGCCGGTATCCCGGACCCAGGCGTCATCGCTGGACATCTCCACCACACGAATATTCGGCACGTCGAGACGAGCGCGCGCGTTTTCGTACTGGCCCGCGGAGACCGCCACGGTCACCGGTTCGAAACGCGCGATGGCCTTGGCCACTGCAACATGCGCGGCTTGCGCAGGTTTGCCACCCAGGCGCCAGTTGTCCGGGCGCTCGGGCCAGACCATCCAGGTCTGGGTTTGGGGTGCCCACTCGGCGGGCATGTAAAAGCCGTCGGCGCGAGGGGTGCTGTTCAAAGTGGTCATGGCTTCAGGACTCCAGGGAACCGTCGAGGGTTTTGATCGCGCCGTACAGGTTCGGACGACGGTCGCGGAACGAACCCCAGGCGCTGCGAATGTGCTCCAGCTCATCGAGGTCGAAGCTGTGAACCAGAATGCCTTCTTCGGTTTTGTTCAGCTCTTGGACTTTCTCGCCAAACTGGTTGGCGATGAACGACGAGCCGTAGAAGGTAATGTCGTAACCGTCCTGCTCTTCATTGCCGATGCGGTTGCTGGCGATCAGCGGCATCAGGTTGGCACCGGCATGGCCCTGTTGCACGCGCTGCCAGTGGTCGCGGGACGAAATGGTCTTGTCGTGCGGCTCACTGCCAATGGCAGTCGGGTAGAACAGAATTTCCGCGCCTTGCAGCGCCATGCTGCGGGCGCACTCAGGGAACCACTGATCCCAGCAGATGCCCACGCCGATTTTCGCGTAACGGGTGTTCCACACTTTGAAACCGGTATCTCCCGGGTTGAAGTAGTACTTTTCGTGATAGCCAGGGCCATCCGGGATGTGGCTTTTACGATAAATCCCGAGGTTGCTGCCGTCGGCATCGATGATCGCGATGCTGTTGAAACGCGCGCGACCGGCCAATTCGTAGAAGCTGATCGGTAGCACCACTTGCAGTTCCTTGGCGACTTTCTGGAAGTGCTTGATGGCAACGTTGTCTTCTACCGTCGTGGCCAGTTGCAGGTAGTCCGGGTTTGGCTTCTGGCAGAAGTACGGAGCCTCGAACAGTTCCTGGATCAGGATGATTTGCGCGCCTTTCGCCGCGGCCTCACGGACCAGCTTTTCAGCGGTCTCGATGTTGGCTTCAAGGTCCCAGGAACAAGCCATCTGGGTGGCGGCGACGGTAACGATACGACTCATGAATCATCTCCTGGGCAAGTGCTTGAGGGTCAGTGTGGCATCGACCGATGACAGAACGGGAATCACCGGGCGTGGTTCGTCCACACTGTGGGCAGTGGCGACTTTATAGCCGATAAAAATCGGCTTTAAAAGCGATAAATATCCACTACGTCTAAATATCCTCAAAAATTCCCGATAACAATCGACATTTTCAACCTCTAGGAGCTGTCTACAAACCTTCGCCCAGCACCTTCGACAGCATGTCCACAAAGAAGTCCACACTCTGCCGCGACGTGACCATCGGTGGTTTGATCTTGAGGATGTTCAGGTAATCACCCGTCGGCTGCATGAAAATCCCCAACTCACGAAGGCGATCGCACAACGCCGTGGTTTCTTCGGTCGCCGGTTCAAGGGTTTCGCGATTGCGGACCAACTCCACGCCCAGATAGAAACCGGAACCATGCACCGCCCCCACCAACGGATGCAGGTCGATCAAGGCTTCAAGACGCTCCTTGAAGTACCCGCCCACGACCTGGGCGTTTTCCCAGAGTTTTTCTTCTTCCATCACATCCAGCACCGCCATGCCGATCCGGCAACTGACCGGGCTGCCACCCGCCGACGAGAAGAAATAACCCTCGGCCTCCAGCGCTTCGGCAATCTCCCGACGGGTAATGACGGCGCCCAACGGCTGGCCGTTACCCATGCCTTTGGCCATGGTGATGATATCGGGCACCACGCCCTGCTCTTCGAAGCCCCAGAAGAATTTGCCCATGCGGCCGTAACCGACCTGCACCTCATCGGCGATGCACACCCCGCCCTGAGCACGGACCAGCGCATAGACCTGCTTCAAATAGCCCGGTGGTAGAGAGATGCCGCCGGCATTGCCATACACCGGCTCGCAGATGAAACCGGCAAGTTGGCGTTTCTGCCCGGCGATTTTCGCCAGGTTGTGTTCGACGCTGCGCACGTAGTCCGGTGCGCTGTCCGGGCCACGGAATTCACCGCGATAGGTGTTCGGCGCGGTCACCGGGTGCACCCAATCGGGACGGCTGCTCAAGGCCTTGGGGTTGTCGGCAATCGAGGTCGAGACCGCATCCGCCGCCACCGACCAGCCGTGATACGCCTCCAGCACACTGAGCATGTCGCGGCCGCCGCTGTAGGCCCAGGCCAGACGAATCGCCAGGTCATTGGCCTCGGTGCCGCTGTTGACCAGGAATACCCGGTCCATGTTGTCCGGTGCCAACTTCAACAAGCGCTCGGAAAACTCGGCAATCGCTGCGTAGTGAAAACGCGAGTTGGTGTTGAGCAACGACCATTGACGGCCGGCGACGGCGGCCATGCGCGGATGACCATGACCCAACACCGCAACGTTATTAAGCATGTCGAGGTAGGAGCGGCCCTGCATGTCGATCAGATGATTGCGCCAGCCCCGCTCGATGCGCGGCGGGTCGACGTAATAATGCTTCTGGGATCGGGCGAAACTGGCGTCGCGACGGGCCAGCAAGGTTTGCGGGTCGAGTTCTTCTTCGGCATCGCAGGCCAGACCCAGCAACGCGGCCGGTGACGGACACAACGCCTGCCAGGCGGCGGCGCGCGAAGGTGTGCAAAACAACGGCGCGTCGAGCTGAGCGCCTCGACACAATTGCACGATCAACGGCCCGCTGACCGAACCCAGCACCTGACCTTTGACCAATGCTGCGCCCGCGTGCAACGACGGTGTCACACCCCACAGCCGTAAACTCAGTTGCGGACCATCCAGTTGCAGCACACCCACTGCCGGCTGGTGAACCGTTCCGGCAAACGGCGATTCGACCGCCGTGCCATGGGGCACTCGCAACTCGACGTGCAGAGGGCAAGTGGCCGGTTCAGTGGCGCTGTCCGGTTGGGTGCGAGACAGACGATATTGCCCATAACGACTGGCCGCCAGACCGTGGGCCGCGGCGGCCTCGGTCAGCAGGTGCTGGTCGATCCCCTCCTGTTCCCAGTTACCCGCTTCGAAGTGCGGGCTGAGGACACCCAGATCGATCAAAGCAAACTCACGCCCCACCAGACTCGGCAACAAGGGCGCAAAGCCTTCGCTGCCAATGCTCGGCAGGCCTTGACCAACCGCGGCAAGAATCGCCGCCTCCATCAACCCCAGCGGCACCGATGTGGCCACGCGGAAAATTTCCCACTCATGGGTCAGGTTGTCGCGACTGTACTCGTTGCCCGGATCAATGCTGACCTGCTGTTCGCCACTCAGCACCAACACCGCCGAGCGCGCAACGATCAGCGGCCAGAGCGCCAGCAGTTCTTCATGTTGCAGCGGATTGATCGCGTGATAGGCCCGAACCGCCGGCAAGATGTAGAACGGATCGCCATCGGCATGGTGCAGCAGCGCCGCACAGGTCACCGACAGATCGGTGATCCGCCAGGTTCGGACCAGGTCGCCGAAATCGATGACACCCTGCAACTGCCATTGGCGCTGCGCATCTCGCTGCCAGACCACGTTGTCGTCGGTGATGTCCATGTGAATCGCCTGCACCGGCAACTTATCCACCAAGGGCTGCAAATGGCGCTCGGCCTGCTCGGCCGCTTCAGCAATCAGCTTGCGTTGCTGATCATCCTTGATCACCGGCAGCAAATGCGCGATCAACGCGTTAGCGTGGCGGGCGTCCCATTGAAGGGTGCGCTCAAGGCCAGGATGGTCGAAGCTGGCCAGCGCCAGGTCCATCTCGCCGCAGAGCCGACCGAAACCGGCGACCACTGCCTGGCTCAGATGGTCGAGGTGCGTCAGGGACTGGCCGTCGATGTAATCGAGCAGACGTACATGCACCGCTTGACCGCCGACCTCCAGGGAGAGCAGGTCAGTACCATTTTTGGTCGGGATCACTCGCGGCACCTGCACGCCGGGATGTTCGGCCAAGTGCTTGAGCCCTGCGTGCTGGGCTTGCAGTTCCAGCACCGAGTAATCGCCACGGCAGATCTTCAGGACGAAACGCCCCTGCTCGCTGTCGACGCGGTAGTTGAGATCCTGCTGGCTTCCAAGAGCCTGCAACCGTCCGCTCAGCCCGTAATGTTCTTCCAGCAACTCAAGCGCTTGCACCGCGGACACTTGCGGGCTGGGCAGACTGGCGCGGTGAATCAACGTGGCGAGCGGCATACAACGACCCCTGAAATTTTATTAGGCGCTTATATCGCCACTGCCGGGGGCGATAAGCAACCCCCCTTCCCTGGTTGGCCTGAATCAAATGCGTGAGCAACTCTCTTCACAGCCCCACTCGCGCCTGCCGGCACTTTGCGTAAGAATGTCGGCCATCAACGCCTATTGCTGGAGAAACACCATGAACGTAGTCATCACCGACCTGCCCGGTGTTCTGATCATCGAGCCCAAGGTATTTGGTGATGAGCGCGGCTTCTTCTATGAAAGCTTCAACGCCAAGGCTTTCGAAGAAGCAACCGGCCTGAACACCCGATTCGTGCAGGACAACCATTCCCGCTCGCAAAAAGGCGTACTGCGCGGCTTGCACTACCAGCTGGAAAACACTCAGGGCAAACTGGTCCGCGTCACCGCCGGTGAAGTGCTGGACGTGGCCGTGGACATTCGCCGCAGCTCGCCGCATTTCGGCAAATGGGTCGCGGTGCGCCTGTCCGCCGACAACCATCGCCAGCTCTGGGTACCGGAAGGTTTTGCCCATGGTTTCGTGGTGCTGAGCGATTTCGCCGAGTTCCTCTACAAAACCACCGACTACTACACCCCGTCGGCTGAACGCAGCATTCGCTGGGACGACCCGGACTTGGGCATCGACTGGCAGCTGGACGAAGCACCGCAGCTGTCCGCCAAGGATCAGGCCGCCGCGTTCTTCAAGGACGCTGAAGTCTTTTCCTGAATTGCTGTCTGAATTTTCACCGCCAGCACGCACTTGATCCTGGGTGCGCAGACTGCGCCCGCAAGCCTAGGCATAATGCGTCTATACCCACAGGCGCTTGATGCTCATGACACCGACCCTCCCCCGCAGACCCCGCTGGCGCAGCCTGGCACTGCTTGCGTTGTGCCTGGCACCCTTGCTGTGGCCACTGGAGCATCTGGCCGAGCGTTATTACCGCAGCGAGCTGGCCGGGCAGAACCGTCAGACCCTCGACCTCTACGTCGCCAACCTGCTGGGTACCCTGCACCGCTATGAAGTGCTGCCGCAGATTCTCGGCGACCTGCCCGCCCTTCGTGCGACGTTGGGCGCACCCGACGAGGGCGTGATTCAAGGCAATGCCAATCGCCTGCTGAAACACATCAGTGCCCAGACCGGCGCCGAAGTCATGTACCTGATGGACACCACCGGCAAGACGCTGGCGGCCTCCAACTGGGATAAAAACGACAGCTTCGTCGGCCGCAATTTTTCTTTCCGTCCTTATTTCAGTGAAGCCATGGCCGGGCGCCTGGGGCGCTTCTTCGGCCTGGGCACCACCTCGGCCAAGCGCGGTTACTTCTTCGCCGCGGCGGTACACGATCGTGAAAAAATCATCGGCGTGTTGGTGGTCAAGGTTGACCTCGATCACACCGAAAGCCTCTGGGGCAAAACCCCGGAACAACTGCTGGTCACCGACCACAACGGTGTGGTCATCCTCACGTCGCGGCCAGAATGGCGTTTCCGTTCGACCCGTCCATTGAGCGATGAGGAGAACAAGGCCGTCGCCGCGATTCAACCCTATCCGACCCGCGATCCAAAGCCGTTGAGTCTCGACCCCAATGCCTGGCTGACCCAAACCCGGCAGATCGAAGAAACCGGCTGGAGTGTCAGTATCCTTGCTCCACGCACCCTGATCGACCGCCCCGTGCGCACAGTCGTGGCCATCGGCGGCGCAACGCTGCTGGTATTAATGCTGCTGCTCGGCCTGATGATGCAACGCCGACGCCATTACCTGGAGCGGATCGCCTTCGAAGCCAAGGCCCGCCAGGAACTGGAAGGCCGGGTCGCCGAACGGACCAGCGACCTCGAGGGCCTCAACCGTCGACTGAAACAGGAAGTGCTGGAGCGCGAACATGCCCAGCAAGAACTGGTACGCGCTCAGGATGATCTGGTACAGGCCGGCAAGCTCTCGGCGTTGGGGACAATGTCGGCGAGTATCAGCCATGAACTCAACCAACCGCTGGCGGCAATCCGCAGCTACGCGGAAAACGCCGAAGTGCTGCTCGATCATCAGCGCACCGAAGATGCTCGCGGCAACCTCAAGCTGATCAGCGAACTGACCGGGCGCATGGCGTCGATCATCGCCCACCTGCGCGCCTTCGCCCGACGTGATCGCCACGCCCCGGAGAGCGTGGCCCTGCAACCGGCGCTGGACGACGCCCTGGCGTTACTGGCCAAGCGTCGGCGCAGCATGGAAGTCGAGCTGATCCGTGACCTGCCGGCCGCCACCCTGTGGGTCGAGGCCGGAGAAACCCGTCTGCGCCAGGTACTCGGCAATCTGCTGGCCAATGCGCTCGATGCGCTGACGGAAAAAGGCCCGCCGCGTAAGCTCTGGTTGAGTGCCCAATCCACCACCGACGGCGTCACTCTGTACATTCGCGACAACGGCCCCGGGTTCTGCCTGGAAGCGCTGGGTCGTGCGGGCGAGCCCTTCTACACCACCAAGACCCGCACTCAGGGACTTGGGCTGGGGCTGGCGATCTGCGACACCCTGATGCGCGCCTTCGGTGGTGAACTGTCGTTCTCCAACCATAAGGAAGGCGGCGCCCTGATTACCCTGAAGCTGCGCGCAGGCGCGCCGGGTGTGAGCCTGCAACCGTCCGAGGACCGAAGTGCATGACCATCGACAACCGCATCCAGGTCGTGTTGATCGACGACGATCCCCACCTGCGCCAGGCCCTGAGCCAGACCCTGGACCTGGCCGGCCTGAAGATCCTGCCGCTTGCTGAAGCCAAGGGCCTGGCCGGGCAACTGGAACGCGACTGGCCAGGCGTTGTGGTCAGTGACATCCGCATGCCGGGCATGGACGGCCTCGAACTGCTGACCGAACTCCACGCCCAGGATCCGGAGCTGCCCGTGCTGCTGATCACCGGCCACGGCGATGTCCCCCTGGCGGTGCAGGCCATGCGCGCCGGGGCTTATGACTTTCTGGAAAAACCTTTCGCCAGTGACGCCCTGCTCGACAGCGTACGTCGCGCCCTGGCCCTGCGCCGCCTGGTGCTGGACAACCGCAGCCTGCGGCTGGCCCTGAGCGATCGCAACGAACTGAGCGCCCGACTGGTCGGGCAATCGACGCCAATGCTGCGCCTGCGCGAGCAGATCGGGGCACTGGCAGCGACCAAGGCTGACGTGCTGATCCTCGGTGAAACCGGTGCGGGCAAAGAAGTGGTGGCCCGCGCGTTGCACGACTTGTCGAGTCGGCGTAACGGCCCGTTCGTGGCAATCAACGCCGGGGCCCTGGCCGAGTCGGTGGTGGAAAGCGAGTTGTTCGGTCACGAACCCGGCGCGTTTACCGGCGCGCAAAAGCGCCGCATCGGCAAGTTCGAATTCGCCAACGGCGGCACGTTGTTCCTCGATGAAATCGAAAGCATGAGCCTGGACGTGCAGGTGAAATTGCTGCGCTTGCTGCAAGAGCGGGTCGTCGAACGCCTGGGCGGCAATCAGTTGATCCCGCTGGACATCCGCATCATCGCCGCGACCAAGGAAGACCTGCGGCAATCCGCCGATCAGGGGCGCTTCCGTGCCGACTTGTATTACCGCCTGAACGTTGCGCCGTTGCGCATTCCGCCGCTGCGCGAACGGGGCGAAGATGCGCTGGTGCTGTTCCAGCATTTCGCTGACGAAGCCAGCGCCCGCCACGGCTTGCCGCCCCACGAACTGCAACCGGGGCAACGGGCGCTGCTGCTGCGTCACAGCTGGCCAGGTAACGTGCGGGAACTGCAGAACGCCGCCGAGCGCTTTGCCCTGGGCCTGGAGCTGGCACTGGACAACAGCGCACCGGATGGCGGTGTCGGCACCACGGTTGAAGTGGTCAGCGGCGGCTTGAGCGAGCAAGTCGAGAACTTCGAGAAAAGCCTGATTGCCGCCGAACTGGCGCGCTCGCACAGCTCCGTGCGCAGCCTCGCCGAAGCGCTCGGCATTCCGCGCAAAACCCTGCACGACAAACTGCGCAAGCATGGCCTGAACTTCGCCGATGGCGGCACCAGCAGCCATACCGACGACCTCGATTGAGCTACCGTAAAATCATCCTCATCAAACAAAAGGCCCGCGAATGAACCGCGACAGTCGTCACCTGGAATCGATCCTCTATCGCGACATCCCCCTCACGCGGGATATGGGCCTCAAAGTGCTCGACTGGCATGACCAACAACTGCGCCTGCATCTGCCGCTTGCGCCCAACGTCAATCACAAGAGCACCATGTTCGGTGGCAGCCTGTATTGCGGCGCGGTGCTGGCCGGCTGGGGCTGGCTGCATTTGCGTTTACGTGAAGAAGGTATCGAAGACGGACACATCGTGATTCAGGAAGGGCAGATCAACTACCCGCTGCCGGTCACCATGGACGCGACGGCGATCTGTCAGGCACCGAACCCGGCAGTGTGGAGGAAGTTCCTGGCGATGTATCGACGCTATGGGCGGGCGCGGTTGACGCTGCATTCGCGGATCGTGAATGCCGGGAGTGATGAGGATGCGGTGAGGTTTACCGGGCAATACGTCCTTCACCGGTAAAGCAAACGATCTTAAAAGATCGCAGCCTCGTTGCACTCGACAGCTCCTACAGAGAAGCGCGCCCCCTGTAGGAGCTGTCGAGTGAAACGAGGCTGCGATCTCTTGATCTTTACGCCCGAGCGAGCGCCAATAGTTTCTCCCGCCAAGCTGCTTTAGCCGGCAGCGCCAGGAAGAACTCATTCAGCAACGATTCCCGCGCCGGATAACAGAACGGCGCGCCGCTCAAATCCAGCACCTCACCGCCGGCGCCTTCCAGCACACCTTGAGCCGCGGCCGTGTCCCACTGCGAAGTTGGCGCCAATCGCGGATAACAATCCGCAGCCCCTTCCGCCAGCAGGCAAAACTTCAGTGAGCTACCGATATTCGCCAGTTGCAGCTCGCCCAGACTGTCACTCAACCCCGCCAGTAAGCGCTCCTGCTCAGGGCTTGAATGCCGACGACTGGCGACCACCGTGAAGGCTTCACCCGCAGCCGGCACCTCGCGAACCTGAATTGGCAACGGCTCGGCGCCTTTATCGCCACGCCAGGCACCCAGCCCAGCACCGCCGACATAAAAACGCCCGCTGGTCGGCATCGACACCACGCCGAACACCACACGCCCCTGCTCGATCAGCGCGATATTGACAGTGAACTCTTCGCTGCCGGAGATGAACTCCTTAGTGCCGTCCAGAGGGTCGACCAACCACCAACGCTGCCAGCCGGCACGCACGCTCTGGGGGATGTTGGCATCCTCTTCGGACAGCACCGGAATAGTCGGGTCCAGCGCCGTCAACCCGGCAAGAATCACATGGTGAGCGGCCATGTCGGCAGCTGTGACCGGGGAATCATCGGACTTTGCGGTCACAGCAACGTTGACGCGCCAGAACGGCAGGATCGCCTCGCCAGCCTTCAATGCCAGCTCGACCACCGGCGCCATCAACGGATGGGGAAAATTCAACTTCATGGCAGGAACACCCCACGCTGAGTCAACAGATCACGGGCCAGATACAGCGCCGCCAAGGCACGGCCCTCGGTGAATCGCGGGTTCTGCGCCAACGCCGACAATTCCCGCAGGTTGATCTTGTCCATCCCCATCGGCTCGGGCTCGTCACCCTCCAGGCGTTCTTCGTACAAATCGGTGGCCAGCACCACCTGGATCTTCTGGCTCATGTAGCCAGGTGACAACGACAACTCGGTCAGATGCTCCAGTTGCCGCGCGCCATACCCGGCCTCTTCCTTGAGCTCCCGCTCGGCCGCCGCCAGCACGTCTTCGCCCGGCTCGATCAAGCCTTTGGGCAGGGACAATTCGTAGGCATCGGTGCCACCGCAGTATTCCTCCACCAACACGGCGTGGTCCGCGTCGAGCATCGCCACGATCATCACCGCACCATAACCAGCGCCTTTGCCGACCAATCGCTCGTAAGTGCGTTCCACGCCATTGGAAAAGCGCAATTTCAGCTCTTCGACACAGAATAATCGGCTGGTGGCGACGATCTCGCGGGCGAGTATGGTGGGTTTCTGGCGCATGAGAAGCTCCTTGGCGTGAACGCGTTACTATACCCGGCCTATCCTGATTGTTTACCTCGGATATCTTTTTTACCGCTGGAGAAGTTTTTTATGTCCCTGCTGCCCTGGCGCGACATCGATACCGTTCTGCTGGATATGGACGGCACGCTGCTGGACCTGCACTACGACAACCATTTCTGGCTGGAACACCTGCCAAAGCGTTATGCCGAGTTGCACGGGGTGAGCCTGGCCATGGCGGAGCTGGAATTGCAGCCACTGTTCGAGCGCCATGCCGGTCAGTTGCAGTGGTATTGCCTGGACTTCTGGAGCGCCGAACTAAAGTTGTCGGTGCGCGAACTGAAACTGGAAACCGCGCACCTGATCGCCCTGCGTCCGGATGCGGACACTTTTCTGGCAGCAATCAAACAGGCCGGCAAGCGCGTGGTACTGATCACCAACGCCCACCGCGACTCGTTGTCATTGAAACTGGAAAGAATTGAACTGGCGCCGTATTTCGAGCGCTTGATCAGCTCTCACGATTACGGTTTCGCCAAAGAAGACCCGCAGTTCTGGGATGCCTTACAGGCCGATATCGGCTTCGACCCGGCACGCTGTCTGTTCATCGACGACACCCTGCCGATCCTGCGCAGCGCACGCAACTTTGGGGTGGCGCACCTGCTGGCCGTCAGCGAGCCGGACAGCCGCAAAGGGCCGAAGGACACGGCAGAGTTTGCGGCGGTGGGGGATTATCGGGAGCTCATCGCAGGGCTTTAGAGTCTGACGCGGTCGTTGTGGCGAGGGAGCAAGCTCCCTCGCCACAGGTTCTGTGTTATTCAGGAATCCGCAACACCTGCCCCGGATAGATCTTGTCCGGGTGCGAAAGCATTGGTTTGTTGGCTTCAAAGATTTTGTTGTACTTGTTCGCGTCGCCGTATGCCGCCTTGGAAATCGCGCTGAGGGTGTCGCCCTTTTTAACGGTGACGAACTGCGCTGCCTTGGCAACCGGCCCCGTTACGGTGATCTGGTCATCGACGCTACCGACACCGGCAATATTGCCCACGGCCAACAGAATCTTTTCCTTCTCTTCCTGGCTTGCCACTTCACCGGTGACGGTGACTTTGTCGCCATCGATGGTCGCCTGAACATTCGGGTTACCCAAGCCGACCTTGCTGATGTGTGCCTTCAGCTGCTCGCTGGCGTTGGCATTGCCGGGTGTCAGCAGATCAATAAGTTTTTCACCTGCTTCTTTCACAAAGCTAAAAATACTCATGGTGCACGCTCCTTGGGGTTTGGGTTCCAGACGCCCAAGACTAGACCAGTCGTTTGAAGACCGGTTCCCAGCCGACCAATGACCCAACCCCGCGCAGGCGGTAGAATCGCAAACCTTGCCGGCGCCCTGGAGCGAAGATGGACATCAAGCAGCTGAAATTCCTCATCGCTCTCGACGAAACCCGACACTTCGGCCAGGCCGCCGCGCGTTGCCACATCACCCAGCCGACGTTGTCCATGCGTCTGCGCAGCCTTGAGGAAGAACTCGAACTGCCGCTGGTCAATCGCGGCCAACGCTTCGAAGGTTTCACTGCGCCGGGTGAGCGCGTGCTGGCATGGGCGCGTACGGTGCTGGCGGCCTACGACGGTTTGCAGGCCGAAGCGGCGGCCTGTCGCGGCAACCTCGTGGGTACGTTGCGTCTGGGGGTGGTGCCGCTGTCGAGTTTCGACCCGGTGCCGCTGATGCAACGCCTGCACGCCGCACACCCGAACCTGCGGTTCGAACTCTCGGCCCTGAGTTCCGAACAGATCCTTGAACAACTGGCGAATAACCGTCTCGACCTCGGCGTATCGTACCTGGAGCATCTGGACGGCGAGCGCTTCGACTCCCTGGCGTTCAGCGAAACCCACATGGGCCTGCTCTACGATCAACGCTTCTTCAGTTTCGGCGAGACGCCACTGAGCTGGGAGTCGCTGATCGAACTACCCATGGGCATGCTCACCAGCGGCATGCATTTTCGTCAGTCCATCGACCATAACTTCCACAGCCGTGGCCTGACCCCACAGCCGTTGCTGCAAACCGATGCAGTCCACCAATTGTTACAAGCGGTACACGGTGGCCTGTGCTGCGCGGTGATGCCGCTGAACAGCGGCCTCGAAAACCTCACTGATCACTTGCGCCTGCAACCCATCGAAAGCGCCCAGACCCTCGCCCGGCTGGGGCTGATCATGCGTCGTAGTGCTCCGCGTTCGGCCTTGGCAGAAGCCTGTTTTGCGATCTATCAGAAATCACTGACAGACTCTTGATCGACGCCATCTATCGGTAGATCAGTAATAGCGATTAGACGTGACATGTTGACACGCCTAGGCTTAAAGCTGACCAAACCGTCGGTGATGCCTAATGAACGCCAAGCGCCCCGGCTGCGCGGCGCCCGCTCTCGAAACGCCCGCGCCCGCCGCAAGCCAGACATACAGTTACTGCAACCTTGAATACTCCGAATCATCCAGCACCGCGCTGGCCGAAGAAGTCGCGTTGGCGATCGCCTACAACGGCATCAGCCAGGCCGTCATGTTGGTGACGCCGACGGACCTTGAAGACTTCATCGTCGGCTTCAGCCTCGGCAGCGGCATCATCGAAGACGCTTCAGACATCTATGACCTGCAACTCAGCGGCTCGGGTTCGGCGCAATACGCGCAAGTGACCATCGCCAACCGCGCCTTCTGGAACCTCAAGCAGCAGCGCCGGCAACTGGCCGGCACCAGCGGTTGCGGGCTCTGTGGCGTGGAAGCGGTGGAGCAAGCGCTGCCCGATCTCAAGGTGCTGCCCGGCGCCCCGCTGCCCCCGGCCGAATGGCTGGACGGCCTGCGCCATCGCATCGGCGAATTCCAGCCTTTGGGCCAGCATTGCGGCGCGGTGCATGCGGCGGTGTTCATGAATGGCAAAGGCGAATTGCTGCTGGGCCGTGAAGACATCGGTCGGCACAACGCCCTCGATAAGCTGATCGGTGGGTTGATCCGCCAGAAGATTCCGACCACCGATGGTCTGGCGATTGTCACCAGCCGTTGCAGCCTCGAATTGATCCAGAAAGTTTTACGCGCCGGCATCCAGACCCTGGTCAGCCTGTCGTCGCCCACGGGCCTGGCCGTGCAATGGGCCCGTCGACACAACCTCAATCTCATCCACCTGCCGCAAAAAAGTGCGCCGCGGGTCTACAGCCCCGCGACGGAGAAACAAGCGTGAGCCAACACCAACAAGCCGACCAGAAACCCGTTCCACGTTACAAGCCTTATAAAGGACCGGCCGGTGGCTGGGGCGCGCTGGCCAGCGTTGCCCGTGCCTGGTTGACCAGCGACAACGCGTTGAAAAATCTGCGCATGATGCTCAAGACCAACAAGAACGGCGGGTTCGACTGCCCCGGTTGCGCCTGGGGCGATTCTAAGGAAGCCGGCATGGTGGCGTTCTGCGAGAACGGCGCCAAAGCAGTGAACTGGGAAGCGACCAAACGGCGTGTCGATGGCGCGTTTTTCGCCAAGCACAGCGTTAGCTCGTTGCTGGAACAAAGTGATTATTGGCTCGAGTACCAGGGCCGTCTGACCGAGCCGCTGAGCTATGACGCCGAAACCGATCGTTACAAACCGATCAGTTGGGAAGCCGCCTTCGCCCTGATCGGCAAACACCTGCAAGGGCTGTCGAGCCCGAATCAGGCCGAGTTTTACACCTCGGGCCGTGCCAGCAACGAAGCGGCGTTCCTCTATCAATTGTTCGTGCGCGCCTATGGCACCAACAATTTCCCCGACTGCTCGAACATGTGCCACGAAGCCAGCGGTGTGGCATTGGCCCAAAGCGTCGGAGTCGGCAAAGGCACCGTGACCTTCGACGATTTCGAACATGCAGATGCAATTTTTGTCTGGGGCCAAAACCCTGGCACCAACCACCCGCGGATGCTCGAGCCACTGCGCGAAGCGGTGAAACGCGGTGCGCAGGTGGTGTGCATCAACCCACTGAAAGAGCGCGGCCTGGAACGCTTCCAGCACCCGCAACACCCGATCGAAATGCTCACCAACGGCGACAAGCCGACCAACACCGCGTACTTCCGTCCGGCATTGGGCGGCGACATGGCGATCATGCGCGGCATGGCCAAGTTCCTGCTGCAATGGGAGCGCGATGCGCAGAAGGCGGGTGAGCCTGCGGTGTTCGACCACGACTTCCTCAATGAACACAGCGTCAATGTTCTGGAATACCTCGGCATCGTCGACGACACCCCGTGGGAGCAGATCGTCGAGCAATCCGGCCTGCCCCTGGTGGAAATCGAGCAAGCGGCGCGCATGTACGCCAAAGGCAAGAACGTGATCATGTGCTGGGCGATGGGCATCACCCAGCATCGCCATTCGGTGGCGACCATCCAGGAAATCGCCAACCTGATGCTGCTGCGCGGCAACATCGGCCGGCCGGGGGCCGGTCTGTGCCCGGTGCGCGGCCACAGTAACGTGCAGGGCGACCGGACAATGGGCATCAACGAACGTCCGCCGGCGGCGCTCCTCGACTCTCTGGAGCGGCGCTTCCAGTTCAAGGTCCCGCGCGAAAACGGCCACAACGTGGTCGAGGCGATTCACGCCATGGCCGAAGGCCGTTCGAAAGTTTTCATCGGCCTGGGCGGCAACTTCGCCCAAGCCACCCCGGACAGCCCACGGACCTTCCAGGCCCTGAGCAACTGCGACCTGACCGTGCAGATCAGCACCAAGCTCAACCGCAGCCATTTGATCCACGGTAAAGACGCGCTGATCCTGCCGTGCCTGGGCCGCACCGATATTGATATCCAGACCGAAGGCGCCCAAGCGGTGACCGTGGAAGACTCCTTCAGCATGGTCCACGCCTCCAACGGTCAGTTGCAACCGTTGTCGAACCTGATGCGCTCGGAGCCTGCAATCATCGCTGGTATCGCCGCCGCGACCCTGGGCAGCAAACCGGTGGACTGGAACTGGCTGGTGGCTGATTACAGCCGCATCCGCGACCTGATCGCCGACACCATCCCGGGCTTTCGGGACTTCAACGAGAAAGTCCAGAACCCCGGCGGTTTCTACCTGGGCAGCAGTGCCGGCGCACGTCGCTGGAATACCCCATCGGGTCGGGCCAATTTCCGTCCGAACACCCTGCCCAAAGACCTGGTACACGAACGCACCCGCGCCACCGGCGTACTGCCGGACCTGATCATGCAGTCGATGCGCTCCCATGATCAGTACAACACCACCATTTATGGTCTTGATGATCGTTATCGCGGGGTGAAAGGTCAGCGGGATGTGTTGTTCGTCAATGAAGCCGACATCATTCGCCTGGGCTTCAAACCGGGGCAAAAGGCTGACATCGTATCGATCTGGGATGATGGCCGTGAGCGGCGGGTCAAGGGTTTTACCCTGCTGGCGTTTGATATTCCTGCCGGGCAAGCGGCTGCGTACTATCCGGAAGTGAACCCGCTGGTGCCGTTGGAAAGCACTGGGGATGGCAGCCATACGCCGACGTCGAAGTTTGTGTCGATCCGGCTGGAGGCGGCGAGTGAAACCGGGTTGATCATGGCCAAGTCAGCTTGACGCAGCGATGGCGGTAGCCCACTCAACAAACTCTTCCGATCCGTACTTTCCAATCGCCCACAAAAAAGGCCGTTTTCATATGAAAACGGCCTTTGAGAAGTAGCTAAAGACCGGCGAAAAACACTTAAGTTCCGCCCAAAAAACAGCAACTTATAGAAATGTGCTCAAGTCGTGTTATTCGTCGGATTTCTATTGTCACAACCATGACACAGCCTCAGGATCGCGCCGTCATCCCCTTGAGGTTCCTCTATGAAGTTCTCCTCGATTCTCTTGTTGTCCCTTGGCCTGGTCAGTGGCTTCGCGTCTGCTGGCGGCACCACCGAAGCAGGTGTGGGCGGCGCATTGGGCGGGGTTCTTGGCTCGGTCGTCGGTCAATCACTAGGCGGCAGTACAGGTTCAACCATTGGCGCGGCCCTGGGCGGCGCGGGTGGTAGCGCAGTTGGCGCAGACAGACGCAGCCGTGGCGAAGCCGCCATTGGCGGTGCGTTGGGCGCAGCTGGCGGTAACGTGGTCGGCCGCAGCATGGGCGGCACCACCGGTAGCCTGATCGGCTCCGCAGCAGGCGGCGGCCTCGGTGGCGCGCTGGGTAACCATATGGGCAACAGCAGCAATGACGACGATGATCGTCGTTCCTATCGTCGTGGTTATGACGATGATGATCGTCGCTACTACCGTGGTCACCCGGGTCGCGGCCATGCGTACGGGCATCGCAAGCATCACCATCGCTATCACGATGACGACTGAGGCTTGAATCGCCTCGTCGACCGTTAGATCCAAAAATCGCAGCCCTCGGGCTGCGATTTTTTTGCCCTCAGATCGCCAGTCGCTCCAACGCCCCGCGCAACCCGGCAGGAATCGCCACCGGCTGATTCGACAGCCGATCGACGAATACATGCACGAAGCGCCCTGCCGCGCAGGCCTCATCTTCTCCAGCCTTGAACACCGCCAGCTCATACTGCACCGAACTGCTGCCCAACTTGCCGACCCGCAGGCCAATCTCGATCCGATCCGGGAAGGCGATAGACGCGAAGTAATCGCAGGCCGAACTCACCACAAAACCCACCACCTCACCGTCATGGATATCCAGGCCGCCGACTTCGATCAGGTAGGTGTTCACCGCCGTATCGAAAAAACTGTAGTAGGTGACGTTATTGACATGACCGTAGGCGTCATTGTCATGCCAGCGGGTGGTGATGGGCTGGAAATGGGGGTAGTCGGTGCGATGGGGCATCGGGTTGGACATCAGCGTCGGTTCCTGGAGTTGGATGGCCAGTTTAAGGTGAAACTGCGAAGGCGCTGTCACAGGCACTACCTAAATCACATGTCGGTAAACCCTCTGCCCTGCGCCGCCAACTCCCCAATCAACCGTGCCGGGGCCCAGTGATCCCCCTGTTTGGTCTCAAGCTGCAACAACCGCAGATGAATATCGTCCAGCCCTTGCTGATCCGCCCAGGCCATCGGCCCGCCCTTGTCCGTCGGGAAACCATAACCGTTGAGGTACACCAGATCGATGTCGTGCGCCGACGCCGCAATGCCTTCCTGAAGGATCTTCGCCCCTTCATTGACCAGTGCCAGCAAGCTGCGCTCAAGAATCTCCTCTGGCCCTATCTCACGCCGCTGGAACCCCAACCCTTCGCTGATTTCCAGTACCAGCGCATCGACTTCCACATCATGCTCAGCCTGACGACTGCCCGGCTCGTAATGGTAATACCCGTCGCCGCTCTTCTGACCGAAACGCCCGAGCTCGCACAAACGATTGTCCACCTGAACCTCCGGCGCATCCTGGCCCTTGCCAGCCAGCTCCCGCGCGCGCCACTCCAGGTCAATGCCGACCACGTCATACATGCGGAACGGCCCCATGGCGAAACCAAAACCTTGCAGCGCTGCATCCACCTGATAAGGCAACGCCCCCTCCAGCAGCATCTTGCGCGCTTCGAGCACGTACGGATGCAGCATGCGGTTGCCGATGAAACCGTGACAGTTGCCCGAGACCACGCTGACCTTGTCCATGCGCTGGCCCAGTGCCAGGGCTGCATCAAGCACCGCCGGAGCGGTCTGGGCGCCGCGTACGATCTCCAGCAATTTCATGATGTGCGCCGGGCTGAAGAAGTGCAGGCCCAGGACCTGCTGCGGGCGGCGAGTGGCGGCGGCGATGGCGTCGATATCCAGCGCCGAGGTATTGCTGGCCAGAATCGCTTCAGGTTTGAGCAGGCCATCGAGTTCGCGGAAGATTTTCTGCTTCAGCTCGAGGTTTTCGTAGACCGCTTCGATAACCAGATCAACATCGCGGATCGCCGCGTAATCGGCAGCCGCCGTTACCCGTGCAATGCGCGCATCCGCCTCGGTCTGATCGATCCGCCCCTGACGCACGCTGTGGGCGTAAGTGTCAGCCACGCTGGTCAGCGCCTGCTCAAGCATCTGCGGATTGTTATCGACCCACTGCACCGGCACCCCGGCGCTGGCCAGGCACATGACAATGCCACGGCCCATGGTGCCCGCACCAATCACGGCGGCGCGCTGAATATCGAACGATGTCTGGCTCATGGTTGTTGTTCTCTTATTGGCGATCCGAAGACAGTCCTCACCATAGTCAGCCGATGGGTGTTTTTGAAGTTTATTCCTGTGATGGGCGACATTCAGCGGATGGATGCGTCCCGATCCCGCGGGTTAGAGGTTCGCCTCAGCCCACGTCCGGACCTCGGCATACGGATAATCTTCCAGCACCGCAAACCCAGGAATCGACCGCGCCTTGAGCTTGGTAAACAACGGCACGCTGATCCCGCACAAAAACCGCGTCACGCGCTCCGCCGATGGAGCACTTCCCGTGTGCTGCTGGTGCCTGTGGATAAAATCACCGCACAGCGCCTCGAAATTTTTATCCACAAGCGCCGGCAATTCCGGTGGTTCGGGTAACCGCGCTACGTGGCCGTGACACACCGAACAATGCCCGCATCGCTGTGGCGCGTTTTCATCGCCGAAGTACTCGGCCAGGCGATATCCCAGGCAGTGGTCGGTGGCGAACAGATCCAGCATGGCGTGAATCCGCGAAATCTCGGTGCGTTCGTGCTGGGTGAAGTAGGTGTGCAATTCGGCGCTCAAGGCCTGGGAATCGAAGTCGGCTTGCAGCAGGCTATAGACCTCCGTCATCTGCTTGCTTTCAAGCTCCACCCAGCCCTTTTCCTGGAAGTAATCCAGCGCCTTGACCACTCGACTGCGCTCGGCGGAATGCTGCTGATACAGTGCGTCGAAATTCACCGTGGCCCAGGTCCGTGCGCGACTGGAAGTCTGGATGATCGCCGAGACGAAGTCCCTGCGCTCACCCTCGAAACGGGCCAGCAACGCTTCCGGCTCCTGCAAATACTTGAAGCGGTATTCCGCGTAATAGGCATAGCGCGGAGCGATCAGCCCACGCAACTCCAGCTGTACCAGCAAGGTCTTGAGCGGTAACTGGCGAATGTTGCTCTGATCGGCCAAAGGCCCCAGCAGAAACTCCCACTGCCCCTCGGGCGCTGCGGCTTGCAACTCGTCGAGCACACAACGAATGCCGTCCCGCTCCGGTGTGTCGCCGTAGACGAAATTCTCCAGCACGTTGAGGCTGTCGCGGTTGGCCAGCACCAGGCAATCGGACGGCTGCCCGTCACGCCCGGCGCGGCCGATTTCCTGGCTGTAGTTTTCGATGGATTTGGGCAGGTCGAAATGCACCACGTTGCGGATATCGCTTTTGTCGATGCCCATGCCGAAGGCAATAGTGGCGACGATGCAATTGGACTGCCCACCCATGAACCGGCGCTGAATCGCTTCCCGTTGCTCGTGGGGTAAACCGGCGTGATAGGCCTCTGCCTGTATACCGTTGCGCCCCAGGTGTTCGGCGATGTGCTCAGCGGTTTTCTGCAGAGTGACGTAGACAATGCTGGGCTGGCCGGGACGCTGGCTCATCCACTCGACCAGGCGGCGGCGCTTGTCCTGGCCACGCACCGGTTCCACCAACAGATTGAGATTGGGCCGGTAGAAACCGGTGGTCACCACATCCTCAGGCGCAATGGCGAACCGGGCCTCCATGTCGGCGATCACCTTGGGTGTCGCGGTGGCCGTCAGCAGCAGCGCCTGAGGGATGTTGAACTGGCGCTGATAGTCCGGCAGCTTGAGGTAGTCGGGGCGGAAGTTGTGACCCCACTCGGAGATGCAGTGGGCCTCGTCCACCACCAACAGCGAGATCGGTACCTGCTGCAAAAAATGGCGAAAGCGCTCGTTCTTCAGGCGCTCCACGGAAATCATCAGAATCTTCAATTCACCAGACTTGGCCCGGGCCATCACATCGCTGGCGTCATCGCGACTCTGGGCCGAATCAATACTGCCCGCCGCAATCCCATGGCGCTGCAAGAACGCTAACTGATCCTGCATCAACGCCAGCAGAGGCGAGACCACTAGCGTCAGGTGCGGCAGCAGGATGGCCGGTAACTGATAGCACAGGGATTTGCCCGATCCGGTAGGGAAAATCGCCGCCGCCGAACGCCCGGCCAGTACCGCGCTGACCGCCGCCTCCTGGCCGGGCCGAAACTGTGGATAACCGAAAACCTGTTCCAGGGTGTTGTGCATAAGCTGTCACTCCGTTGACCGCTGCGAAGCCCAAAGCCTAGCCGGCGAACGCAGCAAGTCGAGAAAAGGTCGGGGGCAAAAACGATACGGGATGATACAGCGTCAACCCATCGATTCCTTCGCCACAGATTGAAACAAACGAGGCACTTTGCCCCCTGACATCAGCCCCCTGTCAGCCGATAAGGTTCGCCCCGAGAAAAACCATTATCCGCGAAGTTTTCATCAAGGCAGGACGCCTGCACGCGGATCCTCACAAAGGAACAATCATGCCTGACACTCTGTTTTTTCCAATCGCCTTTGTCTTTGCATCCCTGCTGCTGAGCGGCTGCATGAAGCTCCCTGACGAACCCCCTCTCCTCGCAACGCCTACGACTCTGGGCGGCACCTCACAGACTTAGTCATCAATTGACTGACGCCGGGTGGCTATGGCACCAACACCGCCACCCGCAACTGCTCATCCAGCGCCTGTTCATGAAACACCCGGCTCTTGCTCGCCCAAACCGTATAAGCCGGGCTGATTTCGCCCGTAAACGCCGCCGCCAGCTGACGCAGATCGTTGACGCTACGTACACGAGGACAGAAGAGTTGGTCCTCGCAGTTCTGACTGGCACTGCGATAGGTGATCAGCAACCGATCCCACAACCCATCACGCACTTGCCTGACCGACTTGAGCTTCACAGCCCGCACGCCCAGTCGCTGTTTCAGCCCCTGCTCATCCAGCGCTTCGCTGGCCAGCAACGCCTTGCCCACCATCAACACCTCGGCGCGAGATGCGGTATCGATGTCCGCTTGGGTGGTCAGCGCATCCGGCCAACCGGTTCGCTCCATGTTGGCGCGGACCAGCGAATGACCGACGTCGGCAGCACCCGCTATCCGACAAACACCGGCCCACAACAATAAAATCGAGGCCACACGTAGCCATTGCATGCCTAATTCCCTTTAAGAGTCGACCCAGACGCTTCGAAACGTCCTACACATTCTGGCGCGCACCCTCCAGAGACTGGATGCGTTAAGCCTGACAATCCCGTAGGAATATCGACCTCCAGGGCAAAAGCTTAAAAAATTGTCGAGGGGCGCGTAGGCAAAGGGCGATAACACCGGTAAACCCCCTACAAAACCTGTCCACTTGCACCACCTTGCGACGCCTCGCTGTGGCCCTCTATAGTTTTCGACACGGCTGGAAACACTGTATCGGCCCGTCGGAGCGACTTCGTACAGGACACGCCTCAACCATGAAAACGTTCAACCCGTTGACCAACCGCTATCGCCCACTCAAGACCAGTTGCAGCGACACCTCGGTGCTGGTCATCGACACCGATGCCAGCCATGGCGACCTGCTCGATGCCGCCCAACAACGCCTGCGTGCGGCCAGCGATCTACTGGAAACACTTTACTGTTTATGTTTCAAACAGGCCGATGTGAAAGACATCCCCAACATCGTTAATGCGCTTTATTTATTAACACAAGACGGCTGCGAATTACTTGAAGTCGCAAAGCAACAAATACATCCAATCTGAAAAAATAAAACTACAAACCCCGCAACAACCAATCGCTTTATTATTATAAGAATCAACACTAGCCTACTTGCTCTTACATCAACTAAGGGCAACACAATGACAGCATTAACCATTTTCTTTTGCGGTACCGGCTCGACAAAGTTCGACAGTCAGAACCCAACTTACTGGAACGGTGAATTGGTCTCGACACTGGCATCCCATCACGGTGGTCGCGAATTTGCCGAATGGGTCGTGATCGATGGTCCCGGCACCAGCAACCTGCAAGCTGACGAACTGTTCACCCAATCCAAGGATTATGGACTGAGCGGTACGCTGTTCGGCAAAGGCTGGGGAGAGAACGTCCAGCACGCCATCAACATCATCAAAGGCAAGTGCGACTGGGAGCGTGAGAAGCTGACTGAGACTGAATACAACCGACTCAAGGCTGCTGGCATTCCCATTGAAGACGTCATCGTCGAAGGTTCCTGGATGTGGCGCAAGTACAACTACGGCGACCGCAGCGTGACCCAACAGAAGTTACAGGAACAAATCATCAAGACCTTTCGTAAAGATGGGATTATCCCCACCAAAGTTAACTTGGTAGGTTGGAGTCGTGGCGGTATCAGTTGCCACATGCTGGCCAACGCCATGTTCAAGGACAGCGCCCTGAAGAACATCCCGGTGAATATTTTTGCGATTGATCCGGTGCCGGGCATCGGCAACTTTCAGGAAGACAAAGTAAAACTCAATACCAACGTAAAGGAATACGTCGGTTTCTACGCCCGAGACGAGCGCTCCAAAGGCTTCAGCTGCGTTATCCCACAAACGGCAACCGGCACCCGGACCCACATTTACCCCATGCCCGGCCGCCATGGCACGCTGGTCGGTAACGCCGCAGCAGACGGTGTCAGCGGCCCCAAAGCATTGGCCGAACCAGGGCGCATCGTCCGCCACTTCGCCGAAGTCTGCCTCCAGCGCTGGGGTGTGCGACTCAACAAGCCGCTGAACCTGACCCAGGCCGATCTGGATAACCTGCGCAAGACCATGGTCAACGACGAAGCCAAGTACCGGCTGATGCACAAGTATTCCTACACCTACTTCACCGAACTGGATCAAGGCGAACGCTACGTTTCGCTGGGCAGTAAAGGGGTCAACTTCTCAGCGGTTAAAGGCACGATCTACACGCCGACGACCGGGCTGACTACCAGCGTGCTGGATGGTGCAGCGTATCGGTCTATTTGTTGAAAACGATGGCGGATCGGTAGGAACGGCCTATGAAATCTTCATACCGTTCCTACAACAGAAGGCACCTTGTCGCCTATCGCCGCACTGTAGCTCAAATCTATAGTCGTGACCGTCGCTGCCAAATCAGCGGCTCGGGCTTGGTCACCCGAATGGTTCATATATGCGCGTCCGTTGTATGCTGCCGGCACTTCAAGTGCCTGCACGCTATATGGTGGCTGTGTTTGGGACGCTCTCGGGCGTGCCAGGAATGTGAGCCTCACTGGTTGACCAACCCGAACACAGTCCGCCTCCCATCGCTTGGTCACGATGGCGGCGGTTACTCCTGATGCATTTGAGGCTACAAACAATGAATTCATGGAAACCGTTCACCGATCGTTACCGCCCACTCCAATCCAATCTCACCGATACCCCGCCCCTGATCATCGACACAGAGGCCAATCCCCAAGACATCCTCGAAGCCGCCCTCCAGCGCATCCGAGCCTCCAGTGATCTACTCCAAACCCTGCACTGCCATTGCTTCAAGCAAGGCGATGTCGAAGACATTCCCCACATCACCCACGCGCTCTACTTGCTGACCCAAGACGGCTGCGACCTGCTGAAAGTCGCCCAGCAACGCATGATGGGTTGGAAAGCACCGGCCTAACGCCGAGTGAAGATCGTTCCCATGCTCCGCGTGGGAATGCCTCTACGGACGCTCCGCGCTCGACCCTTGGGACGCAGAGCATCGAAAGCCGTCATCGAACACTGGAGATAACCATGAGCATGTTTTTTGATGAGCTAATGGAAAGCGTGCAACAGATGAACGAAATCATCCGCGGCGGGCGTGAGCCTCCCCGCGAACTTCATGTTGATGCGTTGCAAGTCCAAGAAATTCGTATGGCTACCGATCTGACTCAGACCAAGTTCGCAGCGTTTATTGACGACCGACTCGCTGCAAAGTCAGGCTTAATCAGCCTCATCGATATACACCCAACGGACGATGCACCATGAATCTCGCCCCCAACTTCCCCGACGATCACGCCATGCACCTGCTCATGCAGCTACTGCACGAAGAACTCGGCCTGCCCGAACGCAAAACCATCAGCCTCACCACCTCGATCAACTTCGACCTGGGCTGTGACGGCGCAGATGCGCGGCATCTGATGGAAGCGCTGGAAGAACAGTTCGCCATCGACTTCGTCGACTACGACGCGTATCGGTACTTTCAGCCTGAAGGGTTTGATGTGTTTCTCAAGCGCCGGGCGAAGGGTCGTGGCGACAAAGTGCCGCTGACCATTGGCATGCTCTATAAAGCAGTCAAGAAACAACGGTGGGACACGCAGGAAGTGGAAGGGGTCTAGGGGATCTGATCAACAGAAGTGGAATTATTCTGGCTGCTTAGCGTGTTTACTGCGGGAATATTGCCAGTTATGCCTCAAGGGAACTGAATCAGCGCCCATAAAAAAGCCGCCCCAAAGGGCGGCTTTCTCATTACATCAAACCAACTCTTACAACTTCGGCCCAGCAGCCTTGATCGCGTCGCTCACGTCGAACTTCTTGAAGTTCTCAACAAACAACCCGGCCAGTGCTTTAGCAGCTTCATCGTAAGCAGCCTTGTCAGCCCAGGTGTTACGTGGGTTCAACAGGCCAGTCTCAACGCCCGGTACAGCCAATGGCACGTCAAGGTTGATGGTGTCCAGGTGTTCAGTCTCGGCACCGATCAACGCGCCGCTCTGGATCGCTGCGATCACGCCGCGAGTAGTCGGGATGTTGAAGCGTTTGCCGACGCCGTAGCCGCCGCCGGTCCAGCCGGTGTTGACCAGGTAGACCTTGGAGCCGAAGCCGCGGATGCGTTTGATCAGCAGTTCAGCATATTCGCCAGCCGGACGCGGGAAGAACGGTGCGCCGAAGCAGGTGGAGAAGGTCGACTTGATGCCGCTGCCGGAACCCATTTCGGTCGACCCCACCAGTGCGGTGTAGCCGGACAGGAAGTGGTAGGCCGCTTGTTCTTCATTGAGGATCGACACTGGCGGCAGCACGCCGGTCAGGTCGCAGGTCAGGAAGATCACTGCGTTTGGCTCGCCGCCCAGGTTCTTCTCGGAACGCTTGGCTACGTGCTCCAGCGGGTAGGCGGCGCGGCTGTTCTGGGTCAGGCTGACATCGGTGTAATCGGCGTGCTTGGCGTCGTCGATAACAACGTTTTCCAGGACTGCGCCGTGTTTGATGGCTTTCCAGATGACCGGCTCGTTCTTCTCGGACAGGTCGATGCACTTGGCATAGCAACCGCCTTCGATGTTGAACACCACGCCCTCGCCCCAGCCGTGTTCGTCGTCACCGATCAGGTAACGGCTTTCGTCGGCGGACAGGGTGGTCTTGCCGGTGCCGGACAGACCGAAGAACAGGGTCACGTCGCCCGCTTCGCCGATGTTGGCGGCGCAGTGCATTGGCAGCACGTCGGCGGCCGGCAGCAGGAAGTTCTGCACCGAGAACATGGCTTTCTTCATTTCACCGGCGTAGCGCATGCCAGCGAGCAGCACTTTTTTCTGCGCGAAGTTGATGATCACGCAACCGTCGGAGTTGGTGCCGTCACGCTCTGGCACGCACTCGAAGTTGGCGACGTTCAGAACTTGCCACTCTTCACGACCGGCCGGGTTGTACTGGGCCGGGTTGATGAACAGGCAACGACCGAACAGGTTCTGCCAGGCAGTCTGGGTAGTCATTTTCACGGCCAGGTAGTGCTCTTCAGCCGAACCTACGTGCACGTGGGAAACGAAATGCTCTTGCGCGTTGTTGAACGCCTCGACGCGAGCCCACAGGGCATCGAACTTGTCGGCCGGGAACTTGCGGTTGATCGGACCCCAGGCAATAGCGTCCTGGGTGGTCGGCTCTTCAACGATGAAACGATCGACTGGCGAACGGCCGGTACGGTGACCGGTGCGAACAACCAGCGCGCCGGTATCGGCAAGCTCGCCTTCACCGCGACTCAGGGCTTGTTTAACCAGATCATCAACACTCAGATCGGTGTACACGGCGTTATTGGCTTGCGTCATGAGGTTCCCCGTCGGCCAGTGGCCGAGTGCTCCAAACGTTTTGTAGTAGAAAGTCGTGCACTACTACCGCGAAAAAAGTGGGCCGGATTATGCCAGAAAAGCCCAAAAAGTGTAGGGCCCTCCCGTCAGAACGGCGTTATTCCGGCGCTAAGCAGTGAATTTACCTGCGCTGAAGCGTTTTAGTGACGGGTATCTGACGGCGTATCAACCCCTGCTCCGGCGAATAATTGAGTGATATCGGCCGCGTCGAACAGGTAGCGCTCGTTGCAAAATTGGCAATCGACCTCGATGCTGCCGCCATGTTCGACGACCAGCTGCTGCGCATCTTCCAGACCCAGACTGACCAACGCATTGCCCGAGCGTTCCCGGGAGCAACTGCAATGGAAGCGCAGTTTCTGCACATCGAACAGACGCACTTGTTCTTCGTGGTACAGGCGATGGAGCACGGTTTCGTTGTCCAGGCTCAGCAATTCGTCGGCGGTCAGGGTGCTGGCCAGGGCGGTGATGTGCTGCCAACTGGCGGCGCGATCTTCTTCATCTTTCAGACGGTCGGCAGGCAATTGCTGCAACAGCAGGCCACGGGCACGACGGCCGTCGGCGTACAACTTGAAGCGGGTGCCAACCTGCTGCGACATGACGAAATAGTTGGTGAAGCAATCGGACAGGGTTTCGCCGTCGAGATCGACAATGCCCTGATAACGCTGGCCTTGAGTCGGGTCGACCGTCAGCGCCAACACGCCATTGGGCATCAGGTCGGCGAGCGTCGCATCGGGCGCGATCTGCTCGGCGTCGTAGCGGGCCAGGCCGCGAATTTCGCGCTCGCTGGAGCACTCGATCATCAGCATCGGCACCGGGCCTTCGGAACGGGCCTGAAGAATCAGCAAGCCGTCGAACTTCAAGGTGCCTACCAGCAACGCTGCAGCCGCCATCAGCTCGCCCAGCAGTTGCGCGACCGGCTCCGGATAGGTGTGTTTGGCGAGGACTTCGGCATAGCTACGCTCCAATGCCACCAGTTCGCCGCGGGTGTCGCTGTCATCGAAGATGAAGCGTTGGGTGTAGTCGGTATCCGGTAGATCGGTCATAGGTCTGGGTATCTGAAGTGGTGACAAAAAAGGTTACAAAAAATGAAACACGCTGTAGCAGCACTTTTGGGGGTGAGCTTAGCCATAGCGGCATTTTATGAACAATTCGGGGTTGTTCCAAGCAAGGTCAAACCTCGGTTTTCGACGAGCGGTGCTTTCACCTGCGAAATGCGCCGTGGGCGAATATCCCCCATATGGCTGCACAGGCAGGCGATTACAAGTCTGCGCCCGACGGCCGTCACTACTCGTCGTTGCTGCTGCCGCGAAACTTGAACAAATCCCGGCGCTGTTTCTTGCTCGGTTTGCCGTCGGTGCTCACGCCCAACGCCCCGGCCTTGCGCATGGCCGCCGCCGCTTCGCGCTTGGCAATGCTGGCTTCGGTTTCGGCATACAGAGCCTGGGCTTCCGGCGCGCCACGACGCACGATCGACAACGCCTGGACCACCACCGTGCGTTCCTCGAAGCCGGTGCGAATCTGAAACTCGTCGCCGATCCTCGGCTCCTTGCCTGGCTTGCAACGCTCGCCCCGGCAATGCACCTTGCCGCTTTCAATCGCGGCCTTGGCCAAGGCACGTGTTTTATAAAAACGCGCGGCCCACAACCATTTATCGAGACGGACCTTGTCGTCCTCTTCGCTTTTTTGTGCCATTGGATGACCTCATTCTGAAATATCGATGAACTGTACTACCGTTTCTGTCGTGCCATGAATCACAACGCTGTGGATTAGAATGCAGGCATTCCCCCCTGTTTGAGGGATGAAAATCCGGGCCGTAGATATCTGTCGCCTTTTACCCATTATTCTGCGTGAATACCGCGAATTCGGCCGCACACGGCCTGAGCGGTTTTTGCCGGTTGAGCACTTTTGAAGACATTTGACCATTTGACCGTTGTCGGTCTGCGCGAGTGGGTGGCGCTCCCGGATTTGGGAGTCGCGGGCCTTCGGGCAAAAATCGACACTGGCGCGAGTACCTCCAGCCTGCATGCCACCGACATCGAGCCGTTCGAGCGCGACGGCGAACAGTGGGTGCGCTTCACCGCGCACCTGGGCACGGTGGTGCAATTGCGTCACCGGCGCTGCGAAGCACCGCTGGTGACGATGAAAACCATTAAAAGCTCCAACGGCCACGCGCAGATGCGCTATGTGGTCAGTACCACCCTGGCCCTCGGTGATCGGGTCTGGCGGGTCGAGTTCACCCTCGCCTGCCGCAAGTCCATGCGTTATCGCCTGTTACTCGGTTCCAAAGCCCTGATCGACGGCCAGTTGGTGGTCAATCCGGGCATCAAATATGTACAAGACAAGCCGGTGTTCCCGGTATCTACCCTCTCCACAGGTGTTGCATGAAGATCGCTGTGCTGTCGCGGAATCCGCGTCTGTATTCCACCCGTCGCCTGGTCGAAGCCGGTGTAGAGCGTGGCCATGAAATGGTGGTGATCGACACCCTGCGCGCCTACATGAACATTGCCAGCCACAAGCCGCAAATCCACTACCGTGGCAAACCGCTGGAGGGTTTCGATGCGGTGATCCCGCGGATCGGCGCGTCGGTCACGTTTTATGGCTGTGCTGTGCTGCGCCAGTTCGAAATGATGGGGGTGTTTCCGCTCAACGAATCGGTGGCCATCGCCCGTTCCCGAGACAAACTGCGTTCCCTGCAATTGCTGTCGCGCCGGGGGATCGGTTTGCCGGTCACCGGTTTTGCGCACTCCCCGGATGACATTCCCGACTTGATCGAGATGGTCAACGGCGCACCGCTGGTGATCAAAGTGCTGGAAGGCACCCAGGGCATCGGCGTGGTGCTGTGTGAAACGGCGACGGCGGCGGAGTCGGTGATCGAGGCCTTCATGGGCCTGAAGCAGAACATCATGGTCCAGGAGTACATCAAGGAAGCCGGCGGCGCGGACATTCGCTGTTTCGTGGTCGGTGACAAGGTGATCGCGGCGATGAAGCGCCAGGCCAAGCCGGGGGAGTTTCGCTCCAACCTGCATCGCGGCGGTAGCGCGAGCCTGATCAAGATCACCCCGGAAGAACGCATGACCGCGTTGCGTGCGGCGAAGGTCATGGGGTTGGCGGTGGCGGGGGTAGATATCCTGCGCTCCAATCATGGGCCGCTGGTGATGGAAGTGAACTCGTCGCCAGGGCTTGAAGGGATTGAAACCACCACCGGGAAAAACGTGGCGGGGATCATCATCGAGCATCTGGAAAAGAATGGCGGGCCGAATATGACGCGGACCAAAGGTAAAGGGTGAAGCTTACTCAGTCCCTGTGGCGAGGGAGCTTGCTCCCGCTGGACCGGGCTGGCGCTCCAGGCCGAAGGACTCCCGAATCCGGCAACCGTGTTTTGCATTGAAATACGGTTGCCGGATCTCACGGTCGCTGCGCAACCGAGCGGGAGCAAGCTCCCTCGCCACAGAGGTTGTGTACGACGCTTAAACCGCATCCCGCGGCAACATCAACCCAAGCGGCAACCGAACCCGTGCTTCCAGCCCACCACCGGAGCGGTTGCGCAGCTCGACATTGCCGCCATGCATCGAGGCGATCCGTTTCACGATCGCCAGCCCCAACCCCGTCCCCTTTCCGCCCCGGGCCCGATCGCCACGGGTGAACGGGTTGAAAATCGCTTCCAGCTCCGATGGATCAATCCCCGCGCCGCGGTCCATGACACTCAGCACCACATATGGCGCACTGGTATCCCCGGACACATAAGCCGCCACTTCCACTCCGCTGCCAGCGTGATGCAGGGCATTACCGATCAGGTTGTTCAGCAACCGCTTCATCGATACCCGACGCAACGGGAACGGCTGGATCGGTTCCAGGCGCAAGTGCACTTTTTCTTCGTTCTGGTTGTACGGCGCGGCGACTTCGCGAACCAGATCGCTCAGGTCCACTTCTTCCACCAACTCGTCACGACCGTCGCGAATGAAGGCCAGGAACTGGTCAAGAATCGCGTCCATGTCTTCGATGTCGCGGATCATGTCGTCCGTCAGGTCGCTGTGATCACCCATCAGTTCCAGGGACAGCCGCAAACGGGTCAGCGGCGTGCGCAGGTCGTGGGATACCCCGGCCAGCATCAGTTCGCGCTCGCGCCCCGCCTGTTCGACGTCTTCGGCCATCTGATTGAAGGCTCGATAGACCTCGGTCATTTCACTCGGCGTGTCGCTGATCGGCAGACGTACGCTGCGGCCCTGACCGAGTTGCCGCGCGGCATAGACCAGACGTTTCAACGGTTGATTGAGCTGGCTGACGAAAATCCACGCCGAGGCGGTGGATAGCAGGCCGATGGCGAGGAACCAGCCGAGTACGTTCCAGATTTTCTGCCCGCGCAATGGATGCGGGTACAGCGGCACTTTCAGCCAGCCATCGCCCAGGCTGGGCGCCCGGACCCATAAGGCAGGTGGCGAGTGCATGCGTAAACGCACCTCCGTATCTGCACCCAATTCGTCGCGCATCTGCCGCTGATAAATCGCGCTGTACGGCCAGTGCTGCTCACCTTCCGGCACGCCGGCGCCTACCACCCGGATCAGGGTCGCAGCATCGGCAATCTTCGCGCGGTTCTCTTCATCGGCGGCCCAATAGGCGCGCAGCGTCAGGGCGACGCCGTGGCTGTATTGACGATCCACCAGCACGTCTTCGTTCATCAACAGATAAACCAGGGTCAGCGCCTTGGAGAACAGGACGACGATCAGCACCAGCCACAGGGTGCGGGAGAAGAAGCTCTGGGGGAACCAAACAGGGGTTTTCATGGGTAACCGCTACACACTTGCAGGAGCGAGCGATGCTCGCATATTGCGGATCGCGAGTCTGCGGGAAAGGTCATCCGACCCGTTGCCCGCAGGACCCGCTCCTACAAATCACCGATCACTTCGTGGCGGCGCCATCCGGAACGAACACGTAGCCCACGCCCCAGACGGTCTGGATGTAGCGCGGCTTGGACGGATCGGGCTCGATCATCCGGCGCAGACGGGAGATCTGCACGTCGATGGAACGCTCCAGGGCATCCCACTCGCGGCCACGGGCCAGGTTCATCAGTTTGTCGCGGGTCAGCGGTTGACGGGCGTTCATGACCAGGGCCTTGAGCACCGCGAACTCACCGGTGGTGAGCATGTGCACTTTGTCGCCACGCTTGAGTTCGCGGGTGGCCAGGGACAGCTCGTAATCACCGAAGGTCACGCTTTCGTCTTCGCTGCCCGGCGCACCCGGCACCGGTGCGGCCTGGCGCCGCAGCACCGCTTTGACCCGGGCCATCAGCTCGTCCGGGTTGAACGGCTTGGCCAGGTAGTCGTCGGCGCCCAGTTCCAGGCCCTTGATGCGGCTCAGCTCGTCGCCCTTGGCGGTGAGCATGATGATTGGAATCTGATTGTTCGCCGTGCGCAGGCGGCGGCAGGCGGTCAGGCCGTCTTCGCCGGGCAGCATCAGGTCGAGGACGACCAGGTTGAACACTTCACGCGCCAGCAGGCGGTCCATTTGTTCAGTGTTCGGGACGGCGCGGGCACGGTAGCCCTTGCTGACGAAAAAGCGTTCCAGCAGGCTGCTCAGCCCTGGATCGTCGTCAACGATAAGAATTTTTTCGCCTTCAGCAGTTTGTGCAGTGCTGCTCATTGGATGCTCCTTTGATCTCGGCGCGCATTATGGCGTAGCTGCCGTTATACGCACCGTGTGCATTGTTAGCAGATTTTTCCTTCACCGCCAGAAAACCAGTCTTTTCGCCTACAGCCTGCAATGCCCCCGAATGACACAACGCTGGTTATAATGCGCGGCCTTTTGTGTCAGGCAACGTCTGATCGTTATTGCCGGTAACTACTTTTTATTTTCATGGTGCTGGCAGTAATTGTTCGATTTCACGGGTCAACGGCAAGCCTGTTGATCCAGGTAGCGGCGCTCGCCAGGCCGCTCAACCAGACTCGCGAAGGCCCTATTTCCGCGCCTGCGAGCCTGCTTTCACAATTTGTCAGGTGGTTTTATGGACAGCATCAACAGCCGCATCGCCGAGGAACTCGGCGTCCGCCCACAACAGGTCGAAGCGGCCGTCGCGCTACTCGATGAAGGCTCCACGGTGCCCTTCATCGCCCGCTACCGGAAAGAAGTGACCGGCAGCCTCGATGACACGCAACTGCGTCATCTGGAAGAGCGTCTGCGCTACCTGCGAGAACTCGACGAACGGCGTATCAGCATCCTCGCCAGCATCGAGGAGCAAGGCAAGCTGACCCCTGCACTTGAGCGCGACATCAAGCTCGCCGACACCAAGACCCGCCTCGAAGACTTGTACCTGCCGTACAAGCAGAAGCGCCGCACCAAGGGCCAGATCGCCCTGGAAGCCGGCCTCGGCGAACTGGCCGACGGCCTGTTCAACGATCCAACCCTGAACCCGGAAACCGAAGCGGCGCGCTTCATCGACGCCGAAAAAGGCGTGGCCGATGTGAAGGCCGCCCTCGAAGGCGCCAAGTACATCCTCATGGAGCGCTTCGCCGAAGACGCCGGTCTGCTGGACAAGCTGCGCAATTACCTCAAGCAGGAAGCCACCCTCAGTGCCCGCGTGATCGCCGGCAAGGAAGAGGAAGGCGCCAAGTTCCGCGACTATTTCGAACACGACGAACCGCTGAAAAGCATGCCGTCCCACCGCGCACTGGCGATTTTCCGTGGCCGCAACGAAGGCATTCTCAGCTCCGCGCTGAAAGTCGGTGACGAGCTGCCGGGCACCATGCACCCGTGCGAAGGCATGATCGGCCAGCAATTCGGCATCCAGAACCAGAACCGCGCCGCCGACAAATGGCTGGGCGAAGTGGTGCGCTGGACCTGGAAGGTCAAGCTCTACACCCACCTGGAAACCGATCTGCTGGGCGAGCTGCGCGATGGCGCGGAAACCGAAGCGATCAACGTGTTCGCCCACAACCTGCACGACCTGCTGCTGGCCGCGCCGGCCGGCCCGCGTGCCACCCTGGGCCTCGACCCGGGCCTGCGTACCGGCTGCAAGGTCGCCGTGGTCGACGCCACCGGCAAGCTGCTGGACCACGCCACGGTTTACCCGCACGTGCCGCACAACAAGTGGGACCAGACCCTCGCCGTGCTCGCCGCCCTGTGCGCCAAGCATTCGGTGGACCTGATCGCCATCGGCAACGGTACCGCCAGCCGCGAAACCGACAAACTGGCCGCTGAACTGATCAAAAAATACCCAGCCATGAAGATGACCAAAGTCATGGTCTCCGAGGCTGGTGCATCGGTTTACTCGGCCTCGGAACTGGCTTCCAAGGAATTCCCGGATCTGGACGTGTCGATCCGTGGCGCGGTGTCCATCGCTCGTCGCTTGCAGGACCCGCTGGCCGAGCTGGTGAAAATCGATCCGAAATCCATCGGCGTTGGCCAATACCAGCACGACGTGTCGCAGCTGAAACTGGCGCGCGGCCTGGACGCAGTGGTCGAAGACTGCGTGAACGCCGTGGGCGTGGACGTGAATACTGCATCCGTGGCGCTGCTGGCGCGCATCTCCGGCCTCAACGCGACCCTGGCGCAGAACATCGTTACCCACCGCGACGAGCACGGTGCGTTCAAAACCCGTGCGGCATTGAAGAAAGTCGCCCGCCTGGGTGAAAAAACCTTCGAACAGGCCGCCGGCTTCCTGCGCGTAATGAATGGCGACAACCCGCTGGATTCGTCGGCGGTTCACCCGGAAGCCTATCCGCTGGTGCAGCGCATTGCTGCTGAGACCGACCGCGACATTCGCTCGCTGATCGGCGACGCCGCGTTCCTCAAGCGCCTGGATCCGAAGAAGTACACCGACGAAACGTTCGGCCTGCCGACGGTCACCGACATTCTGCAAGAGCTGGAAAAACCTGGCCGCGACCCGCGTCCCGAGTTCAAGACCGCCGAGTTCCAGGACGGCGTCGAAGACCTCAAGGACCTGCAACTGGGCATGATCCTCGAAGGCGTGGTCACCAACGTGACCAACTTCGGTGCCTTCGTCGACATCGGCGTGCATCAGGACGGTCTGGTGCACATTTCCGCGCTGTCGGAGAAGTTCATCAAGGATCCACGCGAAGCGGTGAAGGCCGGTGATGTGGTCAAGGTGAAGGTCATGGAAGTCGATATCCCACGCAAACGCGTCGGCCTGTCGATGCGCATGAGCGATACACCGGGCGAGAAGATCGACGGTGCCCGTGGTGCACGTCCGGGGTCGGCTCCGCGCCAGTCCCAGAACACCGCGCCGCGCAAGGAAACCCCGACAGCGGCTCCGACCAACAACGCCATGGCGTCGCTGTTTGCCAACGCCAAGCAGTTGAAGAAACGTTGATGGAGATCCCGGCCGGCTTGACCGAAAGCGCATTTTTCAAGCTGCTGGGGTGTCGCTTGCACAGCCTGGACACCGGGGTGGCGCAAGTCGCCCTGGCGCTGGAGCCACAGTTGCGCAATCGCGGCGGCAAGCTGCACGGCGGGGCCTTGTTCAGTCTGGTGGACATTGCCATGGGGCTGGCCTGCTCCAGCACCCACGGTTTTGACCAGCAAAGCGCGACCATCGAGTGCAAGATCAACTACATCCGCGCCGTCGCCGACGGTGAAGTGATGTGCACGGCCAGGGTGATCCACCCGGGCCGTCGCACGCTTGTCGTCGAGGCCGACGTGATGCAAGGCGACAAACTGGTCGCAAAAGCACAAGGCACGTTCGCTGTCCTGTAGCCCCCAATCATCAATTTGAGTTAATTTCGGCGCTGTGACTGCAGCGTCGGAGTTTTCTCTGCGCGCGATAGCCAGATTCAGGGAATGAAGTTGGCCTTTCAGTACGAGCCTGTATGGCCCAAGAACCAGGCGAAAACGCCAGTTTCAACTTCACCCTTGTAGACCGTCTTGCCCACCCCCATATTGGGGCGACTGACGCGTGAAGGAATCCAACTTGAGCGAACTTCTCAACCGCCGCCTGGCTCTGCTCGGCGAGCGCGCTAACCTCTCTCTGCTCGAACAGTGCCTTCACGGCATCGAACGTGAATGCCTGCGCGTGACAGGCGAAGGGCGCCTGGCGCAAACGCCGCACCCCGAAGCATTGGGTTCCGCGTTGACCAACGAACAAATCACCACTGACTACTCCGAGTCGCTGCTGGAGTTCATCACGCCGGCCCTGCCAGACCCGGCGGATACGCTGGCGAGCCTGGACAAGATTCACCGGTTTGCCTACAGCAAACTCGGCGACGAGTACCTGTGGAGTCCATCGATGCCGTGCCCGTTGCCGGCCGAGGAAGACATCCCGATCGCCTATTACGGCACCTCCAACATCGGTCAGCTCAAGTACGTCTATCGCAAGGGCCTGGCCCTGCGTTACGGCAAGACCATGCAGTGCATCGCCGGGATTCACTACAACTTTTCCCTGCCGGAAAAGCTCTGGCCGCTGCTTAAAGAGGCTGAAGGCTTTGTCGGCACCGACCGCGATTATCAGTCGTCGGCCTACATCGCGCTGATCCGCAACTTCCGTCGCTACAGCTGGCTGCTGATGTACCTGTTCGGCGCCTCGCCGGCGCTGGACGCCGGTTTCCTGCGCGGTCGCTCGCACCAACTGGAACAGCTGGACCCGGACACTTTGTACCTGCCGTACGCCACCAGCCTGCGCATGAGCGATCTGGGTTACCAGAGCAACGCCCAGGCCGGTCTGACGCCGTGCTACAACGACCTGACCAGCTACACCGACAGCCTGCGCAAAGCGGTGGCTACGCCGTATCCAGCGTACGTCGAGGTGGGTACGCACAAGGACGGTGAGTGGGTTCAGCTCAACACCAACATCCTGCAGATCGAAAACGAGTACTACTCCAACATCCGCCCCAAGCGCGTGACCTACACCGGCGAACGGCCGATTCAGGCGCTGGTGGCCCGTGGCATCCAGTACGTTGAAGTCCGCTGCCTGGACATCAACCCGTTCCTGCCGATGGGCATCGACCTCACCGAATCACGGTTCCTCGACGCATTCCTGCTGTACTGCGCGCTGAACGACAGCCCACTGCTGACCAGTACCAGCTGCGGTAACGCGACGTCGAACTTCCTCAGCGTGGTCAAGGAAGGTCGTCGTCCTGGCCTGCAATTGCAACGCGACGGGCAAGCGGTGGACATGAAGGAATGGGCCGGCGAATTGCTGGAGAAAATTGCACCATTGGCGGCGCTGCTGGATCAGAGCCATGGCGGCGATGCCCACAGCAAGGCGCTGGACGCCCAAATGGCCAAGGTCCAGGACTCCTCCCTGACGCCATCGGCCCAGGTGCTGGCGGCGATGGCCGAACACAAGGAAAGCTTCGCCCAGTTCTCCTTGCGCCAAAGCCAGGTGCATGCGGAGTTTTTCCGCAGCGAGCCGCTTTCAGGTGTAGAACAAGCCAGGTTTGAAGAGTTGGCGCGTTCGTCGTTGGCTCAACAGGCTGAGCTTGAACAGAACGAAGTCGGCGATTTCGATGTGTTTGTCGGAGCGTATCAGGCGAGCATTCTGGCGATCAGCAACTAAACTGCCAGAGCAGGTCCCCCTGTGGCGAGGGGGCTTGCCCCCGTTGGACTGCACAGCAGTCCCAAAAACGACACGCGCAATATTTCGGATAAATCGAGTCGCCTGCATCACGACTGTGCGCAGCCGAACGGGGCAGTGGCGGCGTTCCGACAAGCCCCCTCGCCACAACAGTCTCCCTTAGAATTTTCCGCTCATATGCTAATTCTAAAAAGTTATTTATTTTAAGTTTCTTATATCATTTAGTCTCTTTTTCACGCCGACTTCCGGTCGTCTGAAAAGGAGCTTCCCCATGAAACTGACTTCCCCCCTTCGCCTCCTGGTGGCCGCGTCGCTGGCTGCGGCAAGTTTCCTGGCTCAGGCGACAGATGTGACCGTCGCCTACCAGACCACCGTTGACCCGGCCAAAGTCGCCCAAGCCGACGGCGCCTACGAAAAAGCCACCAAAGCCAGTATCGACTGGCGAAAATTCGATAGCGGCGCCGACATCATCGCCGCCATCGCTTCCGGCGATGTGCAGATCGGCTATCTCGGTTCCAGCCCCCTGACGGCAGCAATCACCCGTAAAGTCCCGGTGGAAACCTTCCTCATCGCCACCCAGATCGGCGCCGCCGAAGCCTTGGTCGCGCGCGACGGGTCCGGGATCAAGACCCCACAGGACCTGATCGGCAAAAAAGTCGCCGTACCGTTCGTCTCCACCGGCCACTACAGCCTGCTGGCCGCGCTGAAGCACTGGAACATCGACCCGTCGAAAGTCACCGTGCTCAACCTCGCGCCGCCGGCCATCATCGCGGCATGGAAGCGCGGTGACATCGACGCCACCTACGTGTGGGATCCGGCGCTCGGTGTGGCCAAGGAAAACGGCAAAGTGCTGATCACTTCCGGCGAGTTGGCCAAGTTCGGCGCGCCGACCTTCGATGCCTGGATCGTGCGTAAGGACTTCGCCGAGAAGCATCCGGAAATCGTCACTGCGTTCGCCAAAGTGACCCTCGATGCCTACGCCGACTACCGCAAAGACCCGCAAGCCTGGCTGGCCAACCAAAGCAACGTCGACAAACTGGTGAAACTTTCCGGCGCCAAGGCCAGCGACATTCCGCTGCTGCTGCAAGGCAACGTGTATCCGCTGGCGGCTGATCAGGTGATCACCCTCGGCGCGCCGACCACCAAGGCCATTACCGACACCGCAGCGTTCCTCAAGGAACAGGGCAAGGTCGAGGCCGTGCTGCCGGACTACGCGCCGTACGTCAGCGCCAAGTACATCACCAACTGATCGGGAGTTAACCGCGATGGCTTTGCTACAGCTGGAGCGCATCAGTGCACAGTACCCCGGTGCAGCAGAACCTGTGCTGGCGGATATTTCCCTGAGCCTTGGGCCCCGGCAGTTGCTGGTCGCCCTCGGCCCTTCCGGCAGTGGCAAGACTTCGCTGTTGAACCTGATTGCCGGTTTCGTCGAGCCCAGCACCGGGCGCATCACCCTTGACGGCGTGCCGGTCAAAGGCCCGAGCGCCGAGCGCGGCGTGGTGTTTCAGGACGACGCCCTGCTGCCTTGGCAGGACGTGCTGGCCAACGTCGGCTTCGGCCTGGAACTGGCCGGCGCCGCGCGGGAAAAACGCGAACAGCGCGCCCGGGAAATGCTCGCGCTGGTAGACCTTTCCGGTTTCGAAAACCGCCGCATCTGGCAACTCTCGGGCGGGCAGAAACAACGTGTCGGCCTCGCCCGCGCCCTCGCCGCCGACCCTCGGGTGTTGCTGATGGACGAACCCTTCGGCGCCCTGGATGCCTTCACCCGCGAACAGATGCAGGAGCTGCTGTTGCAAATCTGGCAACGCACCGCCAAACCGGTGTTCCTGATTACCCACGATATTGAAGAAGCGGTGTTCCTCGCCACCGACCTGATTCTGCTGGCGCCGAATCCCGGGCAAGTCGTCGAGCGCCTGAGCCTGGATTTTGGCCAACGTTACGCCGCAGGGGAATCGGCGCGCTCGATCAAGTCCGACCCACGCTTTATCGAAACCCGCGAACACGTACTCGCCAAAGTGTTCTCCCAACGCAGTGCCGTCCAGCGGCAGGAGCGCGCATGAGCAGCTATGGAATTCCCGCCGCAACGGTGAAACCCGATTCAAAGGTGAAGGGCTCGGCGGTGATTGCGCTGCGCCGCCGTATCAGCACCCGCGGGGTCAGCGTGTTGACCCTGATCGCACTGTTGGCGATCTGGTGGGCCGTCACCGCCACCGGTTTGATCGAACCGCTGTTCCTGCCGCCACCCTCCGCCGTGCTGCAAAAAGGCTGGTTGCTGGTGACCAGCGGCTACATGGATTCGACCTTGTGGCAGCACTTGGGCGCGAGCCTCAGCCGCATCGGTTTGGGCCTGGGCTTCGCGGTGCTGACCGCCGTGCCAGTCGGCATTGCCATTGGCCACAACCGCATTGCTCGCGGCATTCTCGATCCGCTGATCGAGTTTTACCGCCCGATTCCGCCCTTGGCCTATTTGCCGCTGATCGTGATCTGGTGCGGCATCGGTGAGCTGTCGAAAGTCTTGCTGATCTACCTGGCGATCTTCGCCCCGATTGCCATCGCCACCGCCACCGGCGTACGCACCGTCGACCCGGCGAAATTGCGCGCCGCGCAGTCGTTGGGCGCAACTCGGGCGCAGTTGATTCGCCATGTGATTCTGCCCAGTGCCTTGCCGGACATTTTGACCGGTGTGCGCATTGGTTTGGGAGTGGGCTGGTCGACACTGGTCGCCGCCGAGTTGATCGCCGCCACCAGCGGTTTGGGGTTCATGGTGCAGTCGGCGGCGCAGTTCCTGGTCACCGATGTGGTGGTGCTGGGGATTCTGGTGATCGCGCTGATCGCCTTCGCCATGGAGATGGGTCTGCGCGCCCTGCAACGCAAACTGGTGCCGTGGCATGGCCAGGCTCACTGAATATTCATGTGTCGACACCCTGGATTGAAGAGAACCGCCATGAGTAACTTGACCATCGTCCCCCTCAGCTGCGCCCTCGGCGCGCAAATCAGCGGCGTCGACATCAGCCAGCCGCTGAACGTGGAACAACGCGACGCCATCGAACAGGCGCTGCTCAAGTATCAGGTGCTGTTCTTCCGTAACCAGCCGATCGAACCACAGCAACAGGCGCGATTCGCCGCTTATTTCGGCGACCTGCATATCCATCCGATCTACCCGAACGTGCCGGAACAACCGGAAGTGCTGATCCTCGACACCGCCATCACCGACGTGCGGGACAACGCGATCTGGCACACCGATGTGACGTTCCTGCCGACCCCGGCGATGGGCGCGGTGCTCAGCGCCAAGTTGCTGCCGGAGTTTGGCGGCGACACCCTGTGGGCCAGCGGCATTGCGGCGTATGAAGCGTTGTCCGCGCCGATGAAAACCTTGCTCGAAGGGCTGACCGCCACTCACGATTTCACCCGTTCGTTTCCACTGGAGCGCTATGGCAACACGCCGGAGGCGCTGGCCCAGTGGGAAGAAGCCAGGCGCAAGAACCCGCCGCTGTCACACCCGGTAATTCGCACGCACCCGGTGAGCGGGCGCCGGTCGTTATTCGTCAATGAGGGCTTCACATCGAAGATCAACGAACTGTCGGAAACCGAGAGCGAAGCGCTCCTGAAGTTTTTGTTCGCCCACGCCACACGGCCGGATTTCACCATCCGCTGGCGCTGGCAGAAAGACGACATCGCGTTCTGGGACAACCGCGTGACCCAGCATTACGCGGTGGATGATTACCGCCCGGCACGGCGGGTGATGCAGCGAGCGACGGTGTTGGGGGATGTGCCGTTTTTTCGCTGATCCGCCAGTTCCTGCTCGTTCCCACGCTGCGTGGGAACGAGCAGTACTCAGTTACTCAGCCATCGAAGGCTTCTCCCACAAATTGATCCCGCCCTCCCGGGCAAATCGATCAATCTCCGCCAGTTCTTCCACGCTAAAACTCAGGTTCTTCAGCGCACCGACGTTCTCGATGATCTGCTCCGGCCGGCTCGCGCCGATCAGCGCCGAGGTCACCCGTGGATCGCGCAGGGTCCAGGCCAACGCCAGTTGCGCCAGGCTCTGACCACGACGCTTGGCGATTTCATTGAGTGCCCGCACTTGGGCGATGTTGGCTTCGGACAGGTGAGAGGACTGCAATGAATCACCGCCCGGGCGATTGACCCGCGCATCCTTCGGAATGCCATTGAGGTATTTGTCGGTCAACAGGCCCTGCGCCAACGGCGTGAAGGCGATCACGCCGGTACCGAGTTCGTCGGTGACATCCAGCAGGTCCTTTTCCACCCAGCGATTGAGCAGGTTGTAGGCCGGCTGGTGGATCAACAGCGGGACTTTCCACTCCTTGAGCAACGCGGCCATTTCCCGGGTTTTCACCCCGGAGTAAGACGAGATGCCAATGTACAACGCCTTGCCCTGTTGCACGGCCGTGGCCAGTGCGCTGGCAGTTTCTTCCAGCGGGGTGTCCGGGTCAAAACGGTGGGAATAGAAGATGTCCACGTAATCGAGGCCCAGGCGTTGCAGGCTCTGGTCGAGGCTGGCCAGCACATATTTGCGCGACCCGCCGCCCTGGCCGTAAGGGCCGGGCCACATGTCCCAACCGGCCTTGCTGGAGATGATCAGCTCATCGCGGTACTGCTTGAAGTCTTCGCGCAGCAAACGACCGAAGTTGATCTCGGCGCTGCCGTACGGCGGGCCATAGTTGTTGGCCAGGTCGAAGTGGTTGATGCCCAGATCGAACGCCGTGCGCAGCAACGAGCGCTGTATGTCGATCGGCGTGCTGTCGCCGAAGTTGTGCCACAGGCCCAGGGACAGTGCCGGCAGCACCAGTCCGCTGCGACCTACGCGGCGGTAAGGGATAGAGTCGTAGCGGTTTTCGGCAGCGGTGTAGGTCATCGAATCCTCTCTTGTGGGTCTTGAATGGGGTATCGACTGCTTTGCAAGCTGCCCAGCATACGCCCAGACAAACGCCAGGAAACCCCGGATTCGACTAATTGCTGAAACGTTTCAAAGATAATTAAAAACTGAGCTCCCCCCATAGAGTCGATATCCACACCCAACGCTTACGCCGACAACTCACGTAGCGCGGCAGCCGCCAAAAAGCCAGACCTTGAGCTATATCGCTGATCTCGTCTGACCGTCTGATCGATACGCTCAAGCAACTGCTCAGGAAGCGTGGCATTGAAGCGCACCGACTTGCCGAAATAGGGTGTGATATCGAATTCGACCACACCCCACACACCGCCAGCGTAATCAGGGTTATCAAGATGAGCGTCAATTTCACGCACCTGCGGAAGTGGATCACCATCGGCGACCAGACCTTCGTAGTGCAAAGCCAACGCTTCTTTCACGTTTTCAAATGCCTGCGCCACTGTAGCGCCTGCGGAGAAGCATCCCGGCACGTCCGGGATAATCACTCCGTATTCTGAGTCGGCATCCTTGTGCAGAACGACCGGGAATTTCATTTCGATGACTTCTCTGTTGACAGAGATTGGACTGTAAAACAGAAACCAACACGCATACACACCATACACATCTTGCAAAGATCGCCATCAAACGGCACCCGCAAACACCTCCCCCAACCAATCCACAAACACTCGAACCCGTGGCGACATGTGTCGGTTATGCGGATACAACACCGAAACCGGCATCGATGGCGGCGGTGTGTCGGTGAGGATTTCCTGCACCAACCCTTGGGCAATCTGCGCTTCCATTCGGTAATGCGGGCACTGAATCAGCCCCAATCCGGCAATTGCCGAGGCCGCATAAATCTCCGCGCCGAACACCGACAACGCTCCCTCGATGGCCACTTCTTTCAGCTCGCCATCCACCATGAACTCGAATGGAAACAGCTTGGCCGTGGTGCGCGAAACGTAGTTCACCGCGCGGTGGTTTTTCAGGTCTTCGAGGTTTTTCGGTTCGCCGTATTTGCGCAGGTAAGCCGGGCTGGCGCAGGTGATCTGGCGCAGGTTGGCGACACGTTTACCGATTAGCGCCGAATCGCCCAAGGTGCCGGCGCGCAACACGCAATCAACGCCTTCGGCGATCAGGTCGACGAAGCGGTCGGCTTCGCTGATGGACAATTCGATGTCCGGGTAGCGCGACATGAATTGCGGCAACGCCGGGATTACAAAGTGCTTGGCCAACGTGCCATGCAGATCCACCCGTAATCGGCCTTTCGGCGCAACGCCGCGAAATGCCAGTTCGGCTTCTTCCAGTTCTGCCAACAACTGCACGCAACGCAAGTAGTACGCCTCGCCATCCAGCGTAGGACGGACCTTGCGCGTGCTGCGCTCCAGTAAACGGGTGCCGAGCCAGGCTTCGAACTGATTCAGCGTATGGGTCAGGGTGGCACGCGGCAGGTTCAGGTCATCGGCCGCCAGCGTGAAGCTGCTGCGCTCGTAGATCCGCACGAAAACCTTCATCGCCTTGACTTGATCCATACGGCGCTCCTGACGATCGATTGTTGGCGATTATTGAACAGTCAAGGCAACTCTCGTGCATTTATCGCCCTGAGTAAACATGTGAATCTGGCTCCACACCCCAGCCACTCCAAGGAATCAACGCCATGACTACTCAAACTTCGAAAGTTGCCATCGTGACCGGCGCCTCCCGCGGCATTGGTGCCGTGATCGCCCAGCAACTGGCCGCCCAAGGTTTCGCCGTCGCCATCAACTACGCTAACAGCGCCACCGAGGCGTCGGCACTGGTGGTAAAACTGCGTCAGGCCGGTCACCGGGCCATAGCGATCAAGGCTGATGTGGCCAACGCCGACGATGTACGCCGGCTGTTCGACGAAACCGAAACCCAACTGGGCAAGGTCGACGTGCTGGTCAATAACGCCGGCATCCTCAAAGTGCTGCCGCTGGCGCAACACAGCGACGAACTGTTCGACCAGAACTTCAACATCCACGCTCGCGGCACTTTCAACACTCTGCGTGAAGCGGCAACGCGCCTGAACAGCGGTGGCCGGATCATCAACTTCTCCAGCAGCACCGTCGGCATGAACCTGCCGGGTTATGCGGTGTACATTGCCAGCAAGGCGGCAGTGGAATCCCTGACCCAGGTGTTCGCCAAGGAAATGCGCGGTCGCAACATCACCGTCAACGCCGTGGCCCCGGGCCCGGTCGCCACCGACCTGTTCCTGCACGGCAAGAGCGAAGAACAGATCCAGACCTTCGCCAAGATGCCACCGCTGGAACGCCTGGCTCAGCCAGAAGACATCTCCCGCGTCGTGTCCTTCCTGGTCGGCCCGGATTCGGCCTGGGTCAACGGGCAAATCCTGCGCATTAACGGCGGGTTGGTTTAACTATGCTCGATGTATTGGGCTGAATCCGTAAGGCAGCACACATCTGAAGGGCGGAACGCATCATGCACACCACGATCATCATCTTCTTCGGCCTGGTCCTGCTGGCACTGATGCTGTTCATCGGCGAGAAAATCGGTTTCTCCCGTCAGACCCTGGCCTACAGTTTTGTCGTGCTGTGGCTGGCGTTGACCTTGATCAACGGCGCAGTCGGCATGGTCATCGCCGGCCAACCGTTGAGTGCGGAACTGGTGGTGGGCAGCGCGGTGTTCGGCGTACCGGTGGCGGCACTGGTGCTGTTCATGGTGTTGAGCAGCGAGACCTGAGCGCCACCGGTCGATCAACGCACCAAATGCAAAAACTGCATGTGCCGTTCGTACTGGTCGAGGATGTCGTTGATCACCTGATCCTTGGTGTAACCCACCAGATCGTAGTCCTGGCTGCCCTCGCGCAAATGCACTTCGGCACGGTGGTAGCGACGGTTGTTGAGTTGCTTGGAACCCATGCCACCCCGGGCGAAAGACGGCGTGAAGTAACCGCGCATCTGCACCTGATAAATGAACGGATGCAACTCGCCGTGACCGATTTCCAGGCTGACGTTGTCGTTGGCTGGGTCGGGCTGAGTGACCACGTGCAACCCCTTCTCGACAAACACCGCCGTCACTTCCTCGATCGCCGGGCGCACCGTGGTATCAAGGAAGCGATAGACCTCATCCCGAGACGGGAAATGCACCGCCTGACTCAAGCGCTGACGCCATCCACCGCGTCGCGAACCGGCCACCGGCGCGAGGGAATGCAGTTGCGCAATTTGCTTCTGCGACTCCAGATAAAACGCCTTGTGCAGGCCCCACATCATCAGCAGCAAAATCATCGAGAACGGTAACGACGTCAGCACCACCGCCGACTTCAAGGCGTCGATGCTGCCGGAGAACAGCAGTGCGCTGGTCACCAGTGCCGTCATCGCGCCCCAGAACACTCGCAGCCATTTCGGCCCGTCCTCATCGGGATTGCCACCCTTGGCGGACAAGGTCGACAACACCACGGTGCCGGAGTCGGCAGAGGTGACGAAGAACACGAAGCTGATGAACACCGTGACCGCGATCACGGTTTTGCTCCACGGGTAGGTCTCCAGCAGCAGGTAAAGCGTCATCGACGGGTTGTCGATGGCCGACAGGCCGAGCGCGCTCATGCCGTGGTTGAGCACCTGATCGATGGCGCTGTTGCCGAAGATCGACATCCACGCCAGGGTGAAACCGAGCGGGATCAGCAGCACGCCGAAGACGAATTCGCGGATGGTCCGGCCACGGGAAATCCGCGCAATGAACAGGCCCACGAACGGCGACCATGCAATCCACCAGGCCCAGTAGAACACCGTCCAGCCGCCCAGCCAGTCGCTGGGTTTGTCATAGGCGTAGAGGTCGAAGCTCTTCATCGGCAAGGCGCCGAGGTAATCGCCGAGGTTCTGGATCAGGGTATTGAGCAAGTGCTGGGTGGGGCCGGCGAACAACACGAACAGCAGCAGCGCACAGGCCAACAGCATGTTGATGTCGGACATCACCCGCACGCCTTTATCGACGCCAGACACCGCGACGATGATCGCCGCGCCCATCATCAGCGTGATCAGGCCCACCTGAATCCACTGGGTGTGGGCGATGCCGAACAGGTAGTCCAGGCCGGAGTTGAGGTGCAATACGCCAAAGCCCATGTCGGCACCGAGGCCGAACACCGTGGCGATGATGCCGAAGCCGTCCACTGCGTAACCGATGGGCCCGTTGATGCGCTTGCCGATCAGCGGGTACAGCGCCGAACGCAGGGCCAGCGGCAGGTTATGTCGATAGGCGAAATAGGCCAGCGCCATGCCGACGAAGGCGAACACGCCCCAGCCGTGCAGGCCCCAGTGCAGAAACAGAATCTGCATCGCCTGACGCGCCGCCTCCGCCGTACCGGCCTCGCCTTGCGGTGGTTGCACCAAATGCGTAAGTGGTTCGGACACGCAAAAGAAAAACAGCGTGATGCTAATCCCGGCGGCGAACAGCATGCCGGCCCAGGACAAGTAACTGAATTCGGGCTCGTCGTGGTCGGCACCGAGCTTGATCTTGCCGTAGCCGGACAAGGCGGTGACCACCACGAAGACCAGATACAGCGTCATCGCGAGCATGTAGTACCAGCCGACCGTATTGGCCGCCCAGTTTTGCGCTTGCAACAGCCAGGCACCGGCCTGTTCGGGGATCGCCATGACCACGACGGCGAACAACAAAATGAAGGTCGCCGCGAAATAAAACACCGGCGGATTCATGCGGACCTGGCCGCTTGCGGGGATGGACGATGCACTCACGAAAGGTGCACCTCGAGGGGGGAAAACGTGGCTGTAAAAATCGGACTCAGCAAAGGCAAGCCTCCTGTTGTGAGCGGGCGGCGAACCACCGGTTTAACTTGAATGAACGTTCAAGTTAAACATGAATAGGGGGCTAAGGACTAATCGCAGGGCTCGGCGGTCGCTTTTCTGCGCGAGTGCAAGGAAGGGTATGACGCGGGGTTTACGGGATTTGTTCTGTGGAAAATTAGTTGGATGCCATTATCTCGGTTTGGCTTGAAACCATTCGTGGGCAAGCCTCGCTCCTACAGATTTTGTGTCGGTCGCCAAGTCCCCGATCGACACTGATTCTGTAGGAGCGAGGCTTGCCCGCGAAGACTGCATGTCAGTCAGCAAATATCAGGGAGCCTTACTTCTGCGTCCCGTCATCATGCTGCAGATTCGCCTGGGTCAGGTTGCACCCCGCTGGCACGCTGCGGGTCAGCCAGACGTTGCCACCAATCGTCGAGCCCTTGCCGATGGTGATCCGTCCCAGAATCGTCGCGCCGGCATAGATCACCACGTCGTCCTCGACGATCGGATGCCGCGGATGGCCTTTCTGCAACTGACCGTCTTCGTCCGCCGGGAAGCGCTTGGCACCCAAGGTCACCGCCTGATAAATCCGCACACGCTCGCCAATGATTGCAGTCTCGCCGATCACCACACCCGTGCCGTGGTCGATGAAGAAACTGCGACCGATCTGCGCGCCAGGGTGGATGTCGATACCGGTGGCCGAGTGGGCGATTTCCGCGCTGATCCGCGCCAGCAACGGCAACCCGGCGCGGTACAAATGGTGGGCCAGGCGATGGTGAATCACCGCCAGGATTCCCGGGTAGCACAGCAACACTTCATCGACACTGCGAGCCGCCGGATCGCCGTGATAGGCCGCCAGCACGTCGGTGTCCAACAGGCTGCGCAATTCCGGCAGAGCGAGGGCGAAGTCCTGAATGATCCGGATGGCCTTGGCTTCGACTTCAGAATCGCCCCCGGCACTGTGACGAGCGACGTAGCGCAATTCGAGCCGCGCCTGAGCCAGCAATGCATTCAACGCCACGTCGAGTGTGTGGCCGACGTAGAAGTCCTCACTCTCCTCGCGCAAATCCACCGGCCCCAGACGCATCGGAAACAACGCACCGCACAAGGCTTCGAGAATGTCCGCCATGGCCGCTCGGGACGGCAACTCGCGACCGCCCTGCTCGGTGCTGGCGCGGCCGTTTTGTGCGCGCCACTGGTCGCGCGCCGTACGCAGTTGGCTGACGATGGTCTGCAATTGCCAATGGCTGGAACGCTCGCTCACGGTAAAAACTCCTCACGGGCGGCCGGACTGTCTGGCCGCACTGACGGCGATTACTTTACGGCAACGACTTGCAGCCGAATTAAGAACCAATAGTGCTGTTGACAATACTTTTGGCTATAAGCGATTGGCAGTTGCCCCACTAAATACCCGTGCCTATAGTCCTGACATCTTCCTCCGCCAGTACGGACCCATGATCAAACAACAGCTTGCCCGTTTTAACCGCCTCGACCTGCTCGGTCACCCTACCCCGTTGGAAAAACTCGAACGTCTGTCGACCTGGCTGGGCCGCGATGTGTACGTCAAACGCGATGACCTGACGCCATTGGCACTGGGCGGCAACAAGCTGCGCAAACTCGAATACCTCGCCGCCGATGCCCTGGCCCAGGGCGCCGATACACTGATCACCGCTGGCGCGATCCAGTCCAACCACGTGCGCCAAACCGCCGCCATTGCGGCCAAGCTTGGCCTGGGCTGCGTGGCGCTGCTGGAGAACCCGCTCGGGACTGACGATAGCAACTACCTCGGCAATGGCAATCGGCTGTTGCTGGACCTGTTCGATGCCAAGGTCGAACTGGTGGAAAACCTCGACAACGCTGACGAGCAATTGCAAGCGCTGGCCGCACGTCTGCGCAGCAATGGCAAGAAACCCTATCTGGTGCCGATTGGTGGCTCCAATGCGGTGGGCGCGTTGGGTTATGTCCGTGCGGGTCTGGAACTGGCCGAGCAGATCAAGGACACCGGGCTGCAATTCGCCGCCGTAGTCCTGGCTTCCGGCAGTGCCGGCACCCATAGCGGGCTGGCGCTGGCATTGAGCGAAGTACTGCCGGATTTGCCAGTCATCGGCGTGACCGTTTCACGTAGCGATGAAGCTCAACGACCGAAAGTCCAGGGCCTCGCCGAACGCACTGCCGAGCTGTTGGGCGTGGGTCTGCCGGCGAGTTTCAAAGTAGAACTGTGGGACGAATATTTCGGCCCGCGTTATGGCGAGCCGAATGCCGGGACGCTGGCGGCGGTGAAGCTGTTGGCGAGCCAGGAAGGGTTGTTGCTGGACCCGGTGTATACCGGCAAGGCCATGGCCGGTTTGCTCGACGGCATCGGGCGCCAGCGCTTCGATGACGGCCCGATCATCTTCCTGCACACCGGCGGGGCGCCGGCGTTGTTTGCCTACAAAGACTTTTTATAGCCGATAGTCCTGTGGCGAGGGGGCTTGCCCCCGTTGGGTCGCGCAGCGGCCCCTTGTGTCCGGCAGTCATATCGAGTCAGCAGACATTACGACTGCTTCGCAGCCGAACGGGGGCAAGCCCCCTCGCCACAGGAATGCAATCCTCAAATATTCATTTAAAGAATAACAAACTTAATATTTATTATTTTCCTATCTAAAGACGACATCATATAGTCGCGCCGCAGGCGAATTTGCAGCGAGACGCATAAGCTGCTTTAGGGCAGGATATCGCAGTCGTTCAAATCCCGAATTTGCCAACTTTCCTTAAGCGTCTTCCATAAGAAAACACAGGGGCTTGTCATGAATTTTTCCGCACTACGTAGAAATCTGCTGGTGGGCTCGTTGGGCCTGGCGCTGAGCGCCGGCCTGCTCGGGCAAGCGGTTGCCGGAGAGCAACTGCAAAAGATCAAGGACGCGGGCGTGATCAACGTCGGCCTGGAAGGCACTTATCCACCGTTCAGCTTCGTCGACGAGGCCGGCAAACTGAGCGGCTTCGAAGTCGAGTTCTCCGAAGCCTTGGCCAAAGAGCTGGGCGTGAAGGTCAAACTGCAGCCGACCAAATGGGAAGGCATCCTCGCGGCCCTGGAATCCAAGCGTCTGGACGCGGTGATCAACCAGGTGACCATCACCGAAGAGCGCAAGAAGAAGTACGACTTCTCCGAGCCGTACACTGTTTCCGGGATTCAGGCCCTGACCCTGACCAAAAACAAAGACACCATCAAGACCGCCGCCGATCTGGCCGGCAAGAAAGTCGGCGTAGGCCTGGGCACCAACTACGAGCAGTGGGTGAAAGAGAATGTGCCTAAGGCTGACGTCCGCACCTACGAAGATGACCCGAGCAAGTTCCAGGATCTGCGCGTCGGCCGCATCGACGCCATTCTGATCGACCGCCTGGCCGCGCTGGAATACGCCAGGAAGGCCAAGGACACTGCCGCCGCCGGCGAAGCGTTCTCCCGCCAAGAGGCCGGTATTGCCCTGCGCAAAGGCGAGCCTGAACTGCTGGCCGCGGTGAACAAAGCCATCGACAAGCTGCGTGCCGACGGTACGCTGAAAAAGCTTTCGGAAAAATACTTCAGCGCTGACGTCACTCAATAATGGGAGAAGCTTTCCAACTCGCGCTGGACTCCGCGCCCTTCCTGCTCAAGGGCGCGTACTACACGGTTATCCTGAGCCTGGGCGGGATGTTTTTCGGCCTGCTGATGGGCTTCGGCCTGGCATTGATGCGCCTGTCGCGCTTCAAACTGGTGAGCTGGATTTCCCGCATCTACGTGTCGTTCTTTCGCGGCACGCCGTTGCTGGTGCAACTGTTCGTGATCTATTACGGCTTGCCGCAATTGGGCATCGAACTTGATCCGCTGCCGGCCGCCCTGATCGGCTTCTCGCTGAACATGGCGGCCTACGCCTGCGAAATCCTGCGTGCCGCGATCAGCTCCATCGAGCGCGGCCAATGGGAAGCTGCGGCCAGTATCGGCATGACCCGCGCGCAAACCCTGCGCCGGGCCATTCTGCCGCAAGCGATGCGCACGGCCCTGCCACCGTTGGGCAACAGCTTCATCTCGCTGGTCAAGGACACCGCGCTGGCGGCCACCATTCAGGTGCCGGAGCTGTTCCGCCAGGCGCAGCTGATCACCGCCCGTACCTTCGAAATTTTCACCATGTATCTTGCCGCCGCGCTGATCTACTGGGTTCTGGCCACGGTGCTTTCGCACCTGCAGAACAAGTTGGAAGAGCGGGTCAATCGGCACGACCAGGAGTCCTGACCCAATGATTGTCGTGGAAAAACTGACAAAGCAGTTCAAGGGTCAGGTGGTGCTCAACGGCATCGATCTGCAGGTGAAGGAAGGCGAGGTGGTGGCAATCATCGGCCCCAGCGGCTCGGGCAAGACCACGTTCCTGCGTTGCCTGAATTTTCTGGAAGAACCCACCAGCGGCCGGATCAAGGTCGGCGACATCGAGATCGATGGCAGCCGTCCCCTGAACCAGCAGCAGAGCCTGGTACGACGCCTTCGCCAGCACGTGGGTTTTGTGTTCCAGAACTTCAATCTGTTCCCCCATCGCACAGCCTTGGAAAACGTCATCGAAGGCCCGATCGTGGTGAAAAAAATCCCACGAGCCGACGCCGTTGCCTTGGGTAAAAAGCTGTTGGCCAAGGTCGGCCTGGCGGGCAAGGAAGACGCTTACCCGCGACGCCTCTCCGGCGGTCAGCAACAGCGTGTGGCGATTGCCCGGGCGCTGGCGATGGAACCGGAAGTGATCCTGTTCGATGAACCGACCTCGGCGCTGGACCCGGAATTGGTGGGCGAAGTATTGGCGACCATCCGCGGCCTGGCTGAAGAGAAACGCACCATGGTAATCGTCACCCACGAGATGGGGTTTGCTCGGGACGTGGCCAACCGTGTGGTGTTTTTCGACAAGGGTGTGATTGTCGAACAGGGCGAAGCCAAGGCGCTCTTTGCCAACCCGAAAGAAGAACGGACGAAGCAGTTTCTCAGCAAGTTCCTTAACAACGCTTAATTCAATCTCCACTCAAAACTGTCAACTTCCATGGATGGAAGTGACACTTTCTCCGACTTATAAAATCCTGCATTCGCCTTCAACAACCGCCTTGATTAATTCCAAATCGTAGATAACTTCCCACCCTCCCATGCGGTACATATATATGTCCTGCAACAGATTCATCTCGCTTAAAATCCATAAAAACCCTCGCCACCCACAGTCAATGGGTTGCTACCTCCAAGGCGTGCAGCCCATCAAATATTGGACTAAATTCGACAGAGCATTGGGGTTTATTAACTGCACTGCGTAGGAGATTTCTGAATAACCCAAGAACCAACCTTTAACCAATAAACACTATTGACACCTATTCGAACCCACTCTTATCTAGTCTCCAACAAGCGACTTTCATCAAACTCGATCACTCTTCAAATACACAAAAAGTGAATCGTTTTGTTGCCTGGTAATTCACGCCTTTCGATCTTTCAGAAACGGACTTCGCGGTAAGGCTTCAAGGAGAGAACCCCATGACAAGCACTTCGAACAAACCCGACCTTGCAGCCCCGACCCTGGCGCAAACTCACAAGGCCGGCATCAGCATCACCTCGGCCGCTCATCTAATGATCGACGTGCCGCCTTATCCAGGCATGGACGAAGGCGACCTGATCGAGCTGTTCTGGAACAACTGCTACGTGGCCTCCAGCCTGGTGGGGACTGACCATGGCGGCAAAGCGGTGAGCCTGCGGGTGCCGGAAAGCTTCATTGCCAACGGTTCTGCTCGCGTCCATTACAAGGTCATGCAGATCGGGCAAGGGCCAGCGATATCACCGGCGGCGCGCGTCCAGATCAAACTCGATTGCCCCGGCGGCCTACCCTCGCCCCTTTGCGATGAGGAAAACCAGAGCCTGGCGCCGGTGTTCATTCCCGAGACCATTCGCCGTCAGGGGGTCAATCCGAACCAGGTCAAGCGCGGTGTGCCATTGACCATCGAACCCTACCTGAACATGGCCGCCGACGACGAAATCACCCTGCGCTGGGGCGATGTGCGCATGGACCTGCCCAAACTCAAGGCCGACGATGTGGGTCAGCCGATCCACGTCTGGGTGCCACCGGCAATCATTCTCGAAGCCGGCGAAGACCTTCGACTGGAAGTGACCTACTGCATCCTCGACCGGGTGGGTAACAACTCGCGCTGGGCACCGGCACGCACACTGAAAATCGGCTGTGCCAATCCTTACCTGAAAGTGCCGCCCAAAGAAGTGCTCAAAGCCGCAGAACCCAGAAAGCGGTGAGGCCCTGTAGCAGCTGGCGAAGCCAGCTGCTACAGGGAAGAGACTGATACCTCTTCTATCTATATTCCTAAAAGTTAGTTCATTAATTATTTATACGCGTTTAGGGTATATACACCGGACCACCGGACATTCGTGTTTTTCGTTCGCCGCAACACCTGCGGCGTTTTCATGAGATGTGAGGTAGGTATGGTCCGGAACACAATCACCCCAGTGCAAATCGCCAGGGCATTGCGTGCAGCCAAGGAGCGGCACTGATGTCCAGTCTGGCAGATGCAATCGTTCAGAGTGATCTGGACATCGCCCCATTGTTGTTGCCCGCGCAGGTCTTGCGCAACGACACACAAGCCATCAAGGCTGCCCAAGAGCTGGCGCAAGTCGCGCGCCTGCAAGCCGCCAAACGTGACCAGCAGCGCAAGTTGCCCTGGTCGGAAATCGAACAGTTCACCCGCAGCGGCTTGGGCAGCATTGCCATCCCGCGTGAGTACGGCGGCCCACAGGTTTCATTCGTCACCGTTGCCGAAGTCTTCGCGATCATTTCCGCAGCCGACCCGGCCTTGGGGCAGATCCCGCAGAACCAGTTCGGGATTCTCAACCTGATACTGGGCAGTGCCACCGAGTCGCAGAAAAAACAGCTGTTCAAAAGCGTGCTCGAAGGCTGGCGGATCGGTAACGCAGGCCCTGAGCGCGGAACCAAAAATACCCTGGAGCTCAAGGCGCGAATCACCGCCGACGGCGATGGCTTCGTCATCAACGGGCAGAAGTTCTACTCCACCGGCGCCTTGTTCGCCCACTGGGTGGCCGTCAAGGCGCTGAACGACGACGGCAAGCAAGTGCTGGCCTTCGTTCGGCGCGGCACACCGGGCTTGCGCATCGTTGATGACTGGTCAGGTTTCGGCCAGCGCACCACCGCCAGCGGCACCATTTTGCTCAACAACGTGCGGGTCGACGCCGAGCTGGTGGTGGATAACTGGAGGATCAACGACAGCCCGAACACTCAGGGCGCCGTGTCGCAACTGATTCAAGCGGCCATCGACGCCGGCATCGCCCGGGGCGCTATCGATGACGCCATCGAATTCGTGAAAACCCGTGCCCGGCCCTGGATCGACGCCAAGGTCGAACGGGCCAGCGACGACCTCTACGTGATCGCCGATATCGGCAAGCTGAAAATCGAACTGCACGCCGCCGAAGCGCTGCTGCGCAAGGCCGGGCAAGTGCTCGATCAGGTCAACGCCGCGCCGCTCACCGCCGAGTCTGCGGCACGCGCCTCGATTGCCGTTGCCGAGGCCAAAGTGCTGACCACCGAGATCTCGCTGCTGGCCAGCGAAAAACTCTTCGAGCTGGCCGGCAGCCGCGCCACCCTCGCCGAGTTCAACCTCGACCGCCACTGGCGCAATGCCCGGGTGCACACGCTGCACGACCCGGTGCGCTGGAAGTATCACGCGGTTGGCGCTTATCACTTGAACGGCACGTTGCCGGCTCGCCACTCCTGGATTTAACGACCAGATCGCTGGAGAAACACATGTCTCTTTCTCGAAACGTCGCGGTCATTACCAGCGATGAGCAAGCCCTGATCGTCGCCGGTGACCTGGCCGACGACTTCAAACGCGACAGCGCCCTGCGCGACCGCGAACGTCGATTGCCGCACCCGGAACTGGAAGTGTTTTCCCGTTCGGGTCTTTGGGGCATCAGCGTGCCAAAGGAATACGGCGGCGCCGGTGTTTCCAACGTCACCCTGGCCAAAGTGATCGCGTTGATCGCCCAGGCCGACGGCTCCCTCGGGCAGATCCCGCAGAACCATTTCTACGCCCTCGAAGTGCTCCGTGTGAACGGCAGCCATGAGCAGAAAAAACGCCTGTATGCCGAAGTGCTGGCCGGCCAGCGTTTCGGCAATGCACTGGCGGAACTAGGCACCAAAACCGCCCATGACCGCGTCACCCGCCTGACCCGCGACGGTGACGGCTATCGCATCAACGGCCGCAAGTTCTACGCCACCGGCGCCATTTACGCCCAGCGCATCCCCACCTCAGTAGTGGATGAAAACGGCGTGCAGCAGCTGGCCTTCGTCCCGCACAACAGCAAAGGCCTGACGGTCATCGACGACTGGAGCGGCTTCGGCCAGCGCACCACCGGCAGCGGTTCGGTGGTGTTCGAGGATGTCTACGTTGCCGCCGAGGACGTGATTCCATTTCAAAGCGCGTTCGAGCGCCCGACCACTGTCGGCCCATTGGCGCAGATTCTCCACGCCGCGATCGACACCGGCATTGCCCGCGCAGCCTATGAAGATGCATTGCATTTCGTGCGGACCAAAACCCGGCCGTGGATCGACGCCACGCATGAAACAGCCACCGAAGACCCACTGACCCTCAAGAGCTTCGGCCACTTGAGCATTCGCCTGCACGCCACCGAAGCCTTGCTGGAGCGCTCCGGCGAATTCCTTGACCAGGCCCAGGTCGACACCAATGCCGAGACCGTCGCCGCCGCGTCGATTGCGGTTGCCGAAGCCCGGGCCATCAGCACAGAAATCTCGCTCGCCGCCGGCAGCACGCTGTTCGAATTAGCCGGTAGCCAAGCAACTCTGATTGAGCACGGCCTGGATCGCCACTGGCGCAACGCCCGGGTGCACACCCTGCACGACCCGGTGCGCTGGAAGTATCACGCGGTGGGCAATTACTACCTCAACGATGAAAACCCGCCGTTGCGGGGGACCATTTGATGAGCAAAAAGAAGATCCTGCTCAACGCGTTCAACATGAACTGCATCGGGCACATCAACCATGGTCTGTGGACCCATCCACGGGACACGTCCACCCAGTACAAGACGATCGAATACTGGACCGAACTGGCGCAACTGCTGGAGCGCGGACTGTTCGACGGTCTGTTCATCGCCGACATCGTCGGCGTGTACGACGTCTACCAGAACTCGGTCGATGTGCCGCTCAAAGAGTCGATCCAATTGCCGGTCAACGATCCGCTGCTGCTGGTCTCGGCCATGGCCGCGGTCACCAAGAACCTCGGCTTCGGCCTGACCGCCAACCTGACCTACGAGCCGCCGTATCTGTTCGCCCGACGCCTGTCGACGCTTGATCATCTGAGTCGCGGCCGCGTCGGCTGGAACATCGTCACCGGCTATCTGGACAGCGCCGCCAAAGCCATGGGTCTCAGCGAACAGGTGGAACACGACCGACGTTACGACCAGGCCGACGAATATCTGCAAGTGCTCTACAAACTCTGGGAGGGCAGTTGGGAAAACGGCGCGGTGCTCAACGACCGCGAGCAACGGATCTACGCCCAGCCAGACAAAGTGCACAAGGTCGAGCACAAGGGCGAGTTCTATCAGGTCGAGGGTTATCACCTCTGCGAGCCGTCGCCGCAACGCACGCCGGTGCTGTTCCAGGCCGGCAGCTCCGATCGCGGTTTGCTGTTCGCCGGTCGGCATGCCGAGTGCGTGTTCATCAGCGGCCAGAACAAACCGGCGACCCGGGTTCAAGTGGACAAGGTTCGCGCCAGCGCCGTCGAGGCCGGGCGCAATCCTTGGGACATCAAGGTGTTCATGGGTTTAAACGTGATCGTCGGCGCCACCGAAGCGCTGGCCTGGGCCAAGCATGCCGAGTACCTGAGCTACGCCAGCGCCGAGGCCGGCGTGGCGCACTTTTCGGCGTCCACCGGGATCGATTTTTCCGAATACGAACTCGACGAACCGATCCAGTACGTGAAGAGCAACGCCATCCAGTCCGCCACCAAGAACCTGCAAAACAACGACTGGACCCGCCGCAAACTGCTGGAACAACACGCCCTCGGTGGCCGCTACATCACCGTGGTCGGCTCGCCTGAGCAAGTGGCCGATGAGCTGGAATCATGGATCGCCGAAACCGGCCTCGACGGCTTCAACCTGACACGGATCGTCACCCCGGAAAGCTATGTGGATTTCATTGAGCTGGTGATTCCCGAGTTGCAACGCAGGGGCTCGTACAAGACCGCTTACGACAACGGCAGTCTGCGGGAAAAGCTGTTTCAGCGTGACGCGCATTTGCCTGAGCAACATACGGGCTCTGCGTTCCGCCGCTAATCCTGTGGCGAGGGGGCTTGCCCCCGTTCGGCTGCGCAGCAGTCGCAAACCTGCGGACCGGTTTTACCTGACACACCTCATTGCATGGTTTTGGGGCCGCTTCGCGGCCCAACGGGGGCAAGCCCCCTCGCCACAAATTTGTGCACCGATTAAACAATTGACTGGAAACTACTCATGACCAAAAAACTCTTATCCCACCCAGTCAAAGCACTGGCCCTGGCCCTCGGCCTCTTCAGCTCCATCACCTTCGCCGCCGACGCGCCGCTGAAAGTCGGCACCACCGCCGCCTTCGCCATTCCGCTGGAAGCCGCCGTAGAGGAAGCCAGCAAACAAGGCCTGAAAGTCGAACTCGTGGAGTTCAGCGACTGGATCGCTCCCAACGTCAGCCTCGCCTCGGGCGACATCGACGTGAACTATTTCCAGCACATCCCGTTCCTGGAAAACGCCAAGGCCGCGGCCGGCTTTGATCTGGTGCCGTTCGCCCCGGGCATCATCAACAACGTCGGCCTCTATTCGAAGAAATACAAAAGCTTCGCCGAGTTGCCAGAAGGCGCCAGCGTGGCCATCGCCAACGACCCGATCAACAGCGGTCGCGGCCTGCAACTGTTGGCCAAGGCCGGGTTAATCACGCTCAAACCGGGCGTCGGCTACAAGGCCACCGAAGAGGACATCATCGCCAACCCGAAGAAAATCAAAATCCTTCAGGTCGAAGCCGTGCAACTGGTACGCGCCTACGACGACGCCGATCTGGTCCAGGGTTATCCGGCCTACATTCGCCTGTCGAAAACCTTCGATGCCAGCTCCGCGCTGCTGTTCGACGGTCTCGATCACAAGGAATACGTAATCCAGTTCGTGATCCAGCCGAAAAGCAAAACCGACCCACGGCTGATCAAATTCGTCGACATCTATCAGCACTCGCCAGCGGTTCGCGCAGCGCTGGATAAGACCCATGGCAAGCTCTATCAAGCTGGCTGGGAAAGCTGAGCATGACGGCCGCCATCCAACGGCGACTGGAGACTCCAGAGCCACACAGTGCTGAACGCACCGAGCTCCACCCCGAGCTGAACCGCGCCCACGTGCGCTTCATCGGCCTGGGTAAAACCTACAATGGCCAGCAAGGTCCGGTGGCGGCCCTGCACGGTATCGACCTGGCAATCCAGCGCGGCGAAGTGTTCGGCATCATCGGGCGCAGCGGTGCCGGCAAGTCGTCTCTGATCCGTACCATCAACCGCCTCGAACAACCGAGCAGCGGGCGAGTACTGATCGATCAGGTGGACATCGGCGAGTTCGATGAAGACCGACTGGTGGCGCTGCGCCGGCGCATCGGCATGATCTTCCAGCACTTCAATTTGATGTCAGCCAAGACGGTTTGGCAGAACGTCGAATTACCATTGAAAGTCGCCGGTGTGCCCAAGGAAAAACGCGAGCAGAAGGTCCGTGAATTGCTCGAACTGGTGGGTCTGCAAGGTAAACACAAGGCTTATCCGGCGCAGCTTTCCGGCGGGCAGAAACAACGTGTCGGCATCGCCCGTGCGTTGGTGCATGACCCGGAAATTCTGCTGTGCGACGAGGCCACTTCGGCCCTCGACCCAGAGACCACCCAATCGATCCTCGGCCTGTTGCGCGAGATTAATCAGCGCCTGGGCCTGACCATCGTGCTGATCACCCACGAGATGGCGGTAATCCGCGATATCTGTGATCGGGTCGTGGTGTTGGAACACGGGCGAATCGTCGAGCAAGGGCCGGTCTGGGAAGTCTTCGGCAACCCGCAACATGAGGTCAGCAAGACCTTGCTCGCGCCGCTGCAACACGGCCTGCCGGAAGAACTGCAAAGCCGCTTGCGGGCACAGTCGCAGTCTTCGGACGCCGCCGTGGTGCTGCGCTTGCAATTCACCGGCAATACCCGCGACGAGCCAGACCTGGCGGCGTTGTTCAGCGCCCTCGGTGGTCGTGTGCGTTTGCTGCAAGGGGGCGTGGAGCGGATTCAGGGCCATGCGCTGGGGCAATTGCTGCTGGCGGTGACCGGTTCGTCCCTCGGTGCCGAGGAATTGCGTCAGCGCGCCAGTCATTGGGCGCAACAGGTGGAGGTGCTGGGTTATGTGGTTTGATCGATTGCTGCAAGGTTTCATCGACACCTTTTTGATGGTCGGCGTGTCATCGCTGATCGCGCTGTTGGCGGGCATTCCGTTGGCGGTGATTCTGGTCACCAGCACCAAGGGCGGAATCTACGAAGCACCGGCACTGAACCGCGCACTGGGCGCGTTCGTGAACCTGTTTCGCTCGATTCCGTTTTTGATTTTGATGGTGGCGCTGATTCCGTTTACCCGGTTGATCGTCGGCACCACCTATGGCGTATGGGCCGCCGTGGTGCCACTGACCATTGCCGCTACGCCGTTCTTCGCACGCATTGCCGAAGTCAGCCTACGGGAAGTCGACCACGGGTTGATCGAAGCGGCGCAAGCGATGGGGTGCCGGCGCTGGCATATCGTCTGGCATGTGTTGCTGCCGGAAGCGCTGCCGGGGATTGTCGGGGGGTTCACCATTACGCTGGTGACGATGATCAATTCGTCGGCCATGGCCGGGGCGATTGGCGCTGGCGGGTTGGGGGACATTGCGTATCGGTATGGGTATCAGCGCTTTGACAGCCAGATCATGTTGACGGTGATTGTGTTGCTGGTGGTGTTGGTGGCGGTGATTCAGTTGGGTGGGGATCGGTTGGCTCGGGGGTTGAACAAGCGCTGAATCAAGATCAAAAGTGCGAAAGCGCTTATAGTCAGTGCTTCTCTCTTTTTCTGTGCAGCCAACCATGAAACAGACTCCCACCGACCTGGAGCAGATCACCTCCACCACTCTGGGCCATTACAACGCGGTGGCTGAAGACTTCCGTGAAGGCACTCGCGATCACGATGTCAGCCAGAACATCGATGCCCTGCTGCGGCATATTCAGGGTAAGGCGCCCTTCAGCATTCTCGACTTTGGCTGCGGTCCTGGCCGCGACCTGAAAACCTTCACCCGCCTGGGCCACATCGCCATCGGGCTCGACGGTTCGGAAAAGCTTGCGCAGATGGCCCGGGACGACAGCGGGTGTGAGGTCTGGCAGCAGGACTTCCTGAAACTCGATCTGCCGGCCGAGCGCTTCGACGGGATTTTTGCCAATGCGGTGCTGTTTCATGTCCCGAGTCAGGAGTTGCCCAGGGTGTTGAAGCAACTGCGCGCGGCGTTGAAGCCGGGCGGTGTGTTGTTCAGTTCCAATCCCCGTGGCGAGAATCAGGAAGGCTGGAACGGATCACGGTATGGGGCGTATTACGACCTGGCGGCGTGGCAACAAATGCTGACCGAGGCGGGGTTTGTGGAGCTTGAGCATTACTACCGGCCGGCGGGGCTGCCGCGGGAGCAGCAGCCTTGGTTGGCCAGCGTTTGGCGTCGAGCCGACTGATCGTTACGGCGCTTGTTTCTTCGGCTCGCGTACCTTGTACCAGGCCACATACAGCGCCGGCAAAAACAGCAGCGTCAGCAACGTCGCAATGATGATCCCGCCAATCATCGCGTAGGCCATCGGCCCCCAGAACACTTCCCGGGCAATCGGGATCATCCCCATGCTCGCCGCCGCGGCCGTCAACAGAATCGGTCGGCGACGGTGTTCCGTGGCGTGCAGCACCGCGTCCCACGGCGTATAGCCGTCCTTCTCGAGGGCGTCGATCTGGGTCACCAGGATCACCGAGTTGCGGATGATGATGCCGATCAGCGCCAGAATCCCGAGGATCGCCACGAAGCCCATCGGCGTGCCCGTCGGGATCAGCGCCAGCACCACGCCGATCAGCCCGAGCGGCGCGACGCTGGCCACCAGGAACAGCTTCTGCACGCTGTGCAACTGGATCATCAGGAAGGTCGCCATCAAAAACAGCATCAACGGCACCACCTTGGCAATCGGCCCCTGGGCCTTGCCGCTTTCCTCCACCGTACCGCCGGTGGCGACTTTGTAGCCCACCGGCAAACCGGCGGCGAACTTGTCGATGTCCGGTTGCAACTGCTTCACCAGGTCGGTCGGCTGAATCTCGTCGCGCACCGCAGCCTTGATGGTAATGGTCGGTTTGCGGTCACGACGCCATACCAGCGGTTGCTCCAGTTCGTAGCGCACCGTGGCAAACGCCAGCAGCGGTATCGAAGTGCCGCCGGGGGTGACGATCTGCAAGTTCTGCAAGGTTTCCGGGCTGCCGCGCTCGGCATCTTCAGCGCGGCCGACCACGTCGATCAGGTAGATGTCATCATCGACCTGCGTCACCGGCGAGCCGACGACGATGCTGTTCATCAGGTTCGCCACGTCTTCCGACGACAGCCCCAGTTGCCGCGCCTTGTCTTGCGCGATGTCGATGCGCAGCACTTTGCCCGGCTCGTTCCAGTCGTAAATGATCTCACCGATGTGCGGGTTTTTATCCAGTTCAGTGGCCAGGGCGATCGCGTGCTTGCGCACTTGATCGATGTCTTTACCGCTGACCCTGTATTGAATCGGACGCCCCACCGGCGGGCCCATTTCCAGAGCCTGGACGTAACTGCCGATGCCGACGAACTCTTCACGCAAGCGCTTTTGCAAACGAGCAGTCAGCGCCGTGCGTGACTCCAGGCCTTTGCTGACGATCACCAGTTGCGCGTAGTACGGGTTCTGCAACTGCTGGTCGAGGGGCAGGTAGAAACGGATCGCACCCTCGCCGATGTAGGTGCTCCAGCGCACGATGTCCGGGTCACCCTTGAGCGTCGCTTCGAGCTTGTCCACGGCTTTGCGGGTTTCGGCGATCGAGGCGTTTTGCGGCAGGTTCAGGTCGACGAGAATTTCCGGGCGGTCCGAGGACGGGAAGAACTGGTTCTGCACGAACTGCATGGAAAACACCGAGAGCACGAACAGCACTACGGTAATGCCAATAGCCCACCAGCGATTGCGCATGGCCCAGAGCAGGCCACCATTGAATGCCCGACCGATGCGCCCAGGCTCGGTGTCGTGAGGTTTCACCTTGGCGCTCAGGATATGCACCCCAAGCACCGGGGCGAACAGCACGGCGACGATCCATGACACCAGCATTGCCACCGCGATCACCGCGAACAGGGTGAAGGTGTACTCACCGGCGGAGCTGGCGTTCAAGCCGATCGGCACGAAACCGGCGACAGTGACCAGCGTGCCGGTGAGCATCGGGAACGCGGTCGAGGTGTAGGCGAAGGTGGCCGCTTGCTCTTTGGTTTCACCCATTTCTAGGCGCGTGACCATCATCTCCACCGTGATCATCGCGTCGTCCACCAGCAGGCCGAGGGCGATGATCAATGCACCGAGGGAAATCCGCTGCATGGTGATGCCGCTGTATTCCATGAAGAGGAAGACCATCGCCAGCACCAACGGAATCGAACATGCCACCACCAGCCCGGCGCGCACGCCAAGGCTGACGAAGCTGACGATCAGCACGATCACCACGGCCTCGAACAACGCACTGGTGAAACCGCCGACAGCTTCTTCCACCACTTCGGCCTGATCGGAAACGTTGTGCACGCCAACGCCCACCGGCAGGTCGGCCGTCAGCTCGTTCATGCGCAGATGCAGCGCCTTGCCAAATGCCTGGATGTTGCCGCCCTTCTTCATGGCGATTGCCAGGCCGATGGCCGGCTGGCCGTTGAAACGAAACTCCGGGGTGGCAGGATCGACATAGCCACGACTGATATCGGCGATGTCGGCCAGGCGGTAGAAGCGGTCGTTGAGCTTCAGATTGACGTTGGCCAGGTCTTTCTCAGAGGCAAACTGCCCCGAGGTCCGCACCGAAATCCGCTCCGGGCCGGCCTCGATCACTCCCGCCGGGGTCACGGCATTCTGTGATTGCAGGCTCTGCACCACCTGGCGCTGATCGATGCCGAGGGCGGCGAGTTTGCGGGTGGAGAAGTTCAGGTACAGCACTTCATCCTGCTCGCCGATCATTTCGACCTTGCCCAATCCTGGCACTTCACGGATTTCGGCACGCACCTGTTCCACGTAATCGCGTAGCTGGCGCATCGACAGGCCGTCAGAGGTAAAGGCATACACCGAACCGAACACATCACCGAACTCATCGTTGAAGCCCGGCCCTTGCAGGCCTTGCGGGAAGTCGCCGCGGATGTCGTTGATCTTCTTGCGCACCTGGTACCAGATTTGCGGAATGTCCTTGGCGCTGGTGGTGTCGAGCAGGTTAACGAAGACCGTTGATTCGCCGGGGCGGGTGTAGCTTTTCACGTAATCGAGCGAGTCGAGTTCTTCGAGTTTTTTCTCGATCCGGTCAGTGACCTGCTTGAGGGTTTCTTCCTGGGTCGCGCCGGGCCAACGGGTCTGGATCACCATGGTTTTGATGGTGAACGACGGGTCTTCTTCGCGACCCAGGTTCAGGTAGGAGAACACGCCCATCAACAGCGCGACGAACATCAAATACCAGACAAACGACTGATGCTTGAGGGCCCATTCGGATAAGTTGAAACTCCCTTTCATTGCGGGCTGCCCTCGTCAATTCTCACTTTCTGCCCCGGCTTGAGGCTGTTCACACCGGCACTGACCACCCGCTCGCCGGATTTCACACCGTTGGCCACGACCACTGTGTCGTCGGTCCGGCTGATCAGGCTGACCTCCCGTGGGGCAACGGTTTGCGTCTGTGGATCGACGATCCAGATCCGTGTTTTCCCATCGACCTCCTGCAATGCGCTCGCCGGCAGTTCGAGGCGTGGTTTGATTTCAGAGCTGAGGGTCACGCTGATCGCCGTGCCGAGGTGAAAACCCGGCGGCGTATCGGTCAGGCTCAGGCGGGCGCGACGGGTACGGGTCGCGCTTTGGGCCTGGGGTTCGATTTCACGCACGATGGCGGTGCTGGTGATGCTCGGGTCCAGCTGCGAGGCGACCTGGAACACCACGTCGGCCGGCAAATCATCGACCAGGGTATCGGGCAGGTCGATCACTGCTTCCTTGATGTCCGGCTGCGCCAGAGTCACCACCTGCTGGCCGGCCGTCACCACCTGCCCGGCTTCGGCGCTCCACGCGGTGACAATGGCTTTGTGATCGGTGCGCAGTTCAACGTAGTTGAGTTGGTCCTGCGCCTGATTGACCGCGGCCCTGGCTTGATCGAGGGACGCCTGGGTGGTTTTCAAATCGGTCTGGGCGATGTCCAGTTGCGCCTGAGCGCCGACCCCGCGATTGAACAGTTCCTGCTGACGCCGGGCGTTGGCCTGGGCGTTGATGAGCTGCGCCTGAACACGCGCCAGGTCACCCTGGGCCGAGCGCAACTGGTTCTGCTGATCGGTGGGGTCGAGGGTGGCGAGCAAGGCGCCTTTCTGGACTTCGGCACCGACATCGACGTTACGGCTGGCGATACGCCCCGGCACCCGGAACCCAACGTTGCTTTCGTAACGGGCCTGAATGCTGCCGGCGAACCGGCCGAGGTTTTCTTGATTGAGCGCTTTCACTTCCACAGACAACACCGGCCGCACCGGTTCTGGCGGCGCTTCTTCCTTGGAACAGGCACCCAGCAGCACAGCGGCGGACAACAGCAACAGGCGCTTCATGGTTGGGCTCCTGTCGTTGGGGTCTGATCGGTATTTTCGACGACCTCCACCCGTACGCCCGGGTGCAGCAACTGGCCGCCCGCGGTGACGACTTTTTCGCCACCGGTGAGGCCGGCGCTGACAATGACTTTGCCGGTCAGGTAACGGCCAACGGTGACCGTGTGCAACTGCGCCTTGCCCTCGGCGTCCACTAACCACACGGCAGGGTCGCTGAGGTTTTTGGTCAGGGCAGCCCAAGGCAGCTCCACCGCGGTTTTGCCCACAGGCTTGGCGGTGGCGCTCACCACCGAGCCGAGCTGCATGCCTTCAGGGAGACCGTCGAGGCTGACTTTGACTTGCACCGTGCCGGTCTGCGCGGACACCGCTGGCGTGACTTCGCGAACGGTGCCCGTGGTCTTGATTTTCGGATTGTCGAGCAGGCTGACCACAATTGATCTGTCCGATGGCGGCTCGGCCAGCAGCGATTCGTAAACGTTGAACACCGCGTCACGCTCGCCATCCCGGGCCAGACTGAAAATCGGCACCGTGGCCTGCACCACCTGACCGACTTCGGCCTGGCGCGCGGTAATCACGCCTGGCGCATCGGCAATCAACGCGGTGTAGCTCAATTGATCACGGGCGTTGGCCAATTGCGCTTGAGCCGCGCTCAATGCGCTCTGGCTGCTGCGCAAGGCCGCTTGGGCGGAGTCGTATTCGCTCTGGCTGGTGTAGTCCTTGGGCAGGAGTTTTTGCTGGCGAACGAAGGCGGCGGCAGTCTGTTTGACCCGCGCCTGTTCGGCAACGACCTGGGCCTGGGCCGAATCGACATTGGTTTGCAGGTCTTTGGGGTCAAGCCTGGCCAGCACTTGTTTGGCCGACACTCGGTCACCGACATCGACCATGCGCTGGATGATCTTGCCGCCCACGCGGAACGACAACTCGGTCTGGACTCGGGCCTGGACATCGCCGGTGAGTGTCACCGCGGCGGCGTAATCGGTTGGCTTGACCTCTTGCACGAAGACTCGCGGACGGTCCTTCTCGACGGGCTTTTTCTCGCCACAAGCGGTCAGCAGGGCGAAGAGGCTCAGGCCAACCATTAATTTCAATCCGGGACCCGCCATGCAGACTCCTTTGCGTTGTACGTACGTGCCAGTGACGATACGACTGTGAGCTTAGAACAGGGTTCAACAGGTGCACGGGTTTGCTGCATTCCCTGTGGCGAGGGGCTTGACTGTGGCGAGGGGGCTTGCCCCCGTTCGACTGCGCAGCAGTCGTAAGCCGGCTAACACAGTGATCCTGAAAGAAACGCGGTGACTGGTTTAAGGGCTGCTTCGCAACCCAACGGGGGCAAGCCCCCTCGCCACAGGGATCACCGTGTTGCTGACAATAAGGCAGAATGGCTGACCCTGCAGCAGGAAGCTCCCCATGCTCAAAACCCTCGCGGTGGCCAACTACCGCTCGATCAATAAATTGGTGATTCCGCTCGAACGGCTGAACCTGATCACCGGCCCCAACGGCAGCGGTAAATCCAATCTCTACCGCGCCTTGCGTCTGCTGGCGGAAACTGCTCAGGGTGGAGTGGTCAATGGCTTGGCACGCGAGGGTGGGCTGGATTCGACCTTCTGGGCCGGGCCGGAAACCATCACCCAGCGCATGCGCAAGGGTGAAATCCCGGTCCAGGCAACCATGCGACACGGCGTCAAGCGCCTGCGCCTGGGGTTTGCCGGTGAAGACTTCAGCTACTCGATCGCGCTGGGCCTTGCGGAACCGAGTCTTTCCGCGTTTTCTCTGGACCCGGAAATCAAAAAGGAATGCATCTGGTCCGGGCCGTTCTATCGCCCGGCCAGCCTGCTGGTGGATCGCAACGGCCCAATGATCCGCGCCCGGGTCGGGCGCGGCTGGGAGGTGCTGTCCCAGCACACGCCGAATTTCGACAGCCTGTTCGATCAGGTTGGTAGCTTGCGTACCTCGCCGGAAGTCTTGCAGCTGCGTGAATTCATCCGCCGTTGGCGCTTCTACGATCACTTTCGCAGCGATGCCGAAGCTCCGGCGCGACAACCACAACTGGGCACTCGCACGCCGGTGTTGCACCACGACGGTCGTGACCTCGCGGCGGCATTACAGACCATCCGCGAAATCGGCGATCCCGAAGCCTTGCAGGCGGCGATCAGCGATGCGTTCCCCGGCGCGACGCTGAACATCGCATTGCTGCAAGGTGGCCGATTTGCAATCGAGTTTTATCAGGAAGGGTTGTTGCGGCCACTGTCCGCCGCCGAATTGTCGGACGGGACGTTGCGCTATCTGTTGCTGGTCGCGGCATTGCTGACACCCCGGCCGCCGACGCTGATGGTGCTGAATGAGCCGGAAACCAGTCTGCATCCGGACTTGTTGCCGGCGTTGGCGCGGTTGATTATTCGAGCGTCCGAACAGTGCCAGGTGTGGGTGGTGTCCCATGCGCGGCGCTTGATCTCGGCATTGCAGCAAGACCCGGAATGCAATTGCATTGTGCTGGAGAAAGATTTCGGCCAGACCGGGATGGTCGGGCAGCGGATGCTGGATGAGCCGGTGTGGTATTGGCCCGACTGAGACACACTGATCGTTCCCTCGCTCTGTGGCGAGGGAACAAGCTCCCTCACCACAGGTGGGAACGATCAGCTGAAGCAAATCACCCCTGCCACTTCCCACCCTCGACAATCACGCTCTCAGGCCTGGTGTCATCGCTCAGCTCTTTACGCACGTACTGGTCGTACAGCTTGAGCAAAAATTTATCCTCACCCAGCTTCGCCAACTCCGCATTCACCCAATCACGCAGTTCGATGTTGCCCTTCTTTACCGCCGGGGCGATCGGTGCTTCGGCGCCCAACTTCTGCTCCAGTACACGGTAGCCCGGGTTTTGTTTGGCCCAGCTGAACAGCACCAGATTGTCCTGCGCATAAGCGTCGCCGCGACCATTGGCCAGGGCTTGCAGGGACTCGGAGTTTTTCTCGAACTTCAGCAGTTTCCAGTCCGGGTGATTTTTGGTCAGCCAGACATCGGCTGTGGTGCCCGTGGTCACGATAGTCGTGCGGGTCGCCAAGTCATCAAGGTTCTTCACTGAACTGGCCTGCGGCACCAGCGCCTGCACCGCCACCTTGAGGTTCGGGTTGGTGAAGTCCACCGCTTCCTTGCGCTCCGGGGTGACGGTCATGTTGGCCAGGATCAGGTCGACCTTGTCGCTTTGCAGGAATGGAATCCGGCTCGCCGGCTCCACCGCCACGAACTCGACTTTGTTTTCATCGCCCAATAGATCCTTGGCGAATTGGCGACCAATGTCGGTATCGAACCCCACGTAGCGCCCGGCTTCATCGACAAAACCGAACGGCGGTTTGTCGGTGAACACGCCGACAATCAGCTTGTCCCGGGCTTTGATCTTTTCCAGGTAACCGGCCGGTGCGCTGCTGACGCTGGCGACTTTCGGCTTGGCCGGTTCTTCGGTTTTGTTGCAGCCGGCCAGCAGCGCCAGGCCGAGCAGCGGGAGTAGCAGCAGAGAAGACTTGGCAGTTTTCATGGCAGTTCCAGTTCCTTTGTTTGAGTCGTTTTGGGTAGTGCGGCGACATAGGAGAACTTCTCCAGGAACTGCTGCGCTCGTGCGGTTTGCGGGTTCGTAAAGAAAATCTCGGGGGGTTGTTGCTCAAGGATGCGCCCGGCGTCCATGAACACGATGCGGTCGGCCACGGCGCGGGCGAAGGCCATTTCGTGGGTGACGATCAGCAGCGTCATACCTTCGCGGGCCAGCCCCTGAATCACTTCGAGCACCTCCTTGACCATCTCCGGGTCAAGGGCGGCGGTGACTTCGTCAAAGAGCATGACCTGGGGATTCATGCACAGCGAACGGACGATGGCGATGCGTTGTTGCTGACCACCGGAGAGCTGACGCGGGAACGCGTCGCGCTTGTCCAACAGGCCTACGCGCGCCAGCAAGGCTTCGGCCTGGGAACGGGCTTCGCGGCGATCGCGCTTCTGCACTTTCACCGGGCCAAGCAGCACGTTATCGAGCACACTCATGTGCGGGAACAGGTGATAACTCTGGAATACCATGCCGATCTGCTGACGCACTTCGCGCCAGTCGGTGCCCTTGCCCAGCAACTCACGCCCGGCAAAATTCAAGCTGCCGCTGTGAGCGACTTCCAGGCCGTTGAGGCAGCGCAGCAAGGTGCTTTTGCCACAGCCGCTGGGGCCGAGGATGACGATCACTTCGCCCGGTTTCACCTTCAGGTCGATGCCGTTGAGCACCTGCTGCTCGCCAAAAAACTTGTTGAAACCCTTGAACTCGATCAATGCGTTCATGCTTGCGTCCAGCGCCGCTCCAGCACGCGGGAAGCGGCTGACAGCGGGTAGCAGATGAAAAAGAAAAACAGAAACAGCGCGCCATAGATCAGTACCGATTCGTAGGTGCGCTCGATGATCTGCTGGCCGACCTTGATCACGTCCACCACGCCGATCAGCACCGCCAGGGAGCTGGTCTTGATGATCCGCGTGTAGACGTTGATGGTCGGCGGCGTCATGCGTTTCAGCGCCTGGGGCAGCAGCACGTAGCCATAGAGTTGCGGGCCGTTCAAGCCAATCGACAATCCCGCTTCTCGCTGGCCGCGCGGTAACGAATGCAAGGCGCCGCGCACCACTTCCCCGACTTCGCTGGCGCCCCACAGCGACAGCACCAGCACCGCGCACCAGAAGCTCGGAATGCTCAGGCCGAAAAAAATCGGCAGGCCGAAGAACAGCAAATACAACCAGACCAGCACCGGGATCGCCCGGAACAATTCCAGATAGACCCGCAAAATGACGTTCAGCCACTTCGAATTCAGCGTGCGCAACACGCCGTAGAGCACGCCGCCGACGGTGCTGAAGGCGATGCTCAGAAAAGAAATCGACAAGGTTTGCGCAGCGCCCTTGCCCAATTGCGGCAATGACACCATGAGCAACTCAAGACCCGAACTGGCCATGCTGGAGCCTCCTTTCCAGACGGCTGAGCAGCAGCGACAACGGCAAAAACAACAGCACGCAGATCAACGTCAGCACGGCGAGCATTTCGTAGGTTTTGTAATAGAGCGCGATGTAGCTCTTGGTGGTGTAGAGAATCTCCGGCACCGCCACCGCCGAGACCACCGTGGTTTCCTTGAGCAGGAATATGAAATTGGCGAATAGCGACGGCAGGCTGAGGATGCCGGCCTGCGGCAAGATCACGTAGCGCAGCAATTGCCCGTGGGACAAGCCAATTGAACGACCGGACTCAAGTTGCGCCTGGGGCACGGCATCCACGCCGGCACGCAGGACTTCGGTGAGGTAGGCTCCGCCGAGAAAGGTCATGGTGATGATCGCTGCGGCGAAGCCCGAGACTTTGATGCCCAGGGCCGGCAAGGCGAAGTAGACGAAGAACAACTGGATCAGCAATGGCGTGTTGCGCGCCAACTCCACATACAGCCCGACCAGCCGCTGCAGGTAAGGCGTGCGAAACACCAGAATCGTCGCGTTGACCAGCGCCACCAGCAATGAAGTGCCGATGGCGATGAAGCCGACCTGCAGCGTCACGCCAACGGCTTTGAGAAACGCCGGCAGGGTGCCGAGGATAAATGCGTAGTCGAAGGTCATTGAACATCCTGTAAGCCGCTCGGGAAGCGACGATGGCGCAGTCCATGGGCAGTGGATAACCACCCGGCAGGCACCGACTTTAAAGGTATAAAAAGAGGAATTTAAATACCGATAAAGCATATTGATATCACACAAAAAACTATCCTGTGGGTTTGCGACGGCAGCGGGAGACGGCTATTTTCCTTTGCGCTGTAGGAAGGATCTTTTTTTCAAGATGCCCCTCCAAGGACGTGCAGCTTTTGGCCAGACTCCCCCGGCCGAACCATCACAAGGAAGAGAACATGGCTGACGTAAAAGTGCCGCCGCGGCTGGATCCGCAGGACATCGTGAAATTGCTGGTGGCGCTGCGCAGGGCGTTGAAGGCGCGGGTGGCCTGAAATCTTTTGATCTTGGCGCAATAAAAAACGCCGACGCTGTAGTAGCCGTCGGCGTTTGAAACCTTGAAGGGGTTCGAGACGGCGGTGAATCAGAACGCCGGCAGTACAGCGCCACTGTATTTCTTGTCGATGAACGCCTTCACTTCCGGGCTGGTCAGGGCCTTGGCCAGTTTCTGGATGGCAACGCTGTCCTTGTTGTCCGGACGTGCCACCAGGAAGTTCACGTAAGGCGAATCGGCACCTTCGATCACCAGCGCGTCTTTAGCCGGGTTGAGGCCCGCGTCCAGCGCGTAGTTGGTGTTGATCATGTCCAGATCGACCTGGTCCAGAACACGCGGCAGCATGGCCGATTCCAGTTCCTTGAACTTGAAATTGTGCGGGTTCTTGGCGATGTCTTTCGGGGTGGCCAAAGCGTTTTTCGGGTCTTTCAACTCGATCAGGCCAGCCTTCTGCAGCAGGATCAGGGCACGGCCGCTGTTGCTGCCTTCGTTCGGGATGGCGATGGTTGCGCCGTCCTTCAGCTCAGCCAGGGTTTTGACTTTCTTCGAGTAGCCGCCGAACGGTTCGACGTGCACACCGATCACAGTTACCAGGTTCGTGCCTTTGCCTTCGTTGAAGCTTTTCAGGTACGGCAGGGTCTGGAAGTAGTTGGCGTCCAGACGCTTCTGGTCGACCTGCACGTTCGGCTGAACGTAGTCGGTGAAGACTTTGATCTCCAGGTCTACGCCTTCTTTGGCGAGGGTTGGCTTGATCAGTTCAAGAATCTCGGCATGTGGAATCGGCGTCGCCGCAACCACCAGTTTCTCGCCAGCCTGGGCCAGGCCCGCGGTCAGGGCAGCCGCCAATGCGGTGAACAACAGAACCTTTTTCATGCAGTGTCCTTATCGAAAATCACGGTCGTCATCGACGACGGCTAAATGTTTAGGTGCCAGTGAAGTGCTATCGCTGGCGTGACGCGGACAATACCGGGATTTTTTATTCCCGAACAATATCTTTTATTCACTTTCATATTCCATTTTGTTCATACAGTCCAATCCACGAACGACCCTGTAGGAGCGAGGCTTGCCCGCGAAGAGGGAGTGTCAGCCGACATCAATATTGCCTGGCACACCGCTGTCGCGAGCAAGCTTCGCTCCTACAGAAGCCCCGTGGTTTTGAGCAGGTCTTTCAAGGCCTCTTTTTCGGCGGCGGAGCCGCTGCCGAGGATTTTTTTCAGTTGCTGCTCGATCTGTAGCAACGATGCCGGCGCCTCGGGCAGATTCAAATGCTCCGGCAAAATCTCATCGCCAGTACTCACCAGCAGTGCAAAGTGAATGACGTTCTCCAGCTCTCGTGTATTGCCCGGCCAACTGTGTTGCTCCAGCAGATGCTGCGCGGCTTCGCTGATCAGTGGCACCGGCAGGTCGAGGCGTTGGCTGTAGATGCCGAGGAAGTATTCGGCCAGCGACAAAATGTCGCCCATCCGCTCACGCAAGGCCGGCAGGTCGAGCTGGCCCTCGCTGAGGTAGTGATAAAGCCGCTCATGGAATTTTCCGGCCGCCACTGCCTGGGCCAGATCGATGCTGGTGGCCGCCACCAGACGCACGTCCACCGGGCTCGGCTGGTGCGCACCGACGCGGGTGACTTCGTGGTTTTCCAGGGCTGCGAGCAACTTGATCTGGATCGGCAGCGGCAGGTCGCCGATCTCGTCCAGGTACAAGGTGCCGCCGTTGGCCGAGCCGAACCAGCCGGCACGACTGCTGGCCGAACCGCTGTAACTGCCGGCGGCATAGCCGAACAGTTCAGCATCGGCGTAAGTCGGGCTGATCGCGCCGCAATTGACGGACACGAACAACCCGCCACGATCACTGGCGCGATGGATGTGCCGCGCCAGCAGTTCTTTACCGCTGCCGGTTTCACCGCGAATCAACACTGAGATCGAACGTGGCGCCAGCTGTTCCAGCTCCTGGCGCAACTGCCGGGAACGCGGATCGACAAACACCAGCGCCTTGGCACGGATGCTCAGCGGGCTTTTCTCCGCATCGGGAAAGGTCAGCAATGGCTGACCGAAGGTTTCATGCAAACTCATGGCAGACTCCCGCCCAAAACCGCCGGGAGACGGGGGCGTTTAACAAGAAAAAGGGTTACGCACGTCGCAGGGCGTGGTGTTCCATACGGTTTTGCAGGCGATAGAGATAGGCAAAACCCTGCTCCCAGCGCTGGTGACCGGACTTCACATTGATATGCCCGGCACCCGACAAAATCCCCGCCTCCGCACCCCAGTTGCGGGCCAGCTCAAGGGCTCGCGGCGCACTCACGGCGCTGTCGTTGTCGGAGCTGACCACCTGGCTCGGGAACGGCAGCAGGCTGGTTGGAATCGGGGCGAAGTTACGCAGCGCCGGCGAGCACGCGGGGCGCTCGACGTCCGCCGGCGCGACCAGCAAGGCGCCGCGCACTTGACGCAAAAATTGCAGCGGCGCGGTGGCTGCCCAATGGGCAACGGTGATGCAACCCAGGCTATGGGCGATCAGGATCACAGGCGTGCTGTCGGCGGCAATCGCCTCGGCCAACGCTGCGACCCAGTCTTCACGACGAGGCGTCAGCCAATCGGCCTGCTCCACCCGCGCGCTGTTTGGCAGACTGTTCTGCCAGTGGGTTTGCCAATGATCTTCTGGCGATCCTTGCCAGCCCGGCACAATCAGGTAGCGAATTGATTCGTTGCGCATGGGGGAGCTCTCCTGCTGTGTGTCTGTTCCTGATCGAGTATAGGGAGGAGAGTTATATTCGCTAAGGAATAAGAAGCTATTTATTAAGACCAATATCGAATATACGTTTGCCCGAAATAAAAAAGGGGCCGCACCCTGCCAAGGAGACGGCCCCGGAAACTCAAAATCTGTTTGCGCTGATCAACAATCCTGAAGCCGATGATTGGCGAAATCGGTTATCCAATAAAGGAATATTTAATTACTTTATTAGGCCTAAATCGCATATACGAATCATCTTCGGCAATCGCCGCCCCCTCGCTGCTTGCGTCACAACGTAGCGTCCCTTTGGGTCAAATTGATGACGAGCGCTTTTCGCCTTTGAGTTTCCGGGTGCCTTGCTCAAACCTGGGCGGCATGCACCTGACGGGGTTCTGTGGTCGCCTTGTGCGCAAATCGGTTCGCCCGTGCAAACGTCCCGAAATCATTGAACCGAACCCCCATCTCACGCATCACCTCATGCGCCACTGGCACTGTCATCTGGCGGATGTAAAACGGCTCCTTCACCACAAAGTGATGGATCCCGTGGCTGCTGCCGAAGTTGAAGCAGAACGCCTGCAATGGCCACAGCCACCAAGGGTTCAAGACCTGAGTCTGCTGAATCACATTCCCCGGCTCGACGTCACCGTAGTAGTGCATGTTCGAGCTGACAAAGTGCAGGCAGAACGTGCGCAACACGTTCGGACCGATGATCACCACGACAGCGATGTCGATCACTTGCATCACCGCCAATGTCGTCGCCGACCATTCGATGGGCACAGCCAACAGATGCGCGATGCCGTTGGCGGCGTGAAAACCGAGGAACACATACCACGCCCCCCAATGCATCAGCGCCAGCGGTGCGTAAACTTTCAGGGAGCGCTTGAGGATGCTGAACTTGTGCGCCCAGGTCTTGGCCCGCAGCATGCGGATAAACGCCGACATCACGTTGTCGCCAACCATCAACAGCCGCGCAAAACCCCAGCGCTCACCGTTGGTGATCGCCCGCTCTTCCATGTCGGCTTCGGTGCCGGACACCTTGTGGTGGTTGAGGTGCAAATGGCGGCGGATCCACGGATTGATGGTGCTCGGCCGCGCCAGCCACACCAGGCCCATCATCAGGTTATGCGGCACCCGCTGTTTGCGAAAATACATGCTGTGGATCAGGTCATGCTCAAGTTCATGGGTCAACGAGGCGAAGAACGCGTTGAGCAACAGGCATGCCCACCAAGCCATATATCCGTTGATGTAGAGCACTGCCGAACCGATCATCCCGGCCAGGGCGAAGGCCAGAATACCCGCGCCCAAGGCGTCCTGATGATTGAGAATCGGGTAGCGCTGACGCAGTTCGACGCCTTTGGCCAATACCACTTGGCGAATATGCGCTGATCGCTGTGCTGCATTCAGTCGCTGGGGACTTGCAGAAGTACCGTCCATGCTTCCATCCTTTGGTTATTGATGCTCGCATCCTGCCCTGTGATGCTTAACTGAACGGTAGCCGTGAACGCCAACCTGTTGACCGGACGCGCCAATCGACATGACTGAACCGACCTCCCTCGCCAGCTGGACCCGCGCCCTGCGCAAGCAGCTCGATGCGCTGGGGCTCGACAGCACCGCCCTGTGCCAACAGGCAGGGCTCGACCCGCAGTTGATGGACGACCCGAACGCCCGTTACCCGTTGTCCGGCACCACGCGTCTGTGGGAAATCGCGGTGCAGGTCAGCGGCGACCCGGCGATTGGCTTGCGGGTGTCGCGTTTCGTCAGCCCTACCACCTTTCATGCGCTGGGTTATGCGTTGGTAGCCAGCGGCAGTCTGCGGGAGGTCTTCGAGCGCATCGTGCGTTATCACCAGGTGGTCAGTAATGCGCTGGACCTGGAGCTGATCCGCGACGAGGATCGCTACCGCTTCCGCCTGAAAATCCCCCAGGGCAACCCCGCGCCCGCCTTCGAAGCCATCGACGCCTTCGCGGCGATTTACGTGCGCACCTGCCGTAACCGGCTGGGCCGTGACTACGCGCCGCTGGCGGTTTATCTGCGCCGTCCGGAACCTGCCGACCCGCATCAATGGCACAAAGTGTTCCGTTCGCCGGTGTATTTCGCCGCCGAGGAAGACCGACTGGAATTCGCCCTGGTGGATTTCGACAGCCACCTGGACGACGCCAACCCGGAACTGGCCGAACACAACGAAACCGTGCTCAAACGCACCCTGGCACAACTCAAGCCCCTGACCTGGGAGCGCAAGGTTCGCGACGCCATTGAAGAGCAACTGCCTGAGGGCGAACCGTCGGCCGATCGCATCGCCGAAGCACTGCACTTGAGCTTGCGCAGCCTGCAACGGCACCTGGCGGACGAAGGTTGTCGATTCGATACGCTGCTCAACGAAAGTCGGGAAAACCTGGCGCTGCTGCACCTGCGCGACCCGCAATGCTCGTTGAGCGAGGTTAGTTATCTATTGGGATTCGCCGACACCAGCAGCTTCAGCCGCGCGTTCAAGCGCTGGACGGGGATGACGCCGGGGCAGTTTCGGGATGGGTTGCGGTAATAGATTCGCAAGGTGCGTTGAGATTTCCGGCCCCATCGCAATTTCTCAAGCACCACTGAAACCGCTACTGCTACCGCCCCCGATCTCGCCGCAACAGCTTGCGCACCCGTTTCACCAGCTCGCTGACGGTAAACGGCTTGAGCAGGTAATCATCCTCATGCAACTCCAACCCGCGCAGCCGGTCCTCGATGCCGTCCGTGGTGGTGAGCAACAGCACCGGCGTATCGCCGAGCTTGCGGATTTGCTGCAGCAACTGCCAGCCGTTGAGCCCCGGCAGCATCACGTCGAGGATAATCAATTCATATTCGCCAGATTCGATAAAGCGTCGGCCGTCCATGCCATTGAGCGCTACATCCACCGCATAACTCGCTTCGCTCAGGCCTTTGGCCAGGAGGCTGGCGGTCTCGGGTTCGTCTTCCACTAACAGCACACGCATGGCACACCTCGATTGTCGTCTTCACAGGCTAGGCGCGTTCATGGACAAAGCCCATCAATAAAATCGACAGCGCCTGCAAGTGCACATCAAACCACCGCCAACGCCCGCAACCGCTGCGCATCCAGAATCTCGATCTCGCCATACCTGAGATTCAGAATCCCCTGCCCCTGCAAGTCCTTGAGGATCTGGTTGGTGGTCTGGCGCGACAGCGACAGCATCGACGCCAATTGCTCCTGCGGCAGTTGCAGAACGCGGCGCGGCAGATCGATTTCACCATAGCCCTCGGCAATCATCAGCAAGCGATGGGCCAGGCGTGCCGGGGCCGGCATCAGGCTCAGCTGTTCGAGGTTGATGAAGGTCAGGCGCAGTTTGTGGCTCATCAGCAATGCCAGTTGCCGCCAGTACGCCGGGCGTTCGTCGAGCAACGCCAGCAGCGCTGTTTGCGGGATGTGCAACAGAATGCACTGGCCCACGGCGTAGGCATCATGGGTTCGCGGCTGACCATCGAACAGGCAGATTTCGCCGAACCAGTGCGGCGGCTCCACCAGACTCAGCAGCGCTTCCTTGCCCTGCTCATTCACCGCGCCAATGCGCACCGAACCTTCAAGCACCGCATACAACCCGCACGGGGGATCACCGCGTTTGAACAGCAGTTGCCCCGGCGATAGGCGCCGAATCCGGGCGATTGCCAGCAGACTATCCTGTAAGGAAACAGGTACATGACTGAACCATTGCCCCGTATCCAGGCGCGAACGCCAAACCTGCATGTCCATGAAAACTCCTGGAGATTGTCGCCTGGCTGACAGAGCGAGAGATGAACCCGGGGCATCATCAATCACCCTACAGGAGGAATAACAATGAAAAGCCTCGTTGACCATCTCAGTCAATACGCCGCCTACCACCGTGATCCGCGCAATATCGCCAGCCACTTCGTGGGCATTCCCCTGATCGTCGTGGCGGTCGCGGTGTTGCTGTCGCGTCCGCAATGGGCTGGGGGCTGGCTGTCACCGGCAGTGCTGGTGTCACTGGCGTCGGCGTGGTTTTACCTGCGCCTGGAACTGCGGCTTGGAGTGCTGATGACGGTATTGCTGGGCCTGTCGGTCTGGCTGGGGCATGTGCTTGCGCAGCAAAGCACATTTGCCTGGCTTAGCGCCGGCATCGGGATGTTTGTGGTGGGCTGGGCGATTCAGTTTGTCGGCCATCATTACGAGGGGCGCAAACCGGCGTTTGTCGATGATGTGACGGGGTTGATTGTCGGGCCATTGTTTGTGGTGGTGGAAGCAGGCTTCCTGCTGGGGCTTCGGAGCGAACTGAAACGGGCCATCGAAGAACGCGCCGGGCCAGTGGCCTTGCGCAATCAACGCTCAGCCGCCTGAGAAAAAGAGCGGTAACGGATTGATGCCGTTACCGCTCAAGGTTTCACAGCGTGCCGAACTCGACCCGAACCGTCAGTGCACCGAGGTTGTCCTTCAAACCCGCACCGTAGAGGCCTAGCAGGTCATCATTGATACACAACTGCAGCTCGCCTTGCTGGCCGGCCGGAATCTGCGCCAGATCACCGATCAGGAAGGGAATGCCAAAGTCACCAACACGGCCGATCAAAGCACCTTCGGCGGCCCCCATCAGCGTATAGCCGAACTTGGCGATGTAGTTCGGATTGCCCTTTCCATCCACCCAATTACCCTCCGGGCTGGCGCACCATAAGCCAAGGACACAACGAGCCAGACGCGGCACCAGACCGTTGATCTGTACACCGGTGCCCTGCCAGGGCAGATTGGCCAGAACCTCCACCGTCGCAGCCTTCAGGTCGTTGGCCAGCGTATCCCCGGCCTGGAACGACAACGCGGCAATCGTCAGGCTCGGGTTCGAAGTGCCGGTGCTGGGGAAGACACCGTCGCCCACCAGGAACAGGTTCTTGTGGTCCCAACTGCGCTGGTATTTGTCGACGACCGATTTGGTTGGATCATCGCCCATGCGATAGGTCCCCATCAGGTGCCCGGCACCCTGGAAACTGTAAGGCTCATTGTCGTAGGTGAACGTCCCGGGCGTGAGAGGCTTCGTCAGCTCCACCGCGCCGAGCAGTTCGGTGATGATGTGAGTCGCCAACTTCTTCGCCTGCTTGAAGCCCTCCTTGGTGTATTTGGACAGGTCATAGTGAATTTCCGGCCGGGGAATGCCGAGCCGGTCCTTGTACTCGGTCGACGGCACGATGTAACACGTGGGGTGATCGGGATCGTCCTCGACCTGCTCCACCAGAAACGCGATCCGGAACTGACGGATGAACAAGTCGTTGAGCTTTTGAACCAACGCTGTCCCATAGAGCACTTGCTGTGGTTTCAAGGCCGGCGGTAGCGGGTTGGTTTGACTGTGATTCGCCCCGTCGATGAAGTCAGCCACGGTGGTGTAAGGATCGGTGGCCGGCCAGTTCCAGCCCTCGTTACCGATTTCGATGCGCCACGCCGCTCGAGAGCTGCGAAAGTCACCGTCACGCAAACTCTCGATACCCGCCGTGGACAGAGGACCCCGGTACGGAAAAACCGCCTTGCCTTCAGGCATCAGCCCCCATGCCAGGTAGATCGGGTGATCGGCCAGGCTGCGTCCCACCTGCCCACTGCTGTTGGCCACACCTTTGGGCCAGGCCGGACTCGTGGAGTTCAGTAATAGCTTGGGTGTCTCGATGGCATGGGCGGCGATCACATAACGCTGCCCGATAGCGACGCCGGTTCCAGTGACCGGGCCGTCGCCAAGCTGATACTGAATGAATTCGATACCGTTGATATTGCTGTCCGCCCCGACGGTCACTTTGCTCGCCACGGTTCGGTACAACACCTTGACCTTGCCGGTGGCCAGGGCCTTGTTCATTGTCACTGTCGCATCGTACTTGGCCTGGATCGGACAGATCGGTGTGCAGTTGGTGTTGCCGGCACACACCCGGCGCCCCGCGTAAGGTTGGGAATTGCGCCCGGCGGGCGTCGGACTGACCACCAGCGGCAAGCCGTCGAACATCTGCCCCGTCACGGCCGTGACAAAACTGCCATCGACCAGCGACAACGGAATGCTATGCATCGGGAATGAATAACCTTCGGGAAAGGTCATGCCCAGATAGGCCTGGTCGGCGACATTGGCCGCCACGCCGATTTCTGCCTCGGCCCGGCAGTAGGCACTTTGCAGATCGTCGTAGCCGATAGGCCAGTCCACCCCGACGCCGTATTTTGATTTCAGGCGAAAATCGTTCGGCACCATGCGCAGACATGTCCCGACCCAATGCCAGGTGGTGCCGCCGCCGACCCGTTCATAGGTGCTGGTGAAGGGCATCGGGCCTTTCTGTACCAGATAGCTGATCGCCGGCTTGTCCCAGCCCAGGATCAAATCGGCGATGGTCGCACGCGGGGCGTTCTCGTTGGCCGGATCACGGGGCGTGTCCAGGCTCGTCACCGGTGGGTAAGGGGCTTCGGGGGTTTTCAGCGTGGCCGTATAGAAGCGCTCCAGGTATTGAGCACGGTTGGCCGGGATTTCCGGGCCTGATTCGAGCACCAGCACATCCACCCCGGCCATGCCCAGTTGATAAGCGATGATGCTGCCGGCCAGCCCCGCGCCAACGATCACTACGTCCGCTTGTTCGGTACTCATGACAAGGCTCCTTGCTGTCCGCTGGCGGGTACCCCGGTGTAATCCTCAAGGCTCGGCGGCGTGGCGTTCCAATAGCCGAAAAACATCTCGCTGTAGCCCATGGGATGGGCCTGGGCAATTTTCCAGGCCCAGCTGTTGATGTAGGCCTGATCGGACACCACCATCGAATCGGTCGATTTGTAGCTCCCAGTGGCATAGGGCTGATACCAGACACCCAACAACCACAGTTTCATGATCGAACGCGCTGCTCGGGCGGTTTGCGTAGTCGCCGGTTGCGCCCCATCCATCAGTACCGCCTGGGCGATCCGGTCCGGAGGCTCAAGGTCCGCCGCCATCGTGGCGTACTGAGTCAGCAAGGCATTGAGCACATCAGGCGTGATGCGTGGCGTGATGAACTCGAGAAAGATCGGCGGCAAGCCCACCTGGTCGATGGCCGGCGCCAGTCGATCAGCGGGAATGCCGGTGAGGGCCGATGAAAGGCCGATGAAGTTTTGCAGATCACTGCTCATGGCTGACTCCTTGTCCACCCGTGGACTGTGCGCGTTCAAGCAGGTAGGTGAAATCCGCGAAGCTGGTGCGCGGAGATTCGGTGACATGGGTGGCCGCATTACCGTGGCACGCCATGCAGCTGGAAGACGCCTGGGGCACGGTGCCCTGGATATAGGTTTCCAGCGTGGCGTTGGCCAGGAACAAGGGCGCGGGGCTGCCCAGTGGGTTGGTCGCCGATATCTGGCAATTGGGCTGTGGAGGAGCAGACGGCCACTGGGTGCTGATCAATTGATAGTTCGCCCAGACGCTCTGCGGATTGACCGTCCGCAGCAGGGCCTGGTACGTGGTGTTCAGGGTTTTGGTGGCGTCGGTCAGCGGCGCGTCACGCTCGATCTGCGAGGGCGTCGCCTTGACTGCCGGGTTCCACGGCCGTGGCGGAGGCTGGTTGACGTCGCTCTTGCTGTTGACGTTGTAGAACAGGTACGGGCCCACCCGCTGCTCAGGAGGTGTGGATTTCTCCGGTACGTTTTTCACATGTTCGAAGGTTGACCACACCCACTGCGCCGCATTGGCGGTCTTATGAACGATGTGCAACCCCACCAGCCCGACCGGCTCGGATACGCACGACTCCTCGACAATCGGCCCATGACTCGGATCGTTGTTGCCCGGCGTATAGACCAGTGCATCGACGGTGTGGAAATCCTGCCTGCGGTCATTGGGGCCCAGTACTTTCCACGACGCCTTCACCATCACCGCACCGACCTGCTTCGTCTCAGCCGAGCCACAGCTGAAAGCCACGGCGTTGCTCGGGCTCGCGGCGAAAAACTTCTGCTGGCCTTCGATGCTGTACAACCCGTTGTTGACGATCCCGTCGAACATCGATTGGTTGACCACGATTTCGTTGCGCGTATAGACGCCGTTCTGATCCACCAGCGGGCCGCTCTCGAAAGGCTGAATAAACTCATCCAGCACATCGGGCACCTTGCCCATCTGTTGCAACAGGCGGCCAGGCTTGAGTGACTTGCACACTTCGGGGAGGGTGGCCGGCGCATCCCAGGGCAGCGGTGTCTGTCCCTTGGCCCGGAATATCTGGTAGCTCTCTTTCCAGCTTTCCCACACCGTGGCCTCATCCTGCTTGCCGATGGGGGTGCCGGTATTTGGATCGCCATTGTCCAGCGCCGGCCAGCTCAGGGCGATGAAGGTCTGCCACGACAAGTCATCGAAATCGGCCTGCAGGCTGGGCAGAGAAACCGGTTGGGTAACCGTGACATCAAAGGGTATCTGCGGCGACAGTGAGGGGGCGGCAATGGCGGACGAGCCCAACAAAGCGCTCAACAAGGCACAGCCAAACGGGCCATGCCGACTGACTTCCATTCTCATGTTTTATCTCCTTGGCATCAGGGCGCCAGGAGATAACACCGGTCCGTCATGGACTCTCACTGCCTCCTGGCAAGTCAGAGTCTAGGTAGGGTTTGAGGCAAAAAAATCACGGGGGTAGAACCGATCGAAGCAAGGTCGGTTGGTGTTATTACAGATTGGGCGAGGTGTGCTTGGAGACGCCATCGCGAGCAAGGACTTTGGGTTGCCGACAGAGTTTGTGGTCAACACCAATCCACTGCTGGAACGAGCCTGCTCGCGATGCTTTGGCCCTTAAATGTTGGCGACTTTCTGCCAGACCTTGGGTTTGAAGAACAACGTCTCACCCTTCGTCAATCCAACCAGGCTGTCGTGATCCTTCACCACTTCAGCTTCAATCAACTCGCTCTGGCCTTCGACCTTCAGCGTCACCCGCGTGGTGGCGCCCAATGGACGAATATCCCGCACTTCAGCGGCGTGGTGGTCTTCCAGTTCATGCCGCGACAGCGACACTTCGTGTGGACGGAACAGTACGTGCCGGTCTTCGCCCAAATGCAGACGGTTCGAATCGCCGAGGAAGTGATAGACGAAATCGCTGGCCGGATTTTCGTAGACGTCGCCCGGTGACCCGATCTGCTCGATCACCCCCTTGTTCATCACCACGATCCGGTCGGCAACTTCCATCGCCTCTTCCTGGTCGTGGGTCACGAATACCGAAGTCAGGTTGATGTCTTCGTGCAGCCGCGCGAGCCAGCGACGCAGTTCTTTACGGACCTTGGCATCGAGTGCACCAAAAGGCTCGTCGAGCAGCAGCACTTTCGGCTCCACCGCCAGGGCGCGGGCCAACGCGATGCGCTGACGCTGGCCGCCGGAGAGTTGTTCCGGGTAGCGATCGGCCAACCAGTCCAGTTGCACCATGTTCAGCAGTTCGTGGACTTTCGCCGCGATCTGGCTTTCGTTCGGACGCTGGTTTTTCGGCTTCATACGCAGGCCGAACGCAACGTTGTCGAACACCGTCATATGGCGGAACAAGGCGTAGTGCTGGAACACGAAACCGACGTTGCGATCACGCACGTCGTGGCCGGAAACATCTTCGCCGTGGAACACGATGTTGCCCTGATCCGGGGTTTCCAGGCCGGCGATGATTCGCAGCAATGTGGTCTTGCCGCAGCCGGACGGCCCCAGCAGCGCCACGAGTTCGCCGCTTTGAATGTCCAGGCTGATGTTGTCCAGCGCCTTGAACGCGTGGAAGTTCTTGCTGACGTTACGCACTTCGATCGACATGACTTATTCCTCCGCGGCGCTGGCGCGCAGGCGGTTAATACGGTTTTCGCTCCACTGCTTGAGCAGCAGGATGAAGAGCGCCAGGATCAGCAACAGGCTCGCCACGGCGAACGCGGCCACGTGGTTGTATTCGTTGTAGAGAATCTCGACGTGCAGCGGCAAAGTGTTGGTCACCCCGCGAATGTGCCCGGACACCACCGACACCGCCCCGAACTCACCCATGGCCCGCGCGGTACACAGCACCACGCCATAGATCAGGCCCCATTTGATGTTCGGCACGGTGACGTGCCAGAACATCTGCCAGCCATTGGCGCCAAGCAAACGCGCGGCCTCTTCCTCCTGGGTACCTTGTTCCTGCATCAGCGGGATCAGCTCACGGGCCACGAACGGCACGGTGACGAAAATCGTCGCCAGCACAATGCCCGGCAAGGCGAAGACGATCTGAATGTCATGGTCCTGCAACCACGGGCCGAACAGCCCCTGGGCGCCGAACATCAGCACGTAGACCAGACCTGCGATCACCGGCGACACCGAGAACGGCAAGTCGATCAGGGTCACCAGCATGCTCTTGCCGCGGAACGAGTATTTGCTCACGCACCACGCCGCGCTGACACCGAACACCAGGTTCAGCGGCACCGAAATCAACACCGCAATCACCGTGAGTTTCAGGGCCGACAACGCGTCCGGCTCAAAGATCGCGGTGAAGAACGCCCCCAGGCCCAGCTTCAGGCCCTGGGACACGACGATGAACAGCGGCAGTAACAGAAACAGCGCAAAAATCAGCCAGCCGAGGCCAATGAGGATTCGCCGCGAAGCAGCACTGCCACGGCGGGCGGCGTTCGAGGAGGCCGCTGCAATAGACGATTGGGACATTTTTCGCGCCTCCTTATGGGGTTTCGATGCGCCGCTGCAACAAGTTGATCAGCAGCAACAGGACAAAGGAAACCACCAGCATCAGTACACCAATGGAGGTGGCGCCGGTGTAATCGTACTGGTCGAGTTTGACCATGATCAGCAGCGGCAGAATTTCGGTTTTCATTGGCATGTTGCCAGCGATGAAAATCACCGAACCGTACTCGCCGACCCCACGGGCAAAGGCCAAAGCGAAACCGGTCAGCCAGGCCGGGAGCAGCGCCGGCATCAGAATATGGCGGAAAACCTGCAACGGATTTGCCCCCAGACACGCCGCCGCCTCCTCCACTTCACGGGGGATATCGGCCAGTACAGGCTGTACCGTACGTACTACGAATGGAAGTGTTACAAAAGTCAGCGCCAGGGTGATGCCGAGGGGGGTATACGCGATCTTGAAACCCAGGTCCGCCGCGAACTGACCCACCAGGCCGGTGGGGGTGTACAGCGCGGTCAACGCAATACCGGCCACGGCAGTGGGCAATGCGAAGGGCAGATCGATCATCGCATCGATGACTTTGCGCCCCGGGAAGGTGTAGCGCACCAGCACCCAGGCCAGCAGCGTGCCGATCACGCCGTTGATGATCGCGGCGTACAACGCGGTGCCGAAGCTCAGCTTCAACGCGGCCAGCACCCGAGGTGCCGAGATGATTACCCAGAACTGGTCCCAGGTCAGTTGAGCGGCATGCACGAACATCGCCGCCAGTGGAATGAGCACAATCAGGCTGAGGTACACCAAGGTGTAGCCCAGCGTCAGCCCGAAGCCGGGTATGACGGGGGAGATACGACGCGACATAAAAGTCCTTGGTTGAAAACGCACTAAGCCCCGACGGCAAGATCGGGGCCCGTTGGCAGACCTATTTCAGGCTACTGCGCCTGGTAAATCTGGTCGAACACGCCACCGTCATTGAAGAACTTCGGCTGGGCGGTTTTCCAGCCGCCGAAGTCCTTGTCGATGGTCACCAGTTCCAGGGTCGGGAACTGTTTGGCGTACTTGGCGGCTACGTCCTTGTCACGTGGACGATAGAAGTTTTTCGCCGCAATTTCCTGGCCGGCCGGGCTGTACAGGTGCTTGAGGTACGCTTCGGCGATTTCGGTATTACCCTTCTTCTCGGCGTTCTTGTCGACCACAGCCACCGGTGGCTCGGCAAGGATCGACAGCGAAGGCACGACGATGTCGAACTTGTCGGCGCCGCCGTCTTCTTTCAAGGCCAGGAAAGCTTCGTTTTCCCAGGCCAGCAACACGTCGCCCTGGCCGTTGTTGACGAAGGTGATGGTCGAACCGCGAGCACCGGTGTCCAGCACAGGCACGTGCTTGAACAGGGTCTGCACATACTCTTTGGCCTTGGCTTCGTTACCGCCATTGGCTTTCAGGCCATAGGCCCAGGCCGCGAGGAAGTTCCAGCGTGCACCGCCGGAGGTTTTCGGGTTCGGGGTGATGACCTCCACGCCGTTTTTGGTCAGGTCACCCCAGTCCTTGATGCCTTTCGGGTTGCCCTTGCGCACCAGGAACACGATGGTCGAGGTGTAAGGCGTGCTCGCTTCCGGCAGACGCTTCTGCCAGTCAGCCGGCAGGCTCTTGCCGAGCTTGGCGATTTCGTCGATGTCACCGGCCAGGGCCAGGGTCACCACGTCGGCCCGCAGACCGTCGATCACCGCCCGGCCCTGCTTGCCTGAGCCACCGTGGGACTGCTGGATCTTCACATTGTCGCCAGCGTGGTCTTTCTTCCAGAAGTTGATGAACTCGGCGTTGTAGTCCTGATACAGCTCACGGGTCGGGTCATACGACACGTTGAGCAGTTCGTAATCCTTGGCAACCGCGGAACCAGCAAAAAGGGCACTGGCCAGGGCGGCCAACGCAAAATGGCGAATCGACGACATGGTGAAAGCTCCTGGAATTCTTGGTGTGGTGGCTTTTTCTTATGGTCTGGAACGGGTTGCCTGACTCAAGGATCGAAGCCTTCGACGCTCCCGTAGGAGCCGCCGAAGGCTGCGATCTTTTGATCTTTGCTTCAGCTCGACTTGTTGCCCGGATGCTGCAAACGGAATTTCTCTTTGCGTTCGATCTGTACCACCTGGGCGTTGTGCACGGTGATTTCCACCGCGCCAAAGCGCAGATCGCGCAACGCGCTCTGGATCTCACGCAAAATGGTAGCTTCGTCCTGCCCGTCAACACTGCGTAGGGATGCGCTCATGGTGCTGCTCCTTTAATGAGATATGCCTGGCAGTGGCGGGCACTGCGTACGGCGTGAGAGCAATAGTAGATAGGCGCAGATATTCTTAAAAATACTATTTAAGAATGTTTATATAACCAAAATGAATTATTTGATGGGACAAGGGATTGCGGGGGATCTACTATTTTCAGGGCCACACAAAACCCTGTGGCGAGGGGGCTTGCCCCCCGTTGGGTCGCCGTAGCGGCCCCAAATTTTTGCGTCTGCTGCGCAGCCGAACGGGGCGGTGCGGCGTTCCGACAAGCCCCCTCGCCACAAGAAGCAGTTCAGGCACTCATCCAATCACCGGCGCCCGAACCCAATCCAAGGACGCCGCCGGTACAGGTCGCCCAAACCAGTACCCCTGCCCCAGATCGCAATCGTGCTCGAGCAGGAAAGCCGCCTGCTCGACCTGCTCGATCCCCTCGGCATGCACCTGCATTCCCATGCTTTGCGCCAACGCAACGATCACCCGCGCGATCGCCGCGTCATCCTCATCACCCGGCAAGCCTGCGACGAATCCCTGATCGATCTTGAGTTTTTGCACCGGTAAACGCTTGAGTCGCAGCAACGACGAATAGCCCGTGCCGAAGTCATCGATGGCCAACCGCACGCCCAACTCACGCAAGCGATGCATCTGCTCCAGCGCCACTTCCGGATCCTCCATCACCGCGCTTTCGGTGACTTCCAGCTCCAGATACGCCGGATCCAGCCCGGTGTCGTGGAGCACCTGAGCCACCTGTTGGTACAACTCACGGCGAGCGAACAGGCGCGAAGAAACGTTCACCGCAACAAACGACAACACCACGCCCCCGGCTTGCCACTGGCACATTTGCTGACAGGCCTGGCGCATGACCCAGGCATCGATCTCGGCAATCAACCCGGTGCGTTCGGCAATGGGGATGAACTCAGCCGGTGACACCAGTCCGCGCTGTGGATGCTCCCAGCGCACCAGGGCCTCAACGCCAATCAGACGACTGGTCTTGAGGTCGTGCACGGGCTGGTAATAGACCCGCAATTCCTGCTGCTCCAGCGCTCGACGCAATTCGAACGCAATCTCGACACGTTGCTGGGCATGCGCGGTCAGCTCTTCGGTGTAGAGGGCATAGCTGTCGCGACCGGCGCTCTTGGCCTTGAACAGTGCCGAGTCGGCATTGCGCAACAGTTGCTCGGCGCTCAACGCATCGCTGGGGAACAGGCTGATGCCGACACTGGCGTTGATGAACAACGAATGCCCGTCAATCTGAAACCGCTCCTTGAGACCATCGATGACCCGCTGGGCCAGCGCCGCGGCATGCCCCGGTTGCGGGCAATTTTCAGCCAATAGGGCAAATTCGTCGCCACTGAGCCGCGCCAGGGTGATGCCCGGGCCGAACAAGGTATTCAGACGCTCAGCCACGCCCTTGAGCAATTGATCACCAACACTGTGACCGAGGCTGTCGTTGATCAATTTGAAGTGATCCAGGTCGATCATCAGCAACGCACAACCGCGCTTATGGGCCTGCGCCGAGGCCACAGCCTGCCCGGCACGGTCGGTAAACAGCAGGCGATTGGGCAGATTGGTCAGCGGATCGTGGTGGGCCAGGTGCGTCAGTTCATGCTCGGAGTTCTTGATCGCACTGATGTCGGAAAACACCGCAACGTACTGGCTGAGCCGCCCCTGATCGTCATGAACGAGGCGGATCGTCTGCCATTGCGGGTAAATCTCGCCGCTTTTGCGACGATTCCAGATTTCCCCGCTCCACTCACCCAGGCTTTCGAGTGTCGCGAACATCGCCTGGTAGAAACCCGGCGGGTGATGGCCCGACTTGAACATGCTCGGTCGCTGACCCAGCACTTCCTCACACTGGTAGCCGGTGATTTCCATGAACGCCCGGTTCACATGGACGATCAGCCCGTTGCTGTTGGTGACCAGTACCCCTTCGCGGGTGCAATCGAACACCGCGGCCGCCTGTCGCAAACGCTCCCGGTCGGCATTACGTTCCCGCAATTTGGCGCCGACGCCCAGGCAGCGAAACAAACGTGCACGCGCGATGAAAATCAGCCCGGCACTGAAGGCCACCCAGGCATAACCGTTGATCAGTTGCCAGCGCAGCAGGTCGGTGGAGTTATCGAAGAAACTGTTCAATAAATAACCACTGAACTGAAGCCAGACTACGGAAAGCACCAGGTAAAGTAGCGCTGCACGCAAGGCATCGCGATATGTGGCTGACATTCGAGCGTCCATGTCCCTACAAAAAAGGCTGGAATTATAGATTAAAGAAACATCCCGCCACTCTTATCTGAAAGGGCGACTGGTTTTATCTGTGGGCTAAGTGATAATGCGACGGCTGTTTTTTTCTTTATCGAGGGTCCTATAGGCTATGTGGTACGAAGGTTTTCTTGGCTTATCGCCCTGGTCACTGGTGGCAGTCACCCTGCTGATGACCCACGTCACGATCGTCGGCGTCACGGTCTATCTGCATCGCTATTCAGCCCATCGCTCACTTGAGCTCAATGCCGGCCTGAAACATTTCTTCCGCTTCTGGCTGTGGTTGACCACGGCGCAGAACACCCGCGAGTGGACAGCTATCCACCGCAAGCATCACGCCAAATGCGAAACCGTCGATGACCCGCACAGCCCGGTCATCAAGGGCTTGTCCACCGTTCTGCGCAAAGGCGCCGAGCTGTACCGCGCCGAAGCGGAAAACCCCGAGACCCTGCGCATCTACGGCAAGAACTGCCCCGAAGACTGGATCGAACGCAACCTCTACAGCCGTTTCCCGCTGCTGGGCGTGGCCATCATGGGCGTCATCGACCTGCTGCTGTTCGGCACCATCGGCATCACCATCTGGGCCATCCAGATGATGTGGATCCCGGTCTGGGCCGCCGGCGTGGTCAATGGCCTGGGCCATGCCATCGGCTACCGCAACTTCGAATGCCGCGATGCGGCGACCAATCTGGTGCCCTGGGGCATCCTGATCGGCGGCGAAGAACTGCATAACAACCATCACACCTACCCTAACTCGGCCAAACTGTCGGTGAAGAAGTGGGAATTCGACCTCGGCTGGGCCTGGATCCAGGTCTTCAGCTTCCTGCGCCTGGCCAAGGTCCAGCGGGTTGCGCCGATCGCCCACCGTGTCGAAGGCAAAGGCAACCTGGACATGGACACCGCCATGGCGATCCTCAACAACCGCTTCCAGATCATGGCCCAGTACCGCAAGCTGGTGATCGCGCCACTGGTCAAGCAAGAGCTGGAAAAGGTCGATCACTCGGTCCGCCACCAGTTCCACCGGGCCAAACGCCTGCTCTCGCGGGAAACCAGCCTGCTGGACGACAAGCACCACCTGCGCATCCAGACCATGCTCGAGCACAGCCAGGCGCTGAAGGTAATTTACGAGAAACGCCTGGCCTTGCAGCAGATCTGGGTCAAGACCAGCTCAAATGGTCACGACATGCTGGCCGCCATCAAGGATTGGGTACACGAGGCCGAGGCCAGCGGGATTCAATCCCTGCGCGACTTCGCCGACCAACTGAAAACCTACTCCCTGCGCCCTGCCGCTGCCTGACGCCGTTGATCGGTGCGCCCCGTTCGCGGGCGCACCCTTCGGAACTTCGCCCCAAATCTCCTATCTCAAAGACACTTCGCCACCCCGGCGGGCTTTGTGTTGGCCGCTGTCGAATTAGCGGCACGCCCTTTGAGACTTGTGCCGATGGTCAATAAAAACCTACAAGACACATCCCTTCCACAGTGGCCCGAGGCCGCGCAAACGTTGATGGCGCTGATGCATGCGCAGGGCGAAGTGGCGCGGCTGAGCGAACGCGAACAGCTGTTCAGCTCGCTGCTGGTCAGCGTCAACGCCGTGCTTTGGGCATTCAACTGGGAAACCCGTCAGGTGCTCTACGTCAGCCCGGCCTATGACCGGATCTTCGGCCGCCCCGCCGGCCTGTTGCTGTCCGACTACAACCACTGGCGTGACAGTGTTTATCCCGACGATCTGGACTACGCCGAGCGCAGCCTGGCGCAAGTGCTGGTCAACGGCGCCGTTGAAGACCGCGAATACCGCATCATCGCCGCCGACGGCCAAGTGCGCTGGCTCAGCGACAAGTGCTTCATCAACCGCCAGGCCGAACCGGGCCAGCCAGTGATCATCGTCGGCATTGCCGAAGACATCACCGAAAAGAAGCAGATGGAAACCGAGCTCCACCGCCTGGCCACCACCGACGTACTGACCCAAAGCAGCAACCGCCGACACTTCTTCGAATGTGCCAATCACGAATTCGAGCAGGCACGCCAGCAAGGCAAGCCGCTGGCCTTCCTGCTGCTGGACATCGATGACTTTAAAGTGATCAACGACACCTACGGCCATCCGGAAGGCGACAAGGTGCTGCAACGCATCGCTGAGAGCGGTCGCGCGGCCCTGCGGCGTGGTGATCTGTTCGGGCGGATCGGCGGTGAGGAATTCGCCGCCGTGTTCCCCGGTTGTGCACCGGACATGGCCATGCAAGTGGCCGAGCGCCTGCACCGGGAGATTCAACGGTTGAGTTTCAGCCATGACGACCAGACGTTCGGCATCACCGTCAGCCAGGGCCTGACCAGCCTCACGCCCGAGGATGAAAACCTCGACAGCCTGTTCGCCCGCGCAGATGCGGCGATGTACCAGGCCAAGCGCCAGGGCAAGAACCGGATAATCTCCAGCTGAGAACTGTCTGGCACTGAAGCCACAGAGCCTCGCTCCTACAAGATTGGCGTCTGGCTTATTTTTTGCGCAAGCGCATCAGCTCCGGCAATCCGATCTTGAGCAACCGCGCCGTGCGGCTCTTGGCCAATGCCTCGATCCCCTCATGCTCGGTCAGGCGCGCCAGTTGCGCGGCCATGTTCATCACCAGCGCTTCGCGGGAGTAAACCCCGCCACCGAGCTGATAAACCGCCGCAATCAGCTCACGCAGCTCCAGCGGCAGCCGCCAGCGGGTGCGCAGCGCCGAACCGTAGGCCGCGCCGAATTCGGCCAGGGCATCGCCGACTTCCTCCCATTCATCCAGCTCACCACCGGCCTGCTTCCACTCCTGCAAACAGCGCAGCAACGCCAGGTCGCCAAGGCGATGCAGCATGCCCGCGCAATAACAGCGCTCCTGATCCAGATCCAGCAAGCGCGCCAGCGTTCGCGCGTATTCAGCGGTGTGCAGGGACAGTTCCCAATAGCGCTCGGCATAGTCCGCCAGTTGCGAATCATTGAGCCGGGCACTGCGTTTGAGGGCAAGCCCCAGAATCAGGTTCATGCTTTGCCCGGTGCCCAAGCGATGCAGCGCCTGGGACAGGGTTTGCACGGCGGCGCCATGATGCTGGGCCGCGCTGTTGGCGGCGGCAATCAGCACGGCGGTGACTTGCGGGTCGGTGCGGATTTCGTCTTCCAGCCGCGTCAGGTCGAGGCCATCGGGATTGAGGCTACGCTTGATCGCCACCTGCACGTCGGTCATCAGCGGTGCACCGTCCGCCAGTTCACGCCGCCGTTCCAGATACACCGACAAGGTCATGCCCGGCGCCAATGACGGCACCTCGCAAGACACCTCTTCACCAGCGTTCAACAGCAAATCCTGCAGACGCTGGGTCAGGTTTTCCATGTCCAGGGGTTTGGTCAGGTACGCCGTGGGCGCCAGGGGCAAGGCTTCACGCACGCTGGCGCTGTCGTTGCGGCTGCTCATCAGAATGAACGGCAACGGCGGATTACGTTTGCGCTGACGAACGCTGCGCAAGACACTCAGGCCATCGACGCCGGGCAACTCCCAGTCGACGATCACTAGGTCATAAGGATTTTCCGCCAACAGCTGCAGCGTTTCCTGGCCATCGGCACACAGGTCCAGCCGCGCATCGCAGCGCACATTCAACAACACCTGCTTGAGCAGGTCGCGGGACCAAGGGTCCGCCTCGGCAATCAGCACTCGCGGTACAGCGGGTAATACCACAGCAGTCATCTGCACACTCCAACGGCAATGCTTGCACCTTAGTCAATGCTGGCCATTCGATACAGCCCAATTGCTCCTGATGTGTTTCAAGGGACATAAAAAAACCCGCCGAAGCGGGTTTTTTGTCGATCAGTTCACAAACGGATCAGAGCTCGGCGAAGCACTCTTCGATGATCGCCAGGCCTTTGTCCAGTTGCTCGTCCGGCGCGGTCAGCGGTACCAGCACACGCAGAACGTTGCCGTAGGTGCCGCACGACAGCAGGATCAGGCCCTTGTCGCGAGCCTTGGCCACAACGGCGGCTACAGCAGCCGGGTTCGGCTTGTGGCTGTCGCCGTTTTCAAACAGCTCGACAGCGATCATCGCACCCAGGGCACGCACGTCGCCGATCACCGGGTATTTGGCCTGAATGGCTTTCAGACCAGTCACCAGACGCTCGCCAACCGCTTTGCAACGGTCCAGCAGGTGCTCTTCTTCGAACACTTCCATCACGGCCAGGGCCGCGGCGCAAGCGATCGGGCTACCGGCGTAAGTGCCGCCCAGGCCGCCTGGAGCGATGGCGTCCATGTATTCGGCCTTGCCGCACACACCGGCCAGCGGGAAGCCGCCAGCGATGGATTTGGCGAAGGTGGTCAGGTCGGCGGCAACGCCCATCTGTTCCATGGCGAAGAAGGTGCCGGTACGGCCAGCGCCCGTTTGCACTTCGTCAGCGATCAACAGAATGCCGTGCTGGTCGCACAGGGTGCGCAGACGCTTCATGAACTCTTTAGGCGCGACGTAGAAACCGCCTTCGCCCTGCACCGGCTCGATGATGATCGCAGCGATGTCACGCGGCTCAGCGTCGTTCTTGAAGATGCGCTCGATGCTGGCGATCGAATCGTCGATGCTCACACCGTGCAGTTCGTTCGGATACAGCGCGCGGAAGATGCCGCCTGGCATCAGGCCCATGCCGGCCGAGTAAGGCACGACTTTACCGGTCAGGCCCAGGGTCATCATGGTGCGACCGTGATAAGCGCCGGTGAACGCGATCACGCCGGCACGGCCAGTGGCGGCGCGGGCGATCTTGATGGAGTTTTCCACGGCTTCGGAGCCGGTGGTCACCAGCAGGGTTTTCTTGGCGAAATCACCTGGCACCTTGGCGTTGATTTTTTCGCACACTTCCACGTACGGCTCGTAGGCCAGCACCTGGAAGCAGGTGTGGGTCAGCTTGTTCAGTTGTTCGGTGACGGCGGCGATGATTTTCGGGTGCACGTGACCGGTGTTCAGCACGGCGATACCGCCGGCGAAGTCGATGAACTCACGACCTTCAACGTCGGTCACGGTGGCGTTCTTCGCGTGGTCGGCGAAGATCGGGTGAATCTGACCAACACCACGGGGTACAGCAGCGGTGCGGCGGGCCATCAACTCAGCGTTAGTCTTGCTCATACATTCCTCATTCGCCGCTCATCGGTCGGCGTGGTTCAAGGATTAAGCGGCGGGGAAGCAACTACGGCAGCATGCGATGATCGACTGCCACAGCGTTCCCGGCCACAGAGAAAATTCCGTTTGTTGCACGCAAAGGGACAGCGCTCTCGTGCCCTTTGCGTTTGAAGCAATGCCTTGCCGGGCTTATCCCTTCGGGCTTAGATACCCAGGCAGAGGTATTTGATTTCCAGGTAATCTTCGATGCCGTACTTGGAGCCTTCACGGCCCAGGCCCGACGCCTTGATGCCGCCGAACGGCGCGACTTCGTTGGAGATCAACCCGGTGTTGACGCCGACCATGCCGTATTCCAGGGCTTCAGCCACACGGAACACACGGCCCAGGTCACGCGCATAGAAGTACGAGGCCAGACCGAACTCGGTGTCGTTGGACATCGCAATCACGTCGGCTTCGTCTTTGAAGCGGAACAGCGGCGCCAATGGACCGAAGGTTTCTTCCTTGGCCACGGCCGCGTTGTTCGGCACGTTGGTCAGAATGGTCGGCTCGAAGAAGTTGCCTTGCATGCTCTTGCCGCCCGCCAGCACGGTAGCGCCTTTGCCGACTGCGTCAGCAATGTGCTCTTGAACCTTGGCCACGGCTTTTTCGTCGATCAGCGGGCCAGTGGTGGTGCCGTCTTCCAGACCGTTGCCGATCTTGAGTTTGGCCACGGCGACTTTCAGCTTCTCGGCGAACGCGTCGTAGACCGAATCCTGAATGTACAGACGGTTGGCGCAGACGCAGGTCTGGCCGTTGTTGCGGTACTTGGAAATGATCGCGCCTTCGACGGCCTTATCCAGGTCCGCGTCGTCGAACACGATGAACGGCGCGTTGCCGCCCAGTTCCAGCGAGACTTTCTTGATGTCCTTGGCGCACTCGGTCATCAGCTGACGACCGATTTCGGTCGAACCGGTGAACGACAGCTTGCGCACGATCGGGTTGCCGGTCAGCTCGCTGCCGATGTCGCCAGCGCTGCCGGTCACCACACTGAACACGCCGTTCGGAATACCGGCACGCTGAGCCAGTTCAGCCAGAGCGAATGCAGAGAACGGAGTTTGCGATGCAGGCTTGAGCACCATGGTGCAACCGGCGGCCAGGGCCGGGCCGGCTTTACGGGTGATCATCGCGGCCGGGAAGTTCCACGGGGTGATCGCAGCGGTCACACCGATCGGCTGCTTGATCACGATCAGGCGCTTGTCTGGCTGGTGGCCCGGAATCACGTCACCGTAGACGCGCTTGGCTTCTTCGGCGAACCACTCGATAAAGGAAGCGGCGTAAACGATCTCGCCCTTGGCTTCAGCCAATGGCTTGCCCTGCTCCAGGGTCATCAGGCGAGCCAGGTCGTCCTGGTTCTCGATGATCAGCTCGAACCAGCGACGCAGCTTGTTCGCGCGCTCCTTGGCGGTCAGTGCACGCCAGGCCGGCAGCGCTTTATCAGCGGCTTCGATCGCGCGGCGGGTTTCGGCAGCGCCCATTTTCGGCACAGTACCCAGAATTTCGCCCGTTGCCGGGTTATTGACCTTGATCGTCTGACCGTTGTCCGCATCGACCCAAGCGCCATCGATAAAGGCTTGCTGGCGGAACAACTGGGTGTCTTTAAGCTGCATGTCGGCTTTCCTTAACAGCACCGCGGCCAGCGCGGAGCGAATTATGATTGTAGAAAGGCGCCTTATAGGCTGCCGTCAGGGAAATCATTCACCGGGCTGAAGCACATAAATAGCGCACTGATCGAACTCGTGCGGTTCAGCACCCAGACAAGAGCGTTTGAAATCTCAAACGAATCCTAGGATCAAAGGGGGTAAAGGACAATAGGCTGTTCGAAAAAAAGAACGAAAACGCCGCATTTGCTTATTTTTTCTGATCAACGTAGCAAACGCCGGTTACGCTTTGGAAAAACGCAGGCGATTCAGCGGCATGGACGCCCGCAGCGCATATGAGTATCATGGCGCCCGCATTGCACCAGTAGCTCAGCTGGATAGAGTACTGCCCTCCGAAGGCAGGGGTCGTGGGTTCGAATCCCGCCTGGTGCACCATATGTAGAAACGAGAAAGCCTCAGGTCTTAGGGTCTGGGGCTTTTTTGTGGGTAAGCCATTTTCAATGGTTTGGGTCTAGTGATCAGCGCTGCCTGATTCGAATAGACGTCCAACGTCCCTTGCGGCATGCAGGACACGCTCAATCTGAACATCGCCCTCGAAAAGACTATAAAAGATCAAATATCGGCCGTGGGAAATCATTCGCAGCCCTCTGGCATAGTCATCTCGGGGAATACCTTGATTAGGCTGATCCAGCAGCCGAGCACAGCACACTCGTAGCTCACCAACAAAAGTCCGAGCTCGACCCGGATTGTCACGGGCAATGTAGCGGGCGATTTGCTGCAGATCCTCTCGTGCCAGTGCGGAGAAAAACAGTTGTCTCATGGGCGCTTCTGCTCTGCTTCGACCTCATCAATGAGCGCATCAAGCTCGGCAAACACGGTATCGGCAGCAATAGCCGGACGTGGGTCATTGCGGCTGGTCGCAATAGCTACACATATTTCTGCGGCTCGTAATCTATCCAGGAGCTGCTGATAAGCGGCGTGCGGCAAAAGGTAGGCAGCAGGACGATTGTGGTTGAGAACGGCAACTGGCTCTGAGCCTGCTTGCTCAATCACAGTACTTGGGCTGCGTTTCAGCTCGGTAATACTGACCGACCGACTCGCAAGTAATTGCTCCATGACGGCTCCAAAGGTACAAAAAATAGTACCTTATAGTGCTCGATTTTCCGAACAACGGTCAACGTGCAACTGACCGGGGCCATCTGCCCCACAAAAAACCATCGAAACGGGTTTCCTTTGCTGTCGTTAAATCGAGATTCGCTAGTCAAATGACCGGCAAATGAGCGGCACGAACAAAGGCGGCTGAAACCGCACCTTGGCCAGTTGCTGTGGCGCAGGCGTCCGACCTGTGGTTCCTGGCCAAGTCGTTTGCTGAGGATGCAGCCTACGCAAAAGACACCGATCGCTATTCGGGGCCTCCAAAATTGCGTGTAGATGCTGACTTCTGCCGTCCTACCACTCATGCAACTGCATAACCGTGCAATAGCAGTGGTCAGGCATGCGCTCGATCTTCGTCAGAGCTTGGCGCAAGTTTCCAGATAATCAGTGACGGCCTCTTCAAATGCGTTTCGAAGTTCCTGTACCGACTCGCCATGAAACCCAACGACATCTCTAATACCAGCGATATGGCCGACAAACAGGCCGTCTTCCTCGCTGTATTCAATTCGGGCGGCATAGCCTTTGTAATTCATTACGTTCATGGGGTGACTCCTGCTTGTTCAAGGAAAGCCCGCGCACCACGAACCTGGTAGGACTTTGCTTTTTTGTCCGGGTGTGGTCGATGAAAGGTGCCGACCACACCGTTGAGCTCAAAACGTACCCGGAACCCAACATGATTGGTAAGGCGGAAAAATCCCAGGCAATAAAAAACCCCTGAGCAGTCTCAGCACCGAAGCGCATCAACCGACAGGGGCCATCAACATTTCTTTAATGGCAAAAAACCGCCAAAACGGTTTTTTCATTCTGTCGTCCAGTCAAACTCGTCGTACTCATCATCGTCGTCTTCGTCCTCGATCAACTCATCATCAAGAACGTCTTCCTCAAGATCATCTTCTGCCTGCTTTGCCAGAAGAAACTCCTTACGACTCTCAGTCACTGCTCGCCTTAATTCCTCACCCTTCACCGGGCAGTTGAGCATTTGGGCGATGCGGTCGATTTTTTGGGCCACGGCATCCTCCAACGCATCGGCTATGGGCTGATAGTGCGCGCTTTCGGGTGTTGTTGCCAAATCGGCGACCGCTGTTCAGCTCATTTTTTCTGCAATTCCTTGAGTTTGGCCGCCAGGTTTTCCTTGGGAAAGCGCTTGTGCAATGTCGTCATTAGCGCCTCGGCGGCTTGGGTTTGTCCGGCGTCTTGCAGGCGTATCACTTCACGTAATTGATCATCTAGTGACTTGACCGGCGCGGCGGCGCGTTTGCTGAGTTTTGCTTCGTCGGCCATTTCGCTGTTGATCGATTCGCGCTGCATCGGTGCAGCAAAATCCGCCATCGGCGCAGCCGGTGCAGGAGCGGACAAAGCCTCGGCCGGTGCGGCCTGGGAGCGCGCTGCGGCTTCCGGTTTGGCGAGCGGTGCGGAGGCTTTGGGCGCAGGTGCGAAGTCGTATCTCGGCAGTTGCTCGGGCGTGCGTTGCACCAATGCCAGCATTAGCGCGACACCGACGAGGCTGGCGAATGCCACTTGCCAACGGGGCTGTTGGCAGGCGCGGAGCCAGCGTTGCCACAGGCTGGGCTTCGGCGCGGGGGCTTCGCGGTGGGCAGTGGCGAGGATGAAGGCGTCGAGGTGCGCCGGTGGTTCGCCGCTGCTGTGATCGCGAAAATGCTTGAGCATTTCATCGTCGGGCGATGACGGTGTTTGTTTGGCGTCAGTCATGTCAGTACCTCCTCGGCCAGTAGCCGACGCAGTTTTTGCTGGGCGTAGCGCAAGCGGCTTTTAACGGTTTCCAGCGGTGTTTCGGTGAGGGTGGCGATCTGCGGCAGGTCGAGGTCGCCGTGGGCGCGCAGCAGGAACACTTCGCGCTGGTCGGCGGGCAGGGTTTGCAGAGCGGTTTCGAGGCGTTGACCGTCGCGGCTCAGGCTCAGCAGTTGTTCAGGGTCGGCTGCGTCGTCGATCAGGGCGTGGGTCTGTTCGTCATAGCTGTCGTGCAAGGGGTTGTGGATGCCATGTTTGCGCCAGTGATCGATCAGTCGGTTGCGGGCAATCTGGTAGAGCCAGGTACGAAAGTTCGCCCGGCCTTGTGGCTGACTGGTGCTGCGGATCAGGCTCAGCCAGGTTTCCTGGTACACCTCTTCGGCCAGTTCGGGTTTACCGCTGAGGCCGAGAAGGAATCGATACAGGCCCTGGCGGTGGCGGGCGTACAAAACTTCGAACGCCGGCCCGTCGCCCGAGCGGTAGCGCGCCAGCAGCGATTCATCGCTGCTGGCGGTTGAGCTGATTGCAGGATCGGACATGTCAGCTTTCACTCTATCCGGTTGTCGTTGGGCGGTTGATTCGAGGCGGTGGAGGCTCGCAGGCTCTGCGCCAGTTCCACCAATTGCACGAACTCACCGCGCAGGCCGAACTGATCATCACCCCGTGCACCACGGGCCAGGGTTTCGGTGTCTTTCAGGCTGAAATTACCGGTGTAGCGCCCATCCTTGAGCTGCTGGGAAAACGCAGCGACGGCGGCGGCAAAGCGCAGGTCATCGCTGGCGGCCGAGAATTTGCCGGTCTCACCCTTCATGATTGGCCGCTCGATCAAGCGACTGTTCCCACCTTCCGGCAACTGATAACGCACCCGCAGCATCGCCAATTCTCCGTTTTTTGCGGAAACATCAGTCGCCGATTTGCCATAGCGCAACGGTTCCAGCCAGCCCTTCTCGCCCTTGGGCACAATTTCGTACAGCGCCGTCACCGTGTGCCCTGCGCCGATTTCTCCGGCGTCGACTTTGTCGTTGCTGAAATCCTCACGCTTCAAGGCGCGGTTCTCATAGCCCAACAGCCGGTATTCGCTGACCTGAGCCGGGTTGAACTCCACCTGCAGCTTCACGTTCTTCGCCACTACCGCCAAGGTCGAGCCGAGTTGATCCACCAGCACCTTGCGCGCTTCGCGCAGGTTGTCGATGTAGGCGTAGTTACCGTCGCCGGCGTCGGCCAGTTGTTCCATCAGGTGTTCATTGTAGTTATCCACACCAAAACCCAGGGTGGTCAGGGACACGCCGGTCTTGCGTTTATCCACAGCCATTTGCTTGAGGCTGTCGAAGTCGCTGATGCCGACGTTGAAGTCACCGTCAGTGGCCAGCAGGATGCGGTTGATGCCTTTGGGAATAAACGCCTGTTGCGCCATTTGGTAAGCCAGTTCAATACCCGACGCGCCGGCGGTCGAGCCGCCCGCCGTCAATTGATCGATGGCGGTACGAATTTTCGCTTTTTCCCGTCCGGAAGTCGGCTCCAGCACCACACGGGATTCTCCGGCGTAGACCACCAGCGAAACCCGGTCCTGCTCGCGCAGTTGATCGACCAGCAATTTCAGGGTGCTTTTGACCAGAGGCAAGCCTTCGCGACGGTCCATGGAGCCGGACACGTCCACCAGAAATACCAGGTTCGCTGGGGCCAGCTCCGCCACCGCGTAATCAGACGCCTTGATGCCGATACGCAGCAATCGGGTATGCGGGTTCCAGGGTGACGGTGCCAGCTCGGTGGTCACACCGAACGGTGAGCCGTCAGTGGGCAAGGCGTAATCGTAGGGGAAGTAATTGACCATTTCTTCCAGCCGCACCGCTCCTTCCGGCGGTAAACGCCCCTGATTGAGCAAGCGCCGGACATTGGCGTACGCGCCGGTATCGACGTCGGCGCTGAAGGTCGAGACCGGCGCTTCGGCCACGCTGTGAATCGGGTTATCGGCCAGCGCCTGATATTGCTCGCGCTGTTCATCCCGATAGCCCTGTGGATAAGCCTCACCGGCCGGCACTGGCGCGAAAGCGACCAACGGGCCAGGTCTTGCGCTACGCTTGGCCATCGCGGTGTCCGCCATGGCCGCTTCGCGCACCAATGCTTCGGTTTTCGGCGCATTTTGAGCTGAGGGCACAACCGCTGCCGGGTTGCCCGTCTCAGAGGCTGGTGTGGATGAACCGCCGCAACCGGCAACGGCCAGCAGTAACCCGGCGGCGAAACCCTGGGCGGCCGGGCGGAGGACATGCAGAGGAAGTGACATGGGGGCTGACCTCAGGAGGAAATTGACTCATTCATCCTCTGAGACGGACAGCCCGCCGGGTTCGGGTTAAGCCGAAGTGAAAAATCTTCAGCGGTGATAACGCCGCACCACGCTGCTGTTTTTCAGCACATGGCCTTTGATCTGCTCCATCAACTGCGCTCGGGTCAAGCCGGCAGGCAAGGCCTCTGGCGCCAGGTCCAGGGCGTAGATCTGGATGATGTAGTGATGGGTGCTGTCACCGATGGGCGGGCACGGGCCAACGTAGTGAGTGGTGCCTTTGACGTTGGTGCCACCCACGCCTTCGAGAGTGGATTTGGCGCCGACACCAGCCGGGATCTGCCGTGTCGTGGCCTTGATGCCGTAATGAATCCAGTGATCGACGCCCAGGCCTTTCTGGCCGTCCGGGTCGTGCATGACGATGGCGTAGCTGAGGGTGCCCGGGGGCCCGGCGCTCCAGCTCAGGGCCGGGGACTGATTCTTGCCGCCGCAACCGCTGGCATCGCTGGCTTCCGCCGACGTGAACAGCCGATTGTCCGAAACACCGGGAATGCTGAGGGTGAAACGCTCCTGGGCCTGCGCCGGCAACTGCACGCAAAGGGCGACTGCAACGGCCGCCAGCCAAGGGTTCAAAGAGGTCAATCGGGTCATACCGGAGCACCTTGTGCGGGGTGGGGCCGTCGTCGGCACGCAAACTATAGCCGGACCGTTCGTGCGGTGGCAGAGGGAATTGGCTGAACCTGTGAATAAGCACCAAACTCCTAAGTGAAACACCTGCCTGGAGATCGATCATGGCACTGCACCGCGTCGCCCGTTTTGCCGATGTGCCCCTCGACCGTGGCCTTGAGGTCCGTATCGACAAGATGAAAATCGTCTTGCTGCGGGTCGGCGATCAATTGCGCGCCTATCAGGGTAGATGTCCCCACGCCGGGGCGCCCTTGGCCAAAGGTGCGCTGTGTGAGGGTCGGCTGATCTGCCCGTGGCACAAGGCGGCTTATCGGCTCGAAGACGGCGCGCTGTGCGAGCCACCGTCCCTGGACAGTCTGCGGCGCTACCCGCTGGAATTGCGCGACGATGAGGTCTGGGTCGATGACCAGCCGATGCCCAGTCCCAGCACACCGCCGGCGGACGATAAGCGCACCTTTGCGATCATCGGCGCTGGTGCCGCCGGTACAGCCTGTGCGGCGGCGTTGCGGGAGAAAGGCTTCGGCGGTCGGGTGCTACTGATCGACCGTGAGCCCGAGGCCGGATACGACCGTACGGCATTGAGCAAATTCGTGATTGCCGGGGAGATGCCACCAGACGAAGTTCCGCCGCTGCGCGATGAAGATTTTTATCGTGAACAGCGCATTGAACGGATAAACAGCGATGTGATGGGCCTGGATGCACCGAGCCGGACCCTGCGCCTGGCCGATGGTCAATCGTTGAGCTATGACGCCGCGGTGATTGCGACCGGTGGCATACCAAAATCCCTGTCGCTGCCAGGCGCCGATCTGCCGCAGGTGTTCGTGTTGCGCTCGAAGGCGCAGGCGCAGCAGATTCTGACCACCGCAAAACCGGGTCAAAGGGCAGTGGTTGTCGGCGGCAGCTTCATTGGCCTGGAATCCGCTTCATCCCTGCGTCAATACGGCCTCGATGTCACCGTCCTGACGCGCCATGCCATCCCTTTCGAGGCGCAATTCGGCGAGGCCGTCGGCAAAGCGATTCGTGCCCTGCACGAGGCCAATGGTGTGGTGTTTCATACCGATGGCGAAGTGGCGAAGATCGAAGGCACAGGCAAAGTCGAAGCGGTGCTGCTGGACAACGGCCAGCGCTTGCCGGCGGATCTGGTGCTGGTCGGCATTGGCGTCACCCCGGCGACCACTCCGTTTACCGATCTGCCGAAGGAAAAAGATCAGTCATTGAGGGTCGACGGCGGCATGCGCGTGACCGACGGGCTCTGGGCCGTCGGCGATATCGCGACCTTCCCGCTCAATGGCCAGCCCCAACGGATCGAACACTGGCGCCTGGCCCAGCAACAGGCGCGGATTGCGGCGGCGAATATGCTCGGCGGCGACGAGCGCTACCTCGACGTGCCGTATTTCTGGACCTGGCACTTCGGCAAAAACTACGACTATCTCGGACACGCCGAGACCTGGGACGAGGTTGAGTTCAAAGGCGCCCCAGAAAATCCGCCGTTTATTGGCCTGTTCGGTAAAAACGGCGTGGTGGCGGCAGCGGTTGCGTGTGATCAGGAACGGGCGATGGCAATGCTCGCCGAACGGATGAAACAACCGCTGTCGGTGGACGAGGCGTGGCGCCTGATCCGGGATTTTGCCTGACGCACTTTTTCAAGGCGTCAGGTTCAGACGTGGCTCATCGGCTCGCGGTTGTCGTCATCTTCGGCCGGCAGGCGGATCACCAATGGATGCTCCAATGGCGCCAAGGGCGGCGGCAGTTGGGACGGGTCGACCGGGGTGAAGTGCGTAACGACATGGCTGACATCGCCTTCCTGATCGTTGTGAATGGTCATTGAGCCCGGCGTGCGCAGTTTCGCCAGTCGGTCGCCGGTCAACTTGAAGCTTTTGCTCAGCCCCTGATCGTCCACCACCGGCGCCGGCAAACGGCGCTGGGCGAAGCTCTTGCTTTTGCGTTGTTGATAACGCGCCCAACCAATCAGGATCACCGCGTTCACCAGCGCCACCCACAGGTAAATCTGCAACGTACCGAGGGCGTCGAAAAACGACGCATCGATGCGCGGCCCGTCATGGGTATCGATCAACGGCCACAGCCCCCGCGCCAGTAAATACAGCAGCCCGATCCAGGCCAGCACGGTGAAGAAAACATCGAGAACGACCAAAAAGGGCCGCTGCCGGGTTCTGATGATTCTCATTTGATGACCTCCTCTTCATCGTCATCCAGCGGCTTGATGCCCCGGTCCGGACTGACCCAGCGCGCGCGCTTCTGATGTTGGCCAAACAGCACTTTGGGGAAGCTGACCAGGGTGGTGAGCAGGCTGATGAACCAGAACACCAGCGGGTACCAGACCACCCAGAACATGGTCCTGCCGAGTCCCTTTTCGTAACGTCGGTCGATCATGATGCTGACCGCAAATTGCACCAGGCAGACCACCGCCAACAGCAGCCCGGTAAAGGCCGGTGGCATCAGGTGATGGACAGCAATGGCAGGCGGCATTTCGACGAATTTGCCGACGCCCCAGAAGATCACCGACAACAGGAAGGTGAAGGCCCAACCGGTGGACAGGCAGTATTCGAACAGCAACGGCCAGAGGTAACGATGGCGGTATTGCCAGATGCCCCGGATGTTCTTGAACAACACCTCGGCGCCGCCCTGGGCCCAGCGCAAGCGCTGCTTCCACAGGCCGCCGAGGGTTTCGGGCATGAGGATCCAGCACAACGCGCGGGGCTCGTAGAAAATGCTCCAGTGATCCAGTTGCAGCTTCCAACTGATGTCGATGTCTTCGGTGATCATGTCCGGGCTCCAGTAGCCGACCCGGTTCAGGGCCGTACGACGGAAGGCGACGATCACCCCGGAGACGGTGAAGATCCGCCCGAACACCCGCTGGGTACGCTTGATCAGGCCGATGATCGAGGAGAACTCGCCGACCTGTACCCGGCCGATCAGGGTCGAACGGGTGCGGATTCGCGGGTTGCCGGTCACAGCGCCCAGTCGTGCGTTGTCGAGCATCGGCGCCACCAGATAGGCCGCGGTATTCGGCGCCAACAGCGCGTCACCGTCGATGCACACCAGGTACTCGCTGCGCGCCGCGATGGCGCCCATGCGCAGGGCCACGGCTTTGCCCTGGTTTTCCGCCAGGTGCAGCACCCGCAAACGCGGATCCTGCGCCGCCAGTGCGTCGAGCACCGCGGCGGTGTTGTCCTTGGAGCCGTCGTTGATCGCGATCACTTCGATGTTCGGGTAATGCTGGGCCAGCGCCGCGTGGATGGTATCGGCGGCGTTGTCGCCTTCGTTGTAGCAAGGGATCAGGATCGAGATCAGCGGTTCGCCGGCCAATGGTGGCGGCAAGGTGTCGTCCTGCCACGGCCAGTGCCGCTCCCAGTGCAGCCAGAAATACAGGCCGCCGGCGATCCACAGCCCCGACATGAACAGTGGGTAGAAGAATACGAAGTCCATCAGGAATTGCCCGGTGACCAGAAAGATCAGCCCGAGGGGAACCCCCAGGACGATCGCCAGAACCAACAGGGCCAGAAGTCTGTCCAGCATGTTATGGATTCCACTTGTTGGAGAGCGCGGGCCGCACGGCTTTCAGGTCCGGCTGGTTCTCGAGGAAGTTGTCTGGGTAGTAGCCGAAACTGGTGGCGCCCTGACGCTTGAGGCGGCCCATCCAGTCAGCCAACTGCCCGCCGTCGATGTCGGCGTGTTTATTTTTCGTCCAGTCGCGGGCCTGCAATTCGAACACCGTGCGGTCGAGTGCGCCGGGGCGCGATTTGACCGTCGCCACCAGTGCTTCGAGCCACGGTCCGGATTGCTGGCGGCTCTGTTTTTCCATCAGCGGCATGGCCATCGGTGCCGTCCAGTCGTAGGCGCCCAGGAAGTCGTCGAGGTTCTGTGCAAACCAGGCTTCGCTCTCGGGGTTGAGCATCGGCTCGGCGAAAATATTGCGCGCCGTCTTCACTTGCGGGCCGCGAATGGCGCGAACCTTGGCGGTCAGCTCATGGGTGAAATCGATCAGGTAGCGGCTCTTGAACCGCGTCCAGCGTTGCAGGGTGGCCGGATCCTCGCGCAGGGCGGCAATCGAACCGGGCAGGCCGTTGGCGGCATAGACTTTCAGGGCTTCGGGGCCGGCGTCTTCGAAGTCCGACAGCACCGCGTCATCGTGATAGAGGATGCCGTCGACCGAGGTCAGGCGTGCCACGTCTTCGTAGATTTCACCGATGATGCGCCGCACGTTCGGGTCGAACGGCGACAAGCGCTTGTATTGGTCCGGATCGATCGACGTGGTGCCGGTTTTCGGGTCCCAGCGAGTGACTCGCGGCAACTTCGAATCCAGGGCAAAACTCAGCACCGGCATCCAGGCATAGACTTTGACGTGAGCCCGGGTGCGCAACTGCCAAGCCACGCGATCGAAGATATCGGCGCGCATCGGCAGGTGGCGGTTGGGGAAGTACAGCGAATGCACCAGGCCATCGCCCGCGGGATCCGCGAAGGCTTGCAGGAACACCGTGTTGGCACCCATGTCGGCCATGCGCTGGATCAGTTTGCCGAGGTTGATTTCCTGTTGGGCCGGGTCCGGGTCGTAGACGTTGTCCAGATCCACATGCACCACGCGCATCGGCGATTCGGCCTGCACCGCGACGACGCTGTTGGCGAAGTGTTCGCCATCCGGGTCCGAGGCCACCAGAAAGCGCGGGCCGCTCATCAGGTTGTCGAGGGCATCGAGGCCGTCGTCCAGAGTCAGGGCCATCTGATAACCCTGGTCGTTGATCACTTGCAGCGAGGTGCCATCCGCCACGCCGTACGGCCAGACCCAGACTCGCGGTTTGTAGCCAGTGACCTTGCGGATCTTCTCCGAGATGGCCGCTACGTCGGCGCGCATCCGGGCCTGGAATTGGGCTTCAGTTTCGTAGCGACCGGTGGCGGCGTCATAGCGCCGGGTCGCGGCTGCCGGTTGCAGGTTGCCTTGCGGGTTGGCCAACACGCCTTTGTGGCTGGCGTCGGTGTGGGCGGCGATTTCCACCAGGCCGGACCGGGAAATCTCGCGGATCTGCTCCCAGGTCAGGAAATCCGATCGCTTGCGCGGTGTACCGGCGAAATCCACTGGCTGGTTCTGCGGCGTGTCGATCCACACCCCGACCGGCGCCAGCAAGGCGTGCCAGTTATAGGCGCGCAGCACCGGCATTACGCGGGTGTAGAAGCTCGAATAACCATCATCGAAACTCAGCATGATCGCCCGTGGCGGCAGCTCGGGACCGCCGTTGCGAGCGGCCATGACCTGATCGACGGTGACCGGTGTGTAGTTGTTCTCCCGCAGCCACGCCAGTTGCTCGAGCAGGCGCTCGGTGCGCACGGCCACCACCGCCTGATCGGGGTCGCGGTCTTCGACATCGTGGTATGCGATCCCCAGCACATGGTTTTTCGGCCACGGCTTTTCATTGGCCGGCATCGGGCGTTCGGACGGCGGCGCGAAGGCTGGGGCTTGCTGGGCACAGGCGCTGATCAACAGCACTCCCAGCAGGAGGATGAAACGCGAAATAAAAGGCATCTTCAAACTCTTCTAGAAGCGGTAAGTAAGGTCGACGAGCAGGCGCAGATCGGTTTCCCGGTCACCGTCAAATGGCCGGTTGATCACGCTCAGCAGGCCGCCCACCTCGAACACGTCGTTCCAGCTGTAGCGCTGGCCATAACCCAGCAGGGCGATACCGCCGGTGCCGTGATCGCGCTGGCTGTAGGTGCCCGCACCGGCCTGGAACTGCTGGCTCCAGGAGGTTTCGTAGCGGTGGTAGAGCACGTGATTGACGTTCACCGTCGGCAGCACGCTGAAGTCGGATTTGGGGTTGAAGTACGGCACGTCGTCGGACTTGGAGTTATGGCTGCTGCCGACTTCCAGACCGAGGTCGACTTGCAACCCCGGCGCGCGATAAACGCCCTCGCGACCGGTGAGTACGGCTTCGACACGGTTGTTGCCGTCGCTGAAATGCGAGGGGCTGACCGCCAGTCTCCACTCACGGCTTTCATTGGCGCGCCAGCGGATAAAGCCGCTGCCGCCGTTGGCCGTGATGTCGCTGTTCAACGCTCGCAACGGCGTTTGTGCCGACAGATATTCGAGGCTGCCGCCGTACTGCCAGTGGTCGTCGATGTCTCGGGCAATCGCCAGGCGCGCGCCCTGTTTATCGCCAAAGCCGTAGGAATGGTTGGAGACTTCCGCTTCCAGGGACATGTCGCGAGTCCGACGTTCGAGCCCGACACGCTGGAAGCGATGGTGACCAGTACCTTCCTGGAAATCGCCAGTGGCGTAGCCGGCACCGGCGAACAGGCGCCAGTCTTCATCGATGGGCGGGCTGTACAGCGTGGTTTCGATGCCGAAATCGCGGCTGCCGTTGACCGCCCCGACATCGCCGTTGCCGCCGCCATAACTCTTGCCGCCGTAGGCCTGAACTCGCAGCTCGGCCATGTCATGGACCGCACGCTGACGCTGCAAACGCTGCACCTGACGGTTGTCCGGAAAACGTGCGACCACATCGTCGGTCAGCGCATCCATCTGCCGCCATTCCTGCAGATCCATAGCCGTGTGGCCCTGAGCGATTTCCAGCCCGATATCCCGCGGGGCCATGCTCTCGGTTTCCTTGAGCTGATTCTCGGCGCGTCGTGGCCAATCCCGGGCCAGGTACAGATCGGCCTGGGCCAGACGCAAGCCGACGTTGCCCGGTGCCTGATCGACCAACGTCTGCAAACGCTGCTCGCCCGACGGCAGATCGGCGCCGTAGGTGCCGGCCTGGGCGGCAAGCTGCTGCGCGTCCATCCATTCATCGTTGGGATTGCCCACCGGCAGGCCCTTGAGCTCGACCCGTGGCTTTTGGGTCTTGGCCAGGTCCTCGGCGACCTTGCGCGCGTCATCGGCCTTGTCGCTTTCGAGTAGGGCGTAATAGAGCGCGGTGCTGTCTTCCAGGCGATCGCCGACATCGGCATCCGGCGCCACCAGCACCTGGCGATACAAATCGGTGGCGATTTCCGGCTGACGCTGATCCAGATAGGACGACGCCACCCAACGCAGGGCATAGGTCGGAATCTTCACGCCTTCGGCGAGCAGCTTCTGGTATTCGGTGATCACATCGGCGGTGCGTGCACGGGCCTTGAGGGCGCCCATGCGGTCGATTCGCCAGCGGATGACGTCATCGTGGGCCGCAGGGTCCGGCGTCCAGGTCGCCAGCAACTGGTCGTAATCGGCCAGGGCCCGATCGGCGATCACATAACGTTCTTTTTCGCTGCGGGTGGCGAGTTCGGCCAGGCGCACGCGTTCGGCGGCCAGGTCACCTTCGAGACGGCGTTGCGTGACCGGATCAATCAACCCCGGCCGCTGACGCGCCAGGCGCAAGGCCGGCTCCGGCAAACGGGCGCGTTGCAGGGCAATCACGTATTCCCGAGCGACTTCGGGTTTGCTGCCGGCGCGGGTGAAGGCCTGGTCGTACTCAAACAACGCATCGTAAGTGGCACCGGCGCGGGTCAAGGCGTAGGCCAAAGCCAGACGGCGGCCAGGATCATCCGGTTTCGCCGCCACCAGAGCCCTGGCGCGGGCAACCGCCTCGTCAGGTTTACCGGCGTCGGCCTGGGTCATCGCCAGGCCCAGCTGCAGGTCGGCATTTTGCGGTTCAAGAGCCAGGGCCTTGTTGTACACCTGGGTCGCCGAGTCCCAACGCTTGAGGTTGCGATAGGCCCGCGCGGTGGCAGTCAGGGCCTGGACCGGCAACGCTCGATCACGTCCCTGGGTTTCATAGACCTGTACCACTTCGGCATCCAGACCGGCCCAACTGGCGATCTGCAAGTGATCGCTGATCTGGCCAGTGGAGGCCTGGCTTACCGGCACCTGGCGCAACACCGTCAGCGCAGGCGTGTAGTTGCCGGCCCGCGCATCGCGAACCATTTGATCGTAAGGGGTATCGGCGAGCGCCAGCACCGGCCACAACAATTGGCCGCACAGCGCAACGCGAAACAAGGGGCGCAGCCCACGATGAATAAAGGGACCAGCAATACGCGGCATTCGTCAGCATCCTTACATGGCCAGCCGGGTCGCAATGCCCCTTGCCCACTCGTAACGGAAAGCCGGATCGAAAGACCCGGCCAAGCTTTATCGAAGCAGTCTTGCATGCAAGCGTAGTCAATAATTCAAGACACAATATTTCTTCAGATTCGTGGCCGGCCTCCCCTCACCCCGTTTCGGAACCCCAGACAGCAAAACGCCCGGCGTCTGCGTGTTGCAGAGGCCGGGCGTTGCGCTGAAGCCTGCGGTTTTACTGGATGGTGACGTCGCCAGTGCCGCCGAGCTTACTCATCACAAAACCGACAAACTCTTCGAGGGTCATTTTCTGGCCGTTGAAGTCCACCTGATTGTTGGCGTAATGCAACTTGGTGACGACGTTGTTACCGTCCAGTTTTGCCAGTTGCGTACCGACCGCCATGCTGCTGAACATGTCGGCGGTTGCGCTCGCCTGATCGGCGATGAGCTTGGCATCGGTCTGACCGTCGATTTGCGACTGCACGGTGAGCAAATCAATGAGCATTGGCTTGGACACCAACACGTTGAACTCCAGCAACGCGATCAACTGCTTGACCAATTGGTCTGGCGGCAGGTCCATGGATTGCGGTTTGGTCAGGTCCAGCACCAGGTTGGCGCGGCTTTCGCCGTTGCTGGTGTTGAACGACAGGTTTTCCAAGGCCACCTGGGGACCTGCGGCCAGCAGTTTCTCCAGACCGGTCTTGACCTGTGCCTCTTCGGCCGGAGTCAGGTTCAGCTGTGGCGCCGGCAGACCGGCGGCAGTGGCTTCGGCGGCGGCCCGCTCGTACGGTTGCAGTTTGGTCTGGTAGATCTGCATCAGCGACATCGTCGACGGGATGTCGAGGTTTTTCAGGCTCATGGCCATCTGCGCAGACCCGATAACCTTGCCGTTCAAGGACACTTCACCGACCTTGTAATCGGCACGCCCCGAAGCGTTGGTGCCTGATTCCCCGGTCTGGTTCTTCATTTCAAAGTTCTTGAAACCGAGTACCGATTGCTTGGGGCCAAAGGTGGTTTTGCTGTTTGTCAGCTCGAGGGTGTTGTCACCGACGTAATAGCCGTAGGTGCTTTTGGTCAGGTTGCTGGCCAGGGTCAAGCCGTTGAGCTCGACCTGCACCGGCGTCTGGTCTTCAGCCACAGTGGTCAGCTTCAGGCTGTCCATGTACCCGTCGGCCTTGACCTTTTGCGCCTGGGCGCTGGCGGCCACGTCGAGTTTCAACCCGGAGAACGTCAGGTTGGACTTGTCATCCAGTGCCGCTTCCAGCGGCAGGAATTCGAGCGAGCCCTTGGTGGAGTTGTCGTAGCCGATGTTGACCACGCCTTTGACCGGAGATTTGTCCTTGGCAGCGGCGAACCACTTTTCGGTCAGCGGGGTTTTTTCCAGCTCGTAGTGACTGGTGGCCAGGACTGGCAACCACTTGAACGATACCAGGCGCGAGAACGGCAGCGGGCCGTGTTCGATGCGGTCGACGAACAGCATCTCCATCGGCGCTTCACCAAACATCTCGCCCTCGCCCTTGAGGCGGTAGTGCGCGGTGCTGCTGAACACATGACGCTCCAGCGACACCAGTTCCAGCGACGCCGTGCCGTTGGAACCCGCCAGCGCGGCATGCAGCTCTTTGTTGGCGTCGGCGATCGAGCTGTTCAGCACCCCATCGAGTTTGCTGCCGGTGTACCAGGCGCCGCCCGCGCTGATTGCACCGATGGCCACGACAATTCCTAGAAGCACGCCTGCTGATTTATTCATGAAGTACCCGATCAATGTCCATTGTTGAAAGTGTGGTCGTCTTCCCTGAACCCATAACGGGTCGCGGTCACGACTGCGCTGAAAGTGGCGAGGAGATTAGCATTTGCGCCGTGGGACGGCCCAATGATTAAAGGTGAAAGAGTGTCCATGGGCTGCGGCTGCCTGTGGACAACTGGCAGGGGAGAGTTTCGGCGATCGTTCAATCGCCTTCGCGAGCAGCCCTGCCAATACAACTTTACGAATACTGAACCTCGATCTCATCAAGCTGATGATCAAAACTTTTTAGCCGCGCGGTCCACGTATACACCAGCACTTCAAAATCCCGATTGATCACCGCCCCGCCAGTCACTTCCGCGCGTGGGTCACAGAAATCCAGTTGATAGCGTTCGCGGGCCATGGCGTTGGCGACATCGGACAGTTCTCGGGCATTGTTGAGCCAGTGCCAGCCCTCGTCGGCCACTTGCTTGTCCAGCGCCTGGCATTGCTTCTTCAAGGTTTCGAGGCTTTTTTCCAGCGGCGTGCCGGTAAGTTCGCCCATGACTTCCTGAAACGTGCGCCCCGGTTGCCAGTAACTGCCCCAGAAATACCGGTCGAACACCGTTTCTACCCGGCGCAAAGCCACCTTGGTGTCCCAGATCAGCACCAGGGTTTTGCCTTGTTCGAGTTGTCGTCTCTTGATGCGCTGGTTCTGGAGCGAAGCCCAGGCGACCACCACGATGGCCATCACGGCGATCAGTGCCGCCGCGCTGTCGAGGAAGATCAGCGCCTTGTCGATCTGGTGGGCCAGCATGACGCCATAGAAATAGGTGGCCGACAGCAAAACCAATGCCGCAATGGCGCACCAGAAGCCGGGAGCGTAAGGGTTTTTCATTATTAGATCCCCATGACCAACGCAAGCCTTGATCGACGGGTTCGCCGCGCGCCCCCATAAAATCAAAGCATAGCAACGGCCTCAGGGTTTGCCGGGTTGTGAGCCTTGCGTTCGTCCGCTTTCCCAGCCGCCGCCCAAGGCGAGGAACAAATCGATCTGGCTCATGGCGACCTGGGTGTTGGCCGAGGCCAGTTGCGCCCGTGCATCGGTGTAGGTGCGGGTGGCTTGCAAGTCCGCCAGGAACGACGCGCGACCGGCCTGGAAGAAGCGGTGGGTCTGGTCTGCCGCCAATTGCGCCGACTGTTCGGCGTCCGCCAATGCATCGCGACGCTGAAGTTGCGCGGAATATTGCGCCAGGCCGGTCTGAGTCTCGCGGATGGCGTTGAGCACCACGCCATCGAAATGCGCCAGCGCGCCTTGAGTTGCGAACTCGGCCTCACGGATTCGCGCGCGGGAGCCGTTGGACGGTACGGTCCAGGTCAGCAACGGACCGAAGCCCCAGCGATTGGTCGACGGTTTGCCAAGGTTTTCCAGGGTGCCGACCGTGCCCACGGTCGCGCCGATGCTGATGTCCGGGTACAACTCGCCGGTGGCAATGCCGATGCCGGCGGTGGCCGCCGCCAACTTGCGCTCGGCCTGGCGCACGTCTGGTCGGCGTTTGAGCAGAGTGGCGCCGTCACCCACCGGCAACAATTGGGTAACTTTCGGCAGCTCGGCACAGTCGCTGGTGCCCGCCGGCAGTTGCTCGACCGGTTTGGCCAGCAGCATCGACAAGCGGAACAACCCGGCCTGACGTGCGGCTTCATAACGCGGCAATTCGGCGCGCAAGGATTTGAATTGGGTTTGCGAACGGGTGACCTGGGTTTCATCGCCGCGTCCGGCATCGCGCAAGCGCTGGGTCAGGGAGGTGCTCTGGGCTTGCAGGTCGAGGGAATGCTGCGCGATCTCCCGCTCTTCGTTGGCCGCACAAACCTGGGTGTAAGCCCGCACCACATCGGCCACCAGGGTGATGCGCGCGGTGTCCGCTGCCGCCTGGGTCGCATCGGCATTGGCCTTGGCCGCTTCGATGCCGCGCTGCAAGGTGCCGAACAAGTCGAACTGATACGAGGTCGTGATGCCGATATCGCCGACGTTGGCCACGGGCACTTTTTCCGGTATCAAGAACGCTTCGCCGGACTCCTGCAAACGCTGGGCGCCGACCTTCACGCCGCCGCTCCAACCGCCCGCCGCCTGCGCTTCGTCGACCTGAGCGCGAGCCCGCGAAAGATTCGCCGCCGCCACCCGCAAATCGGTGTTGGAGGCCATGGCCTGCTGCACCAATAGGTCCAGACGCGGATCCTGATACAACCGCCACCAATCGGCGGGCACCGGTGCCGAGACGACATGTTTGCCGTTCACCGCCAGATCGCCCTGAAAGTCTTCACGGTGCACGGCGGCCTCGTCCGGCAAGTGATAATCCGGCCCCACTACCTGACAGGCCGACAGCAACAAGCCCAATCCGGCAACCGCCAAACCCGAGGCCCTGCTCATTTCGCCGGCCCCCCGGTTTGATCGTCGATGATCGACACGGTGGCCGTACGCCCGGCAATCATGCGGAAATCTTCCGGCACCTCATCGAAAGCGATTCGCACCGGAATCCGCTGGGCCAACCGCACCCAACTGAACGCCGGGTTGACGTTGGGCAACAGGTTGCTGCCGCTGCTGCGGTCACGGTCTTCGATGCCGGCGACGATGCTTTCGACATGCCCGCGCAGGCGCGCACGGTCGCCGATCACCCGAATGTCGACGCTCTGGCCGACATGAATGCCGTCCAGTTTGGTTTCTTCGAAATAGCCGTCGATGTGGAAGGAATTACTGTCGACCACCGACAACACCGGGCGCCCGGCGCTGACGAACTCCTGAGAGCGCGGCGCCCGGTCGTTGACGTAGCCATCCACCGGGCTGCGGATCACCGAGCGGTCGAGGTTGAGCTGGGCGCTGTCCACCGTCACTTGCGCTTCCATCAACGCCACTTCGGCGCGCGCCACCCGGGACTGGCTTTCTTCCAGTTGCTCGGCCGGGACCAGATTGCCCAAGCCACGGTTACGCTTGGCCTCGCGCTGGGCCTGGGCCAAGGTTTCCTGACGGTCGGCGACCGCCGCTTTGGCTTGGCGCAGGGCCAGCTTGAAGCGGTCCTGATCGATGCTGAACAGCACCTGGCCACGTTTCACCCACTGGTTGTCGCGCACCTCCACTTGCTGGATCAGCCCCGATACATCCGGGGCGATCTGCACGATGTCGGCACGGATGTGCCCGTCCCGGGTCCAGGGCGCGAACATGTAATACATGACCATGCGCCAGACCACGACAATCGCGAAGCTCACGATCAACAATGTCAGGACTACACGGCCGAGGGTCAAAAAAGGTTTTTTCATGTCATCAGGTATCGACTGAGTGAGTCCACGGCGCCGAGCAGCACAGCGTAGAGAGCCACGTTGAACAATGCCCGGTGCCAGACCAGACGGTAAAAGTGCAGGCGCGTCAGCACCCCGTGCACCAACAGGAACAACACATAGGTAATGCCCATCAGCACCAGCAGCGTGGGCAGGAACACCCCGCTGATATCCAGATCACCGATCATAAAGGCGCTCCATCGATGCCATGGGGAAGCGGTTCTTCGAGTTCGCCCGTGCCGACAAACTCGACGCCCGGCAACAGCGCCAGACGCAGGCCGCTCAAGGCGTGCAGCAGATGCAGACGGGTTTCGTCATCACCTTGGCCGCCGAGGGCGCGGCGGGTGCGATCGAGGGTCATCAGCAACGGACTCGGCGCCGGCAGGCGTTCGCCAGCCTTGAGGCAGGCCTTGAAGTACTCGCCGACTTCAGCCACCACCTGGCGCAGCAGCGCTTGCGGCGCACCGGGCACTCGCGGCGAATAGGCGAGCAGGTCCAGCAGATTCAGGGCCACGCGCACTTCGCGCAGGGCGATGCCGGTGTCCTGGCCGGTCATGGCCAGTCGCGGCAAATGCTGCATCAGGCGATCGAGCATCTGCACGCCCATGTGCCGGTGTTCGGCCAGCGTGGCCGGCTCGGTCAGGCCGACGATGTCGCGCCAGCTGAAACGGGTCAGACGCTTGGCCGCCAGTTCCGCACCGAATGGCCAGGCGATCAGGGTCCAGATGAACGCGAACAGTAACCCCATGGGCCCAGCCAGATTGGAGTTGGTGAAACTGAGAAAATCCGCGTCGTAGGCGCCCTGAATGCTGATGAAGGACGAGGTGTTGACGATGGTCAGCAACATCCCCAGATAAAAACGCGGCTGCACTGTCAGGGTGCCAACGCAAATGAACGGGATGGCGAACGCCAGCACCAGCATCGGGAAGTCATGCAGGTTCGGCAGGATCAGAAACAGATAAAGGCCGGCGAACAGCACCGACATCGCGGTCCAGAAAAAGAACCGGTAGATCTGCGGCGCCGGGTCGTCCATCGACGCAAAGAAACTGCACGCCACCGCCGCCAGGATCACCGCGCTGCCGCCGTCGGTCCAGCCGAGCAGAATCCACAGCACCGAGGCGACGATGATCGCGGTGACCGTAGAAGCCGCCGAATAGAGCATCAAGCCACGGTCGAGAAACGGTGACAGTCGCCCCAGCCGCCAGTGCCGATACACCGCGCGCCAGTTGTCCTGACTCTCGCACTGAATGGCGTGTTGCAGACTGCGACAGTCTTGCCACAGGTCGATCCACTCGCCGAGGCGATACAGCGCATTGGAAAACAGCAACTGCTTGCGATCGTCCAGCGCCTCGGCACTGGGTTGCAGCGCTTCGAGCCGGTTTTTCAGGGCCTGCCAGCGGCCGAGGTCAGCGTCTTTGTGGTCAAGCCATTCGCTGGTGGCGGTCAGCAGTGGCGCGAACTTATCCACAAGCTCCGGCGTGCGCCGCTCGAGGGCATAAAGCGCATCGTCGAGGGCGTCGATCACCGGCAACAGATGAATCATCCGACCGCGCAACTCCTTGGTGTTGCGCACCGTTTGCGCTCGCGCGCCCTCGTGGGGCAGCTGACCGATCATCAATTCCAGGCTGTTGAAGTTCGCCACCATCGATGAACGCAAGGCGCTGACTTCCTCCGGCTGCACATTGCGGCTAAGGAAACGCAGGCTGTAGGTCGAGGCATCGGCAAACCATTTGTTCACCGAGTCGTTGAACACCGGCGCCAGCCGCCGTGGCCAGAACATGGCGCCGACGACCGCCGCGCAGGCGATGCCGAGAAAAATCTCTTCGGTCCGCGCCTCGGCCACGTCCCACACCGCCAAAGGGTTAGCCACCACCGGCAAGGCGATCAGCGGCAAGGTGTAACCGGCGAGCATCAAGGCGTAGTTGTTGGCGGTGCGCAGGTGCAAGGACAGGAACAGCAAAATCCCGGTCCACAGCGCGATGACCACCACCAGCACATAAGGGCTCTGAACGAACATCGGCACAAAAAACACCGCCGCCGCCGCACCGAGCAAGGTACCCGCCGCGCGATACAACGCCTTGGAGCTGGTAGGGCCGAGGAACGGGCTGGAAACGATGTACACCGTGGCCATCGCCCAATACGGACGAGGCATTTGCATGAGCATGGCGATGTACAGCGCAATCATCGAGGCCGCGAACGTGCGCACACCGTAGAACCAGTCCCGCGCCGGGGGCACGCCGGTGAAAAAACCGCTCAAGGCTGAACCACCGGCAGATGATTGGCCGCTTCGAAGGCTTTGAGTACCCGTAGCGCCGCTTCCAGATCACTCTGGTCAATGCCTTCGAGCACCTCCTGGCGCAAACGCACCAACTCGGCTTCGACCGCCTGCACCAACTCGCGACCGGTCGCGGTCAGGCTCAGGCATTTGGCGCGCCGGTCATGAGCGTCTTCGGTACGGCAGACGTAACCGGCATGACACAGCTGATCCAGCAACCGCACCAGCGACGGACTCTCCATCCCGGCCGCCTGCGCGACCGTCACCTGCCGCACACCCTCGCCCAAGCGCCCGATCATCAATAGCGGGGCGGCGCAGGCTTCGGAGATCCCATAGTTGACCAGCGTGGTCTGGCAGATCTTCCGCCAATGCCTGGCGGCCACCACCATGGAGCTGCTGATGTTCATCTGGAGAGCGGCGAGGTTCTTTGGCACGAGGGAATGCACACACTGTTAGTTTGCTAACTATCAATATGGCATTCGAGGGGAAAGTTGGTCAAGTTTTGAAACAAATTGGCGAGCAACGGCCAGACGCGGAAAAAGCTAACAAACTCAGTTTCTGCCCAGTTTTTTTTACCACTCACCAGTTTTTTTTACATTTCGCCATTTCTCTCCAGATTTTTTTACACCCCCCGCCCCTTCCTCAGCATTACATCCAACTGATCCACCACCTCCGCCCAATCCGCGTCATCCAGAATTTCCTCACGCAGTAACTCTGCCTGGCTCTCGCTCCAGAAGAACGCGTCCGCGAGGTGCAGTTCGGGTTTTAGCGGTGAATGGGTGGCGATGAATTTATCGATGCTTTCGGCGTCGTCAGGCAGGCCGAGTTGTTTGAACAGGGCCGGGAGGCTGTGGGTGGGGGATTCCATGTCGGGCTCCTTTGTGATCGCGTATTGGATGGGTGACTGTGGCGCGGCCATTCGCGGGCAAGCCTCGCTCCTACAGGGACGCGCGGTCGAATGTAGGAGCGAGGCTTGCCCGCGATGACGGCAGTTATGTCGACACTAGGCCGACAGACTCAACTCGCAGACCTCGGCATGCGGCACCATTTTCAGATATTCAGGCACGCTCATGTGTACCAGGTTGTTGTGGTTGCCGGCTTCGAGGTAGATGTCTTGCTGCCGGGTCAGCAATGGGTCGATGACCATGTCCAGGCCATAGGATTCGCCCAATGCAGGCACGGCGCCGCGTTCGCAATCGTCGAACAGGTGCGGCAGGTTGCTTTCCCGGGTGACTTGCCATTCGCTGCTGCCACGGACTTTGCTCAGGTCCAGGTGACGGCTGGCGGGCAGCACGGCCATCAAGTAATGCCCGTGGCGATCGTCGAGGATCACCGATTTGGCCACCCGTTCAGCAGGAATGCCTGCGAGCCGCGCCGTTTCAAGGCTGCTGGCCGAGTGCGGATGGGAAACGATGTCATATTCGCAGTGCGCCTTGTCCAGGCTGGTCTGCACGGTTTTTGCCATACGCATGATGCACCTCGGTGTCCGCGACAACGAATGGCGGACGATGGTTAGAATTTTTTCTCTCCATTAAAAGTCTAGGCCCGCGGGTGGAATTCGGCGGGAAATCCGCCCGTCGGATGCGGTCAACAACTGGTCAAAATTCATACAGCCACAGGCTCAACTAGACTTGTACACAGAGCCACGAACGGCTCGCGGACGGATGACTCTCCCGGAGGGTCAAGTGAACATTCGTTGCTGTGTAATTGCGCTGCTGCTGGCCCTGAGCGGACCGGTTTTCGCAGCGGACACCGTTGTAGTGCTGGTTCCTGACCCGATCGGGATCTGGCTGATCACCTTCGGCATTGTGTTTATGATCGCCGAGGCGGCCTTGCCCAATTTCGGCGTGGTCGGATTGGGCGGCATTGTGATGTTTGTGATCGGCGCGGTGATTCTGACCAATGCCGAAGTGCCTGTTCCCTTGATCATCGGCCTGGGGCTGATCAGTGGGCTTCTGTTGATTTTCCTGCTGATCCGCGCCTTGAAAACCCGACCGCGCCGCAACTTCAGTGGCGACGCCGAATTGCTGGGCAGCGTGACGCCGATAACGTCGTTGCAGGCTGGCAATGCTTATGTCGGCTGGGTGCACCTGCAAGGCGAACAATGGCAAGTCATGAGTGCCACACCACTGAAACCGGGACAACAGGTCCGGGTGGTGGCACGCAAGGGTCTACTGCTGCAAGTGGCCGCGACTGACGCGGCACCGGGTGGAGAATAGTCATGGGTCTGCAATTGGGTTTTGCCGCGCTGCTGTTATTGCTGATTGCACTGGCGGGGTCGACTTTCCGCATTCTGCGCGAATACGAACGCGGCGTGGTGTTCCAGCTCGGACGCTTCTGGCAGGTCAAGGGCCCGGGTCTGATCCTGCTGATTCCGGCGGTTCAACAAATGGTTCGTGTCGATCTGCGGACCGTGGTGCTCGACATACCGCCACAAGACGTGATCACCCGTGACAACGTCTCGGTCAAGGTCAATGCAGTGCTGTATTTCCGCGTGCTCGACCCGCAACGGGCGATCATTCAGGTCGAGGACTTTCTCATGGCCACCAGCCAACTGGCCCAGACCACGTTGCGGGCGGTGCTCGGTAAACATGAACTCGATGAATTGCTGGCCGAACGGGAACGGCTGAACGTCGACATCCAGCAAGTGCTCGATGCCCAGACCGACGCCTGGGGCATCAAGGTGGCCACTGTCGAGATCAAGCACGTGGACCTCAATGAATCGATGATCCGCGCCATCGCCAAACAGGCCGAAGCCGAACGGGAACGCCGGGCCAAGGTGATCCACGCCGAAGGCGAATTGCAGGCCTCGGAAAAACTCATGCAGGCTGCCGAAATGCTCGGGCGTCAGCCGGGGGCCATGCAGTTGCGCTACATGCAGACGCTGAGTTCGATTGCCGGTGACAAGAGTTCGACCATCGTCTTCCCGCTGCCGATCGAATTGCTCAAGGGGATGGCGGATTTGTCGTCAAAATCCTGAGGAAATAATCTGTGGGCTGCGAGCTTTTTCCAACGCCTCATACGGTTCCCGCACCCAACGTTCCACATGCTCACGAAGCAACGCCGAGGCTTCGCGATGCTTGTCATCGCTGTCGCCGACAAACACCTGCGACGGCTGCTTGGCATGTTGCCCCACCGCTGCAAACACTTGCCGGCGCTGCTCGATGTCCAACGCAAAGAACGCCGCCAACCGCCCCGCCATCGCCTGCGGCAGTTCGCTGTAATTCACCGCCCAGCCGCCAAATGCCTGGCATTGCGCCAACCCCGTTGCCAGCAACCGCCCCAACCGCCGAGCGATGTAATCCTCACGGCCGCTGAACGGGAATTCGTCATCCAGCACACTGGCGCCAATCATCCCCGGCACCATGTGCACGCCCGGGCGACGCAGATGCGAGACAGCAATCTCCAGCGGATCGCGATAAAGAAACAGCCACGGTGTTTCAGGGAAGCACTCGCGCAGCAACGCCAGTTCACCGATGTTCCAGGCGTCGAGCTTGATCACCAGCCGTTGCTCCACGCCGCGCCGACATTGTCCGTAGGCCGACAGTAACCCTTTGATCGCCGCACGGCGCTCGACAGCAGGCAAATCGCTGCGTAGCAACGCGTCCAGTGGCGGAGGTTCGCTGATGACGATGTGGTTGTCGAGTTGCGCCAGCATCTGGCTGACCAGGGTCGAGCCACAGCGGGAGGCGTGAAAAATAAAGGCGCTCGGCGTCAGGCCGGGGCTGCAAGCCTGCCAGTCCGCAAGGGTCGACAATGCCGTTTTTCGGCGAAATGCCTGATTGAACGGCAGTCGCAGCGCATCCTCCACGGCGTCACGAAAAAACGGCTGATGCAGCCGCGTGTCACCGAACCAGCACCAATCGACTTGCCATTGCCCAGCCTCTTGCCACACGCGAATCGGCAACCAGCCTTCGAGGTTCAGGCGCTCCATTGTTCAGTCCACTGGCGGCGACCATCGCGCATCGCCGCACGTAATTCTTCGCGGGTGAACACAAGGCCATGCTCGGCGGCCAGCTCCAGAGTGCGGGCGACAAAGGCTTCATTGTCCCGCAATCCCTGCAAGGTCTTGCACAGCTGCGGATCGCTGGCCAGCAGTGCCTTGAATTGCTCTATAGCTTGATCACCCATTAGCGGCGACGGCGTGGTTGCCCCCCCATCGATAATCGCCTGCTCCAGCCAGGCACCGGGCCGGCAATCGAGCACCAGATGAATCCGCGTCTGGGTATCGCGATTGTCCACGCGATGAGGTCGCGCCAGGTCGAGGTACCAGCACTCGCCAGCGGCCATCGGCATGCGTTGGCCGTCCAGCATGAAGTCCACTTGAGGGGGGCTGAGCAGCGGGATGTGCAGACGCAAGTCCGCATCCGGCTCGCCCAGGTCATAGTCACGATGCTCATGGATACGCCCGCCCGGGCCAAGTCGCAACAGGCGCGCACAGACAATCTCCAGCGGCAGATCCCGCAGCCCTCGCTGCCATCGACCATCCCGTCGCCAGGGTTCGCGCAATCGAGGCTCACCGATCCCGGGTGCCAGCTCGGTCAAGGCATCGGCCGCGGAAATCAGCGCCACACCGCTCCAGTCGCCGGTGTAGTAAGCGCTGTTGAAATGACCGTGCCAGTCGTCCTCACCGATCGCCGCCAGCGCCTGCAACAGCAACGGCAAATCCACCGTCACCGGCAATCGGGAGAATGCCGGTCGGCTCATCGTTTTGGCAGCACCGCACATTCGCCGAGCCAGGTCAGCAAACGGTCAAGACAGGCCTCGACCGATTGCGCGCCCGTATCGAGCACCAGCGACGCACACGGCGGTGGTTCGTAAGGCGCGGAGACACCAGTGAACCCAGCCAACTCACCCCGTCGAGCCCTGGCGTAATGACCTTTGGGATCACGCTGCTCACACACCGCCAAAGAGGCGCTACACCAGACTTCGCGGTAATCCTCGCCCAGCCGTCGGGCAAACAGTTCACGCAACTCCACCAAGGGCGCGATCATCGCGAGAATGACAATCTGCCCATTCTCGACCAACAGCGCCGCCAGTTCGCTGGCGCGGCGGATGTTTTCCAGGCGATCACTGTCGGTGAACCCCAGATCGCGATTGAGCCCGACCCGCAGTCCATCGCCATCGAGCACCACACTCTGTATGCCATGTTCGAACAGCTCGGCGTGCAGTGCCTGGGCCAATGTCGACTTGCCCGCCGCCGGTAAACCGGTCAGCAGAATCGCCGTGCCGCGATGGCCGTTGCGGGCCTCCCGTTGGGCACGGCTGATGCTCGCCGTCGGCGCCAGCAGGTTAGTGGACCGGGGCATGGGCCACCGGCGGTACTGAGATGTTGCCCGCCGCCCACGCCTCTTCGCGATTGGCCAGTGCGGTAGCGATGGACTGGACTTCGGTAGATTGCACTTCGTCCGGCAGCGGATCGAGACCGGCGCTGGCGAAGATTTGCCCGTAAGCGTTGCGCAGGTCAGCGTAGGACAGGTCGCGACGCAGATCGGCCTGCAACGTGTTCAGTTCGCCCTGGATCAGATCCAGTTCGCCCAGCCCGGCCGCCTGATAGCGGTTGCGCAGCTGGCCGATGATTTGCCCGTCGATGTTCGACAACTGCTGATTGGTCTGGAACTGCCGCAGTGCTTCGCGGTAGTTGGCGTTGGCCACGTAGAGCTGGGCCAACACTGCGATGGACATCGCCTGACGACGTGCCGTGGCGACTTCTTCGCCGGCCTTGGCGACGTCGATCGCGGCGGGTGCGGAAATCACATTGAACAGGTTCCAGGTGACTTTCACCCCGTAATCCGCCCAGCTCTGTTCCACCAAAAACGAGTTGCTGTCGTAATGCCCGCCAGCGGAGAACTCCAGCCCTGGTAACAGGCGCAGCATGGCTTTGCGGGTTTCGGCGGCGCTGATGCGGGTCTGGTAATCCTGCTCGCGCAACTCTGGCCGACTGGTCAGGGCTTCCTGCTCCAGGCTGGCGAGGTCGACCTTGAGCTCCGGAATGACGTAATCGTCCTGAGTCGCCAGCGTCAGCTCGGTATTCAGTGGCAGGTTGATCAGGGTCGCCAACTCGGTTTTTGCCAGCGACAGCGCGCGGCGTTGCTCTTCCAGTTGCCGGGTGGCTTCGATCAGCGAGCGCTGATAAGCCAACGACTGGATCGGATCGCCGATACGCTGTTGGCTCATGCTCTGGCTATTCTCACGGGCGGTATCGACCCGGGCCATCAGGCTGTCGATTTGCTTGAGCAAACGCTCGGCGGCCACGGCTCGCCAATAGGCCGAGCGCACGTCCTGGACGATGGTGTTGATCACCTTGCGCCGACGTTCCTGCACGATCAGCCGCTGATCGCCCTGCTGCTTGGCGCTGATGTAGCTGACACCGAAGTCGAGCACGTTCCAGACCATGGTCAGGTCCGCCACGTCACGGTCGCGGTCCTGGGAGGTCGACGGCTCCAGAGACTGGGTGCCGGTGCGCACGCTCTGGCTGCTGGAGGCGTTGACGTTGTTGCGCCCCACGTAACCGGCATCCAGCGCCATGCGCGGCAGCATGTCGAAACTGGCGAGGTCGAGTTGGCGCTTGGCCAGGGCTTCTTCCATGATCTTGAGCCGGCCTTCGAGGTTGTATTTCACCGCGCGGGCCATGGCCTGGTGCAGGGTCAGCGGGCCGCTGAGGGGCTCCTGACCCTTGTACATGTTTTGCAGATCGCTTTTGGCGCGCTGTTGGCTGACGCTGCGTTCGATCGGTTGACTGGTGACTGCACATCCGCTGATCGCCAGCGCCAGCAGGCTGGCGCCGAACAACTTATGACTTCTTTTCATCCTTGTATTGCCCCCGGTGCCGCACTGCTTTAATGATTTTTTCAGGCCTGCATTTCACTGATACCGACCTGTTGCAAAGCCGCGGCCAAGCTGTCGACCTGCCGTTGCTCGGTGTCTTTGAGCTGTTGTAATTGCTGGCCAAGACTCGGTGCGCCAAACACGCCGCGCAGCCCTTGGGAAGCATCCCCCGCTTTGATTGACTGATTACCAAAGGTGTTCAGCGAATCCCCCTCGCTACTGGTGGCCTGATTGAACAGGCTCGACAGCGTGCTGCTGCCGAAGACCCCGCCATCGCCCCCGCCAAAGCCGAGGAAGCCGTGGCCTGAGCCATCGCCACCGTTGTCGCTGCTGGTGAATACCTGGGCAATAAAACTCGGCGTCAGCGCCCCGTGGTTTATGAAAATGTCACCCAGAGGCCGAATGCCATTGCCCATCACCCGTTGTTCAAACAACGGGGCAAAGGTCAGTGGCGAGCCGAGATCGCCAGTGGGTGGGGTGAAGATGATCGGTTGCAATGGCACGTTCGGTGGATCGGCCACGACCACCGGTGTCAACACCAAGGGCGGCGGCGTCGGTACGGTGTCGATCGTGTAGTTGTTGGACACCGCGACGCTGGCGCCCAGGTTGCCCGCCAGGTCCGTCACATTGCTGGTGTCCAGCGCAATGAAGTTGCTCGGGTCGGTAATGTTCGCGGTGGGCGTGAAAGTGCCGGTCCAGGTCTTGCCGCCGTCGCTGCTGGCCAGATTGGTCAGTTCACCGTTGGTCACGCTCAGGTCCGACAAGTCGAAGTTGCTGACCGCTTCGCTGAACGTGAAGGTCACCAGTGTCGTCTGGCCAATTCCCAACACCGGATTGGCAACCACGATGGTGGCGGTCGGGCGGGTCGCATCAAGCGCATAGTTGTTGGAGATGGCGATGCTGGCGCCGGCATTGCCCGCGGCGTCGAGCACATTGCCGGTGTCGAGCAGGATCAGGTTGGTCGTGTCGTTGATACTCGCGGTCGGCGTGAATGTCGCGGTCCAGGTCACACCACCGTCGCTGCTGGCCAGGTTGGACAACACGCCGTTGGCCACGCTGAGGTCGGACAGGTCGAAACCGGATACCGCTTCACTGAAGGTAACGGTCACCGTGGTCGTCTCGCCGATACCCAGTTTATTGTCCGCGACCACAATGGTCGCGGTCGGGCGCACGGTGTCGATGGCGTAGTTGTTGGAGTCGGTCACGCCGACGCCGCTGTTGCCCGACACGTTGGTCACACCGCTGTTGTCCAGGCGGATCAGGTTAGTGGTGTCCGTGACGCTGGTGGCAGGCGTGAAAGTCGCCGTCCAGGTCACGCCGCCATCGCTGGAAGAAACGCTGCTGAGGGTGCCGTTGGCAATCGTCAGGTCAGCATTGGTGAAACCGCTCACCGCTTCGCTGAAGGTAATGGTCACCAGCGATGTTTCACCGGCCTTGAGGGCACTGTCGGCAACGACGATGGTGGCGGTCGGCACCTGGGTTTCCACCACATAGTTGGCCGAGTTGGTGGTGCCTGCTCCAGTGTTGCCGGCCACGTCCGACACACTGCTGTTGTTCAGGGTAATGACGTTGCTGGCGTCGGTAACCCCGGCAGTCGGGGTGAAGGTCGCGGTCCAGGTGATGCCGCCGTCGCTGCTGCTGACCGCGCTCAAGGTACCGTTGGCGACGCTCAAGTCACTGTTGTCGAAACCCGTCACCGCTTCGCTGAAGGTGATGGTCACCAGGGCGGTTTCCCCCGGTTTCAGGGTCGAATCACTCAACACGATGGTCGCCGTCGGACGCTGGCTGTCGATGGCGTAGTTGTTGGAATCAGTGGTGCCGCTGCCGGCGTTGCCCGCCAGGTCGCTGATCCCGGTGTTGTCCAGGGTGATCAGGTTGGTGGTGTCGGTGATGCCCGCCGAAGGCGTGAAGGTCGCCGTCCAGGTGATGCCGCCATCGCTGCTGCTCACCGCACTCAGCGTACCGTTGGCGATGGTCAGGTCGGCGTTGGTGAACCCGCTCACTGCTTCGCTGAAGGTGATGGTCACCAGCGAGGTTTCGCCGATTTGCAGCGCTGTGTCCGCAACCACGATGGTGGCCGTCGGGCGCACGGTGTCGATGGCATAGTTGTTGGAATCGGTGGTGCCGCTGCCCACGTTACCGGAGGCGGCCGCCTGCACGCCGGTGTTGTCCAGGGTGATCAGGTTAGTCGCGTCGGTGATGCTGGTGGTCGGGGTGAACGTTGCCGTCCAGGTGATGCCGCCATCGCTGCTGCTCACCGCCGTGAGCGTACCGTTGGCGATGGTCAGGTCGGCATTGCTGAAACCACTCACCGCTTCGCTGAAGGTAATGGTCACCAGCGACGTTTCACCGATTTTCAGCGCGTTGTCGGCGACCACGATGGTGGCCGTCGGCAGCACCGTATCGATGGTGTAGTTGCCTGAGTTGGTGGTGCCGCTGCCGGTGTTGCCGGCCACATCGGTCACACCGGTATTGTTCAGGGTGATGACGTTGCTCGTGTCATTCACGCCGGCGGTTGGGGTGAAGGTCGCGGTCCAGGTGATGCCGCCATCGCTGCTGCTCACCGCCGTGAGCGTACCGTTGGCGATGCTCAAGTCACTGTTGTCGAAACCCGTGACCGCCTCGGAGAAGGTGATCGTCACCAACGACGTTTCTCCGGCACTCAGGGTGGCGTCCGCCAGGACGATGGTGGCCGTCGGGCGTTGGCTGTCGACGGCGTAGTTGTTGGAGTCGGTGGTGCCGCTGCCGGTGTTGCCGGCCCCATCGGTCACCCCGGTGTTGTCCAGGGTAATCAGATTGGTCGCATCGGTGATGCTCGCCGCCGGTGTCAGGGTGGCGGTGTAGGTGATGTTATCGCTGGTGCTCAGACTGCTCAGGGTACCGTTGCTCACCGTCAGGTCGGCGAGGCTGAAGCCGGTCACCGCCTCGGAGAAGGTGATGGTCACTACCGAAGTCTGACCCACCGCCAGCGCCGAGTCCGCGACCACGATGGTGGCCGTCGGACGCACGGTATCGATGGCGTAGTTGTTGGAATTGGTGGTGCCGCTACCGGCGTTGCCCGAGGCGTTGGTCACACCGCTGTTATCCAGGGTGATGACGTTGCTGGTGTCGGTGATGGCGCTGGTCGGGGTGAACGTGGCCGTCCAGGTGATGCCGCCGTCGCTGCTGCTCACCGCGCTCAGTGTACCGTTGGCGATGGTCAGGTCGGCGTTGGTGAAACCGCTCACCGCTTCGCTGAAGGTGATCGTCACCAGTGAGGTTTCACCGATTTTCAGCGCATTGTCGGCCACCACGATGGTCGCCGTCGGCAGCACCGTATCGATGGTGTAGTTGCCGGAGTTGGTGGTGCCGCTGCCGGTGTTGCCCGCCAGATCGCTGACCCCGGTATTGTTCAGGGTGATGACGTTGCTCGAATCATTCACGCCGACGGTCGGGGTGAAGGTCGCGGTCCAGGTGATACCGCCGTCGCTGCTGCTCACCGCCGTGAGCGTACCGTTGGCGATGCTCAGGTCCGCGTTGGTGAAGCCGCTGACCGCTTCGCTGAAGGTAATGGTCACCAGCGAGGTTTCACCGGCACTCAGGGTAGTGTCGGCCAGCACTATCGTGGCGGTCGGGCGCACCGTGTCGATGGCGTAGTTATTGGAATCGGTGGTGCCACTGCCGGCGTTGCCCGCCAAATCGCTGATCCCGGTGTTGTCCAGGGTGATCAGGTTGGTGGTGTCGTTGATGCTGGCGCTCGGGGTGAAGGTCGCCGTCCAGGTGATGCCGCCGTCGCTGCTGCTCACCGCCGTGAGCGTACCGTTGGCGATGGTCAGGTCGGCGTTGGTGAAACCGCTCACCGCCTCGGAGAAGGTGATGGTCACCAGCGAGGTTTCGCCGATTTTCAACGCCGTGTCCGCGACCACGATCGTGGC
>NZ_JDWJ01000004.1:0-28861 GCF_012932895.1 Pseudomonas sp. KD5 | reverse complement strand
ACGATGGTCGCGGTCGGCGGGGCGGTGTCGATGGCGTAGTTGTTCGAATTGGTGGTGCCGCTGCCGGTNTTGCCCGCCAGATCACTGACCCCGGTGTTGTTCAGGGTGATCAGGTTGGTGGTGTCGTTGATGCCCGCCGAAGGCGTGAAGGTCGCCGTCCAGGTGATGCCGCCGTCGCTGCTGCTCACCGCGCTCAGCGTGCCGTTGGCGATGGTCAGGTCGGCGTTGGTGAAACCACTCACCGCTTCGCTGAACGTAATGGTCACCAGCGAGGTTTCACTCGCGGTCAGCGTTGTATCGGCCACCACAATCGTGGCGATCGGGCGTACCGTATCGACGGCGTAGTTGTTGGAGTCGGTGGTGCCGCTGCCGGCGTTGCCCGCCAGGTCGCTGACTCCGGTGTTGTCCAGGGTGATCAGGTTGGTCGTATCGGTGATGCTGGCGGTTGGGGTGAAGGTTCCCGTCCAGGTGATGCCGCCGTCGCTGCTGCTCACCGAGGTCAACGTACCGTTGGCAATCGTCAGGTCCGCGTTGGTGAAACCACTCACCGCTTCGTTGAAGGTGATGGTCACCAGCGAGGTTTCGCCGATTTTCAGCGCATTGTCCGCCACCACGATGGTCGCGGTCGGGCGTACGGTGTCGACCGTGTAGTTATTGGAGTTGGTGGTGCCGACGCCAGCGGTGCCCAGGCCGTTTATCACGCCGGTGTTGTCCAGGGTGATGACGTTGGTCGTATCGGAAATACTGGCGGTCGGGGTGAACGTTGCCGTCCAGGTGATGCCGCCATCGCTGCTGCTGACGGAGCTCAGGGTGCCGTTGGGGATAGTCAGGTCCGCGTTGGTGAAACCGGTCACGGCCTCGGAAAAGGTGATCGTCACCAAGGACGTTTCGCCGATGCTCAGTGTGGTGTCGGCGACCACAATGGTCGCGGTCGGCGGTGGCGAATACGCGGTGTTGAGTACACCTCCGTCGTTGTAGATAGTCGCGAAGGAGGTCGGCGAGGTGCCGGTTGAACCCCCGCCCTGCGCGGTACCGCCTGCGCCACTGGCTGCGGCATTGCCGGCCAGGGCCGCGAAGTTGGCGGCCGTCATCAGCAGCGTGCCCTTGTTCCAGATCGCACCGACGCCCCTGCCGCCAATGCCGCCATTACTGGCATTGCTGCCTTGGCCACCGCCACCGCCACCGCCGCCACCGGCACCGATGTTGTTGCTGATGGTCGACGTGCCGATGACAGTGATGGTGCCGCTGCTGGCGTTGTAGATCCCGCCCACCGCGTTGCCGCCAGCGCCACCGACCTTGTCCCAACCGGACCCGCCGCCGCCACCGCCAATGGAAATCGTGCCATTGGTGGCCGTCGCACCGTTACCGCCATTGCTGTAATAGGAAACGCCCACCCCGCCAGCACCGCCAGTGGTGGAACCACCGCGACCGCCCATGTGGGTGGCGTCATAACCGCCGCCATAACCACCGACACCGGCGCTGCCCGCCTGGCCGCCCAATGTGCCGGTGCCCGGCCCTGCCGAACCGCCGTGCCCGCCGCCCTGGCCGCCTAAACCGCCACCGCCACCGCCGCCACCGCCGTAAAAAGCGCCCGTGACACCGCCGCCGCCACCGCCACCGGAAGCGGCGTTGGAGGTCACGGTAACGTTTTTCAGGGTCAGAATCCCTGCGTTGAAAATCCCCCCCGCCATCGCGCCCGTGGCACCGTAGCCACCGTTGCCACCGTTGCCCGCCACCAGGCCACGGGTGATCACCAGGCCATCGAGTGTCACCGTGCTGCCAGACGCCACTTCAACCACTCGGGTCTTGTACTGACCATCGAGAGTCACATCTGCCACACCGTCGTTGTTCAAGTCGCCATCAACGTAGACGCTCTTGTTGATCAGCAACTCGGAGGTCAACTGCACCGTCATGCCGGTGCTGAATGTGACGATATCGCCGTTCTGCGCCGAGGCGAGGGCGGCACGCAACGAGCCGACGCCCGTGTTGGCGTTGTTGGTGGCGGTCCAGGTGGCCAGGCCCCAGTGATAGTCGTTCATGGCCGTGGTCGAGAGCACGTTGGCGCTTTCGATGTTGCCGGTGGCAATTTCCAGATTCCAGTCGCCACCGACCCCGGTGCGGTTGCTGGAAGCGGCGATATCACGACCGGTCAGTTGCGCCAGCGAGTCGACGAAACTCAAGCCGCGCTCGCCTTCGGCGGTGTAGCAGCCGTAGATCATGATGTCGCCGCCGACGTTCATGTCCTTGCCGATTTCCGCCAGCACGGCGCTGCGGGCCGCGACGTTATCGGCCGACAGATAACTGTTACCCAGCCACAGATCGCCTGCGTTGCCGTGGGCGATGATCTGCACCGAACTGATGCCCTGATGGGTGTCCAGATAGTCGGCAATTTGCTGCAAGCCGTCCTTGCTCGCGTCCAGCTGAACCACCTGAGTGCCGGGTGCGACGCCTTTAAGCAGGCTGTCGGCGTCCTTGACCCGCGAATCGACGAACACCACGCTCTGCCCCGGCACCGCAACGGGCGTCGGTGCTGGCGTGGCATCGGCCTGGCCATGGGTGTCCTTGCTGGCGACCGACTGATCGGCAGTCGGTGCCTTGACCGCGTCGGCCGTGGTATGGCTGTCAGCCTGGGCGGTATCGGCAACCGTGGCGGCCACCGCGCCGTCGAACAGCATGCGTGGCTCCAGGGACATGATCATTGGCGAGGCCAGCGCTCGTGCGCCTTGAGTAACCCGCGACTTGCCTTTGCTCCACCACATGCTGCTCACCCGGACTCGAACTTTTGACAGATCAATGAAAACGCCGCGATCAACTGATCGCGGCGTCGGCTTTCATACGAATGACATTGGCGGCGCTGGCTGAACCATCGAGCCAAAAGGACAACTCGGCGTATTGCTTGAACAAATCCGGCGGCAGGATCGTGCGCCTGGACTGCAATTGAACCTTGGCCTTCACCTTGTGCAGCCCCGAGAGGCCAAGGGCCTGGTCGAATTCCGGCGCGTCGTAGGCCAAATGATCGAAATCATGTTCGAACCAGGGTTCGCCGATGAAGTCGTAGACCAGCCGCATCACCCGCTCCGGCGCCTGGCTCAGCAGGTCGTAATCGATGATCAGCAGTGAGTCGGCGTGTTCGCCGTAATAGGCTTCCTTGAGGGCGGCCCAGGAAAACCCCACCAACCGATTGCGTTGGGCCAGGGTTTCGCAGCGGCTGTAGACCGTATTGCGCTCGACCGCGTCGCCGAACAGCTTGGTGTTTTCGAAGGGATTGGCGCGGTACAGGCGCTCGATGCTGTCCATGACCCAGGCGACATTGCGCACACAGGCAATGATCTTGGCTTGAGGGAACAGATCGCGGATCGCCGGCAGGCGCGAACTCCACAAGCGGTTGGTGTCGAACACCACCGGTTTGTCGGCCTTGTCGGCATAGTAAGAATCGAACAAGCCACGCAACAGGCGGCGACGCAGGTCGGTGTCGATCACCGCACCGAATTCGCTGCCGGCGCTGCATTGCTCCAGAACACCGGAAAAGAGTGCGCCCACGGGGCTGGTCATGCCGGCATGAAAACGCGGATTCTGCAAAAGAATGGCAGAAAGCAGGGTCGAGCCCGAGCGCGGCAAGCCGGAGATAAAGTGGAACTGCTGCAATCCATTCACCCGTCATTCAGTCCTTTGTACGACGGAGCGTAGACCATGAATGGCCTTACAGCTAGTGGTGTTTTGATATCAAATCGGAGCTAAATCGACTGGAAAACGCAGTTTATATAACTGTTTAAAAGTTGAATCGTTTAAGCCCTGAAACCACGAATTACTTCAGCACATACAAGCGTGCCACGGCGCCTCCCCCCCGGGCTTCGTCGACGCGTCGCCAGCCCGCGGGCAATGGAGCGAACTCGTCCGCCCCCTCGAGGGTACCGACCAGCCATACCCGACCAGTGCCTTTGGGCAAGGCATCGAGGCTATCCAGGTAGATGTCATTGGTCACCAGCGTACCGAAACCGTAGGCGTTCGGCCGGCTCGACCGGCCATCGGCCAATGGTGGCGTGAACAGCATCGGTTTGGCGTTGGTCTGGTTGTAATAGACGTAACTCAGGTACCAGAGCATGTCGCTGGTGACGATTCGGTCGCCGGGCATGAAGTGCTGGTTCACGTGTTTGGCCATGACGCTGATCTGATCCTCAGTATCCACCGTGGCATTGTTCTTCAGCCCCACCAGCTCGACACCGGCAAACAGCAGCAGCACGGCCAGTGCCAAGACCTTGAGGTCTGTGTACAAGCGATCGACGGCCAGTGCGACAACCATCGGCAGACCCAAGGCGTAAGCGGTCAGGTAACGCTCGATGAACACCGGCGAGATGAACGACACCGCAAACACCAGCAATAACGGGACCGCGGTGTAGATCACCGCCAGCGCACTGCCACGGAACACACTGCGGTCGCGGGCCAGCGCCACGCCCGCCAGGGCCACCAATGCCAGTGGCAGCGCAATAAAAATCAGCGTGGGCAGGTTCTCGCCATCGTCCTGGATCAGGAGCGACCAGATCATCGACGGCAATGAGTCGAGCATGACGGGGGGCTCCCACCCCACATCACCATTGGCCTTGAGCAGATCCAAGTGCTGGATCAGATCAATCAGGCTGGGCACCCACGGCAGGTACAACAGCACAATCGCCACATTGGCCAGCCACCAGCCCGAGCGCTGAATGTGCCGCAGTCGATACCCTGGCTGCACACGGATCAGGCCCAGATACAACCAGTGACACAGCACGCACAGCGCGGTGAAGTAATGGGTGTAGAACGCAACTGTCATCAGCAGGGTGTAGATCACCAGATAGCGCGTGCGTTGTGGCCGTTTTATCCAGTACACCAGGGCGATCGTGGCGCCGATCAGCCACATCCCCAACAGCGAGTACATCCGCACTTCCTGGCTATACCGCACCGCCGTCGGCAACAGCGCCAGCAGAACCCCGGCCAGCAACGCGGCGCGGCGGGTCGCGAGCAGGTCCACCAGCCAGACACCGAGCCCGACCGTGGCAATCCCCGGCAGCGCGCTCAGGCAACGAATCGAAAAAATGCCGTCGCCGAACAGCTCGATCCAGCCGTGCAGCAGCATGAAATACAGCGGCGGATGCACATCATGGGCTGCATGTTCCCAGATCCCGGCCAGGGAATACTGGCTCAGCAGCAAGCTGGACCCTTCGTCGCCCCAGATCGCCGCCGCCGTCAGGTCGTAAAAACGCACCAGCGCGGCCAATGCCAGGATCGGCAGCAGCCAGTGCTCCCGCGCCCACCGCAATAAGCGGCGGGCAGCCGCCCATGAGCCCGGTGTCGCGTGCGGATCCTGAGTGTCACCCAGCGGTGTTTCTCTACGTGCCTCCATTGCCTCCCCTTTTTCGACCTGATGTGCCTCGACCCAATGAGCTTCGACCCAGTGAATACGCAATTTTCTCAAGCACTGTAGGACAGGCTCAGGCCCGTCGTCGATGCTGGCTTTAAGACGGACGACGTCCGGCAATCATTCCGATCAGCGTCTACGCTTTGGCGTGGCGTGACCCAGCCACGGAGATGAACGGAGTCGGCTGATCACTGCGATCCGCCCGGATAACCGGGCCTGCGATGTGACATATCAGACACTAACCTGAGGGATGAGGAACTATGGAAGTATTCATGGGCACTATCCAACCTTTCGCCTTTAACTTCGCCCCCAACGGCTGGGCCCTGTGCTACGGCCAGACGCTGGGGATCTCGCAATACCAGGCGCTGTTCTCACTGCTGGGAACCTACTATGGAGGCAATGGCACCACCAATTTCATGCTGCCCAACCTGCAGGGCCGCATGCCAATTGCCCAGGGCAATGGCCTGGGTCTGACCCCGCGCGTCATCGGCGAGGTCTCCGGGACCGAGAACGTCACCGCGACCATCAATAACCTGCCCAACCACACCCACGCCCTGTCCGGGCTCACGGCCACCACCACCCTGCAACTGGCCAGCCCGGCGAGCAACCCGGTCACCAACCCGACCGCAACCAACTCGTACATCGGTGCCTCGGGCGGAGGGCCAGGCTCGGCGAGCATCTACTCCGATCAGCAAGGTGCTGCGGCTGTGCCGCTCAAGGGCGTAACCAGCACGGTGACAGGGGAAATCTCGTCCGCCGGCAATGGTTTGCCCATGACGGTGATGAACCCGTTCCTGGTGCTCAACTTCAGCATCGCCCTGAACGGATTGTTCCCTTCGCGTAACTGAGGGTCTGGCCGGGGGATGCACACCCCCCGGCCACTTTTGCTTGATGGAGGGATGCCATGCTGCAACAGGTTCAAAGCCAACACTTTCAGGCACTGCTGGGCAAGACCGGGACGCTGCGGCTGCCCGATGGCAGTGAATTGCCGATCCATATCGACACCCTTAAAGAAACGCCCCATTCACAGATGCCCAAAAGCGAGCGCATGCCGTTCAGCGTCGAGCTCAACAGCCTGCAACCCACTGACTTTGTCGATGGCTTGTGTGCGCTGGAGTTGCCGGAACTGGGCCAGGTGGAAAATATTTTCGTCTCGCGAGTACCGACCATGGGGCGGGATCCCGACGTGGGTTATTTCTACATCGCCTTCAACTGAGACTTTGTGGGAGCGGGCTTATGTGGTGAGCCCCTCACCACAGTTTTTTGTATTGCTCTTAACCCTGCGGGTACCACACCAACCGCTCCGCCGCCGGGTTGCGCTCTTCAACCTGAAACCCCAGCGCCAGGTAATGCTGGCGCGCATGGGGATTGTTGGCCCAGACCACCGTCGCCACCGGGCAACGGATTTGTTGCGCGGCTTTTTGCACGCCTTGCAGCACCGTCCGCCCGTAACCCCGGCCTCGGGCCTGGGGGATAAACGCCAGGTACAGCACGCGAATTTCATTGGGACCGAAGTCGGTGGTCAGCGCGCCGATGGCTGTGTCGAGTTTCTCGATCACGTAATGCATGGCATTGGGAAAGTTTTCCCCCAGTCCTTGCTCCTGCACGGTGAATTGCTGGGCAATCACCTGCTCGACCACTTCCTGCTCGCCGTCGATCCATTGCAGATCCGGCCGCGCCGCCTGGTAAAGGCTGTGCAGGAAAGGTCCATCGCTGGTCCGCGAAGGTCTGACCACCAGGCCGTCCGCCGCCACTGAATTGCTGTTCGCCATCGCTGCTCTCCCTAGAAACCGCTTTCCCTGACCCCCAAGGCCGCCATGCGCCGCCAGGCAACGCCCAGCAACGATTCGCCACTGCCCTGCAACACCACGATGCCGCGCAAAGGTTGCACCGGCGTCGGCGTCTCTTCGAGGATGCTCAACCGCGCGCCATACTGCGCCTGCACCGGCTCGGCGCGCTGAAGCTGATCCCGGCGCACGGCAATCGGCCCATGATGATCGGAAGTCAGCGCCTCTTGATCGACATAAGCCGCGCCGTTGGTATCGATTTCGCTTAATTGCACGGCGATCGCCGGGTGCATCGGGTCATCGGCAATGAACCGCCCGCGAGCACCCGGAGCAACACGCCACAGCTCGGCTTCGGCCAGATAACCGCGCAACCGCGCGCCGTCTTCGACCACCCGAACCAAAGGCTCTTTAGTCGAAAGCCAGCGCCCGACCGTTAACTGCGGCAGCAGATCGCGTACCTTGCCGGCGTGGGGTGCGCGTAACAGCAGTCGCTCACGCTGGGCGACCAGCCCTCGGTATTCAGCCACCGCTTCCGCCAGGCGCTGCTCGACGATTCCGGCGTCGGCTGCAGTTTCGCTGCGGCTGGCCTGACGACGCATCTGCAATTGCTGGATCTGGATCTCGCGACGAACGATCGCCTGGCGTGAGTCCAGGTCCGGTGTCTCCAGCTCGATCAGCACTTCACCCTGAGCGACAACCTGGCCGTCGTGCACATTCACCGTTTTTACCCGCGCCGCCACCGGCGCGTGCAGGGCGCTGGTGCGTCCCGCCTCCAGCATCGTCGGCAGCTCCACCGCGCTGCGCCACGGCAGCGCCAGCAGCAACAACAGCCCAAGTAATGTCAGGCTACTGATCAGTACCCGAGGCGTATGCGCCTGTTCGCGACGACTCCACCATTGCCGCCACTCGTTCAGGATCGGCAGGAAGATGAACCACACCAGCTCCACCAGCATCAGGAAGATCCCCAATACCTTGAAGAACAGGTGATAAACCGCCAGCGCAATCCCGAAAAACAACGCCGCGCGCCACAGCCACGAGCCGTATCCCCAGATCAACAAACGCCGCTGCATCTTCGGCGACCACGGCTCCGGCGCCGGGGCAGCGTAGCCGAACAGGAACTCGCGCAATCGCCAGCGACACAAGGCAAAGGCGCGCCCCTGAAGGTTGTCCACCTCCCAGAAGTCGCTGAGCAAGAAGTAGCCGTCGAAACGCATGAACGGGTTGAGGTTGATCACCAGCGTAGTAATCCAAGTCGCACTGGCGAGCATGAACGCCGCCGTGCGCCCGGGGCCATCGGGCAGCAGTGACCAGGCGAGCAGCGCGATACAGGCCAACACCAGTTCCGCCAGCACCCCGCCGGCGCCGATCAGCAATCGCGCACGTCTATCGTTGACCCGCCAGGCGTCGCTGACATCGGTGTAGAACATCGGCAGCAGCACCATGAACGCCACGCCCATGCTCTGCACCCGACAGCCGGCGCGCTTGGCCATGAAGGCGTGGCCGAACTCGTGGCACAGCTTGGCGAAAAACAGCGCCACCGCGAACGCCAATGCGCCGCCGAGGCTGAACAGGTGCGGAAAAGTGGCGATGAATCGCTGCCAGTCCCGCGATACCAGAAACACCCCGAGCCCCAGCGTCGCAGGCAATCCGTAGCGCAATGCGCGCGGGCCGAAATGCTCCAGCCACGGCCAGACGCGATTGAGAAAGGCGTCCGGGCGCCATAGCGGAATCCGGAAAAACAGGTATTGATGCAGCAGGATTTTCCACAGGCTCTGGCGCTGAGCCGCGGCCTTCAGGCTGTAACTGGCACGCTGCGATGGGTCGAGGGCGCTGATCAGGTCGTGGCCGCGCAAAAACTCCAGCAATTGCTCAAGCGCCGCGCCGTCCAGCGGCAGCCCTGGCTCGCGGTTGGCGGCACGCAGCACCTGCTCGGGATCACCCAGGGACCAATGACGCAGCAAGCGCATCGCCGCCGCGCCGAGTTTGAAATAACGTCCACGCACCGGATCGGCCAGGGTCCAGCACGGCGACCCGTCGAGGGCCGGGGCTGCCGCCGACAATTGCAAGTCTGCCCGCAGGCTCGGCAAGCTCATCTAAAGGCCCACGCTCTGACGCAACCCGGCCAGCGGTCGACGCAACAGGTACAGCGCCAGCGGCGCACGGTCACCGAAGACTTTCGCCGTGCCACGCAGGCCAATGCGCGGCGGTGCGCCGTCGAATGTCGCATCCAGTCGATAAGCCAGTTGCCCGCCAGCTGTTGGCTGCGCTTCATAGGCCGAACGTTCGAGCCTGGCCTGGTACCGCTGCAGTGGATCACTGTCGAGAAACAGTGCGACCTGCGCCCCCGGTTCCAGGGCAATCGCATCGCCCACGGCCAATTCGATGCGCAACTCGGCCTGATTCGGGTCGGCGAGTTCCATCAAGCGCTCGCCGGTCTGCACCGGTTTGCCGGTCCAGCGTTCAGCGTCGGCGAACACCGCGATGCCGTCTCGCTCGGCACGCACTTCGCTGCGTTTGAGCAGTTCACGGGCGTAATCCCGTTCGGCGCGTTTCTGCTCGACACGTGCGGCCAGCAGATCGATTTTCGAACTGGATTCGGCATCGGCGAAGGAGCGTTGGGAATTGGCCTTGAGTTCTGCTTCGGCAACGCCCAGGGCGCGCTCGGCCACATCGGCCTGCGCCTTGAGCGTAGTGCTTTCGAAGCGCAGCAGCAGATCACCGGTTTTCACCGTCTGGTTGGGTTTGACCAGGAACTCGGCGATCACCCCGTCCAGTGGCGCGGCGACCACCCGGCCGCCCAACGGGACGACTTCGGCCGGTGCCAACACCGATTGGCGCACCGGAATCAGCAACCCGAGCAACAACACGGCAACCAGCGCCACCTGACGCTTACGCGTCCAACGCAGTCGCCAGGGCTTGCGCGGTTGCAGCGCCAGCCAGGCGTGACTATAGGTGTCGCCCAGTTGCGACAACAACACCTGCTCGGCAGGGTTCCATGGCACATCCCGCGCCAGCCACAGCCCGCCGAAGATCTCGCCCTGATGATCAATCAGCGGCAGCCAGAACACTTGAGCGGCCGACAGACTTTGCCAATCGGCCTGAATCGATTCGCTGAGCAGATCGGGCGCGATCACCCGTGCCTGTTTCAGCACTTCGAGCTTGAACAACTGCGTGACCGCTTGCTCGACAAACGCCACGAACGGCGCATTCGGCTCCACCGCACTGACACCAGTCACCGCCTGCACCTTGCCGGCGATCAACAACGCGGCATGGCGGAAACTGAACAGCGCCTGACCGTCATTGACCAGGCTGTAGGCCAATTGAGCAGGATTGCGCGCGGCGCGGGTCTGGCGTTCGAGATCGAGAAACCTGGCAAATACCTGCTCGGCGCCACCCGTCACCGGCGCGTTCATTTCAGCTCCGCGAAACGCGCCGTCCCGCTCATGCCGGCCAACAGGCCGCTGGCGTTGGGCAGTGTCGCCACCAGCAGCAAGGTCTGGCTGCCTTCGTCGATCCGCGCGCCGAGGCGCTTGACCGTGGCATCCAGCGGCTGACCGGTTTCATCGGGAACAAAGCTGAACGTCTGGCCGGGCTTGAGCTTGCCCATCCAGCGTGACGGCACCAACAGGTGAATTTCCAGAGTGCGGTTATCGACAACGTCCAGCAAAGGCGCGCCAGCAGCAACGCTTTCGTAGCGCTTGACCTTGCGTTCGACGACCTGGCCATCGAACGGCGCAACCACGCTGCAGCGTTTGACCTGAACCTGATAAACCTGAGATTGCGCCTGGGTTTCGCTGACCTTGGCCTCGGCTCGCGCCACTTCAAAGCGCCCCACCGAATTCAACGCCGCCAGTTGCCGGTTATGGGCCAGTTCCTCACCGGCGCCACGATTGGCGGCCTGTGCCGCGTTGAGCTGAGCCTGATAAGCCGAACAGTCAAACCGCGCCAGGGTGTCGCCCTTTTTGAACGACTCGCCCTCACTGAACGGCAACTCGACAATCCGCCCGGACAACTCACTGGCGAGCACAGCCTGATCCCGGGCTCGCAACACACCACGGGCCTCACTGCTGGCTGACGCGTTACCGCCGACCGCGTTGCTTTCCAGCAACGGATCGTCTGGCGCAGGCGTTTGCGCCTGTACTACGCACGTTACAAAGGTTAATCCCGCAACCCAAATACGAAAACGCCGCATAACCGTAACTCCCTGACGGATGAGCGGAGTCTACGACAGCGGGGAGGCTCGTCAAGCGGATGGCCATCATTGGTTGGAAATGTAATGTTTCAAAAAGGACAAAATTTTCAGAGCGGTCGTTGATTTCCGAGCTCGATGAGTATCGGTAATAAATCCCACAAGAAATCAGGAACGACCATTCGATCAAAAACGAAATCGGCAATAGACACTTCATCCCCTACAAACGCAACGGCACATCTACCCTTTCCGCCGTAACAATCATTAATAGATGGGTCCAGGAATGGCTTGACCATCAACCAGACAAATGCACAAAACTGGCTTGCCGGCGCTGGGGATGTCCCTCCGAGTGATGCCTTGGTCAGTCAACGGTTGACGTCATCGCTAACTCGACTTAGGATCGTCTTACTGAACCCCGTACGCAGAGATTAAGTTCACTGGCAGTTGGTGGTGAAGAAACCGGCCTAGGCCGGTTTTTTCGTTTCTGAGGATTGAGTTTGTGCGTACCGCTTTCTTTGTTGATGGCTACAACGTGTTCTATGGATTGCTCGCGGGTACCCCATACAAATGGCTCAATCTGAAAGGCTTGCTGGGCCATGTCGCCCACATCGAGAACCCACAAAATTCACTCATCTCGGTTGATTACTTCACCTCATCTGTCAAACCAGAACTTGCCACTCGCGGCAGAGTGTCCAAAGAAGCTCAAGACACCTATGTGCGTGCTTTAAAAGCGACTAATGTTGCCGTTCACTATGGTCGCCATAAACTTGAGCCAGCTAAAGCACCTCGCTTCATTGACAGAAAGACCGCCGCCTCTCGCCAAGACAAGATCGACATCTGGAAGCTTGAAGAAAAAGAAACGGATGTCCACATCGCAATCAGCATGTATCGCACTGCGGCAAGGCAGGCCAAGCTCCATTTCCATGAGCAAATCGAACAGCTAGTCCTGGTATCCAGCGACACCGATATGACTCCAGCCCTGAGAGCAATTCGAGAAGATTTCCCAGACATAAGAGTTGGAGTCATTCTTCCTCATCGAGCCGAGTTAAACCGTCCATCACCAGGCTCTTTAAAGGAGCACTCACACTGGATGCGACGTGTCGTAACCTCAGAAGAGCTGCAGTCGCACCAGTTTCCAGTTCGTGTGGCTACTCATAAGGCACCCGCGATCAAGCCGGATTATTGGTAACGGCCCCTGCCACCGGATACACCGACTCCCATCCCCCACCCAACGCCTTGTACAACCCGACCATCGCCAACGACACCCCGGTCGAGCTCTCGACCCATTGCTGCTGGGTCGCCAGCAATTCGCCTTGCACGGTGAGGACGTTGACGAAATCCACCACCCCTTCGACGTATTGCTGTTGTGCGGTGCGCAGAGCGATCTGGTTTTGGCGTACGGCTTCGGCGAGGCTGTCGCGGCGCAATTGGCTGGCGTTGTAGGCGGTGAGTTGATTGTCGATTTCATGCCAGGCCCGCAGCACGGTTTGCTGGTAAGCCAGGGCCGCTTCCTGTTGTTGGGCTTCGCGCAGGTGCAACACGCCCCGCAGCCGACCGCCGTCGAACAGCGGCAGGCTCAATTGCGGACCGATGCCGAACGAGCGCGAGCCCCAGGAGCCGAAATCGCTCAGTTGCAGGGCTTGCGAACCGATGTTGCCCGACAGGGTGATGCGCGGATAGAAGTCGCCTTTGGCCACGCCGATATTGGCAGTAGCCGCATGCAGACGGGCTTCAGCCTCACGGATGTCGGGGCGACGCTCGGCCAATTGCGAGGGCAAGCCGATGGCGACCTGGCGCGGGGTTTGCGGCATGGGAGCGTCTGTGGATAACTCGGCGGACAACGCTTGCGGCGGTTCGCCCATCAACAGGCTCAGCGCGTTGATCAGTTGCGACTGACGCTGCTCCAGCGCCGGTAAACGCGATTCGATGGCCGCGACTTGCGCGGCGGCTTCGGCGACGTCCAGATCCGTCGCCACACCGTCGGCCAGGCGCAGTTGCGAGAGTTTCAAACTATGCCGGGCGACGTCGAGGTTCTGCTCGGTGACAGCCCGGGTGCTTTGCACTCCGCGCAGTTGAATGTAGTCCTGAGCCGTTTCGGCGAGCACCGACAACAACACGCCGCGACGATCGTTTTCCGCCACCTCCAGGGTGGCATCGGCGGCTTCGGTTTCGCGGCGCACACGACCCCAGAAATCCAGTTCCCAGGAAGCGGAAAAGCCTGCATCCCACAGGTTGTACGCCGAGTCGCCGTTATTGCCCGACGGATCGTTCAGGCCTTCACCGCTGTTGCGTTTGCGCCCGTAGCTGCCGGTGGCGGCGGTGTTGGGATAGCGCTCGGCGGTGATTACCTGGCGCGCGGCGCGGCTTTGTTGCAAGCGGCTGCTGGCGAGTTTCAAATCGAGGTTGTCGGTCAGGGCGCGCTGGGTCAGGGCCGAGAGTTTCGGATCGTGGAACACTTCCCACCAGCGTTCGTCCATCTCGTTGGGAACGACCTGACTGGCGGCGGCTTTGGCCGGTTTCGACCATTGGGCGACTTGCTGTGCCTGAGGGCGCTGGAAGTCCGGTCCGACGGTGCAGGCACTCAACGAAAGCAGGTTCAACACAATAGCGACAGAACGAATGCTAGCTCTGTGGCGAGGGGGCTGGCCCCCGTTGGGCCGCGCAGCGGACCCGAAATTTGCGAGCGCTGCGCACTCGAACGGGGGCAAGCCCCCTCGCCACAGGGATGTGCGATTAGCGAAGTTCATCGTTGTGCGACCTCATGCTCATCGGCCGTAGCGCTGGCAGTATCAATACTCGCCTCCACCGACATCCCCACCCGCAACCGCTCAGCCAATGGCTGGCCTGGATCGAGGATGATTTTCACCGGAATCCGTTGCACAACCTTGGTGAAGTTGCCGGTGGCGTTGTCCGGTTTGACTGACGCGAAGGTCACACCGGTGGCCGGTGCGATGCTCTCGACGCGTCCCTGCAGGGCTTCGCCACCAAGGCTGTCGACATGCACCTGCACGTTCTGCCCCGGCTGTACGTCGGTCAGTTGGGTTTCCTGAAAATTGGCAACCACATACGCCCGCTCCAACGGCACCACGGCCAGAATCTTGCTGCCCGGTGTGACATAGGCGCCGACCCGCACCGCGCGCTCGCCGACCATGCCGTCCTGGGGGGCAACGATGCGCGTATAGGACAGTTCATAGCTGGCCATTTCCAGCGCCGCTTGCGCTCGTTTCAGCCCACCTTCGGCGGCATCGCGCTGGGCGGTCAGGATCTCCACTTGTTTGCGTTCCGCCGCCAGCACCGCTGTGGCATTGGCCAACCGAGCGGTGGCCTGATCGATGCGCGTGCGCGCCTGCTGGGCATTCTGCACGGTGCCGGCGCCCACCCCGGCGAGGTGGTTGTAGCGGTTTAGTTCATGCTCGGCGAAAGCCATCTCCGCCTTCGCCGAAACCACCGTAGCCTGGGCCTGAGCGATCACCGACGTCTGGCGCTCCAGGGTTGCCCTGGCGTTTTGCAGCTGCGCCTTGGCCACCAGGGTTTGCGCGTCGGCGGCCTCAGCGGCAGCGCGCAGGTCGCGGTCGTCGATTAACGCCAGCAGTTGCCCGGCCTTGACCTGTTGGTTGTCCTCCACCAGCACATCCTTGATGAATCCCGCCACGCGCGGCGCCACCAGGGTGAAGTCCGCCGAGACGAAAGCATCATTGGTGCTTTGCTGTGTACGCTTGCCGAACAAGCCCGGCGCCACCAGGTAAATCAACACGCCGACCACCATCGCTGCGGCAACGCCGACAGCGACTTTTTGCTTTGATTGAGTCGTCATAAAAACCTTCTGTTTCAGTGAAGCGTTCAAGTTGGCGCGCGCGGTGGATAAATCCGCGTCGGCAGCCAGAAAATCAGCAGGATCAGCGCCACCGCGACGCCGGCCATGCACAGATAAAGATCGGAAGAAGTCAGCACCACAGCCTGCTGATGCAGACGGTGAGCGAGGTTCGCGCTGGCGCTATCAACCAGAGGCGAGTTACCAAGGTTGTCCACCAGCATGCTCGAGTGGAAATGCAGCCTTGCGGTGGTCAGCGCGTCGATGACCCCGGTGGCGATCACCGCCGCCAGGCCTTTGACCGTGTTGAACCAGGCCGAAGCGAACGGTCCTTCCATCGGAGTAATGCTGCCGGTGGAGAGCATCAATAGCGGCAGCACGGCCATGGGCTGACCGAAAATCTGCAGCCATTGCAGGACGTAGAAATCGTCGCGAATCCAAACCGACGTCAGCTGCGAGCCACCGAGGCAAGACAGCGCCAGCATGCTCAAGCCAATCCCCAGCACCCAGCGGCAATCGACCCAACGCAGGTTGCACAGCGCCGCCACCAACGGCAGCGCAATCAACTGAGGCAACGCCGCCAACAGCATGATTGGCGCCGTCTGTATGGGGCGGTATCCATGGACCTGAGCCAGGTAACTGGAGGGAATGATGACCACCGCGAGCAACACCACCAACACGCCGGCCAGGGTCAACAATGCGAACGACAGGTTGCGGATGCCGAGCATCTGCAATTTGAAGAACGGAATCGGTTGCGACCACTCGTTGATCAGGAACAGCACCAGCAGTAGCAGCCCGCCGCCGAGCAGTGCGCAGATCAGACTCGACTCGAACCAGTCCAGCCGATTGCCTTGCAGGATGCCGATCACCAACATGCAAATCGCCGGAAACCCCAGTAGCAAGCCACGCCAGTTGAATGCCTTGAAGCGTTCCAGGCGCAGCGGATCCTGGGGTAGACCGTAAGCCACCGCCGCCATGGCAATCAGGCACGGCACGACGATTTGCCAGAAGGTCCATTGCCAGCCGACGTACTCGGTCCACAACCCGGCCAGCGGTGTGCCGAGACCGGGGCCGAAGGTTGCCGTCAGGGCATAACCGGCCAGGCCGTAGAGTTTCACGTTGGCCGGCAGGAATCGCAGGGCAACGGTCATCAGCATCGGCGGCAGCGCGCCGCCGGCCAGCCCTTGCAGGGTGCGCATGACCAGCAGGCTTTCGTAATTCGGGGCAAACGGGCACAGCACGCCTAACAGAGTGAAGACACTGATGGCGCACAAGGTGAAGCGCCGCAACGAGAACGTCACCGAACACCAAGGAGCAAACGCCATGGCGGCCACCGAGGTCGCGGTGTAGCTGGCGACCAGCCAGGTGCCTTCGTCGTAGCCGATGGCCAACGCACCGCGAATGTCGGCCAGGGCGACCTTGGTCACCATCTCGTTCAGGCCTGACACCAACACCACCAGTAACACGCCCACCAGGCCGATGATGATTCGCGGGCCGAAGACCGGTGGTGCGACGGCGGTCGCTGGAGTAGTCGCAGCGAGAGGCGCCGTGACCGTGAGGGAAGTCATGTACTGCACGCTCCGGAAGGGGGATACCGAAGCATTTTAGGAAGCGCGGGGGCTTACGAAAATTGACTTATTGGCAGCTTATAAGTGCACTACACGCAATGGTTAAAGGATGCGATCCCTTGATCTTCAAACCGGCTGTGCCGCCAGCCAGGTCTCGTCGCAACAAGCCTTGAGCGTTTCGCGCATCCAGCGGTGCGCCGGGTCTTTGTCGAAGCGCGGGTGCCAGGCCTGGGTCAGCATGAGGGTAGGTAGCGGAATCGGCAGGGTGAACGAGCGCAGCTTCAAGCCCAGGCGCCGCACACTCAGCAATGCTTCTTTGGGCACCGGCAGGATCAGGTCGGAATCCGGCAAGGCGAACATCGCCGCATGGAAACTCGGCGCAATCACCGCCACCCGCCGCTCCAGCCCCAAGGCGTTGAGCGCCGTGTCGATCGGCCCACGGGCGATCCCGCGACGGGACATGCTGATATGGGAAAAGCCGGCGTAACGCTCGGCGGTGATCTCGTCGTCGAACAGCGGATGGTCTTCGCGCACCAACCCGACAAAGTGGGTGGAGAACAGGTTTTGCACCTTCACTTCCGGCATCAGCGGCCGATTGTTGCTGACGCTCAGATCGATGCGCCCTTCGCGCAAGGCTTCATCATCCCCATCGCCCTCGGGAACAAAGCGCAGTTCGCAATGCGGGGCCTGGCGTTCCATCGTGTCGAACAGCTTGCCACCGTAGACACCCACAAAAAAATCATTCGCGCGAATACTGAACCGCCGGCGCAAACTGCCCAGGTCCACGTCATCGGCGGATCGGAACAGTAAAGCAGCCTGCTCCACCAGGTCCCGCACTTGCTCGCGCAACTCCAGCGCCTTGGGTGTCGGCACCAGGCCACGGCCGGCGCGTACCAGAATCGGATCGCCGATGGCCTCGCGAATCCGCGTCAGCGTCCGGCTCATCGCCGCCGGGCTGAGGTTCATCCTTCGCGCAGCGCCCACCACACTGCCCTCGTCGAGCAAGGCGTCGAGGGCGACCAACAGGTTCATGTCCGGGAGTTGCATGCTGAGCACTCATGGCTGGTCTGGATTGATTCAGACGCAATGCTAGCAGATCAAAAGATCGCCTAAGTTAATCGGATCAGCGCTGCATCCCCCAACGCTTCACCGTCACCCGCTCCAACGTATCAAACACCAGATTCTCCACCAGCAACCCAATCAGGATCACCACCGCCAACCCGGCAAACACCTTGTCGGTGTACAGCTCATTACGGTTCTGGAAGATGTACCACCCCAACCCACCCTTGCCGCTGGTCGCTCCAAACACCAGTTCAGCGGCAATCAGCGTGCGCCAGGCGAACGCCCAGCCGATTTTCAAACCGGCGAGGATCGACGGCAACGCGGCCGGGATCAGGATGAACAACACGAAACGCATGCCCTTAAGGCCGTAATTGCGCCCCGCCATGCGCAGGGTTTCCGAAACGCCAAGGAACCCGGCATAGGTGTTCAAGGCCAACGCCCAGAGCACCGAATGCACCAGTACAAAAATCAGACTGTTCTGCCCCAGTCCGAACCACAGCAGCGCCAGCGGCAACAGCGCAATCGCCGGCAGCGGGTTGAACATCGAGGTCAGCGTGCTCAGCAGATCGCGCCCCAATTGCGTCGACACCGCCAGTGTGGTCAAGGCAAACGCCAGCACAATCCCGATCAGGTAGCCCTTCAACAACACCACCAGCGAAATCCACACCTTGCCCAACAGCTCACCGCTGAGCAGGCCGTCGTACAGCGCGCTGGCGGTTTGCAGAAAACCTGGCAGCAGCAGGTCGTTATTCTGGTAACGGGCAACGGCTTCCCAGAGCAGCGCGAGCACAATCAGGATCAGGCTTTTACGCAACCAGCCCTGTTGCCAGAGACGCTGACCGAGGGCTAACTCACGCTCCAGCGGGACGCTCGTCAGCGGCTGCAAAACGGTTTCGTACTCTTTACGCGCGGATGATAGTGGGCTCATCGGGCACTCCTTTCAATGGCTCAATAAGCGATGCGAATGTCGGAAAAATCCAGCGCGCGCTCGGTTTCCGGTGACTGGCCTTCATCGAACAACAGCCGATGAATCCGCCGCGCCGATTCCTGGAACGCCACACCGCCGAGGCTGTGCAAATCGTATTGATGGCTGTGGACTTCGGCTCGCACCCGTCCCGGATGAGGCGACAGCAGCAGAATCCGGTTGCCCACCACCAACGCCTCTTCGATGGAGTGAGTGACGAACAGCAGCGTGAAACGCACCTCCTCCCAGAGCAGCAGCAACTCTTCCTGCATCTTGCGCCGGGTCAGCGCGTCGAGGGCGGCGAAGGGTTCATCCATCAACAGGATTTTCGGTTGCATCGCCAACGCCCGGGCAATCGCCACCCGAGCTTTCATGCCGCCAGACAAGGTATGCGGATAGGCATCGGCAAACGCCGCCAGACCAACCTTGTCCAGATAGTGCAGCGCCCGCTCTTCAGCCTCTTTACGCTTGAGGGTTTTGGAAGCAAGCAGCGGAAACATCACGTTCTGCTTGACGGTTTTCCACGGCGGCAGCTGATCGAACTCCTGGAACACCACGATCCGGTCCGGCCCCGGCGCATCGACCCGCTGGCCTTGCAGGCGAATCTCGCCCTCACAGGGCGGGATGAACCCGGCGATCGCCTTGAGCAACGTCGATTTGCCGCAGCCGGACGGACCGAGCAACACAAAGCGGTCCGCCGGATCGATCTCGAAACTGACCTGATGGGTCGCTCGAACCACACGCGCGGGCGTGCGGTATTCCAGGCTGACCTTGTCGACCGACAGCAGCGCTTGCGCGACCGCGATCGGATTGCTGACCGTGTGGCCTTGCAAGGGGGCGTTCATGTCGATCAGCTCCCTTGCAGCGGTTTGGCATCCTGGAAGAAGTAATCCTTCCACGAATCCGGTTTGTTCTTGATCGCGCCGACGCGGTAGAGGAACTCGGCCAGTGGGTAAGTGTTTTTCGGCGTGACGGTAAATTCGAACTGCGGGTTGTCGATGATTTTCAGCAACGCCGCACGGTCGATTTTTGCCTTGGTGACACGGATGTACGTGTCGGCCGCCGCGCCTTTATCGTTCTGCGCAAACTCGGCCGCTTCGGTCAGCGCCGCGATGAAGGCTTTATAGGTTTTCGGGTTTTCGTTGCGGAACTTCTCGGTGGCGAACAACACGGTCGGCGAGTTCGGGCCGAGCAGGTCATAGGTGTTCAGCACCACGTGCACGCTGGGGTTTTCCAGCGCCTGATCCTGGAAGGGCGGGTTGGAGAAGTGCCCGGTCAACTCGGTGCCGCCAGCGATCAGTGCCGCAGTGGCATCCGGGTGCGGAACGGCGATGGTGTACTTGTCGAGGCGATTGAACTCTTTGTCGCCCCATTGCTTGGCCGCTGCGTATTGCAGGAAGCGCGACTGCACCGACACCCCGACCGCCGGCACCGCAATGCGGTCCTTTTCGGTGAAGTCAGCGATGGTTTTGACCTTTGGATTATTACTCACCAGGTAGTAAGGAAAGTTGCCCAGGGAAGCCACGGCCTTGACGTTCTGTTTGCCGTGAGTGCGGTCCCAGATGGTCAGCAGCGGCCCGACGCCGGCACCGGCAATGTCGATGGAGCCGGAGAGCAACGCATCGTTGACCGCCGAGCCGCCGGAGAGCTGGGTCCAGTCGACCTTGATGTCGATGCCTTCCTGCTTGCCGTATTTCTCGATCAGGTTCTGATCGCGCACCACGTTGAGCAGCAGATAAACGATGCCGAATTGTTCGGCGATACGAATTTCACCCTCGGCGTGGGCCACGGTCGGCGCCACCAGGCTGCCGGCGAGCAGGCTGAAACCCAGGCCGATAGCGGCGGCCAACGGTGCAAATGGAAGACGTTTGGACATGAGGGTTCTCCGAAATCAGAAAGGCGCGTCGCCCTGGATGGTGGTGCGATACAACTTGCGGCGCAGATGGCTGGGACATCCGGCGGCGAGGTGAATCAGCGAGCGGTTGTCCCAGAACACCAGGTCGTGGGCCTGCCATTGATGGCGGTAAATGTTTTGCGGCAACACGCTGTGGGCGTAGAGCTCGTCGAGCAATTGTTTGCTCTCGTCTTCCGGCAAACCGACGATGCGGGTGGTGAAGCCCTCGCTGACGAACAACGCCTTGCGACCGTTTTCCGGGTGGGTGCGGACGATCGGATGAACAACTTCAGCGACCTGAGCCAGTTGCTCCGGCGTCAGGGTCGGACGCCAGTTGCCCTCGAATTTGCTCTCGCTGTAACGCGCCGTGTAGGAGTGCGCGGCCGAACGACCTTCGACGGCTTTACGCAGCGCCTCGGGCAGGCTGTCCCAGGCTTTGTGCATGTCGGCGAACAGCGTGTCGCCGCCTTCGGAGGGCAGCTCCTGGGCATGCAGCATCGAGCCCAGGCTCGGCAGTTCTTTATAAGAGAGATCGGAGTGCCAGAACTTGCCGGCATCACCGAGGCCGATGGATTGGCCGTTTTCGATGATGTTGGAAACGATGAGGATTTCCGGATGTCCGGCCAGCAGGAATTGCTTGAGTACATGGATCTGCAACACGCCGAAACGGCGGCTGAAGGTGATCTGCTGTTCAGGGTTTATACGCTGGTCGCGGAACACCACCACATGATGATCCAGGTGCGCACGGTGGATTCGGGAGAAGTCCTGGTGATTGATTGGGCGGGACAAATCCAGGCCGATGATTTCGGCACCGACGGCGCCGCTGAACGGGCGGATTTCGAAGGTTTGCGACGCGAGGGTGGCGGCGCTTGTTGGCTCAGGCTTTAGGGAAAAAGAGACAGCTGACATAAAAATCACTCCCACGCACGGCGCGCTCAAGGGCGCGCGTCGATCAGAAACTCACGGAGGTCCCGTGTTGGTTCGTGTCGTGCGGCGCGCCGATTGGTCGGCAGGTACGCAGGGAAGTGACTTTATAGGTATAAGAATTTAAATTTAAATACCGTTAACGAATAACGATATGGCCGAACAGGCGATGTATAGCCTGTGGCGAGGGAGCTTGCTCCTTCACCACAGGTTTAGCGTCCTACCGCTCGTGCAACGCCTCGGCGCGAGCCCGGATAATCGGCTTGAGCAAATAACTGAGTATGGTCTTCTTGCCGGTAATGATATCCACCGACGCCACCATCCCAGGAATGATCAGCAACGGCTTCTCATCCGTCCCGAGGTGGCTGCGCTCGGTGCGCAGTTTGATGATGTAGTACGTGGTCTTCTTGTCTTCATCGGTGATGGTGTCGGCACCGATCTGCTCCAGCTTGGCTTTCAGCCCGCCATAAATGGTGTAGTCGTAAGCCGTGAACTTCACCGTGGCGTCTTGCCCCGGATGCAGGAAGGCGATGTCTTGCGGGCGAATCTTGGCCTCCACCAGCAAGGTGTCGTCCAGCGGCACGATTTCCACCAGGTCGCTGCCCGGCTGGATCACGCCACCGATGGTGTTCACCAGCAACTTGTTGACGATGCCGCGCACCGGCGATGTCACCAGCGTCCGGCTGACCCGGTCTTCCAGCGCCTTGCCGGTGGCCTGGGCCTTGTTCAGATCGGTGCGCGCTTCGTTGAGTTGGGTCAGGGCTTCGCTGCGGAATTTGCCGCGAGTCTCATCGATCTTGCGCTGCACTTCCTTGATCGCCGATTCGGCGCGAGGGATCGCCAGGGTGGTGGCGTCCAATTGGCCGCGGGTTTCGACCTCGGCACGCTTGAGTCGCAAAACCTCAACCGGGGATACCGCGCCCTGAGCCACCAACGGCTCGGACATGGCGATTTCCTGACGCTGCAAGGACAGACCGCTGCGGTACTGGGCCTGTTTGGAGGTGAACTCGCGCAGCTCCTGTTGCTTCTGGATCAACTGCTCCTGCAAGCCACCGATCTCATCGTGCAGTTGCTGACGACGACTGATGTACAACGACTGTTCGCTGGCGGCCTGGCCGGGCACGGCTTTGAGCACATCGGCGGGAAAATTCAACGGACGGTCATCGACCTCGGCGCTCAAGCGCTCCACACGCAACAGCATCGACAGCCGATCGGCCTCGGTTTCGCCAACATTGGAGGCAAACCGCGTGTCGTCCAGACGGATCAGCGGCGCACCAGCCTCGACGATTTGCCCTTCCTTGACGAACAACTCGGAGACGATGCCGCCCTCAAGGTTCTGGATTTTCTGGATCTTCGACGACGGAATCGCCTTGCCGTCGCCTTTGGTGACCTCATCGATCACCGCAAAATTGGCCCACAGCATCAGGAACACGAAGAAGCCGATGATCGCCCAGATCGTCAACCGCACCACGCGCGGGGCGTCCTCGATCAGCGCTTTGTTAACCTCGGGAAGGGGTTGGCCTTGCAGCGACGCGGAGCCTTTGAAGTAGCGGCGGATGGATTCTTTGACACCGGACTTAAGCAACACTGATCTGCCCCTTTTTCAACGCTTCCATCACGGCGGCTTTCGGGCCATCGGCGAGAATCTGCCCGCGGTCGATCACCAGCAGGCGATCCACCAGCGACAACAGCGAAGCCCGGTGCGTCACCAGCACCACGGTCTTGTTTTCCACCACGGCAGCGAGGCGTTGTTTCAGGCGCTCTTCGCCAGTGTTGTCCATGGCGCTGGTGGGTTCGTCCAGCAACAGGATCGGCGGGTTGAGCAGCAACGCTCGGGCCAGGGCGACATTCTGGCGCTGACCGCCGGACAGGTTCTGCCCACGCTCACCTACTTGCAGTTCATAACCTTGCGGGTGCAGGCGGGCGAACTCATGGACGCCGGCCAGCTCCGCGGCTTGCAGCACCAATTCGTCTTCGACATAGCGCGCGCCCGACACCAGGTTGTCGCGCAACGTACCGGCGAGCAATTGGATGTCCTGGGGCACGTAGCCAATGTTGTGGCGCAGTTCGCTGACGTCGATCTGGCGGATATCCACACCATCCACCAGCAACGCGCCGTCGTCCGGCTGATAGAGGCCCACCAGCAGTTTGGCCAGGGAGCTTTTGCCCGAGCCGCTGCGACCGATGATGCCGATCTTCTCGCCCGGCTTGATGATCAGGTTGATGCCCTTCAGCGCGGGGTTCTGTTGATTCGGATAGGTGAAGGTCAGCTGACGGCATTCAATGGCGCCTTGCAGGACCTTGCGGCTCAGCGGGCGCTCGTCGAAATTGCGCTCCTGGGGCAACTCCATCATCTGATCGACCGAGGTCATGGTCACGCGGGCTTGCTGGTAGCGGGTCAGCAGACCGGACAGCGAGGCCAGCGGGCTGAGGGCACGACCGCTGAGCATGTAACAGGCGATCAAACCGCCCATGCTCAGGTTGCCGGCAATGATCTGGTACACGCCGAAGACGATCATGATCACCCCGGCCAATTGCTGAATCAGCAAGGTGATGTTCATCGCCAGACCAGACAGCATTTTCACCCGCAGCTCAAGGCGGCTGAGGGTGCCGATAGTCTGTTCCCACTGGTACTGGCGTTCGCTTTCAGCGTTGTTGACCTTGACCGCATCAAGACCGGCGAGGGTTTCGATCAGGCTCGACTGGCGCTCGGCGCCCAGGGCCATGGTTCGCTCCATGGTCGCCACCAGCGGCTTCTGCAAGGCATAACCGATCAGCAGCGCAATCGGGAACGCCAGCACCGGAATCCACACCAGATGCCCGCCGAGGATCGCGATGACCAGGAAGATCAACAGCGTAAACGGCAGGTCGATCAGGCTGGTGAGGGTCAGCGACGCGAGGAAGTCGCGCAAGCTCTGAAATTCATGGATGTTCTGGGCGAAGCTGCCGACCCGCGCCGGGCGGTACTTCATGGCCATGCCGACGATGCGCTCAAACAGCGTCGCTGAAATGATCAGGTCGGTTTTCTTGCCGGCCAGGTCCAGGCACAGGCTACGCAGGCTCTTGAGAATCAGGTCGAACACATAAGCGCCGGTGATGCCGATGGCCAGCACCCAAAGGGTCGATTCGGCCTGGTTCGGCACCACGCGGTCATAGACATTCATCACGAACAGCGGCGCGGCCATGGCGATGATATTGATCAGCAGACTGGCAGCGATGGCGTCGACGTACAGCCAGCGCGAACGCTTGAGGGTGTCGCGAAACCACGAACGCGCGCGCGGGATCAGCGTGCCGTGGTTAACGTCGAATTTGTGCTGGGGTTGGGCGAAGAACACTTTGCCGATGTAGTCGTCGGCGAGCAGTTCACGACTGACGCAGACTTCGCCACCATCGCTTTCACTGAGCAGCAAGCGGGCCTGGTCTTCACCGTGCCAGCCGAGCAGCACTGCACTGCGTCCGTCCTTGAGCAGCAACAGCGCCGGCATGGCGATTGCCGGAATCTGCTCCAGTTTGCGTTGCAGCACCCGCCCTTGCAGCCCGGCGCGAGCGGCTGCACGAGGCAGCAGTTCGACGCTCAGGCGCTGTTTGGGCAACGGCAGGCCGGTGGTCAGCATCGCCGCGCTGGCCGGCTTCTGGTGCAAAGTGCAGAGGGCTAGCAGGCCGTCCAGTAACGGATCGTCATGCAGCGCGCGTGGATCATGAATGAGTTGAACTCGACTGACTTCTGATTCCACGCTCGACACTCTTGGCTAACGGTTGAAATGGGGCAGGGCTCAATTCATCCCAGGCAGCTGGACCTTGGGCTTCACGTCATTCTGCACAACGGATGCCAACGGTGCGACCACGCCCTGACTTTTGAGCAATTCGCCCATGGTCGCCTTGATTCGGTACTGAGTAAATAACTGAATGTTTTTGATCTCGACCAGCCGACGGGAAGCGGTGAACAGCTCGTTTTCACTGTCGAGCAAGTCAAGCAGCGTCCGTTCGCCGAGGCTGAATTGCTTCTGATACGCGCCGCGCACGCTGGCGCTACGATCGACATATTGCTGGGCGATCGGCACCTGGGCGTTGGCGTTGTTCAAGGCATTCCAGGCCAGGCCCAGTTCTTCATTCAACACACGCAGGGCGTTGTTGCGGATATCCAGCGCCTGGTTCGACAGGTAGGACTTGGATTCCAGATCGGCCTTGTTGCTGCCACCGGCAAACAAATTGAAGCGCATGCGCAGCATGGCCTGCCATTCGTTGTTGTGACCGTTCTGACCATCGAGGTCGTTGTCGGCGGTGCGACCCAGCTCGGCATCGAAGCGCGGGTAGAAGCTCGACTTGGCGGCTTCGTATTGTTTCTCGGCAGCAGCGATATCCGATTCGGCGGAACGCAGGATCGGGCTGTTTTCCAGCATCTGCTCCCGGGCTTCATTCAGGTTGGCCGGCAACAGCGCCATAAAATCGGCAGGCCGCTCCAGTTGATCGGGCATTTGGCCGACGGCACTGAGGAAGTTGGTCTGGGCGTCTGCCAGGTTGGTTTGCTCGGTGATCAGGTTGTTGCGGGCCTGGGCCATACGCGCTTCGGCCTGATCGAGGTCGGCGCCGCTGCCCACGCCGCGCTGGGTACGCAATTTGATCTGGTCAAAAATCCGTTCGTGGTTTTTCAGGTTGTCTTCGGCCAGGCGCACGAACTCGCGGCGGGTCAGCACATCGAGATAAACCTGAGCCACGGTCAACGCGGTGCGTTCCGAGGTGCCCATCAAGGAATAAGCACGGGAATTAACGGTGGCTTGTTGACGCCCCACTTCGCTGGACGTCGCAAAACCGTCAAAAACCATCTGCGACAGACGTAAACTTGACTCGCTACGGTTCAGCGTTTCCCAGTGGTTGCTGCCGCCAGCGGCACGGGTGGTGACGCTGTCGGTGCCTTCGCGGCCATAACCGCCCAGCAGGTCGACCCGCGGCAGGTATCCACCTTTTGCAGCCTTTAATTGATAATCCGCGGCCAGCCGACTATTGACCCCTGCCTGGATTTCCGGATGGACATCCAGTGCCTGTTGCATGGCCTGTGGAAGGGTCTGCGCCTGAACAAAACTGGCGGCAAGGGCGAAAGGTAGAACCTTGAACAGGTGCAAACGCATAGTTGGAATTTCCCGGGACTTCTTGTCTTGAATCACTGCAGAACGTGGCGCTGCATCGCATGATGGCAACCGGAATGACCGTATGTCGGAAAGTTCAAAATCGGAACTGGATCACACGCTGTAGGACAGGTCGCCGCTTAAATATCAATGTGACATTACTGGAGCGATTGTTTAGGATGGCTCCCATAAGGTCAATAGTTTGGCATAAAGTTAATTTCGAAAAAATATAGCCAAATTATTGACGATTCGCGCGTCAAAGTTATGCATCGAATTTTGTAAGAACGTCCAGCCCCGATCGGCGAACCCGCCCGAGCGGTTCATGGAAGTCAACTGAACGTGACACCCGGAGAGTCTTCAATGAGCAGTGTTGTTGCCATCGTCAAAAGCATTGTTGGTCAGGTTTTCGCGGTGTCCCCAGAGGGCATCCGCCGCGTACTCGTTGAAGGCGACCGGTTGTTTGTGGGCGACCAGGTGGACACCGGTGCCGCCGGCGCCATTACCCTTGAACTGGCTGACGGCCGGACCCTGGACCTGGGCCGCGACACTCAGTGGAGTGGCAGCAATCCGGACTCCAGCACCGACCTTGCGCAAGCCACCGCACAAGCGGCGCCATCGGTTGACGAACTGCAGCAAGCCATCGCTGCCGGAGCCGACCCGACCACCGCGCTTGAAGCCACTGCTGCCGGCCCGACCGCCGCGAGCGCGGGCGGCGCTGCCGGTGGCGGCCACAGCTTCGTGGCTCTGGAGGCAACCGCTGCCCGGGTCGATCCGACCATTGGCTTCCCGACCGCAGGCCTCGCCACTGCGGCGTCGGCAACACAAAACACTACCGGCGGCCAGACGGCCGATACCAGCACCAATGCCCTGCGCGAATCAACGCTGAGCCTGAGTGCCACGCCGACCATCACAGAGGCCGGTGGCGTGCTGGTTTACACCGCGACCCTGACTCAGGCACCGCTGACCGACCTGACCATCACCCTGTCCAATGGCGCGGTGATCGTGATCACAGCCGGCCAGACCACCGGTACCGTCAACGTTCCGCTGGCGCCGAACGACACTGTTTATAACGATCCGACCCAGATCGACGTGACCGTCACTGGTACCACGGGCGGCAGCGGTATCGTGGTCACCCCGCCGACCACTCCGGCCGTGACCCAGGTCACCGACACCATCGACACCACCACTGTCACGCTGACAGCAGGCCCAAGCGTCACCGAAGGTGGCCAGATCACCTACACCGCCACCCTGACCAATCCGGCGCAGACGCCGGTTACCGTGACCCTGTCCAACGGTTCAACCATTACCATCGCCGCTGGAAACACCACCGGCAGCGTGGACGTGCCGACGCCGGCCAATGACGTCTACAACAACGGCAGCACCGTCAGCACCACCATCACCGGCGCTACTGGTGGCAACTTCGAGAACCTGGTGCCGAACCCGACACCTGCCGTCACCACCATTACCGATTCCGTCGACACCACCACCGTCACCCTGACGGCTGGCTCGACTGTCACCGAAGGCGGTCAGATCACCTACACCGCGACCCTGACCAATCCGGCGCAGACGCCGGTTACCGTGACCCTGTCCAACGGTTCGACCATCACCATCGCTGCTGGCGACACCTCCGGCAGTGTCAACGTTCCGACACCGGCCAACGACGTCTACAACAACGGCAGTACCGTCAGCACCACCATCACCGGCACTACCGGCGGCAACTTCGAAAACCTGGTGCCGAACCCGACCCCGGCCGTCACCACCATTACCGATTCCGTCGACAATACCGGCCTGACCCTGACCGCCACCGGCAGCGTTACTGAAGGTGGCCAGATCACCTACACCGCCACATTGACCAACCCGGCGCAGACGCCGGTCACCGTCACCCTGTCCAACGGTTCGACCATCACCATCGAAGCCGGAAAAACCACCGGCTCCGTGAATGTCGAAACCCCGGCCAATGACGTCTACAACAACGGCAGTACCGTCAGCACCACCATCACCGGCACTACTGGCGGCAACTTCGAGAACCTCGTACCGAGCACCACGCCGGCCGTCACCACCATTACCGACTCGATCGACAACACCGGTCTGAGCCTCAGCGCCACCGGCACCGTCACTGAAGGCGGCCAGATCACCTACACCGCCAC
>NZ_JDWJ01000030.1:0-1634 GCF_012932895.1 Pseudomonas sp. KD5 | reverse complement strand
GCAAATTGCTTGGGTGTTATATGGTCAAGCCTCACGGGCAATTAGTATTGGTTAGCTCAACGCCTCACAGCGCTTACACACCCAACCTATCAACGTCGTAGTCTTCGACGGCCCTTCAGGGGACTCAAGGTCCCAGTGAGATCTCATCTTGAGGCTAGTTTCCCGCTTAGATGCTTTCAGCGGTTATCTATTCCGAACATAGCTACCCGGCAATGCCACTGGCGTGACAACCGGAACACCAGAGGTTCGTCCACTCCGGTCCTCTCGTACTAGGAGCAGCCCCTCTCAAATCTCAAACGTCCACGGCAGATAGGGACCGAACTGTCTCACGACGTTCTAAACCCAGCTCGCGTACCACTTTAAATGGCGAACAGCCATACCCTTGGGACCGGCTTCAGCCCCAGGATGTGATGAGCCGACATCGAGGTGCCAAACACCGCCGTCGATATGAACTCTTGGGCGGTATCAGCCTGTTATCCCCGGAGTACCTTTTATCCGTTGAGCGATGGCCCTTCCATACAGAACCACCGGATCACTAAGACCTACTTTCGTACCTGCTCGACGTGTCTGTCTCGCAGTCAAGCGCGCTTTTGCCTTTATACTCTACGACCGATTTCCGACCGGTCTGAGCGCACCTTCGTACTCCTCCGTTACTCTTTAGGAGGAGACCGCCCCAGTCAAACTACCCACCATACACTGTCCTCGATCCGGATAACGGACCTGAGTTAGAACCTCAAAGTTGCCAGGGTGGTATTTCAAGGATGGCTCCACGCGAACTGGCGTCCACGCTTCAAAGCCTCCCACCTATCCTACACAAGCAAATTCAAAGTCCAGTGCAAAGCTATAGTAAAGGTTCACGGGGTCTTTCCGTCTAGCCGCGGATACACTGCATCTTCACAGCGATTTCAATTTCACTGAGTCTCGGGTGGAGACAGCGCCGCCATCGTTACGCCATTCGTGCAGGTCGGAACTTACCCGACAAGGAATTTCGCTACCTTAGGACCGTTATAGTTACGGCCGCCGTTTACCGGGGCTTCGATCAAGAGCTTCGCGTTAGCTAACCCCATCAATTAACCTTCCGGCACCGGGCAGGCGTCACACCCTATACGTCCACTTTCGTGTTTGCAGAGTGCTGTGTTTTTAATAAACAGTCGCAGCGGCCTGGTATCTTCGACCGGCGTGGGCTTACGCAGTAAATGCTTCACCCTCACCGGCGCACCTTCTCCCGAAGTTACGGTGCCATTTTGCCTAGTTCCTTCACCCGAGTTCTCTCAAGCGCCTTGGTATTCTCTACCCAACCACCTGTGTCGGTTTGGGGTACGGTTCCTGGTTACCTGAAGCTTAGAAGCTTTTCTTGGAAGCATGGCATCAACCACTTCGTGTTCTAAAAGAACACTCGTCATCAGCTCTCGGCCTTAGAATCCCGGATTTACCTAAGATTCCAGCCTACCACCTTAAACTTGGACAACCAACGCCAAGCTGGCCTAGCCTTCTCCGTCCCTCCATCGCAATAACCAGAAGTACAGGAATATTAACCTGTTTTCCATCGACTACGCTTTTCAGCCTCGCCTTAGGGACCGACTAACCCTGCGTCGATTAACGTTGCGCAGGAAACCTTGGTCTTTCGGCGTGGG
>NZ_JDWJ01000029.1:0-4064 GCF_012932895.1 Pseudomonas sp. KD5 | reverse complement strand
GACGGCAAGCGCGTCATCCTGTTTGGCCCATTCGCGACCTTCAGCACCAAGTTCCTCAAAGAAGGCTCGTACCTGGACCTGCTGACCACCACTACCACACACAACGTGTGGCCAATGACCCGCGTCGGCATCAAGGAATACCCACTGGTCGAGTATCTGGCAGGCCAACTGATGCTGTCTGACGAAGACCGCATGAATGCCCTGAAAGAATACTTCCCGAATGCCAAAGCCGAAGACTGGCGCCTGTGGCAAGCCGGCCAGCGCGTGCAAATCATCAAGCGTGATGAAGCCGCCGGTGGCGTGCTGAAGCTGGGTACCGAAATCGTTGCTTCGCAAGACGGCACCATCGCCGGCCTGCTGGGCGCATCGCCAGGCGCNTCGACTGCCGCACCGATCATGCTGACCGTGCTGCAGAAAGTGTTCAAGGACAAGGTTGCCACCCCAGCCTGGCAGGAAAAACTGCACCAGATCGTGCCTAGCTACGGCACTCAGCTGAACAACAGCCCTGAGAAAGTGGCTCAAGAGTGGGCTTACACCGCCAAGGTGTTGGAGCTGACTCCGCCGCCGGTGATTGGTCAGGTGGCGGCTCCGGCTGCTGCTCCGGCTGCTCCGGCTAAGGCGCCGAAGGCCAATGCTGCGACGGATATGGCTTTGTAAGTAGAAGCGTAATCGGAAAGCCCACTGGATCGGTGACGGTCAGTGGGCTTTTTTGTGGGCGGGATTCAGTGCAGATGATTTGCGAGAGTGGCCAAAAGGAAATGCTTTTGTGGCGAGGGAGCTTGCTCCCGTTGGGCTGCGGAGCAGCCCCAGCGCGTGATCGGCCGTTTGGTGACCATGTCACCGCTGGCGTTTTTGAAGGGGGATTTGAGGGTGAAGTTGGATGCGCGCCCTTCGCATTGTAACTATCAAAGCCCTTTACCGAGGGGCAAGCCTCTCGGTAAAGGGCTGAGTGATTACTTGGGTGGAACGAAGTTATCCAGCATTCGATTCACCGCCAGTTCCGCCAGCATGATGACCTGCTGAAGCGCCAGCAGGGTATTGCGGTGGGTGCCCTCCACCAATGCAGCGATGTCGCTGGCCATGACACTGGCCGACGCCAGGTTCTCGCACGTTTGAACCAGCAAGGCTTCATGGCCAACATCCGGCGCAACCATGTACATGGTGCTGGGTTTGCGTGGGGTGTTGTTCATGATCGCCGCCGGGTTGAGGTAGAAATTGAGAGCGCGTTCGGCGGCTTCGTGAAATTTTTTTGAATCGTCGGATTCGTACGGGGATGCCGGATCGGTGTCAGGTCCCGGTGGGTTAGGTGTCACTTTGAACATAGATGGAACTCCGGTTTCGAATATTGGGGAGCCATCACCCTCGCTACCAAACGAAGGGTGGCGGCCATACGTGGGTTGGTAGACCGGTCGAAACGGGAAACCCGGCGCTCACGAAGGAGCCCCACGCATGCCCACCATATAAAGCCGAGTCCCAAAAAAAAAGAGACTGCATAGGTGTCGCAATGCGACTGTTTCGAAGCGGGCTACCAAACCCGATCACTGTTTTTCAGTGACAGGGAAACGATATAGCCCGCCCCACAGCCGCACAAGCCAGCGGATTCTGGCGCACGCGTAGGCAACGACGCAAGGCGTTGTAGCCGTTAGGACGTAACAGCGGGTGTCTTTAAACACGCATCGTTAAACGTGTGAGCGCTTTCAAAAAACGAGGAAGCGTCTGACAATTTTAGGGTTGTGTTGCGGCACGGCCGCACCTGTCGCCCGCTTAAAGTCATGCAGGGCGCGCGCGACGGCGCGGTTTTTTTGAATCAAGGATTTGGTAGGAGAATGCCGGATCGGTCACCGACGGATGGATATGACGCTGAGCGCTGCGTCGGTCCTTTTGAATGGAGCCGTGCAGGGTTGAAAAAAGATGACAACTGTACGCAGGTAATGGAGTCGTGCTACTCCGCCCGGTCACTGCGGGCGGTGACGGGAGACAAGATACCGGCGACCGCCTGGCGAAACAGCCGGCCGATTCTGTAGCGGGCGTAGGCAATGGCGTTGGATGTTGTAGCCTCACGAAGTCATACAGCGTTTCACCGAGCACGTCCTTCCAAGGCGATTACCTTGTCTTTACGCCTAGTTCAACTTCTGAGCTTCCAGTTTCGCCAGGAAGTCTCGAATATTGTTCTGTACGGCGCGATTGACTGATTCCTTGAGGCGGACGACACCCGCGAAGGCGTAGCCTGGAGGGACGATGCCCTGGGTGATGATCGTTTCTTCGAGCAAGGTTTCGCCCGTTTTGCGATTTACCAGCAGGTACTTTGCAGAAGCATCAGTCACCATGGTCACGCCAGCTGCCGGCGGATCCAGCTCCTGGATTTTGACGAAAAGATTCACTTTTTTTGTCGACTCGTCGTCGAATACTGAACTCTTGTTAATGGCTTCTACTACTGCCCTTTCCCAGAGTTCGGGAATGCCTTCACCATCGGACGGTACATTTCCTGTTTGCTCATTGGGGGCAGCGAAGGAAACGGATACTGCACGAAGGTCCGCGTCCACTTTGTGAGTCGAGGGCGAAATACTTGGAACAGAGAAATTCAGAGGGGGTACAGATGTGCAGCCGCTTAGCAAAGCGACCAGCAATGTACCGATGGCGATCCTTGAGCGCATCCTTGTTTCCTTTCTGAAAATGAGTTGAAGCGAGAAGAGCATAGTAGGCGTTAGCCCAAGTCGCCTTTGTCCCTTGCTAAACGGCAGCAAGATCTGCCGTTTAGCAAGGGACTCACTTTTTTGCCCAGGAAACTCAAACAGCCTTGATCAAGGGTAAATTCTCAAGGTTGTCTCTGGTGGAGCTGTCCCTTCGAGAGGCACCTACAACCTAACGTGCCACGGGCTGCTCCGCCCAGTCACTGCGGCGGTGACAGGAGGCACATGGAAATAAATTTGTCCCATTTTTATTATCGCTAAACCTTTGCGACCTCAGGCCGCTATAGGCCAGAGCGAGCCCCTCCTCCAGGATCATCAGCCGTTAACGACTGAGGCACTTCGATAAGTTTAGTCGCCAGGCGGACCGCCTCTGTTCGTCCTAATTCACGTTCAAGCTCTCAAATTTTCACAGAAAAGAAAGGACACTTATGCGTCAACTTCTCCCCTTGGCAATCAGTTTGACTCTCATCGGCTGCGCCACCAGTAAAACCGACGTTCGCAATGAAGCCGAGGCTGGCAAGTTTGACCCCACCACCACCGCCCGTGTCCGTCTGATCACAGGCGATAACGCGCACGGCGGATTCGTCAGCGGCCAGACTTGCGAGAAGTTTTACAACGAGTCTCTCAAGAGTTTTCCCATCGAACAGTCCGGCTGGAAAACCGCCCATATCGACTCCGCAGGTCTTTATCCATTCAGGGAGTCAGACCATCAGAACAGCGTGATTGGCATGCCTGCGAGCAAGGAGAGCAAGCTGATCAACGAATCACCCCGACTCTACGACGAGCATGTCGTGACTGCCAACCAACCCTTCATTGCGACCTTTGGCATGGTTGGCTCGGTTTCATGCTCGCCCAAACCCGTGGTGTTCACGCCAGAGCCGGGGCAGGATTATGAAATGCAGTTCCAGATTGTCAAAATCAGCACGTTCAAAGCGGGTTGCATCATTCAGCTACGCAAACTCACTGCTGTTGGAAATACCACTATAGAAACGCCAATGCGACCACAGGTCTGCGCCAGGTCAGCAGATGGAAACTTTCACACCAAGGATCCACTCTTCAATGCCCAGTGAAGCCTCTGCTTCTTGCCTGCTTTGACCTTGCCGGATCACCGCTCAGCAACAATTCGTATAACCCCTGAAAAGGGCTCAAGCCAGCAGCTCGCTGATCCACCGAACCTGCCGGGCAATGTCTTGCAAAAAGGTGCAAAAAGGGGACTGATTTATTTCCTTCAAAATAAATCAGTCCCCTTTTCCGCCAATGTCGGTTCCGCACTTGGACCCCCGTGTCCTGGACGGCAAGCGCGTCATCCTGTTTGGCCCATTCGCGACCTTCAGCACCAAGTTCCTCAAAGAAGGCTCGTACCTGGACCTGCTG
>NZ_JDWJ01000028.1:0-4457 GCF_012932895.1 Pseudomonas sp. KD5 | reverse complement strand
CAGAACGGCCTGTTCCGTTTGAGCCAGGAAGGCAGCACCAACCCGACCGGCACCGGCCCACAAAGCTGGAGCCTCACCGGCGCCACTGTCACCGCGTCCACCAGTGCGCCAGTCACCCTCAACCGCGTGCAAGGCTTGCCGAGCAATGCTGGCAAATCCCAACCGCACAAATACCTGATCGAAACCAACCCGGTACTCACCGACCTCAAGCAATTCATGAGCTCGGATTACCTGTTGTCGAACCTGGGCTACGACCCCGACCAAAGTGCCAAGCGTCTGGGCGATGGTCTTTATGAACAACGCCTGATCCAGCAAGCCGTGGTTGCCCGCACCGGCCAGCGCTTCATCGATGGCCAGACCTCCGACGAGGGCCTGTTCAAGTACCTGATGAATAACGCCATCGCCAGTAAGACGGAGCTCAACCTGTCCTTGGGTGTCAGCCTGACCTCTGAACAAGTCGCGGCCCTGACCCACGATATTGTCTGGATGGAAAATGCCGAGGTGAACGGCGAGCAAGTGCTGGTGCCGGTGCTGTACCTGGCCAACGCCAACAACCGCTTGGCCGCCAACGGTGCCTTGATCCAGGGCCGCGACGTGACCCTGATCGCCGGCAAAGACCTGAATAATGCCGGCACCTTGCGCGCTTCCAACAACCTGTCGGCCACCGCCACCAACGACCTGGTCAGCAGCGGCCTGGTGGAAGCCGGCAATCGCCTCGACCTGCTGGCCACCAACAACCTGACCAACAAGGCGGGGGGCATCATCGCCGGTCGTGATGTCTCGCAGACGGCCACCCGGGGCGACGTGATCAACGAGCGCACCGTCACCACTCATGAGAGCGCTAGCGGTTATCGCAGCGAGCGCACTGACTTCGCCGACAACGCCGCACGCATCGAGGCGGCTAACGACCTCACCGTGAAGGCGGGGCAAGACATCAACATTGCCGGTGGTGTCATGCAAAGCGGTCGTGACATGGACCTGAATGCCGGACGAGACCTCAACGTGTCTTCGGCGCAGGTCACCAACAGCGTGTTCCGCGACAGCAAGCACAACAGCAGCGACATCACTCAACTGGGTGCCAGCATCAGCGCCGGACGTGATCTGTCGGCCGATGCAGGGCGTGATATCAATGTCAGCGCCAGCCAGATCGATGCCAAGCGCGACATCGCTATGTCGGCGGTCGACAACCTGACCATCAGCTCGGCAGCGGATGAAGAGCACTCCCTGTCCAAGAGCAAAAAACTCACGGTTCAGGAAGATCACGTCAGCCAGGTCATGTCGGGTGTCACGGCGGGTGGCAACGTGAAGTTGGATGCCGGTAAGGATCTCGCGGTTATCTCCAGCCGCATTACCGCAGGCGATGAGGCGTACCTGGTGGCGGGTGACAAGCTCGACTTGCTGGCGGCGAAAGACAGCGACTACTCGCTGTATGACATGAAGAAAAAGGGCAGTTTCGGCGCGAAGAAAACCCAGCGCGATGAAGTGACCGATGTGAAATACATCGGCAGTGAAATCACCACAGGCGGCAACTTGACGCTAGCCAGCGGTGGGGATCAGCGGTATCAGGTGGCGAAGCTGGAGAGTGGCAAGGACATCACGCTGGACAGTGGTGGAAACATCACGTTTGAAGGCGTGAAGGACCTTCACGACGAGAGCCATACCAAAAGCGATGGGGATCTGGCCTGGTTTAAGGCCAAAGGTTCGGGCACCACGGATGAAACCCTCCGTCAGAGTCAACTCGTCGCCCAGGGACGACTGGTGATCAAAGCGGCTGGCCAGATCAGCATCGACATCAAACAAGTCGACCAGCAAAGCGTCAGCCAGACCATTGACGCCATGGTGAAAGCCGACCCGGCCCTTGCCTGGATGAAAGAGGCTGAGGCTCGAGGCGACATCAACTGGCGTCAGGTGAAGGAGATTCACGAGAGCTTTAAGTACGACACCTCAGGGCTTGGTGCCGGCGCAAAAATCGCCATCGCCATCCTGATGTCTTTCATCATGGGGCCGGCGGGACTGGGCTTGGTGGGCGCTGGCGCCGGGGGAGCAGTTGTCACCAGCCTGGCGACCACTGCGGTCACCAGCACCATCAGTAATAAAGGCAACCTGGGCGCGGCATTCAAGGAAACATTCAGTGCTGACAGCCTCAAAGGCGCCGCCATTGCTGGATTTACTGCGGGCATGCTCGATTACGCGGACGCCAATTGGTTTGCCGGTGCGTCGGAAGGTACAAAGTCCATTCTCACCAGTACCAACTTCACCGACATTGCGACACGGTTGGCTGGGCGTGCGGTGATTTCCAGCGGCATCTCAACCGCCATTGGGGGCGGCAGTTTTGGCGACAACCTCGGTGCGGCACTGGTGGGGGAGGCGGGCAATGTGGCCATGGCTACCGGGTTTAACTGGATTGGCGACATTACGATCAAGTTCCCGGAAGGCAGTCTCGAGAAAGTAGTCGCTCATGCGTTGATGGGCGGCTTGCTATCGAAGGCGATGGGGGGCGATTTTGCCACTGGCGCAGCGGCGGCGGGGCTCAACGAAGCGATGATGAATCAGCTGATCAGCCTTGCGAATGGCAACGATCAATTGCAAGTAATGATGTCGCAGTTGACGGGGCTTGTGGCTGCTGCGGCGGTAGATGGGGATCTTCAGCAGGGAGCCAACATTGCGGAGAATGCCACGACCTACAACTATCTCTATCACCGTGAGGTGAAAGAAATGCTGGCGGAAATGGACAGCAAGGAGACCGAGGAGGAAAAGCGAGCCGTTAGAGATCGATACGCCGCCCTCGACGACCAGCGTGAGCTGGAGCGTGATGAGCTTTGCAAGCGGTCCCCCGAAATCTGTCAAGCAATTGCTCATGGCCTGGTGGATGATGATCAGAAACTGACAGCACTGATTGAGCAACTGAGAGCTGAAGATAAGGGGGGGGCAGCTTTCTACGTAGGTCATATACAGGAGGGGAATCTAAGCTCAGCAGGGTCCATGGCGGCTGATGTGAGTTCTTTGAACGGTAGCGCCCTGACTAGGGTTGCTGCAGATTTTGTAAAAATGGGCATCGGAATTATTCCTGGTCTAGGAGCTGGAAAGGGAGCAACTACACCGAAAGAGATTGGGACCATTACGACAAGAACAACAAAAAATGAAACCCGTCTAGGTGGTCAACCGGGGGAGCCTGGTGTAAAAATAGTATTCAAGGATGGCACCGAGTTTGATATGACGCGAACTAGAGTTAAGGAAACAGAGAGTAATCCTTATGTTCCAGGTCGCACTAGACCAGTAAAATTTGACGACGCTGTTAATAAACAAGGTGATAAGCGAGCTCCGACTAAAGCGGAGTTAGAGTGGTTTGATAGTATTAAATGGGACTGATGAGATGATTGACTCAAAAACTGGTGAGCGAATTTTGGTCCAAATGGATGAGGTATATGGTCCTTATATTCGCGTGTCAACATTTCAAGATGGTGGCGCCTTGGAAGAAGTTTTGGATGAGATTTATTATGTGCTTTATTGGAAGGGAACCCCTGAGGATCTCAAAGATTTTGGCGGTAATGAATACTACTTTGGTGGTGCTGCTGATCCGGTAAAGTTGCAAGCTATTCTCGATGCTATTGAATTTCACTGACGGCGGATGTCCGTAACGGAGAGGATTTATTTTGCTAGGGGGCACCGTGAGGGTGGGAAAAAGAAGAAAAGGGGCCGCCCATTAGCCGGTCTCAAGTCAAAGAGAAAAGGGGACGGATTTATTTGTTTGTAACGGAGATATCGTACGTTATAACCCGACTACAGATGAGTTTGGTGTCGTATCGAGCGGGGGAAATATTCGCACATATTACAAACCTGATCCAGCAGTGCATGGGAAGGGATCTAATTTGGACTATTTCAATGCTCAATAGTAATAAAACATATATTTGTCCGGTCTGTAGGTATCCTGATCTTAATGAGGCCGCATATGATGGTTTTGGCTGCGCTTCGTATAATATTTGTCCATGTTGTGGAACGGAATTTGGATATGATGACTCGACAGTAGCTCACGCTGATTTACGTAAAAAATGGATTTCTGAGGGGATGCAATGGTGGAGTAAACATCAGCTAAAACCCACTGACTGGGATCCAGTTAGGCAACTAAAAGCAGCTAAAGTCATCGATTAGTTTTTGCGAAAGGTGGGGCGCAAAAGGCGATCCCCCCCCAAAAAAAAAGAACGAAAAACGGGGACAGACCACGTTTATCCTGAGAATGGCAGAGAATGGGGGCAGACTACGTTTTTCTGTGTCGCACTTTAGCGATCTGAAATAGTGTGAAATAGATAGGGAGATTGTTTTTCATAGAATTGACTAAGCTATTGGCATCATTAATTGTGAACGGATTCACCATATGCCACGCAGAGCACGTCTCTTGATGCCAGGTGTCCCCTTGCATCTGATTCAACGAGGAAATAATAGATCAGTTTGCTTTTTTT
>NZ_JDWJ01000027.1:0-4577 GCF_012932895.1 Pseudomonas sp. KD5 | reverse complement strand
GGTCACCGCGTTGCTGATGCTCAAGGGCAGCAAAGGCAAGTTCTTCAGCAAACTGCCGTGCATGCTGATCGGCGGCGCGACGTCGATGGCTGTCAGCAGCGCCATGGGCGCCATGGCCAACGCCGCCATGGGTTCGTCGAACCCGGTGCATGCCGCCACCGGGGCCAAGGTGCTGGGTGGGGACGAAGAGCTGGATTTCGTGCTGCCGGGCATCTTGCCGATCGATTGGCAGCGCTTCTACAACAGCCGTGACGAACGCCGCGACGGGCTGTTCGGCGCCGGCTGGAGCGTGTCCTACGAGGTGTGTGTTGAAATCCTGCCTCACCCGGAGGGTGGAGAAACGCTGGTCTACACCGATGAGCAGGGCCGGCGTATCGACATGGGTTCGATTCCTCTGGGCGGCGCGGTGTTCAGTGCGGGTGAAGGGCTGAGTGTTCGGCGCCACGTCAATGGGCAGTTGTTGATTGAAAGTACGGACGGGTTGTACCGGCTGTTCGACCCGACGCCGGGACATGTATCGCTGCTGCGCCTGAGCCAGCTCGGAGACCGCAACGACAATCGCATCCACCTCGACTATGGCGATGACGGGCGCCTGCTGCAGCTCCGAGACACCTTCGATCTGGTCAGCATTGAGCTGATCTACGATGCGCGCTGGCGCCAACGGGTCAGCCGGATCGAGCGATTGTATGCAGACCAGCGCCGCGAAGTGCTGATGCACTACGGCTACGATACCCAGGGTGATCTATTCGAGGTGCGCCAGTCCAACGGGCAGGTGAAACGTCAGTTTGCCTATGACACCGGACGCCGTATGGTCGAGCATCAGTTGCCGACCGGGCTGCGTTGCTTCTACGAATGGGCGTTGGTTGAAGACCTTGAATGGCGCGTGGTCCGCCACTGGACCGACGCGGGCGACCAATACACCTTCGACTATGACCTGGCAGCCGGGACCACACGCATCACCGACGGTCTGAATCGGGTCAGCACGCGTCACTGGGATGCTCAGTACCAGATCATCGAAACTACCGACGCGCTGGGACGTACCTGGACATTCCGGTGGAATGACGAAAACCAATTACTTGGGGCGACCGATCCTGCGGGCGGGCAGCATCAATTCAGCTACGACGAAGCGGGAAATCTCAGCGAGACTCGCGACCCGCTCGGGCGCAGCGAATCGACCCTGTGGCTGGAACACTGGGCCTTGCCGCTGGCAGAAACCGATGCGGCTGGAAATACCTGGCTGTATCACTATGACTCACACGGCAACTGCATCCGCGAAACCGACCCGTTGGGCCACGTTACCCGCTATCGCCATGATGCCCACGGCCAGGTCGTGGAGATCATCGACGCCAGCGGCAAGCGCAAAACATTACGCTGGACGGCACTCGGCCAACTCAGTGAACACACCGACTGTTCCGGTTTCACCACGCGGTTGAGTTACTGCGAGCGTGGGTTGCTGCTCACCAGTACCGATGCGCTGGGCGAACGCACGCGTTTCACCTACGACGACCAGGGCCGGTTGCTCAGCAAGCAGCTGCCAGACGGGCGCACTGAACATTATCAGCGTGACGCGAGCGGCCAGCTGATCGGCTACTGCGACCCCGCCGGGCACACCACTCACTTCGAGCACACATTGGGTGGTCACCTGCGTCTGCGCACCGACGCCCACGGTCGCCGGGTGGAGTTGAACTACGACGTCTATGGTCGCCTGCAAACCCTGACCAATGAGAACGGCGAACGCTATAAGTTTGCCTGGGATTCCAGCGACCGGCTGATTGCGCAACATAGCCTGGACGGCAGCCTCAAACGCTATGCCTACGACCCGCTGGACAACGTCACTCGCGTGGAGGCACTCACCGCTCCCGGTAGCACGGACCTGGACCTTTCGCCGCAAGCGCCTGTCGTCCATGACTTGGAACGCGATGCGGTGGGTCGATTGGTGGCCAAGGTCACCGAGGATGGTCGCACCGAGTACTGCTATGACGCGCTGGATCAAGTCACCGCCATCACCTTCACCAGCCACACGGGCGAGCAACAGAACCTGGGCTTCAGTTACGACCCCCTTGGACAACTGATCGCCGAACAGAGCTGGGCCGGACGCCTGGAGCATCGCTATGACGAACTGGGCAACCTGACCCAGACGCTGCTGCCTGATGGCCGATGGCTGAACCGCCTGCATTACGGCAGTGGTCATCTGCATCAGATCAACCTCGAAGGTCAGGTCATCAGTGACTTCGAACGCGATCGCCTGCACCGCGAAGTGCTGCGAACCCAGGGGCGCCTCAATACCCGTAGCGAATACGACCGCAGCGGCCGCCTGCGTACCCGCCAACGTCGGCACCAGAGCCAGTCCGCGCTGCTGCCACCGGCAACGAAAAGCCAATTTGGTTATGACGCCAGCGATCAACTGGTCGAACGTTTCGACAGCCAACCCGACGCCCAGCACCGCCAACTGCTGCACTACGACGCCACAGGTCGCATCCTCGCCAGCCAAGACAATGTCCAGGGCCAGCGCGAAGCGTTTGCCTATGACCCCGCCGCCAACCTGCTCGATGGTTTATCGACGGGCGCAGGTCTGGTGCTGCATAACCGACTGCTGACCTTTCAGGACAAACGTTACCGTTATGACGGCTTCGGCCGTATGGTTGAAAAACGCAGTGCCCAACGCGGTGTCCAGCGCTTCAGTTATGACGCCGAGCAGCGTCTGGTGGAAGTTCGCAACAACGACGGTTCGGTAGTGAAGATGACCTACGACCCTATGGGCCGGCGCATCGAAAAAGCCGAGTATGACCGCCACTCGACCCTGCTGAGCCGAACCCGCTTTACCTGGGATGCGTTGCAACTGTTGCAGGAGCATCGAAATAACCAGACCAGCCTCTACATTTACGCCGACGAGGGCCATGAACCGCTGGCGCGGGTCGACGGGCTGGGTGAGCAACAGAAAGTCCGTTACTACCACAACGACCTCAACGGCCTGCCCGAGCAACTCTCGGAAAGTGACGGCCACACGCTCTGGCAAGCTCGTTACCAGGTCTGGGGCACCACGGCTGAAGAGTTGCGCGAGCCGTATTACATCGAAGAACAGAACCTGCGATTCCAGGGCCAATACCTGGATCGGGAAACCGGGCTGCACTACAACACGCTGCGCTTCTACGACCCGGACATCGGGCGCTTTACCACACCGGACCCCATCGGGCTGGCTGGTGGGCTGAACCTCTACCAATACGCGCCAAATCCGGTGAGCTGGATCGATCCCTTGGGGCTGATGAAGTGCTCGAGCCCGCCAAAGGGCCGAAAAGTCAGCCGAACGGTTTACCGTTTCGAAGAGCCTGGACGTATCAGCACGACCTGGACCGCCCACAAGTGGAACGTTGCATCAACTCACCGTTACACCGCCTCGGGACTGGGTGGAGTCTATGGCGCGAACTCGCGAAAAACCGCATTAGGGGAAGTCACTCACTGGAAAGTCGACTTGTCCACGCGAGTGCTGGTCAGCAAAAAAGTGCAGCTCAACAACGTTCTGGACCTGACCCGCGCCGATGTGCGCAAACAAATGGGGGTCAGCCTCAAAAGCATTACCGGTTCGAAATACACCGAGACTCACCAGATTGGCGCCTGGGCGAAAGCCAACGGCTATGATGGGATCCTGGCGCCGTCAGCCCGTAACCCGACCGGCAGCAACTTAATTTCCTTTGCAGGTTTTTGAAGATGGAACAACTGGAAGACGATTACCCTGGCGATGCCGAATGGCAAAAGTTTGTGCGGTTATACGAAGAGGATTACCTCGACGACAACGCCCGCACCCTGGCGAAACAACTGGATGGCAACCTCGATATGGCGGTCATTCTCTACGGTAAAAGAGGGCTCAAGGAAGGTTTGTGGTGGGTCGAACAGCAGGTGCCGGCCTTGGATAACATGCGGCCGGCCGATTGCCTCAAGGATCCGAAGCTGATCAAACGCCTGAGGACTGCGCTAATGCGCATGCCGTAACCAACAAGGAGAAAGGTGCAATGGAAGGCATCGAATTGCGCAACCCGCACAACGATTACGCAGCCGTCAGACACTTACGTCGGATTAACATCCCGCATGTCTGACGCACTCTGGGCCGCCCGCCTGGGCGATGCACTCGACCACACCTCGATGATGGCCGACATCCTCGGCGGTGTGCTGGAGGTGGCGGCCAANATCGCGATCACCGCGNTGGCGACGGCTGCCGTGGTGGCGGCNACGGGCATCACCGTNGCCACCGGCGGNCTCGGNTGCTTTCTGCTCGGCGCGGTGGTGGGCACCATCGTCGGCCTNGCCATGAGCAAGACNGGNGCCGACAANGGCTTGAGNAANCTGTGCGAGAGCTTCAGCAATNCGCTGTTTCCNCCCACGGTGCAGGCGACGATTCTCACCGGTTCCACCAACACCCTGACCAACAACATCCCCGCCGCCCGCGCCGCCGGGGCGATCCCGTCCCATGTCGCGCCGGCCGGCACCGAGCTGGAGGCACCCGAGCCCGAAGCCGAGCCCAGCTATCTGGACATGGCCGAGAGCTTCTTCTCGCAGATGTGGCGCCCCACCGTCGCCACCCC
>NZ_JDWJ01000026.1:0-6433 GCF_012932895.1 Pseudomonas sp. KD5 | reverse complement strand
CAGAACGGCCTGTTCCGTTTGAGCCAGGAAGGCAGCACCAACCCGACCGGCACCGGCCCACAAAGCTGGAGCCTCACCGGCGCCACTGTCACCGCGTCCACCAGTGCGCCAGTCACCCTCAACCGCGTGCAAGGCTTGCCGAGCAATGCTGGCAAATCCCAACCGCACAAATACCTGATCGAAACCAACCCGGTACTCACCGACCTCAAGCAATTCATGAGCTCGGATTACCTGTTGTCGAACCTGGGCTACGACCCCGACCAAAGTGCCAAGCGTCTGGGCGATGGTCTTTATGAACAACGCCTGATCCAGCAAGCCGTGGTTGCCCGCACCGGCCAGCGCTTCATCGATGGCCAGACCTCCGACGAGGGCCTGTTCAAGTACCTGATGAATAACGCCATCGCCAGTAAGACGGAGCTCAACCTGTCCTTGGGTGTCAGCCTGACCTCTGAACAAGTCGCGGCCCTGACCCACGATATTGTCTGGATGGAAAATGCCGAGGTGAACGGCGAGCAAGTGCTGGTGCCGGTGCTGTACCTGGCCAACGCCAACAATCGCCTGGCCGCCAACGGTGCCCTGATCCAGGGCCGCGACGTGACCCTGATCGCCGGTAAGGATTTGAACAATGCCGGCACCTTGCGCGCCTCCAACAACCTGTCGGCCACCGCCACCAACGACCTGGTCAGCAGCGGCCTGGTGGAAGCCGGCAATCGCCTCGACCTGCTGGCCACCAACAACCTGACCAACAAGGCCGGCGGCATCATTGCCGGCCGTGATGTCTCGCTGACCACCACCCGGGGCGACGTGATCAACGAACGCACCGTTACCACTCACCAAAGCAGCAGCGGTTACCGCACCGAGCAGACCGACTTCGTCGACAACGCCGCCCGAATCGAAGCGGCCAACAACCTGACCCTCAAGTCCGGACGCGACGTCAACAACGTTGGCAGCGTGCTGAAAAGCGGTGCTGGTACCACGATCACCGCCGGCCGTGACGTCAACATCACTTCAGCTGAGCAGATCGTCAGCGGCGAGCGGGGCCGGCATCGTAATCAGACCATCACCCAATCTGGCTCAGACGTTGATGTGGGGCAGGACCTGAAGATTGCCGCTGGCCGTGACCTGGCGGTCATTGCCAGCCAGATCGACGCCAAACGCGATGTGAACATGAGCGCCGTTGGCGACCTGACATTGGCCTCGGCGGCGGACGAACAGCATTCCTATGGCAAGAGCAAAAAGGTTACCAGCCAGGAGGATCACGTCCGTCAGGTGTCTACGACTGTCACTGCGGGGGGCAACGTTGCCTTGAGTGCGGGTCAGGATCTTGAGGTCACAGCCAGTCGGGTGAACGCAGGCAATGAGGCGTATGTATACGCAGGCAATGATCTCAGTCTGAACACGGCGGAAAACAGTGATTACTCCTACTACTCGAAAACCAAGAAAGGCTCGTGGGGTAAGAAAAAGTCGACGATGACCGAAAGCGGCAATGAAGAAGCCGTTTCGTCGGTTATTCAAGCTGAAGGCAAAACCACTGTAGTCGCGGTCAATGACATCAATATCACGGGCTCGACCGTGAACAGTGACAAGGGTGCCCTAGAGGTTCTTGCTGGCAACGATGTCAATCTGAATGCCGCACAGAACAGTCAGTTCAGTGCGTCCGCGAAGTCCAAGTCGGGTGGTTTCGGTCTGTCCAGCACCAGCAAGATGAGCAGTGACTCCTCCAGCAGCACGTCATTGACGGGATCGACGCTCAGCGGAAACACCACGCTGGTTCAGGCGGGTAACAACCTGGTGGTGTCCGCCAGTAACGTGGTGTCGACCGAAGAGACCAACCTGCAGGCACGTAATGACATCCGCATCGAAAGCGATGTCGAGCACTTCAGCGCGCAGCATAGCCAATCGACCAAGAAATCCGGCTTGATCAGTTCCGGCGGGATCGGTGTCACCTTGGGGTCGTCCAAGAACACCTATAAGCAGGACACCGAGAGCCAGACCCAGAAGGCCAGCACGGTCGGCAGTGTGCTGGGTAATGTGAATATCACCGCCGGTAAGGACCTTACAGTCAAGGCCTCGGATGTGGTCGCTGGTAAGGACATTAGTCTGATCGGGAAAAATGTCAGCATCATCGACGCCGCGAGTGACAGCTCTACCCGGACTAGCCAGGAGAGCAAAAAAAGTGGCCTGACACTTGCCTTGTCGGGTGTGGTGGGGGAGGCCGTCAACACTGCGGTGCAAACCGCCCAGGAAGCCAAGCACGAAGATGACACTCGTCTTGCCGCGCTCCAGGGAATCAAGGCTGGTTTGTCTGGGTATCAGGCTTGGCAGGGCGCTCAGGCAATAGAGTCTGGCGCGAAGGAAGGTAGTTTTGTCGGTATTGCTTTGTCTCTGGGGACGCAAAAATCCAGTTCCAAGCAGGTCCAGGAGCAAAGTGTCAGCCAGGGAAGCAGTCTGACTGCGGGTAATGATCTGCATGTCATTGCTACCGGTAATGGACAACCGGGCGCTGCAACGGGCGACATCTCGGTCATTGGCAGCAAGCTGCAGGCGGGGCGCGACGTAGTGCTGTCGGCTGCTCGCGACATTGATATGCGCGCGGGGGCCAATACGCAAAAGCTGGAGGGTTCCAATAAGAGCGGTGGCGGGGCTGTCGGCGTCAGTCTGGGGGTGGGCTCCAGTGGTGCGGGTCTGAGTATCTTTGCCAACGCCAATAGTGGTACCGGCAAGGAAAAGGGTAATGGCACCGTATGGACGGAGACTACCGTCAATGCGGGCAACCAACTGACCCTGAATAGCGGCCGGGATACCACCTTGGAAGGTGCGCAAGCCTCGGCGCAAAAAGTGGTTGCTGACATCGGTCGCAACCTGACTCTGAGCAGTCTGCAAGACAGTGACCGTTTCGAGTCCAAGCAGGCCAACGTCAGCGGTGGCGCAAGCTTCACCTTCGGCAGCATGACGGGGAGCGGTTCGCTCAGCGTCAGCCAGGACAAGATCAAGTCCAACTTTAATAGCGTGCAAGAACAGACGGGCCTGTTTGCCGGCAAGGATGGTTATCAGGTCACTGTAGGCGAGCATACCCAGCTCAATGGCAGTGTGATCGCCAGCACTGCCAGTGCCGACAAAAACAAGCTGAGCACCGGCACCCTGGGTTGGACGGACATCGGTAACAAAGCCGACTTCAGTAGCCAGCATCAAAGTGTCAGTGGTGGTACTGGTGGGAATGCGGGCTCGATGTTCATGAGCAATATGGGCAGCCTGTTGCTGGTGGGGGCAAACAACAATGGGCATGACAGCAGCACCACCTATTCGGCTGTTTCGAACGGTGAAATCACCATTCGCGACAAAGATCACCAACAGCAAGATGTGGCATCGCTGAGCCGTGACGTCGAACACGCCAACAATGCTTTGAGTCCGATTTTCGACAAGGAGAAAGAACAGAACCGCCTGCGCCAGGCGCAGCTGATTGGTGATATCGGCAATCAGGCGATGGACATCATTCGTACTCAAGGGACGATTGAAGCCGCGAAGGCGCAGAAGGATCCCCTGGCGGTCGAGGATGCCCGCCAAAAGCTGATTAAGGAGGGGAACACCGATCCAAGTAAGGAGCAGATAGCTACCCAGATCACCAATACGGTCATGCAGCAGTATGGCACCGGTAGCGATCTGCAAAGGGCTGCACAGGCTGTGACTGCTGCGATTCAAGGATTGGCGGGCGGGAACATCGGCCAGGCCATAGCGGGAGCATCGGCGCCTTATTTGGCCGGTGTCATCAAGGACAGTACAGGCGACAACCTTGAAGCCAGGATCATGGCTCATGCCTTGCTCGGGGCGGTGTTGGCTAAATCCCAGCAGAACTCAGCTTTAGCTGGAGCGGCAGGGGCAAGCATTGGCGAGCTGGTTGCTAGTCAGCTCTATCCGGGCAAGACCAGCGATCAACTGACTGAGGCTGAAAAGCAGAAGGTTTCGGCGCTTTCGACCTTGGCCGGTGGTTTGGCGGGTGGGCTTGTTGGGGGCAGTTCAGCAGATGCTATCGCTGGCGCGCAAGCAAGTAAGAATGCGGTAGAAAATAATTATCTTAGTGTTGAAGAGGCAAGCGTAAAGAAAGCTCTAACGCTTAAGGAGCGTGAGGGCACGATTACGCCCGAAGAAGCACAAAAATTAGCAGATACAAAAAAACTAGATAAGGATAGGGATGCGACTATTCAAGCGGCATGTACAGCTGGAAATAAAGCAGGTGTGGAGTGTGGCCGTTTAGTTGCAATGGCCAAGCAAGCGCTTGTGGAGTACGGTGATTCTGTAACCTATTCGTTGCTGTATAAAGATATATACCCTGAAGACGCCGCGAATGTTGAGGCTGTCCTGCAAGGCTTGGATTCGGAAAGTATCACTAGAGATGCTGCTATAACGGCAATAGTGAAAGAATCGGGATTGTCTAGAGGTGAGATTGAGAGTCGTTATGATCTCGTGATGTCACTCCAGGCTGCAACGGCGGCCCTAGCGGGGGTTTATGGGGTTAGGTCTTTAGCTGCAGAGCCACCATCGACATCAAAAGGGGTTGGTAGTAAAGTCGACGGTGCAAAAGGGACTGCAACAGCTCCGAAAGTCACCATCAAAGATCACTATGATCACCACCTGAACATGGTGGATGACATTAAGGATCAACTTTCGTCTCAAGGGTTCAGAGTCAGCGAAAAGGAAATATCATTCGGCAGCTCCTGTGGCACTGGGCGTTGTAGGCCAGACATCGTAGCCGAAGCGCCCGATGGAACCCTTAGAATTATTGAGGTTAAGACGGGAAGTGCGGACCTGAGTATTCGGCAGTCCGAAATTTTCCCTCAAATAAAGGAAGGGAGTTCAATTCCAAGAGGGAAAGTTGCGGAAAGCTTTGGCCTGACACCAGGCGTGCCGTTAAAGGAGCAAGGTTATCCTAACGGTATTCCTATTGAGATAATGAATTTTCCTGGTGCTAAGTAATGAAAGAAAAAGATGTGGTTTCAAATTTGAAGGAGCTGGGCTGGATTTGTAGCAAGGATGAGGTTGGGGATTATTTTTGCGTGAAAGATATTGAGGAGGTAAAGATTCAAGTAATCCCGTCTGTGGGGGAGCGCTCGGACCATTTTCGAGTGTCGCTTACACCCTCGGTTTCGACCAAGGAGTTCTCGGAGGTTGTTGCTTTTGTACTAGGGGAAGGAAGCGGATATTCGCCAGTCATAGTTAGTAATGAGCCCCCGGAGAAATTGCCTAATTTTTCTAGTGATGATGTTCTTAGGATGTCAGAGAAAGCCATATCTTGGGCTCGCTCACAGAATATTGAGTCTGGCCTGATGGTTTATAGAAATCTGCCGACTGATGCTAAAGGTGCGATGCCCCTTCGACACCTGGCTGCATTGGCAATAGCTGGTGACGTTGAACGATTGGAAGGTTACAAGAAGAGCTTTGAGATGGGAGATAGGCTTGGGTTTGTACCTTACATTACTGCTGACATGATTGATCGAGCAGTCTTGAAAGCCAAAAGTGCAGAGTAGAGTTTTCTTGAACACTACCCACCCAAAGGGGAACCCCCTTTGGATCCTAAAGCCTAACACGCTGCGCTTGTCGGCCCCTGGGTGTCCGATGGCTTCGCCACCGAACCGCCAGGGGTGGGTCATCGGTGTTTGTTGTAACGGGGTCAAAACCCGCGTCGGGGTGGTTTTGTGCGGTGACAACGGATCATCAGGGCCGACCGTCCTGCAGGCCGCGCCACATCTGGTGTTGAGCGCCTAGACAACGAAAATCACGTCGGGTGATACTGTTGGTGCAAAAGGCATTCCCTCTATTCCTGACTCAGGAGCAAGCAGTGCAGCTAATGCTGCTAGACTCAAAATGCAAATGGTTGCTGAGCAGGCGGCCGGAGCAAGGGCACCAACACAGATCACTAGCTATTCAAATCACGCATTGGAGCAATTTGCAGGAAGGGATGGTGGCATTGGTGTAAGCCAGTCAGCACTCAGTGGAGCTTGGTCTAGTCCTCTAAAGATTGAATATGTCCCTTCAAAGTATGGTCCAACATTTAGGTATACGGGGACGGATGCAGTCATAGTGGTCAATGCTGAAGGTAAAGTTGTCACCGGTTGGGGGAAATCAGCTGCGGGGACCGGTAAATGAGTAGCCTCTTAACAAGCGCCCAATTACAGCTTTTATTTGCGTTGTGCTTTATGGCAGGAGAGCACCAACTGGCACTGGCTGAGAAATTACTTAATAGTTCATTATCATCAAGTGAGGTGGATGAGCTTTGTGAGTTGATTTCTAATGAATTTTTGATAAATGGAATAGAGGAAAGCTTCGAGCCGAATGGTTATGGCCTTGAGCTAGAACTGCTTCTGGATGCGGTCAACAGAGGTCGTGGTCAAGGTCGTTAGAGCTTCGTAATTTTTTGGCTCTTTGGTTGGTGCAAAAG
>NZ_JDWJ01000025.1:0-6475 GCF_012932895.1 Pseudomonas sp. KD5 | reverse complement strand
TGTCACCAAATCTTCGGTGGATGCCGTGATGGATACCTCCGGGACCGTGACGGCTTGGAAGAACAGCATCAAAAGCTACCCCGATAGCAGCCTGAAAGCGTATGAGGACGCACTCAAGCTGGTTAATGGGCCGGTACAGGCCACCAAGCAGATCTGGACCAACATCCAGNCGCAGCGGATTTCAATTGATGAGGTGCCTGCTTCCGCGAGGGCTGCGTTGGGGGATGAGGTTGCGCTGAATATTGCCAAGAACCTGGTTCGAAATGGCAGGGATGCTGGGGATATCAAGGACCTGGAGCCTGCGGATGTGGTCGCTATTCAAAGCTTCGCGAAGAGATTTGCAGAGTTTGCCAAGCTGCAAGAAAGCTGTGATGTCACGGGTGGCTGTGCGTCGAGTGATTCGGACGGAAAGCGTCCTACTGCAGCTTGGTTTAAGGACGCCGATGGCACCTTAAAGTTCAGGTTAGTCAATGATGTGCAGGCAAACACGCCCGGCAGAAAGTTGCTGCAAGAAACTGCGAAGTTGCAAACGTACTTGGACGGTCTTCCAGTAGAGCAAGCGCAGCTCCTAGGCTTGGGGATTCAGGCCGTCATGGGCCCAGCCAAAATGGCGGTAGGACTTGCCGGTAACGTGGTGGTGGATAAGCTGTTTGGCGACAAAATCGCTGCGGCCAAAGATTCGATATCGAAATCAATTGCGAGTGAGCTCAGTGATAAAGACAAGGATTACCTAGAGAGTAACGATAACTTTTTTAAATTGCTCCACGAGCAGGACCGGGATAAACAGTCAGGCGATGTGTACGTTCGTGGCGCAACCACGCTGCTGAATATTGCCTTGGGAACGGTAACAAACGCTGCAGGTGCTGCGACTGGTAAGGTCATTGGCATCATAGGTGGCAAGGGGGCTGCTGGCGGCATAGCCAAGGTCACGGATCCGCTGAACATTGACCCTAAACATCCTGACTGGAAGAAGGAATTTGGGGAAGCGCCGCAGAAGGGATGGGTGGATGCGGGCCCAACAGGCAAGGGCCCAACGACACCTGTGTCTGGCGATGGCCTCAAGCCCAACGTTGGGGGACATGCCGATATTCCTGTGGTAAAGGTCAATACCGGCAACGCCGTCAAAGGATCTCGTGAGTACGAAATTCTCAATAATCCGAGTGCCAGGAGCCCCAATACCCGATACGAGCTTGATAATGGCGACTCCTTTACGACAAACAGTAAAGGCTTCGTAGAAGAGCTTACGTTTACTCCGAACCAGACGAAGGTCCCTCGAGATTCGAGGCAGACGGCGGCAGGCAAGGAAGGGCGGGACACTGACGTTGGCGGCCATGCTCGGGCGTGTAGCCAGGGTGGGACCTGTGATGGTTATAATCTGTTTCCACAGGACAAGAATTTTAATAACTCGGCATATAAAGTTTTCTATGAGAATAAAATAAGGGCGGCTTTAAATGACCCTTCTAAAACGGTTGGACCGACAAAGATAAAGTTTAATCGGAAAGATCCGGGTTCTGCGCGGCCCGATACGATGGAGTTGACGTATACGATAAATGGCGAGGCGAAAACTTTGTCATTTAAAAATGAAGCTCATGAAGTTCCGGAGATTATATTGTGATTGCTGAAGATCTAGAGTTGGCAAAGAAAATTTTTGACTTGATAGAGTCAGGTATTGTTCACGGCTATGACTCTTTCAGTTATGAGGTCGAGGTTGGTGAAGGGTACATGGAGTGGATGCTCACGGTTGAGAAAGATGGGGTCGCGGTAACAAATGCCGAAACTGATTTCAATGGTGCGATACTGCATTCTTTAATAGAGGAACTAAAGGCTAGCGCAATGAAGCGTGGTGAAGATTGGATTTCGTTTGTTATGTCTTATAAGTGCGGTGGTGAAGTAAAAACCAATTTTAAATATTAGTCATTAGTCGTAATAACGTAATAGGGGGACGCCCATTAGCCGGTCTCGAGTCAAGGCTAATAGGTGTCCCCTTTTTAGTGCAGATTGATTGCGGCTTGGAAGGCTCCACCATTGGGCTCACTCTGAAAATGAGCCTTACTCTCAAATAAATCGTACCCCGCGATGAGGTACATGGTTATCGCGGGGTGAGAAATACTGAGAAATGACGGAAACACTTTCTTCAATTTTTCAACGTACACGAGGGGCTCCTATTCAAGTAGCAGAACGTCTTGTGTACCCGATCTTTCAAAAAAAAATTAAAGCAGGTCGAAGCAATTTCTTGGCTCGAAGATTGAAGTCAACTATGCAGCCTGTGTCTGGACTACGTTTAAAAGTGGTAAAAGGTGAGCTAGAAGTAAATGACCAGCGCCACTCTGAAGTTATTTTATGGGCGGATACTAGCCCGGAGTCCGTTTATTTTTCGGTGCTATCCAAAACAGGTTGCGAATTGAAAATCTGGAATGTATGGCGTGTGAACGATATTGCTCAGGCCTGGGTTGGAAATGCAGGGATGGTAATCAGTGAGGAGGGTCGCATAACAAATTTGGAATGTAGCGGTGGTACTGAAGCAGTAGACTTTTCTACTTTGGTGTTTCAAATAGAGTCTATTGATTAAGATTTACCGCTAGGTGCAAAAGAAGGGGCAAATATTGGAGGGGGCGTTTTTCAAAACGGTGACTCCGCTACGGGCCTTCTGAGTACTCAGTTAGCTAAAGATACTAAGTCGTACCTCACTGATATTCAAAATTTGACAGGTAGGCAGTTCACTCCCCAACAGCTGGATCTTTTGAAAGCAGATCTTCGGGAAAATTCTTACTCGCGTCTCTCCAAAGAGGATGTTGAGTTGAACCGGATTGATTTTGAAAGTGAGAAATAGGGGGCAGACCACAATTCTTTTTGAAGGATAAGCAAAAACGTGGTCTGTCCCCTATTTCCCCCCCCCCCTTCTAAAACTGTTGGTCCGACTACTATAAAGTTTAATCGCACGGATCCTGGTTCGGCGAGGCCCGACACGATGGAATTGACGTATACAATAGATGGCAAGAGTAAGACTTTGCGCTTTGAAAATGAGGCTAAAAAATTCCGGAGGTTATAGAGTGATTATTGAAGATATAGAGTTGGCAAAAGAAATTTTTGCACTGATAGAGGCTGGTATTGTGCATGGTTATGACTCTTTTCGTTACGAAGTTGAGGTGGGTGACGGCTATTCGGAGGAAGAGCTCGTGGTTGAAAATAATGGGGTGGAGGTGACAAATGCCGAAACTGATTTCAATGGCGCGGTTCTATATAGCCTGGTAAAGCGATTAAAAGAAAACTCTAGAAAGCGTGGTGAAAACTGGACTTCATTTGTCATGTCCTATAGGCGTGGTGGCGAAGTAAAAACAAATTTCAAGTACTAATGTTCTGGAGCTATAGAGAGTAGGTCACGAACAAATATGGAAAAGGACAGAACATCGCCCGGTTTCTCCAGACTTTTAAGGAGGTCGTCTTCTTCCTGTAAATGCCGCGGAGAAATAGGGGGCAGACCACAATTCTTTTTGAAGGATAAGCAAAAACGTGGTCTGTCCCCTATTTCCTTGATAACCAAAGATTGCTTTCAGGAACTCCTGGTCAAGTAACTGGCGGTAGCTCAACAAAGCTAGGGCAGAATCTGAACCAAGCAATGGGGAGAAATCGCACCGACTCGTGGGCTGGTTATCAGGCTCAGCACCTGATTCCTTCGGAGTTAAAAAATCATCCTATTCTGAAGAAGGTAGGGATTGATCTGGATGACTCCTCTAATGGCATATTTTTGCCGGCAAGTAAGGCTAAGCCAGAGGGCGCCATAAGCGGTATGCCGAGACATACAGGTAGCCATCCAAACTATACTGAGGCTGTACGAAAAAGTTTGAATGAGATGGACCGAAATCTACCTGTGGAACGGTTGCAAAAACAGGTTTTCGACTTGCAGGGTAGGTTGAGAAATGTTACTGGGTCGGGCATGCCTGTCCGCAACGTAGACGGCGCTAAGACAGAGGTATGGTTGAAATGGTTAGGGAAGTAGAGTTGGGTGAAAATAGCAATCTGGTAAATGAAGTTATTGGCTTTGTAAATAGTGGGTTGCTCTTGAGATCTGTCAATCAGGTTGTTTTGGGAGGTGCCGAAATTTCTGATCTTGCAACGGCAAAAAAATATGCCTGGGTTCAGGTCTATGGGGAAGAGTCTTTCACTTGGGCTGACTTAAGATCAGAGAAGATGAGTGAGGTTTGGGATGTTGTTTACGGTGGGGGCGAAAAATATACTGAGATGGATATTAAACTATCCGAACTTTTGGATGAGTTGAGTCGCTCAGTTCAAAAGCAGCTCCTCCCGAAGCATAGAGAACTATTGGATGATATTGTCTCGGATCTAAAGTGCTGTCTGTATAGTCGAGCTGTTCAAGGTAAGACTAATGAATTTTTTGAGGGAATACTTTCCGCTTATTTAAGCGGTGGGTGGCCGTGTGGGTGGGTAGGTGGCTGGCCCAAGGGCAGTCTCCTTGTATATCGTGACGATGCAACAGATACGGGGGGAATAGGGGACAGACCCTGAGAAATCCCCGATTTTTCTTACGATAAATCAAGAAGTTGGGAATTGAAGAGACCTGCATGGGTCGGCAACTTGTATTGCACCACACAAAAACAAGACACCGACCCTATGCAGGCCATCCGATTCTTACACAGCGCGCTCGCCCAAGCACTTCCCACTGTCCATTCTCGTCGTCTGAAAACATTGATGTGTTGTGTCAGCGCATTACTCCAAGGACGTCGGCTCACTCTGACGGGGCTTGGCCGATTCATGTCAGGCAAGGCCTACCCCAAACACGCCATCAAACGAGTCGATCGGTTGCTGGGTAATCGGCATCTGCAAACCGAGCGCTCGCTGTTTTACTGGGTCATGTTGCGAGCCTTGCTGGGGTCGCTGAGGCATCCGTTGATCCTGGTCGATTGGTCGCCGATCGATGCGGCTGGAGAGTTCTTTTTGTTGCACGCAGCCATTCCTTTGGCGGGACGTTCGTTCCCGATTTACGAAAGCGTTCATGAGCGCGAGGGTTGTCCGAAATATCAAAAACGGTTGCTGCAAACGTTGGCCGAAATGCTCCCCAAAAACTGCGTTCCGATCCTTGTAGCTGATGCAGGTTTTCGCCGGCCATGGATCAAAGCCGTCGAGGCGCAAGGCTGGTATTACGTGGGGCGAGTGCGTAACCGGGACCTCTACCGCAACGACGCACACACTTGGCTGCCGGTTAAAAACCTCTACGCCCTGGCGTCGTCCTCACCGAAATCACTGGGTCGGATCGAGATGACCCAAAGCGCTCCACACTTCATCCATTTGTACTGCGTCAGGCATTCGGCAAAGGGTCGCAAACATCAGCGTGTCACCGGTTCAATCGCCAAAAACAAACTCAGCAGGCAATCGGCTAATCGTGAACGAGAACCTTGGTTATTGGCCAGCAACCTACCGGAGGATCAATGGAATCCATCGAGAATCGTGGCCATTTACAAGCAGCGTATGCAGATAGAAGAAGGCTTCAGGGATGTAAAAAGCGAGCACTTTGGAGTCGGCGTGACTCGCCATCGGAGTCACTGTCCGCGCCGAATCGAAGTGCTTTTACTGATCTCCACTTTGGCCAACTACATCATTTGTTTAACGGGGTTGCAGGCCCGCGAAGCGGGTCATGAACATCGTTTTCAAAGCAATAGCCTTAAACGCCGGCGGGTGTTGTCGCTGTGGCGACTGGGCTTGGAATACTGGCGAAGCGGACGCGGCTCAAACTCTCGAAAAACCTTGGAAAGACTTGAGCGCGCGTTGCGAGCCGAGGTACATCAACAGGCGCAGGCTCTGGAGTAGATTTGTGGGGATCCCTCAGGGACAGATTTGTTTTTTGTAAGCACAGAGGGAGCCAGCTTTTTGTTTTTGCTCGGTTTATAAATAAATCTGTCCCCTTTTTTGTGGCAGCTACGGTGTTGCCACCGAGGACGGCGTTCACGGCAGTTCGACGGCCACTCAGGTTGCCGCTGGAAGGGATGTCACCGTGGACGCCCGCCACGACATCAACCTGGTAGGCACTCAGGTCAAGGCTGGGCGAGATATTGCGCTCGATGCCGGTAATGAGCTGAACATCAGGTCGGCGCAGAACGCCAGCGACAGTGAGAGCAATCGACACAACGGTGGTGGCGAGGCAGGCCTGACGTTCGGCTCTCAAGGCGTAGGCGTCTACGTCAGCGTGAATATCGGCAAGGGCAATCTTGATCGGGAAGGTAACCGACAGCAAGAAGCCTACCTCTACGCGGGCAACCGNCTGGGCTTCACCAGTGGNNAAGACACCAANATNAGCGGTGCNACCCTGCGCGGCGATGAGGTCGTTGGCCGTGTCGGCGGCGACCTGAACGTCTCCTCGGTGCCTGACACCGGTGAAGTCAAAGGCAAAGAGTTCGACCTCAGCGTCACCGCGACCTTTGGTCCAGGGGCTGGTCTCAGTGGCTCTGTGGGGTATGGACAG
>NZ_JDWJ01000024.1:0-17247 GCF_012932895.1 Pseudomonas sp. KD5 | reverse complement strand
CGGACAAAACGCCGGTCAGCACCACCGTGACCGACACCGTCGACACCACCAACCTCAGCCTGAGCGCATCCAACTCGGTAGCCGAAGGTGGTTCCATCGTTTACACCGCGACCCTGACCAACGCCGCCGGCACACCCGTGACCGTGACCCTGAGCAACGGCGCCGTGATCACCATCGATGCCGGTAAAACCACCGGCACCGTCAATGTCCCGGCTCCATCCGATGACGTTTACAAAGATGCGGGCACGGTCCAGGCCACCATCTCCACCGCCACCGGTGGCAGTTTCGAGAACCTGGTGCCTAGCACTGCCCCGGCGGTCACCACCGTCACCGATACCATCGACAAAACCGAAGTCAGCATCAGCGGCAGCACCTCGGTGACCGAAGGCCAGACCGCCAGTTACACCGTCAGCCTGACCCACCCGGCGCAGACCGAAGTGACCCTGAAAATCGTCTACAGCGGTACCGCCGCCGACGGTTCGGACTTCACCGGCGTGTACACCGTGAAGATCCCGGCCGGCGCCAGCAGCGCGAGCTTCAACGTCGCGACGCTGGACGACAAGCTCACCGAGGGCACCGAGAACTTCGTGGTCAAGATCGACTCGGCCACCGGCGGCAACTTCGAAAACCTCGCGGTCAGCAGCACCAACGGCAGCGTCAGCACTTCGATCATCGACAACGATGCCGCGCCGGTTCTCGACCTGGACGCCAATAACTCCAGCGGCGCCACCGGGGCCAACTACAACGTGACCTTCACCGAAGGCACCACCGGCCAGGGCGTCTCGATCGGCGACACCGACCTGAGCATCACCGACCCGGACAGCACCATGCTGACCGGCGCCACCATCGTGCTGACCAACCGTCAGCCGGGCGATGCGCTGAACCTCGGCAACAGTGTCAATGGCATCAGCATCAACGCCAACAGCCAGGACGGTACGGTCACCCTGACCCTGTCGGGCAACGCGACGCTGGCCGACTACATGCAGCAGATCAAAAACATCAGCTTCACCAACAGCAGTGAGGATCCGAGCACCGTGCCGCGGATCATCACCGTGACGGTGACCGATGGCAGCAATTACTCCAACACCGCGACCACCACCGTCAACGTGGTGGCCGTGAACGACGCGCCAACTGCCGCGCCGGTTAACGTCACCGGTACCGAAGACACCCCGCTGATCCTCGGATGGTCGACCTTTGGCGTCAGTGATGTCGACAGCCCGGCCGCCAACCTGGGGGTGAAAATCACTCAGCTGCCGGGCGAAGGCAAATTGCAGTACCTGGACGGTGCGACCTGGAAAGACGTAACGACCAACCAGACCATCAGCAAGGCCGACATCGACGCCGGCAAGTTGCGCTTCACGCCGGATGCCAACGAATCGGGCGTTGACGGCTACGGTGGCAGCGGCGTGGGCAATAACCAGACGGACTACGCGCAGATCAAGTTCCAGCCAACCGATGGTCAACTGCTGGGCAACACCGGTACGGTGAAAATCGACATCACACCGGTTGCCGACGCGCCATCCCTGAGCGTCGCGGACAACAGCGTCAAGTCCACCGGCCTGATCAAGGAAGTCTGGACCGGCCTGTCGGGCCTGGGCACCGATGGTAGTGGCGCGCCGTCCGGCACGCTGAAATCGGTCATCGACGCCGCAGGCACCCCGAACTCCACCGGCACCGTGACCAACGTGCAGTCCGACGGCGGTGTCACTGCCGGCACGGCCTCGAAAACCTCCGGCCTGATTTACCTCGAAGCCGGCAAGACATACACCTTCAGCGGCACCGGCGATGACAGCCTGTTGGTGACCATCGGTGGCAAGAACGTGGCCGCGACGACTTGGGGTGCAGGCGGCAAGCTGAACGGTTCGTTCACCCCGACCACCAGCGGTTACTACACCCTGGACATCTACCACCATAACCAGAGTGGCCCCGGCAGCTATGACGTCAACCTGTCGGTCAACGGCGGTACAGCGATCGACCTGAGCAGCGCCGGCGTACCGCTGTATACCGGCGTGGCGGATCTGGCCGCCTCTGGCGTGACGGTTTCCGACCTTCACGGCACCAATGGCGAAGGCTACTACGACGGTTACAAACTCAACGAAGGCGCCGAAGGCAGCAGCGTTCACCTATCCGCGATCAAGACCGCGCTGACCGACACCGACGGCTCTGAAAGCCTGAGCGTGAAGATCAGCGGCCTGCCAACGGGCTCGGTGCTCAGCGATGGCGCGGGCCACACCTTCACCACCACCAACGGCGAAGCCAACGTTACCGGCTGGAACCTCGGCAGCCTGACCGTCACCCCGCCGCCGTACTACAACGGCCAGTTCACCCTGACCGTGACCTCGACATCCACCGAAGCACTCGGCGGATCGGCACTGAGCACCGCGCAGATTCCGGTCACGGTATACCCAGCGGTCTACAACGCCGTGACCGCCACGGCGGCCGACGACACGATCACCGGCACTGACGGCAACGACATCATGGTCGCCGACATCGGCGGGCTGACCGTGGTGCCAGGCACCAATTACAACATCGCGTTCATGGTCGACAGCTCGGGCAGCATGAGCAGCACGTCGATCAATGCCGCCAAGGATTCGTTGACGGCGGTGTTCAACACCCTCAAGCAAAGCCTGGGCGGCAACTCCGGGACCGTGAATATCTTCCTGGTGGACTTCGATACTCAGGTCAACAAATCAGTGTCGGTGAACCTGAACGACCCGAACGCGCTGACCTTGCTCAAATCCGTTCTGGATTCGATGTCGTCGGGCGGCGGCACCAACTACGAGGACGTGTTCAAAACCACGGCCAATTGGTTCCAGAGTGCTGACGCCATTGCCAACACCGGTGCGAAGAACCTCACGTACTTCATCACCGATGGCAAGCCGACCTACTACCAGAGCGGCGAACAGACCAACCCGACCTTGTACGGCAACGTGAAGCTCGATGATGTCATCACCACCACCAACTACAAGTTGGGGCAGACCTATTCCAACTATCTGGACAGCACTCACTACCTGAGCATCGACAGCGCCGGCAACGTCACGCTGCAGACTCTGAAAAACTCTGGCCGCTGGAGCAGTTCCGAACTGGGCACCCTGCATGCCGAGGGTAACGGCACCTACGAGCTGTCCTATCGCGACGGCACCGGTAGCAACACCGATTCCACTACCATCGACAATTCCGGCAGCAGCTTCACGTTGCTGAACAACGTGTCGACGGTGGAGGCCATCGGCCTGAACAAGGACGTCACCCTCACCGACCTCAAGCCGTACGATTCGGATCAAACGCCACAAACCAACATCGACCCCAAGGACCTGGCCAACTCGATCATCGGCCATACCGAAGCGACAATGCCGGGTGCCGACACGGTCAGCGGCGGTGACGGCAACGACCTCCTGTTCGGCGATCTGGTGAGCTTCAATGGCATTGCCGGCGAGGGTTATCAGGCGATGCAGGCGTTCGTCGCCCAGCAAACCGGCGTCGACGTCAGCAAAGTCACCACCAGCAACGTGCACCAGTACATCACCGAGCACTACACCGCGTTCGACGTGTCTGGCGCTCACGATGGTAACGACACGCTACTGGGTGGCGCGGGCAACGACATTCTCTTCGGCCAGGGCGGCAACGACCTCCTCGACGGCGGCAAGGGCAATGACATCCTGCTCGGCGGCACCGGCAATGACTCGCTGATCGGCGGCCAAGGTAACGACATCCTGATTGGCGGCTCAGGTGCCGACACCTTCATCTGGAAGGCTGGCGACACCGGCAGCGACGTGATCAAGGACTTCAAGGCCAGCGAAGGCGACCGCATCGACCTGCGTGATTTGTTGCAGGGTGAAAGCGGCAGCACGATTGACCACTTCCTGAAGATCACCACCGTGGACGGCGTGTCGTCCCTGCAAGTCAGCTCCGCCGGCAAGTTCAACGGCGCCGATGCCGCAGCGACCACCCCGGACGTGACGATCAAACTGGAAGGTAACAATTGGTCCAGCGCCAGCATCAACTCGCTGATTGCCGGTAGTGACCCGACCATCAAGATCGATCACAACAACAGCTGATACGCAGGCTGACGGCCGCCCCAACCGGGCGGCCGTCATGTATGCCCACACCTCACGGGTGACGATTTCGTCGTCGCACCGCATACTCGCCTGCGTTGGCCTATGCTGCTGACAGCACGACGCTGGTCCATTTCCGAGGGATGCTTAATGTTTTACGTGCAACGCGATGCGCAAGGTCAGTTAGTGCGCGTGGAAGCCACGGCCTACGCCGAGGCCACGGAAACGCTGCCGGCCGACCACCATGAAATCCAGGCCTGGTATGCCCACGAAGTGGTGGAGACCAGCCTCAAGCAGCTCAAGCAGAGCGACCTGGAGATGATTCGGGTACTCGACGACTTGATTCAGGTGCTGACCCAAAAAGGCGTGATCCGCGTCACCGACCTGCCGCCGGCCGCACAGGCCAAGCTGATGGACCGGACCCAGGCACGTGAGGCGTTGGGCGGGTTGAGCCAGTTGATCGATGATGATGATGAGACGGGGTTGATTTAACCCCTGACGCCGATCATTCCCACGCTCTGCGTGGGAATGATGAGCGGGCTACTGCCAAGGCTTCGGCTCACCAAACAACTGCCCCTGAACCCCGTACAACCCCATCTCGCGAATCACCGACAACTCCCCTTCGGTCTCGACCCGCTCGGCAATCAACGGCAAATCGATGCTGTGCGCCGCTCGCTGAATCGCCTCGATGAACAGACGCTTGTCGCTCTCCTGATCAATCGCGCGGATGTAACTGCCGTCGATCTTCAGATACGCCAGCCCCAGCCGCGCCAGGTTGCCGATCATGCTGAAGCGCCCACCAAAACGCTGCAGACTCAGCGAGAACCCAAGCTCACGCAAACGCCGCGTCAGCTGCTCCAGTACCGCCTGCTCGGGCAGTTGCTCTTCGCCGATTTCCAGGGTCAGTCGTTCGCCAAGATTCGAATGCTGACGCAGGATATCGAACACTGCGTTCAGCGCCTGCGGGTCCGCCAGTGTCGCCGAAGACAGGTTCAGCGCCAGCGACTCCTCATGGTCGACCATCTGCTCGAGCACCAACTCCAGCATCAAACGGTCCAGTCGCGCGGTCCAGCCGAAACGCTCAAGCCATGGCAAGAAACGCCCGGCGGGAATGGTCTGGTCCTGCTCGTCGAGCAGGCGCGACAGCACTTTGTAATGCAGCACCAACTCTGTGTCGTGGCTGGCCACCACCGGCTGGAAATACAGCTCGAAACGCTGCTGGTTCAGCGCCTGATCCAGCAGGGTGTGCCAGGCGTGGTGATCGTCGCCAACCCGCGCCGGCGCGCCCTGATCGAGGCATGCCCAGCTCGGTTCACCCTGGCTTTCTGCCTGGGCCAGTGCCTGATCCGCCAAGCCGATCACCGCTTGCGGCGAGTCGCCATGGGCAAACGGCGCCAACCCGATTGAAGCCACCGAAGCCACGTCCGTGGCGCCCGTCGCATGCAGGCTCCCCAAGGCACTTTCGAGATTACTCGCCAGTTGCAGCGCTTCTTCACGCACCAGCCCCGGTGCCAGCACGGCGAATTCCCCGCCACGAATACGCGTCACGAGGTTCTGGGTTTCCGGGTACTTGGCACACTCGCGGGACAACTGCTCGCCGACCGCTTTCAACAATTCATCGGTACGCTGACCGCCCAGCCGCTGGTTCAAACCGGCCAGATCCTTCACCCGCAACAGCAGCAAATAACCGGAGCTGGCCTGCTCCGAGTTGTTCAAACGCGCGTTCAATTGCATTTCGAAATAGCGCCGGTTGGCCAAGCCGGTCAGGTTGTCCTGATAGGACTCGGCGCGCAGCTTTTCACTGCGTTCGGCCTGCTCCTGGAACAGCGCCTTGAGCTTCTCGACCATCTGGTTCATGGCCTGCACCACCCGGCGCAGTTCCGGGGTGCGCGGCAGTTCTGGCAGGCTTAAGAATTCCCGGCGAGCAATGGCATGGGATTGCTTGACCATGTAGTCCAGCGGCTTCAGTTGCCGACGCAGCAACAACGCGCCCAGCACCGCACTCACCGCGCCACAGAGCAGCAACCAGCCGAGGCTGCCCAACGCGCTCTGCCACAGCTTGGCCAACGCGAACATCGGATGGCTGACCACCTCGACCCGCGCGGCCTGCTCCCAGCCACGGCTGACAATTGCATCACCACCGGCCGGCTCCAGGCCGATCAATTTGACGAACCAGTCCGGCACGTTAGTGACTGCCGGGATGCCGCTGCGCTCGACAATCGTCTTGTCGTTGGCCAGATCGACCACACGGATGCTCGCGTAGTAACCGCTGTCGAAGATCGAGCTGACCAACAACTCGACCATCGCCGGGTCGTCGATGTTCGGCGTCAGGGACAGCGCCAATGCCGTCGCGGCGTCCTGGGCGTGAGAACGCAACTGATTGACGTACTGGGTGCGCGAGCTTTCCAGACTGACCATGAAGCTGCCGGTGAAGGCGACCACCAGGAACAGACAGATAGCGATCAACAGCTGTTTGAACAAAGACATCTGAGCGCGTGCTCCTAGTTAATCGTCTCGACCGGGAAACCTTCGGCCTGCATTTTCTTCAACACGTCCTGCCAGCGAGACAGGCGTTTGGTGTCTCCGACCTTCTTGTTGCCCTTGGCACCCGGCAGCCACAACCCTTCGGCATTGAAAGAGTAGACCGGCAGCAAATCGGTTCGCTGGTTGGCGGGCTTGATCGCATCGATCAGGCTGTCGAGCACCAAAGGCATGGCCTCGGGGCTCGCGTAGTAGGTCAGCACCATGTGCGCGCGGTTCAGTCGCAAAGCCTTGACGTAGGTAATGCGCAGTTTGTCACTGGAGACACCAAGACGACGCAGGCTGAAATATTTGGCGATAGCGTAGTCTTCGCAATCGCCGGCGCCCTTCCACAAGGCTTCGATCGGTGTTTCCCAATAATCGACCTCGTGCCACAGGTCGATGTCTTCTTCGTAGCGCATCTGCTTGTTGAAGAACCGGTTGACCACGTTGAGCTGCTCCAGCTCGCCGACCTGTTTTTGCGTAGCCAGCAACTGCTGCCAGGCATCGATGCGCTGCCGCCCTTCACCCAAAGGTCCGTACAATGCCTGCGCGCGACGGCTGATCAGCGAGAAATCCCAGTCGGCATGCAGCCCGCCCAGCATGACGCCGGCCAGCAGCAGTGCGCAGCCTAGCCAGCGCAAAGTCCGAGGGATCGCGAAACGTACCGCCAATGCGAGGCATCCAGGTCAGGCAGATGGAAAATCTGCTTGATGGTGAAGGTTAGTCTGCTAAAAGACAATGGCACGGTGAGATCACTGCCAACACGCTAAACTTGAATGGCAGGAGCAATAAAGGGATCGCAGGAGCTGCCGAAGGCTGCGATCTTTTTGATTTTCCGATTGTTTGACAACCCGTCAGGCAGTCACTAGTGTCCATTTGGATCCAAATATTTCAGCCAATCAGGGTGCGTTTGTCGTGACACAGAAGCCCAACCCTCTCAGCAGCATCAAGGTCAATGGGCCGATTCCCGCTCATTTGGCACGCTCAGTGATCGAAGAAACCCTGCGCGCAGCCATTCTCGACGGTCGCATTCCCTGCGGCACAGCCCTGCGTCAGCAAGACCTCGCCGACCTGTTCGGTGTTAGCCGCATGCCGGTGCGCGAAGCCTTGCGCCAGCTTGAGGCGCAAGCGCTACTCAACGTGATCGCCCATAAGGGCGCTGTGGTCGCACCGTTGGTACAGGGCGATGCAACAGAGACCTATGAGTTGCGGATCCTGCTGGAGTCCGAAGCCTTGCGTCGGTCGATCCCCCTGCTTGAAGACGCCGATTTCAAACAGGCTGCACGCTACATCGACGAGTTGGAAACGGAACACGACTACACCGAGATCGGCCGGCTCAATCGCCTGTTCCACATGGCGCTTTACCACAAAGCCCCCAACCAGCGGCTGCTGAAACTGGTCGAAGACGGGTTGAACGAAGAGGAACGCTTCCTGCGCTTCAACCTGGAAGCCATGGGCCTTGGCAAACTGTCCCAGGAAGATCACCGAGCGTTGTTGCGGGCCGCCGAGGACCGGGATGTCGAACACTCGGTGATGTTGCTCGAAAACCACCTCAACCGGGGTGTCGAAGTCATCACGCACTACCTCGCGAGCCCTGAGGCGCAGCGCAGGAAAACCTCGAAGTAATCCGTGGCGACAGCTCCGAGCGAGTCATTGAACGGCTCGCCTCGATTTCTGGCTGATCCGCACCTGGACTGCTCAACGAACAAACCTGCTTACAAATCCCCCTTTCGCCCACACCGCGCCGGTGTGCAGCGACTTCATGCCAACTCCCAAAGCCCTGTCACCCCCGAGCCCGATAATTGCACCGATCAGATCATGCAGGGGTGATAGCGAGCGCCGTGAATTACGCTCACTCTTGAGCTGCCAACGAATAATGACGGGCGACGCACCGCACCCCGGAGCAGTCACCCGCACCACAAGAACCAACGGAAGGAGTCTTGTCACGGGAAAGGAAGAACCGGCGTCGCTCCCAGCCAACTTCCACCCCCTCAGATCACATCAATGACCCAAGTAGAAAGTTGCTTCGAGTGAGGCATTCACTCTTTATTTGAATTTTGGCTTATATACGCCGAAAGGAGCAACTACGCCCAAATAAAACTTTATACAAAAGTCTTATTGGAACTTGTCACGCCTGAGAAAATTGAACTTTCAATTAATTAAAAAAACACTTGCCCGACACTTTATTCATGCATTAGTTTTTCTCCGCCGCCCATAAACACCGGGCCAAGCACTACTCAGCGATTGCATAACCCTAAAAAGCATCAATTCAATTGAGGCACCCGCTCGCCAATAGAAAACTTCAAGCAACCGTTACTTATTGATCAACACCCCCTCAACGGTATTCCAGATTACTTATAGGCTCGCTCATGAAACCGACTAAAGATCGTCTTAATCAGAAGAAAGCAGAACTTAGTGCGCACCCGATCTTTTCTGAAATACATTCGTTATCGGTGCTTCAACGCTTCATGGAAACCCATGTGTTTGCAGTGTGGGATTTCATGTCGCTGACCAAACGCCTGCAACAGGAACTGACCTGCGTTCAGCTGCCCTGGCTGCCGCCACGAGATCCGCAGGCCGCGCGTCTGATCAATGAGATCGTGCTCGGTGAAGAGTCCGATGATCGTCCCGCCCAAGGTCACTACAGCCATTTCGAGTTGTACCTCGATGCGATGCGCGAAGTCGGTGCAAGCACAGTCGCCGTCGAACGCTTCGTGGCGTTGCAAAAAGAAGGCGTGAGCTACGACGTGGCCTTGCAAAGCGTGGACGTCGACCCGGCGGCCGCACAGTTCGTACGCCACACCTTGCACACCGCGTTGCATGCGCCGGGACACAGTGTGGCGGCGGCGTTTCTGCACGGCCGCGAGAGTGTCATCCCGCAGATGTTCCAGCGGATTCTCGACGACTGGGGCATTGGCATCGAACAGGCGCCGACCTTCCGTTACTACCTGGAACGGCACATCGAAGTCGACTCCGAAGACCACGGCCCAGCGGCGGAAAAACTCCTCGCACGCCTGGTCAATGGCGATCCGCAGCGCGAAGAAGACGTATACGCCAGCGCCATCGCCGCCGTGGAAAGTCGCATCGCGCTGTGGGACGGCTTGCGCCTGAGCATGAGCGAACCGGTTGCCGAGGTGAACGCATGAACGCCGCCGACTATCAATCCTTCGCCGACGCCTGGGAAAGCCGCGCAACCATTCGCACCCGCCCCCGGCGTGTGCTGGAGAACGACGACAAGCTGATCTATCCACTGAGCCGCCAGCCGCTGGTGCTGAGCGAAACCTTCCTGCGCGAATGCCCGGAACAACGGGACTTCGCCCTGGTACAGACGCTCTACAAGTTCATCAATGACGTGGTGATTTTCGAAACCGAGATCGTCGACAAGACCGCCCGCAGCATCGCCAAAAACCGCTTCAGCGTGGCGTTCCCGTTCGCCTGTCGCTACGACGCCATGACCGTGGTGGTGGACGAGGATTACCACGCCCTGGTGGCCATGGACTTCATGCAGCAGACCGTCGCCATGACCGGCATCACCCCCATCGAACTGCCGGACGAAATAGAACTAAGCCGTGCCATCCCGGCGGCCGTGGCCCTCGCACCGGAACACCTGCGCAGCGCCGTGGAGCTGATCTGTGTGGCCATCGCCGAGAACACCGTGACCGGCGATGTAGCGGCGTTCGCCAAGGACGAAACAGTCAAGCAATCGATCAAAGGCCTGATGGCCGACCACTTGCTGGACGAGGGCCGTCACTCCGGGTTCTGGTCGCGGCTGGTGCGCATCTACTGGCACACCGCAAGCGAAGACGATCGCCAGTGCATCGCACAAATCCTGCCGGTGTTCATCGGCCATTACCTGACCAACGACATCCAGAAGTCCTTCGACTTCCGCCTGATCGACGCCTTGCAGATCAGCGACGTGGTGCGTCAGGCCCTCAAGAGCGAAGTGTCGGGGCTGGCCTTCCCGATCAATCGCCATCACCCGCTGGTCGCCAACATCGTGCGGTTTTTCCGCAGCAGTTCGCTGCTCGATTCACCGTGCGTGCAAAGCGCCCTGAGCGACTACCTGGTTTAACGAGGAGAACATCATGAGACGTCTCGATATTTTGCTCATCGGGCAAAGCCAGGCCCTGACCGAACTGGCGCTGGAGCTCGAACAACACGGTCATTCACTGGCGCGACTTGCGAATGTGGAAGAATCGCCGCCGGGCCTATTTGATTTGCTGATCGATGATGCGAGCCTGCCATTTCGGGACTTCGGCAATGCGCCGCACCTGATGCTGCAAGTGGGTGTCGGGTTGCCGGGAGCTAGCGGGCTGCCACCGCTGGACCTGCTGTGCACGTACAACTCGACGCCGTTGAGTCGCGTGCCGGTCGCCGAAGAGTTGTCCGGCAACGGCCAGGCATTGCGCCTGCGGGCAGTGGCCGAGCTGGTCGATCATGTGGCGCTGCTGGTCAGCCGCTTCTCCCGGGATGCCGACTATTTCCTGCAGGCCGAGCCGACGATTTCCGCGCACTTCGAACAGGTGGAAAACCTGCTGTTTTTAGAGCACCTGGCCTTCGTCCACCGTCTCAACAACACGGCAGAACCACGACTTCTGCAACTTGGGCAGATCCCGATGATCGAGCGGCTTGAACAGCGCTTTATTCAGTCTGCCGAGCGTGCGGCGCTGAACATCGCCGGCACGTCGCTGAGCTATCGAGAACTGCACGCCCACAGCCGCGCCATCCAACAGCGATTGCAACCGTTGCTCGATCAGCATCAAGGGCCTCTGGTGGTCGGAGTCTGCCTGCCAAAATGCAGTGCGTTGTATGCGGGGATTCTGGCGATCCTCGGCAGCGGCGCGGTGTACCTGCCGCTGGAGCCGAGCCACCCGCTGCAACGTCAGCAGTACATTCTGGAAAACGCTGGAGCGGTGTTGTTGCTGCATGACGGAGAGCATCCTCTCAGCGAGACGATGCCGGGGCTGGACATCAGCCGTATCGACAGCGGCGATGTGAACCTCGATCAACCCTTGATGCGCCAACGCCCCGATCTCGACGCGCCATGCATGGCGCTCTACACCTCGGGCACCACAGGTCACCCCAAAGGCGTGCTGCTCAGCCAGGCCAATCTCGCGCACTTCACCGCGTGGTACGCCGACTACGTGCAGCTGACCGAACAGAGCCGGGTGTTGCAGTTTTCATCGTTGAGTTTCGACTCGTCATTGATCGATATCTTCCCGACCCTGCTGCAGGGTGCAGAGCTGATCGTGCCCAACGAGGACCAACGTCGCGACCCGCTGCAACTGGTCGAGCTGATCCGCCACCAACAACTCAGCCATGCCTTTTTGCCGCCAGCCTTGCTGAGCATCCTGCCGCTGGATCAGTTGCAGGTCCTCGATCATGTGATGACCGGCGGCGATGTCTGCGAACCCTACGTAGTCCAGCAACTGACCCGCCAAGGCAATCTCTACAACCTCTATGGCCCGACCGAAGCCACGGTTCTGATCACCGCGCGGCAACTGCGTACCGGCGACAGCAACCGGACCCTCGGTGCACCGATTGCCAACAGTCAGGTGCTGATCCTTGATGAGGATTTGCAACCGGTGACCGAGCAAACCGTCGGTGAGTTGTACATCGTCGGCCCAGGGGTGTGCCTGGGTTACCTGAACAATCCGCAGCAGACTGCCGAACGCTATCTGAACCTGCACCTGCCGAACGGCCAGAGCCTGCGCGCCTACCGCTCCGGCGACATGGCCAAATGGACCGCCGACGGTATCGAGCTGTGCGGACGGCGAGACAATCAGGTGAAGATTCGCGGCTTTCGGGTCGAGCCGGAAGAGATCGAACGCTGCCTGCGCGACAGCCAGCTATACCGTCAGGTGGCGGTGGTCATCGATTGTCATCGACGGATTCTGGCCTTTCTCGCGCAACCCCAGGAAGCGCAACCCGGTGCCGCTCGCGAAGCCTTGAAAGCCCATGCCATGCAATTTTTGCCGGACTACATGCAGCCGATCGCCTGGACCGAACTGGCAAGCATGCCGTTCGCCAGCAACGGCAAGGTCGACCGCAAAGCACTGCTGGAATTGCCCGTCAACGTGACCGAAAACAGCCCACGGTGTTTGCCCGCCAGCGCCGATGAAGCGCTGTTGTTGGAAATCTGGGCTGAGCTGCTGGAGCTGCCCGCCAGCGACATTTCCACCGACGAAAGCTTCTTCAACCTCGGTGGGCACTCGATCCTGCTGTCGCGCATGCTCCTGCGTTTGCGTGAGGAGTTCGGCCGCAGTATCTCGATTAACCGCTTCATCGAACTACCGACGATTGCGAAGCTGGCGACGTTGGTGCGCGGCTCCGGGACCGAGGAAGTGTTGAGTGAAAAAGCCCTGGCCGATGCCTTCCGTGAACTGGACATCGAGCCGCTGCCGATCAGCCGAATGGGCGATGTGCACAAGGTGATCGTCACCGGCGCCAACAGCTTTGTCGGTGTGCATATCGTCGAAGCGCTGCTGGCCTGGGGCGCCAGCGAAGTGGCGTGCCTGGTGCGCGATGGCGGTGGGCAATCGGCGGCGCAACGCTTTGCGGATGCGTTGCGGGAAAACCGCCTGGAGCATCTGGACCTGAGCCGGGTGCAGGTTTACGCGGCAGACATCACTCGCCCGCAACTGGGGCTCAGCGAAGCGGTTTACGAACGGCTGGATCGAGAGTTCGGCGCACTGGTGCACAACGCCGCCAACGTCAATCACGTCCTCGATTACGAGTCGTTGGCGCGGGATAACGTCGAACCGATTTTCGAGTGTCTGCGCCTGTGTGAAGGACGCAGCAAGAAGATCTTCAACTTCGTCTCGACGCTCTCGGCGTCCAGCACGATTTCCGACGATGGCCGGGTCCTGGAGTTGCCCGCCGCGCAGACACCGCCGATCTACATCAAGAACGGCTACAACCTGTCCAAATGGGTCGGCGAGCGGATCCTCGAAAGGGCGCGGGAACGTGGGGTTCGGGTCAATCTTTATCGCCCCGGCAATATCAGCTTCAACAGCCTCACCGGCGTCTGCCAGCCCCACAAGAATCGCCTGATGCTGATGCTCAAGGGCTCGATCCAGCTCGGTCAGGTACCGGAGTTCGCACTGAATTTCGACCTGATGCCGGTGGATTTTCTCGCCCGTTTCATCGCCTTCCATGCCAGCCGTTACCAGGCCGAAAAAGCGGTGTTCAACCTGCACAACCCCGAACCCCTGAGCTGGGACACCTACGTGGCTTCCTTTCGCGAAGCCGGTCGGGAGTTCTCGATGGTCAGCGTCGCCGACTGGCAGCAGCAATTGGGCCGGGTCGACAGTGATAACGCGCTGTTTGGCGTGCTGGGTTTCTACCTCAACGGCTTCGAGGAAGACATCGGCGACATCTCGATGATCGGCCACGATAACGCCCAGGCCGGTGTACGGCAGATGGGCGCGCACTACCCGGAAAAATCCCCGGCGCTGCTGCGACGCGGCTGCGACTACCTCAAAGAAATCAACTTCATCTGATTCACCCCAACCCCGCACGGAGCAAAAACCATGAATACTCTGCAACCCGATACCCTGATCAAAAACCCTCAAGGCTGCCACGTTGTGTCTTCGGTGGAAGTACCGGCCGACGCGGCGCAAGTCTGGGCAGTGGTCGGCAACTTTGCCGGCTTCGACAAATTCATTCCGGCGCTGTCGCACATCGAGATGACCGGCGATGGCGTGTCGTCACTGCGCAAGAAATTCTTCAAAGACGGCAACCTGGTGGTCGAACAACTCAACTCCCGGGATAACCAGGCGCTGAACATGACCTGGACCACAATTTACAACACCTTGGGCGTGGCCAATTTATGGGCCGCGATGAGTGTGGAATCCTTGGGCGCAGACAAGTCGCGGGCGACCTGGACGATCATTGCCGAGCCGGCCCAGGGCGGCGCCGAGGCCCTGCCGGGGTTCAAGCAGTTCGTTCAGGGGTTTGCCGATGATGCGATGGGGAATGTGGTGAAGCTGTTTGTGTAGTGCTTCGGTTCAGCGGTGACTGATCTACCGCTATCGCAGGCAAGCCTCGCTTCTACAGGTTAGCTCTTGTAGGAGCGAGCGGTGCGGCGATCCGACTTGCACGCGAAGAACGATAACGCGATCCTACTGACCTCAATCAGATCTTGAAGCTATCAACCAGTTGCTTCAAACGATTGGCCTGCTGGGACAGCGCATCACAATCCTTCAATGTTTCATTGAGGTTGGCCACGCTCTGCTGGTTCAGCAGGTTGATCTGGTTGACATCGACGTTGAGGGTTTCGACCACGGCGGTCTGTTCTTCGGTCGCCGCGGCCACCGATTGGTTCATGCCGTCGATTTCGCCAATACGCTGGGTCACGCTGACCAGTCGCAGGCCGGCCTGGTTCGCCACTTCGACGCTCTGCTCGCTGGACACCTGACTGGCGTTCATCGTAGTCACCGCCTCGCGAGAACCGATCTGCAGCGAACTGATCATCTTGTGGATCTCTTCCGCCGACTCCTGGGTGCGATGAGCCAGGTTGCGCACCTCATCCGCCACCACCGCAAAACCACGACCGGCCTCACCGGCACGGGCCGCTTCGATGGCCGCGTTGAGCGCCAGCAAATTGGTCTGCTGGGAGATGCCTTTGATCACATCCAGAATGTGGCCGATGTTGTCGGTGCTCGCGTTCAGGGTTTCGATCTGCGTGCAGGACAGGCTGATTTTCTGCGACAGCTCGGTCATGGCCTGGATGGTTTGTTCCACCACCTGACGGCCGTCATCGGCCTGTTCGCTCGCGCCGCTGGCGTGTTGCGAAGCATCGGCGGCATTGCGGGCGATTTCCTGGGTGGCGGCGCCCAATTGGTTGATCGCCGCGGCCACGCTGTTGGTGCGGGCGCTTTGTTCGTCGGAGCCGATGATCGAAGCGTTGGACGATGCCATCACCCGTTGCGACAGATCATGAACCTGGCGGGTCGCCGAGGACACTTCGCAAATCGATGCGTGAATCCGCTCCACGAACTGGTTGAAGGAACCACCCAACTCGCCGAACTCGTCTTTGCTTTCTACGACCAGACGACGGGTCAGGTCGCCCTCGCCCTGAGCGATGTCCTGCATCGCACGGCCCATCGTGGTCAGCGGACGCATCAGCACGTTGATCAGCAAGCTCAGCAGCACGGCAATGGCCGTCACGGCGATGAACATCGCGATCAGCGCCGAGGTGCGGAACTGGCTCAGTGGTGCGTAGGCCTTGGCCTTGTCAATCGACAGACCGACGTACCACTCGGCATTCGGCAAACCGCTCACCGGTGTGAACGAGAGGATGCGGTCCTGCTTGTTCAGTACGACTTCCTGGATGCCTTTCTCGATGCGGACACTGGAACCCGGATAGATGTCTTTCAGGTTCTTCATCACCTGATCCTTGTCCGGGCTGACGATCACCTGACCATCGGCGCTGACGAGGAACGCGTGACCGATGCCACCGAAATCCACCGAGTTGATGATCTTCACCAGGGTTTCCAGGCTCAGATCACCGCCGACCACGCCCAGCAGTTCGCTGTTCTTTTTCACCGGTATGGCAACGGTCACCACCAGCCCGCCGACCGCCGCCATATAAGGCGGGGTCAGCATGGTCTTGTCGGCGACCACGGCTTGTTTGTACCAGGGGCGCTGACGCGGATCGTAGCCGTCCGGCATCTTCGCGTCAGGGCGCTGGGTGAACATACCATTGGCCTGCCCGACGTAGGTGAACTGGAAGTTTGAGGTGAGGGCCGGTTGATCGACCAGCCCCGGCAAGTCAGCATTGGCACCCTGATGGGCGACGTTCTGCGCGAGGTTTTCCAGGACCAGCACGCGGCCGCTCATCCAGTTCTGCACGCTGCTGGCAGTCAGGTCGCCGGCTTGCTCAACGGAGGACTCGATGTTTTGCCGAATGGTGTTTCGTTGCAGATAGTCGTTGTACAAAGTGAACAACGCAAACGCCAGCACCACGACGCCTGAAGCGGCCAGCAGGATTTTATGGCTGAACTTGAGATTCATTTCATGGGACTTCTTATGCCAAAAGTGGGGATGCGTTCCGGGTTGCAACATTCCATGTAACAGCGCAGACGGCATTCTGAAGCCGCTCTACTTTGGTGCACGCATGTGTCATCAGTCTTTCGGCACGAGCGGGAGAAAACTTAAGGATTTGTACAAAACGCGTCAGATAACCGCCGAACGGCGTACTAGAAGGGACGGATTATTGGGCTTACCGCACGTCATGATCGCGGGTTGGGTGTTTTGGTTGTGGTGTATCGATGAGGGGGGTCTATATCTGATGCTACTGGCTCGAAGGAGTAGCGAGACACGCAGACCTGGATTTGACCCGCTTCAGACTTAGACTTCTATAAGCCCAGAAAGACAAAACCCCTGTCTGCATAAGCAGACAGGGGTTTCGGAATTTAATCTTGACGATGACCTACTCTCACATGGGGAAACCCCACACTACCATCGGCGATGCATCGTTTCACTTCTGAGTTCGGGATGGGATCAGGTGGTTCCAATGCTCTATGGTCGTCAAGAAATTCTGTGACCAGCCCGTTACAGCGGTAACGTGCCAGCAAAATTGGTGACTTCTACTAAAACAAAACCCCTACCTGCATACGCAGATAGGGGTTTCGGAATTTAATCTTGACGATGACCTACTCTCACATGG
>NZ_JDWJ01000023.1:0-32003 GCF_012932895.1 Pseudomonas sp. KD5 | reverse complement strand
GGCGGCGGGCCCACGGAGCAGGACCGGAGCGAGGGCATGCCGAGCCTAGGCGAGGCACCGAACGAAAGGGGCAAGAGCCCTTTGGTTACTTTGGGGCTTTTCCAAAGTGACCCGCCGTAAGGGCGGAACCCTAAGTAGCCGTTACCGCAGAAATGGATATGTACTCCCGATACCGTAGATGCGGGGCAAGTATCTGGGTTACCCACAATCCCTGTTAGCGCTTCTGTGGATAACATGTTCGCCCCTCGCTACACCCCACACCAATCAAGCCCTCCAGCCCCCAGTACAAAAAACAACCAGCCTAAGCCACGGTTTTTTCGGGCTTTTTCCACAGCATAACCTCGCTCACTGGCCGACACTTGCCCCCAATCTCTGTTGGCGCTTCTGTGGATAACATGTTCGCCCATCGCTACAGCCCATATGAATCGCGGCTTTCAGTAGGTTGATCAAATATTGTCCAATTCGACGTTTTCCCCCACTAATCCTCCCGCAAACCCCGAATTCTCGCGGGTTTCAGCGGTTTTCCACAGAACCCGAAAAGTTGCCCCCAAAGTCTGTTGGTGCTTCTGTGGATAAGGTGTTCGCCATCCCCTGTACGCTATGTAAAACGTGACCTGCAAGCTTCTGATTAAAAAATAACCAGTGTCTGGCTAAAACCCTGCTTCTGGATAAGTCACGGTTTTTCTTCGGTTTTTGTGAATAGATTTAGCCTGTCACCCGCAGTTGTCCCCATTTGCTGTGGGTGGAGATGTGGATAACTTGTTCGCTGAACCCTGTAAGCCACGGCCCGTATAGGCCGGAACGCGATAGATCAGATTTCATACAGTTCTAAGGCACTTCCTTGACTTCGATCTGTCGCCTGTCTTCACTCTCATCGCATAAGGACAACTGTCACTTATCCACATCTGGTTCAGGGAGAACGCGTGATGGATAGCCAGCCACATCATCGCTTGCACCAAAGCCCCTGCACGACCTGTGTCCCGACATCCGCCACCTTGTTGCACAAGCGGATTCATCGTCGCGCCGCCAATCAGCGCGCTCGTCTATAGCACCTGGCCCCCTGATGCCATAACGCCGCTGCCATTGAGGCCCGACCGTGCCCGGTGACCAGGCGTTTGTTCGTCTATCGATTGCAGGCAACCGCAGAGTTGCCCCATCTGCCCGAGAGGAAATGACCCATGACACGGATCGCCACGCCCATCAGCGATATCAAGGAACATTACGACGTGATCGTCATTGGCTCCGGCTACGGCGGCGGGATCGCGGCGTCGCGTCTGTCTCGGGCCGGCAAGCGGGTATGCCTGCTGGAGCGAGGCCGGGAAATCCAGCCCGGCGAATACCCCAATACGATGCTGGCGGCCACTGAAGAGCTACAAGTGCATGACCCGGACGGGCACATCGGCTCGCGCACCGGGCTGTTCGACCTGCACGTCAACGCCCAGCAGAACGTAGTGGTCGGTTGCGGTCTGGGCGGCACGTCGCTGATCAACGCCAACGTCGCGCTGGAACCGGAACCCGGTGTATTTGACGATCCGCGCTGGCCGCTGGCGGTGCGTGAACATCGCGACACGCTGCTCAAGGACGGTTACGCCCGGGCTCGGGAGATGCTCAAGCCCAATCCCTATCCGAAAACCGCTCCGACCTTGCCCAAACTCGAGGCTAACCAGAAGTCCGCCGATTACCTCAAGCAAGGCGCACACTTCTACAAGCCGCCGATCAACGTGACCTTCGACAAACTGCCGAACAACCTCAACCACGTCGGCGTCGAGCAATTGCCGTGCAACCACTGCGGCGACTGCGTTTCGGGCTGTAACAACAAGGCCAAGAACACCACGTTGATGAATTACCTGCCGGATGCCTGCAACCACGGCGCGGAGATTTTCTGCCAGGCCGAGGTCCGGCATCTGGAGCGCGACGGCGATGGCTGGATCGTGCACTTCCAATACCTGGACAGCGGCCGCGAGAAATTCTCCGCGCCGACGCTGTTCGTCAAGGCGGACATCGTCGTGGTGTCGGCCGGCACCCTGGGTTCCACCGAAATCCTCCTGCGCTCTCGGGACAAAGGCCTGTCGACGTCCAATCAGCTTGGCGAAAACATGAGCGGCAACGGCGACATCCTCGGTTTCGGCCACAACTGCGATGAAACGATCAACGGCATCGGTTTCGGTGCCCATCCGGCCAAGGAGATGAAACCGGTCGGCCCGTGCATCACCTCGATCATCGACATGCGCACCGAAGGCGACTGGCGCAGCCGCATGGTCATCGAAGAAGGCTCGATTCCCGGCGCACTCGGCCGGCCCATGGTGCCGAGCATGGCCACATTCGCCGGATTGATCGGCAAACCCACCGATGACAGCTTCACCGGCAAGCTCAAGTACGCCGAGCGCGAAGCCGAAAGTTTCCTGCGTGGCCCGTACCACGGCGCCCTGCACAACATGCAGACCTACCTGATCATGAGCCACGACGATGGCAAGGGCCGCATGGTGCTCGACAGCAAGGATCAGTTGCGCATCGACTGGCCGGGTGTTGGCGAGCAGGAAAACGTCAAGATCGGCAACGAGCGTTTGCACCAGAGCACCAAGGCCTTGGGCGGGATCTGGGTCGAGAACCCGATCTGGACCGAGCTGCTCAAACACAGCATCGTTTCCGTGCACCCATTGGGCGGTTGTGTGATGGGCGAGGATGCGACGCAAGGCGTGGTCAACCACAAGGGCCAGGTGTTCAGCGGCGTCAGCGGCACCGATGTCTATGCCGGGCTGTACGTGGCCGACGGCGCGGTGATCCCGACCTCACTGGCGGTCAATCCGTTGCTGACCATCTCCGCCGTGAGCGAGCGCAACATGGGGCTGCTGGCGGCCGATCGTGGTTGGCACATCGACTACACGTTGCCCTCGGCACCGCGCAAACCGGTGGTGGCACCGACCCTCGGCGTGCAGTTCACCGAAACCATGAAGGGCTATTTCTCCAAAGATTTCACCCAGCCCCAGGGCACCGATCTCAAGCTCTACGAAGCGGCGGCCAAACGCGGCAAGTCGGATAACTCGCCGATCGAGTTCACCCTGACCATCACCGCCAACGACCTCAATCGCATGATCAAGGAGCCGGAACATGCCGCGACACTGGTCGGCACCCTGGATGCGCCGGGCCTGTCGCCAGAGCCGCTGACTGCCAGCAACGGCGTGTTCAATCTGTTCGAGGAGTATCAGGAACAGGTTGGCGTGCGGCACATGAATTACGACATGAAGCTGACCGCCGAGGACGGCAGCGATTATTACTTCAGCGCATTCAAGACCGTGCCCGAAGACAACGGCGTGCTTAACGTCTGGCACGACACCAGTACGCTCTATGTGACGCTGTATCGCGGGCCGGACAAGACGGGCGAGGTGATCGGCTCGGGGGTGATGCACATCGAGCCGGCCGATTTTGCCAAGCAGATGACCACCATGAAGGTGCTCAACGCGCGCAACGAACGCGAGCGCATTGAGGGGCTGGCGCGGTTCGGCAAGTTCTTCGCCGGCATTTTGTGGGAGAGCTACGGCGGGGTGTTCGCGGGCGACATCTACTTCAACCCTGATGCGCCGCCCCGGCAGAAACGGCCGCTGGATGCACCGACGCCGAGTGTGCAGTTCTTCCAGACCGAAGACAGCGTCCAGCTCCGCCTGACCCGTTATCAGGGCGGCAGCAAGGGGCCGGTGATGCTGGTGCATGGTTTGGGGGTGGGCTCGAATATTTTCTCTACCGACACCATCCAGACCAACCTGCTGGAATACCTGTGCAAGCACGAGTATGACGTCTGGCTCCTGGATTTCCGGGTCAGCATCCTGCTGCCGGCCAGCAAACATGAATGGAACGGCGACCAGATTGCCCAGTACGACTTCAAGGCCGCCATCGAGCATATCCAGCAGGCCACCCTCGCCGCTGACGTGCAGTGCGTGGTGCATTGCTACGGCGCGACGACCTTCTTCATGTCGCTGCTGGCCGGTTTGCAGGGCGTGCGCTCGGTGGTCTGTTCGCAGATCGCTGCGGACACGGTGGTCGCCACGGCAACAGGGCTGAAGGCCGGTCTGCATTTGCCGGGGATGCTCGACGCCATCGGCATCAAATCCCTCACCGCGTATGCCGACAACAAGGAGAGCTGGTTCAACAAACTCTACGACAAGGCCCTCAACATCTACGCCCGCATCGAGGCTCAAGGCTACTGCACCAACCCGGTGTGCCACCGCATCACCTTCATGTACGCGTCGCTGTACCGCCACGACACGCTCAACGAAACCTTGCACGACAACCTGCACGAGCTGTTCGGTGAGTCGAACATACAGACCTTTGAGCACTTGGCGCTGATCCTGCGCAAAGGCCATCTGGTGGACTTCAAGGGCCAGGACGTCTACATGCCGCACTTCGACCGGCTGACCATGCCGATCTGTTTCATCAGCGGCGAAGACAACCAGTGCTACTTGCCTGAAAGCACGCTCAAGACCTATGAGCGCGTGTGCAAAGTCCATGGACCGGAACGCTACAGCCGGCATGTGGTGCCGGGCTACGGGCATATCGACTGCATGTTCGGCAAGAACGCGGTGGTCGATGTGTACCCGATCATCCTGCAACACCTGGAGAAAACCGCCCTCGGCTAGCACTGCTCATCTGTGGCTTGGGGCTTGTTGTGGCGAGGGGGCTTGCCCCCGTTGGGCTGCGAAGCGGCCCCAAATCGGCAAATGCGGTCATTCAGGAACATTGCGATTGCATGTTTCACGACTGCTTCGCAGCCGAGCGCGAGCAAGCTCCCTCGCCACAATAGCCGTGTGCTGACTTGGGATTGGCGACTACAAGGAAATGGATGCCATGGACAGTTACATCCGCTGGTTTCAACGCTTCATCTGGATAGGCATCGCAATGAACATGGTCTTCGCGGTTCCGGCGCTGTTCGCGCCGGCGTTGCTGACCTCGATGCTCGGGATGCCTCCGCAGCTCTCCGATCCTTGGCTGGAGAACGCCGGCATGTTGCTGGTGGGGATCAGCCTTTTTTACATGCCGTCAGGCTTCAATGCCCCCAAATACGTGGTGCATTCGTGGCTGTGCGTATTGTCGCGGTTGGTCGCCGTGGCGTTCTGGATCTACCTGATCAACACCAGCAACCAGGCTCAGGTGTTCGTGCCGATGCTGCTGGGCGATCTGGGCATGTTCCTGATCCTCGGGATTCTGCTGTACCTGGGCAGCGCGCCGGCCAATCGGCCGTTCGCCCTGCTTCGCGATGGCTGGCGTGATTGGTGCGCAGCGTGGGCGCGACGCTGGCGGCGGCACAGCTTCAAGGTCGCCACGCTGGTCGTGGTGCTGGCGCTGGGGTTTATCGGCTACGAAACCTGGTACCAGATGCTGCGAGTGGTGCCGGCCGAGCAATACGCTTCTGACGAAGACCACTACAAATACGCCGCCATCGGCCTGGGCATCGAAGCACGGATTCCCTATTACCTGTTCGCCGTGTTGCCGCAGATGTGCCCGGAGAAACTGCCGAAGCCCGGCGGTTACGAAGTGTTCGGTTTCCTCTACGAGAACGGCAAGGACCTGCCGATCGGCATGGCCAAGCGGCAGATCGGCTACCCGACCGTGGAGCCCAATTGCGCCTTGTGCCACACCGGCTCCTACCGCGCCAATGCCAGCGACGTTGCTACCCCGGTGGCCTCCGCACCGGCCAATACCCTGCAACTGCAGGCCTTCCAGTGGTTCGCCTACGATTGCGCGAGCGACCCCAAATTCACGCCCGACGCGGTGATGACTGCGATCAACAGCAAGTTCCAGCTCGGGTTTTTCGAGCGCCTGTACAACCGCTACCTGATCATCCCGATGGCCACCAGCGCGCTGATCAAACAGAAGCAGGCCTATGCCTGGCAGAAGCTGCGCGCACCGCAGGGGCCGGGACGTACCGACACTTTCAACCCGACGAAAATGGTGGTGTTCGGCTTCCCGGATGACTCGACCATCGGCACCGTCGACCTGCCGCAAGTCTGGAACCAGAAACCCCGGGAATCGCTGTACCTGCACTGGGACGGCAACAACAACGATATCCATGAGCGTAACTACGCGGCGGCCATGGCCGTGGGCGCGACGCCGGAGTCGGTGCTGCCGGACAGTTTCAACCGGGTGACCAATTGGCTGCTGGGCCACAAGGCACCAGCCTGGCCGTTCGCGCTGGATCAGGCCAAGGTCGCCCGGGGTAAGCCGGTCTGGGAAAAAAATTGTGCCGGTTGCCATGACTTCGGCCGCACCGATACCGGTCAGGTCACCACCACGATTGATGAGCTGGGCACCGATCCCCATCGGCTGAACTCGTTCACCACCGGTTTAGTGACAGCCTTCCACGGCTTCAAGAAACCGCCGTTCGACTTTGGTGCTTACCGCAAGACCCAGAGCTACAGCAATACGCCCACCGACGGCATCTGGTTGCGCGCGCCGTACTTGCACAACGGCTCGGTGCCGACCCTGTGGGATTTGCTGCAGCCGCCGGAACTGCGGCCGCAGGTGTTCTTCACCGGTTCCGACATTTACGACAAGGACAAGGTCGGCTTCATCACCAGTGGCGAGCAGGTGAAAGCCTCGGCGGACTTCAAATACGACACGCGCCTGGAGGGCAACCACAACGGTGGCCACCTGTACGGCACGCAGTTGTCGGAACTCGATAAGCGGGCGCTCATCGAGTTCATGAAAACCCTGTGATTCCACTACGGATGGAGGAAAGCGACATGTCATTGGTCAGACATTGGGAACATGAATACGACAAGGTGAAGGTGCGCCTGCACGGGCTGTTCACACGGCTGGAAATGGCCTGGAAGAAGCTCGTCAGCGAGCTTGAACCGGAGGAGTACCAAGCCATCGTCGCGCTGCTGCAGCGGGGGCACGATCAGGCGCAATACGTGCTCAAGCACGGCGACTTGCCGGACGATCAACCGAGTGTGCCGTGGGAGTTGTCCCACGGTTTGTCGATCCTGCACATCGGCAACGCCAGCCCCTTGCCGCAATCGGTAGATGAGCTGCAGACCCAAGTGCTCAAGGATGGCAGCCTGCTCGGTTGTCGCAAATGGGAGCTGCTGGATCTGTTGTGGAGCGAAGCGTTGCTCAAGTGGATCGAGAACCTGCGGCATCACGCACCGTTCGCCACCAACCCGGCGTTGATGCGCATGGACAGTGACGTGACCCTGGCCATTGCCGGCGACTGGGGCACCGGGCCATTCGACAGTCATGCCCCGGCGGTGGCGGTGGCCGATCAGATGCAACTGGCCCAGGCCGACTTCACCATTCATCTGGGGGATGTGTATTACGCCGGCACCCGCTCCCAGGAAGACGTCGACATGGTCGGTTGGCCGATGGGCAAGCAGGGCTCATTTACCCTCAACTCCAACCATGAGATGTACAGCGGCGCCCATGGCTACTTCAAGGAACTGGCCAAGCGTTTCCCAGCGCAACAGGGCACCAGTTATTTTGCGTTGTACAACGATGACTGGCTGGTGATCGGGCTCGACACGGCTTATGCCTCGGATCCGATTAACCTGTACATGGACGGTGCGCTGAACAAGCAGCAGATCGACTGGATGAAAGACTTGCCCCAACGCAAGAAGATCATGGTGCTCAGTCATCACCAGGGCTTTGACATTACCGGGCATGACAAGACGGCGTTGTATCAGCCGGTGTGTGATGCCTTGGGGCGCGAGCCGGATTACTGGTACTGGGGGCATTTGCATAACGGCATCTGCTACGCCACCCAGGGTGGGCTGCATGCACGTTGCGCCGGGCACGGGGCGATTCCCTACGGCAATGCCAGCGAGTTGAACGGGCATTCGCGGGTGCTGTGGTCGGAAACACAAAATGCGCGGGATGAGGCGTACCCGGATCGGGTGTTGAACGGTTATGTGAAGGTGCGGCTGGTGGGGGAGAACATCGAAGAGACGTTTATTGGCGAGGATGGTTCGGTGCGGTGGTCTTCAAATTAGCGAGGAAGGATCGTTCCCACGCCTGGCGTGGGAACGATCCGATTTCGATTAACCCTGAACCGGAACACCTTTGAGGTAAGGCGCAGGCTCGGCCCCCAGGTTGTTCAGCATCCGCTCGCTGTACCAGTCCACGAAGTTCACCACGCCGAACTCATAGGTCTTGGAGTAAGGCCCTGGCTGGTACGCGGTGGAGTTGATCCCGCGCTGGTTCTCTTCGGCCAGGCGACGGTCCTGGTCGTTGGTCGCATCCCAGACCTGGCGCATGCGCTCCACGTCATAGTCCACGCCTTCGACCGCGTCCTTGTGGACGATCCACTTGGTGGTAACCATGGTTTCCTGGGCGCTGATCGGCCACACGGTGAACACGATGATGTGGTCGCCCATGCAGTGGTTCCACGAGTGCGGCAGGTGCAGGATGCGCATCGAGCCCAGGTCCGGGTTCTTGATGCGGCCCATCAGTTTGGCGCAGCCCTGTTTGCCGTCCATGGTCATCGATACGGTGCCCTTGAGCAGCGGCATGCGCACGATACGGTTACGCAGGCCGAAACTGGCGTGGGCGTAAGGGATCTTCTCGGCTTCCCAGGCAGCGGCGGAAGCGGCTACGTGGTCCTTGAAGGCCTGGTCGGCACGGGGGTCGGTGACGTCGTCCCATTCCAACAGGGTTTTCAGCAATTCCGGGTGCGACGCGTTGCAGTGGTAGCACTCGCGGTTGTTTTCCAGCACCAGTTTCCAGTTGGCCTTTTCCATCAAGGTGGTTTGCACCGCCACCTTGGTGTTCTCCATGTCGTACGGTTCCATGTAATGGCTGAGCGTCGACAGGAAGTCATCGATGGCCGGCGGGTTTTCTGCCAGGCTGATGAAGATGTAACCGCCGGCGGTCTTCACGTTCACCGGTTTGAGGCCGTATTGCTTCATGTCGAAGTCGGCGCCCATTTCGGTGCCGGCGAACAGCAGGCGACCGTCCAGCTCGTACGTCCACTGGTGGTAGTGGCAGACCAGTTTGGCGACTTTGCCTTTTTCACTGGTGCACAGGCGTGAACCACGATGGCGGCAGACGTTGTGGAACGCATGCACCACGCCGTCGGCGCCGCGAATCACGATGATCGGGTTCTTGCCGACCTGCAGGGTCAGGTAGTTGCCCTTGGTCGGGATCTCGCAGGTCATGCCAGCGATCAACCACTCTTTCTGGAAGATTTCCTGCATGTCGATATCAAACAGCCGCTCGTCAGAGTAAAACGGCTGCGGCAGCGAGAAAGTGCGCTCGCGCTCTTGCAGCATCTGCGCAGTGGCCTTGCGTGCGGGTTCCAGTGGATCGCCCAGGCTCAGGGTAGTGGTGACGTCCATCATGTGTTTCCTCAAGGCCATCTGCGTGGCCGCGAAAGTGGCTGATCAGGTTTGCTACGCAAGGTGTAAAGGTTGTGTCTTGGTATGGGGCGAGTGTGGGGCCGGCGCTCCCCGGAACCTTATCCATGGGCGACATGGCCCAATCTGTTCCCGACGCGCAACCCCCGGTAATTGGGGGCTGGTCGCGATAAGTATGTCAATGTCGCAGATAGGTAAATGGCGGGGCTGCGCTATACGCAGAATCGCCAACATAAAGGCCGGTAGTCGGCCGTGGAGATCAGCATGTCCAACAACTTCCTGAACCCGGTAACCACCCAGACCTGGGCCAATGGTCGACACATTGTCCGTTGCGTCAAAGTCATCCAGGAAACCTGGGATGTGCGCACCTTCTGCTTTATGGCCGACCAGCCGATCATGTTCTTCTTCAAACCGGGGCAATTCGTCACCCTGGAGCTGGAAATCGAAGGCCAGCAGATCATGCGTTCGTACACCATTTCCAGCTCGCCGTCGGTGCCGTACAGCTTCTCGGTGACGATCAAGCGCGTACCGGGCGGCAAGGTCTCGAACTGGTTGCATGACACCCTGCATGAAGGCTACGAACTGGCGGTGCACGGCCCGGTCGGGCTGTTCAACGCCATCGACTTTCCGAACCCGAAAGTGCTGTACCTCAGCGGCGGCGTGGGCATCACCCCGGTGATGTCCATGGCGCGCTGGTTCTTCGACACTAATGGCAATGTCGATATGGCCTTCATCCATAGCGCCCGCTCGCCGAAAGACATCATTTATCACCGCGAGCTGGAGCACATGGCGTCGCGGATCGAAAACTTCAGCCTGCACCTGATCTGCGAGAAACACGGTTTCGGTGAGCCGTGGGCCGGATACCGCGGCTATCTCAACCACAAGATGCTCGAGCTGATGGTCCCGGACTTCCTTGAGCGGGAAGTGTTCTGCTGCGGCCCGACGCCTTACATGAACGCGGTCAAGCGCTTGCTGGAGAACGCCGGCTTCAATATGAAGCGCTACCACGAAGAGTCCTTCGGCGCCACGCCGCCAGAGGCAATCGCTGATGCAGAGGAACACGCTGAACAAGCGGCCGACGCCCCTGCAATCGACGCCGCCGACCTGCACCAGGTGGAGTTCACCGCCTCCGGCAAGAGCATCCGCGTGGCCCCGGGCGAAACCGTCCACGCCGCTGCCGCCAAACTGGGCCTGATGATCCCCAAGGCCTGCGGCATGGGTATCTGCGGTACCTGCAAGGTAATGAAGCTTGCCGGCGAAGTGGAAATGGAACACAACGGCGGGATTACCGAGGAAGACGAAGCCGAAGGGTTCATCCTGTCTTGCTGCAGCGTGCCGAAGGGTGACGTGCGGATCGAGTATTAAAGTCCGGGGTAATGAGTGACCTGGGCATGGTCACTCATTTTTACTCGGTAAAACATTGTTGGTCATGAGTTTGTGCAGATATTTAATTAATATTATTGGTGTTGTTTTTGTGTGAAGTGGTCGATGTACATGCCAATGAGTGTTAGGTCGCTTGAGCCGCCTGGGTGGGAATCAAGTATGAATTTTTTGCGTAATGCTTTAACAGCTACTTCTTCGCTAATGAAAATGGTGTCGGAGTTGGTGATCGATAGCATTTCATTATAACCGTCAGGGTTTACCGCTTTGTCGGGAGCATACCAGAACTCGCCTTCATTGTTGTCCTGCCCTCTAAGAGCTAATACCTGGACGTAGTATCTATCGTCTTTCCTCTGATAGAACTTGTAGCTGACAGATCTCGCTCCAATGCCGCCGTCGGCTACAACGATGTCGCCTATTCTAGCCGCTAGAAATTCTGCGGATGAAGGGACGTTGTACAAGAGGTGTTTGTCATCTTGGCGTTCCATTTTATTTTCCTTTAGATATAAAGCGTCTATGAGGCAAAGACTCATGGGGGATATCAACCCGCTGAGTGAGCATGAATTTAATAGGGGTGTGATAAGTCGTCTAGCTATCAGTTCTTACAGCTAGACAAATCTGTAGGGCTGTGATTTTTGTGCGCTGAAAATTTTTAACTTTCAACAAGAGCTTTATTTAAGTGAAGCGGCGCAAGAAGTCCGACCGTTGGATCGACAGATTTACGCCGTTTTAAAATTGGCGTTGAAAACTCAATCTACGAACAGATCCGGTATCAACGTAGCGTTGCTGTCCGGTTCGTAGCGATAGTGGGAAAACTCAGTCGTTCCGTGTTCGCGCAAAATCTCTTCATCAATCAGCAACCGACCGGTAATGCTGCGACCGCTGCTGTCGAGAATGATGTGGGCGGCATCCGCCATGATCGCCGGTGTGCGGGCATGCTTGAAGGATTCGCGCGACCCCAGCTGAAATTCGATGGCAGCCGTGGCGATCATGGTCTGCGGCCACAGGGAGTTGACGCTGATGTCATAGGCGGCAAATTCCTCACTCATGCCCAGGGTCAACATGCTCATGCCGTATTTGGTCACTGTGTAGGGGCTGTACTGGGCGAACCATTTGGTGGCCAGGTTCAGCGGCGGTGACAGGTTGAGGATGTGGCCGCTGGATTTTTTCAGATAGGGCAGGGCGGCCTGGCTGCACAGCAGTACGGCGCGAGTGTTGATCTGGTGCATCAGGTCGAAGCGCTTGAGTTCGATGTGTTGCACACCGGTCAGCTTGATCGCTCCTGCATTGTTGACCAGCGCGTCGATGCCGCCGAAATGCTCATTGGCGTCAGCCAGGGCCTGGCGCACGATGGCTTCATCGCGCACATCCACCTCCAGGGCCAGCGCCTTGCCGCCCGCGGCTTCGACTTCCGCCGCCACGCTGAAAATAGTGCCAGGCAGTTTGGGATGAGGGGCGGCGCTTTTCGCGGCAATCACGATGTTGGCCCCGTCCCGCGCGGCCCGCAGTGCAATCTCACGCCCGATCCCGCGACTGGCGCCGGTGATGAACAGGGTTTTGCCTTGTAATGACATGCGGACGCTCCCGATTGGCGTGATCCGAGCGGATCGAAATGGCTCGCAGTCAATGTAGACCAACTCGTGCGGGACTGTGGCAAGGGGGGGTAAGCCCCCTCGCCATAAGATCTCTTGCCAATCAAATAGCTGAGGTCGAGCGCAGAACCTGTGGCGAGGGAGCTTGCTCCCGTTGGGTTGCGAAGCAGCCCCAAAGCCTGAGCATGCGGTCTGTCAGGTGGATCGCGTTGGCTGGTTTTACGACTGCTGCGCAGCCGAGCGGGAGCAAGCTCCCTCGCCACAAAAGTTGGTGGGGTGTCAGGCTGTCATCACGTGCCGAATATCCGCTGCCAGTTCCCGCACGCGTTCTTCTTCGGTGTCCCACGAGCACATGAACCGCGCGCCGCCGTTGCCGATGAAGGTGTAGAAGCGCCAGCCCTTGGCGGTCAGCGCGGCAATGGCCGGCTCCGACAGTTGCAGGAACACACCGTTGGCCTGCACCGGGAACATCAGCTCGACGCCAGGAATGTCGCTCACCAGTTCGGCCAGCAACTGCGCACAGTGGTTGGCGTGGCGGGCGTATTTGAGCCAGGCGTCGTTTTCAAGAATCCCGACCCAGGGGGCCGAGAGGAAGCGCATCTTCGATGCCAGTTGCCCAGCCTGCTTGCAGCGGTAGTCGAAGTCTTCGGCCAGTTTGTGGTTGAAGAACAGAATCGCTTCGCCCACCGCCATGCCGTTTTTCGTACCGCCAAAGCACAGCACGTCGACGCCGGCCTTCCAGGTCAGGTCGGCTGGCGAGCAACCCAGATAAGCGCAGGCGTTGGAGAAACGGGCACCGTCCATGTGCAGGTTCAAGCCCAGTTCTTTACAGGTGACGCTGATGGCGCGGATTTCTTCCGGGGTGTACACGCTGCCGACTTCAGTGGCCTGGGTCAGGGTCACGACGCGCGGTTTCGGGTAGTGGATATCCTGGCGCTTGAGGGCAATTTCGCGGATCGATTCCGGGGTCAGCTTGCCGTTTTCGGTGCGGGCGATGAGCAGCTTGGAACCGTTGGAGAAAAACTCCGGAGCGCCGCATTCGTCGGTTTCGACGTGGGCGGTTTCCGAGCAGATCACGCTGTGGTAACTCTGGCACAGCGACGACAGGGCCAACGAGTTGGCCGCGGTGCCGTTGAAGGCGAAGAACACTTCGCAGTCGGTTTCGAACAGTTTGCGGAATTGATCCGCGGCGCGTGCGGTCCACTCATCGTCGCCATAAGCGCGCTGGTGTCCGTGGTTGGCCTGTTCCATGGCAGCCCAGGCTTCAGGGCAGATACCGGAATAGTTGTCGCTGGCGAATTGTTGGCTCTTGTCGGTCATGGCCGGCTTCCGTGATCGAGGCGCTTGTGGCGCTTCGTTGGTCAATGATGATGTGCACTTTACCGAAGATCGTCCGGGGAGCACACGGGATGAGTCTGTCAGAAAAATACAAACGCCTTGGGCAATTATGCACATGACGCAGAGGGACGGTGCACTGGATCTGCTCAAGTGGCTGGCGCTGTTGAGCATGGTGCTCGATCACCTGCGATATGTCGGTTATTCCCTCGATCTGCTGTATGTGCCGGGCAGATTGGCGTTCCCATGGTTCTGTCTGGCGATGGCGGCGAACCTGGCGCGTGTCCATACAGTGACGACCGATGGCCAGTGGCGCTACCTCGGTTGGTTGTTGCTGTTTAGTGCCCTGAGCGAAATTCCCTACCGGATGTACATCCCCGATCCCGACACCTTAAACGTGTTGCCCACGCTGGCCCTGGGGTTGTTGGTGGCCCGTGGCTGGCAGCACGGGCCAGTTCAGTCGCGTCTGTTGGCGGTCGTTGCCTTGGTGCTGGCGGCAATGTTTCCGCAGCGACTGATGTTCGGTTTCTTCGGCGTACTGTTGCCGCTGGCGATGTTGCTGGTGATCCAGCGGCCCTGGTATTTCAGCCTGTTGCCGGGGTTGGTGTGCCTGGCGGCCAATCAATGGCAGGTGCTGTACTCCGCAGCTTGGTTCGGCAGCGGTGCGGCGATTTTCGGCATTGCCGCTTGTCTGATTGCGCCATTGTTGGGGCTGCTGTTATTGCGACATGCCCAAGGCATCCAGCCACCGCCGATGCGCCGCTGGGCCTACGCCCTTTATCCCGGGCATTTCCTCGTACTTCTGGCCTTGCGCCAACTCATCGCCTGACGCCCGTCCCCTGTGGCGAGGGGGCTTGCCCCCGTTGGGCTGCGAAGCGGCCCTAAACCCTCAGAGCGTGGTTTATCAGGCAAACCCCGTTTGTTGATTTTGCGACTGCTGCGCAGTCGAACGGGGGCAAGCCCCCTCGCCACAAGAGCCTTCCTGGCTCAGCCTTCTCGGCCCATGTCGTAAACGCACCTTTGCGTGGCGTCCATAGGCATTTGACCTGTCTGCGCCGGTCATACCATCGCATCCAAAGGGCACTGCCGTAACGCCAGTGCCTTACCGAGACGAATGGCGCATAGATGCCGCTGGGAGAGACGCGATGTTCAGCAAGCAAGACCAGATCCAGGGTTACGACGATGCACTGCTGGCGGCGATGAATGCCGAGGAGCAACGCCAGGAAGATCACATCGAGCTGATCGCGTCAGAGAACTACACCAGCAAGCGCGTGATGGAAGCGCAAGGCAGTGGCCTGACCAACAAATACGCCGAAGGCTATCCGGGCAAGCGCTACTACGGTGGCTGCGAGCACGTCGACAAGGTTGAAGCCCTGGCCATCGAACGCGCCAAGCAATTGTTCGGTGCCGATTACGCCAACGTGCAGCCGCACTCCGGTTCTTCGGCCAACAGCGCCGTTTACCTGGCCCTGCTGCAAGCCGGCGACACCATTCTGGGCATGAGCCTGGCCCACGGCGGTCACCTGACCCACGGCGCCAAAGTGTCGTCCTCGGGCAAGCTGTACAACGCTGTGCAGTACGGCATCGACACCAAAACCGGCTTGATTGACTACGATGAAGTCGAACGCCTGGCTGTTGAATGCAAGCCGAAGATGATCGTCGCCGGTTTCTCGGCTTACTCCAAGACCCTCGACTTCCCACGTTTCCGCCAGATCGCTGACAAGGTCGGCGCCCTGCTGTTCGTCGACATGGCGCACGTCGCCGGTCTGGTCGCAGCTGGCCTGTATCCGAACCCGCTGCCATACGCTGACGTGGTGACCACCACCACCCACAAGACCCTGCGCGGTCCACGTGGTGGCCTGATCCTGGCCAAGGCTAACGAAGAAATCGAGAAGAAGCTCAACGCCGCGGTATTCCCTGGTGCCCAGGGCGGCCCGCTGATGCACGTCATCGCCGGTAAAGCAGTGTGCTTCAAGGAAGCACTGGAGCCTGGCTTCAAGGCCTACCAGCAACAAGTGATCGACAACGCCAAGGCAATGGCCGGCGTATTTATCAAACGCGGCTACGATGTAGTGTCCGGCGGTACCGATAACCACCTGTTCCTGGTCAGCCTGATCCGTCAGGGCCTCACCGGTAAAGAGGCGGACGCAGCACTCGGCCGCGCCCACATCACCGTGAACAAGAACGCTGTCCCGAACGATCCACAGTCGCCGTTCGTGACCTCCGGCCTGCGTATCGGCACCCCGGCGGTGACCACTCGCGGCTTCAAGGTTACCCAGTGTGTTGAACTGGCTGGCTGGATCTGCGACATCCTCGACAACCTCGGCGACGCCGATGTCGAGGCCAATGTCGCGCAGCATGTGGCAGCCCTGTGCGCGGACTTCCCGGTTTATCGCTGAGCGCGGTTTTGGAGTAAATGACTATGCAACGCTATTCGGGCTTCGGCCTCTTCAAACACTCCCTCAGCCACCATGAAAACTGGCAGCGCATGTGGCGTACGCCGACCCCGAAAAAGGTCTACGACGTGGTCATCGTCGGCGGTGGCGGGCATGGTCTGGCGACCGCCTACTACCTGGCCAAGGAACACGGCATCACCAACGTGGCCGTGGTCGAGAAGGGCTGGCTGGGCGGCGGTAACACCGCGCGCAACACCACCATCGTGCGCTCCAACTACCTGTGGGACGAGTCGGCACACCTGTACGAACACGCGATGAAATTGTGGGAAGGCCTGTCCCAGGACCTGAACTACAACGTGATGTTCTCCCAGCGTGGCGTCTACAACCTGTGCCACACCCTGCAGGACATTCGTGATTCCGAGCGTCGGGTCAGCGCCAACCGCCTCAACGGCGTGGACGGCGAACTGCTCGATGCCAAGCAAGTGGCAGACGAGATCCCGTACCTCGACTGCTCCAAGAACACCCGCTATCCGGTGATGGGCGCTACCGTCCAGCGTCGCGGCGGCGTGGCCCGTCACGATGCCGTGGCGTGGGGCTTTGCCCGTGCCGCCGACGCCTTGGGCGTGGACCTGATCCAACAGACCGAAGTGATCGGTTTCCGTAAGGAAAACGGTGTGTGCATCGGTGTTGAAACCAACAAGGGCTTCATCGGCGCCAAGCGCGTCGGCGTGGTGACTGCCGGTAACTCCGGGCACATGGCCAAACTTGCCGGTTTCCGCCTGCCGATCGAATCGCACCCGCTGCAAGCGCTGGTGTCCGAGCCGATCAAGCCGATTATCGACAGCGTGATCATGTCCAACGCCGTACACGGTTACATCAGCCAGTCCGACAAGGGCGACCTGGTGATCGGCGCCGGTATCGACGGCTACAACGGCTACGGCCAGCGTGGTTCGTACCCGGTGATCGAGCACACCATCCAGGCCATCGTCGAGATGTTCCCGGTGCTGTCGCGCGTACGCATGAACCGTCAGTGGGGCGGCATCGTCGACACCACGCCGGATGCGTGCCCGATCATTTCGAAGACTCCGGTACCGAACATGTTCTTCAACTGCGGTTGGGGCACCGGTGGCTTCAAGGCTACACCTGGCTCGGGCAACGTGTTTGCCGCCAGCCTGGCCAAGGGTGAAATGCACCCATTGGCTGCACCTTTCTCCATCGACCGCTTCCACAGCGGTGCGTTGATCGACGAACACGGCGCTGCAGCAGTCGCCCACTAACAGGAGAAATCCCTATGTTGCATATCTTCTGTCCTCACTGTGGCGAACTGCGCTCCGAAGAGGAATTCCATGCATCCGGCCAGGCGCACATCCCGCGTCCACTGGATCCGAACAGCTGCACCGACGAGGAGTGGGGCGACTACATGTTCTTCCGCGATAACCCTCGCGGTCTGCACCACGAACTGTGGGATCACGTCGCCGGTTGCCGTCAGTATTTCAACGTGACCCGTGACACCGTGACCTACGAGATTCTCGAAACCTACAAGATCGGCACCAAGCCGCAGTTCACCGACAAGACCGACAGCCCGAAAGCGGCCGCCACGGCTCTGGGAGAGAAGGTATGAGCCAGATCAATCGCCTGTCCAACGGCGGACGCATCGACCGCAACAAAGTGCTGAGCTTCACCTTCAACGGCCAGGTCTACAAAGGCTTTGAGGGCGACTCGCTGGCTGCAGCCTTGCTGGCCAACGGTGTCGATATCGTCGGCCGCAGCTTCAAGTATTCGCGCCCACGCGGCATCTTCGCCGCCGGTGCCGAAGAGCCGAACGCCGTGCTGCAGATCGGTGCGACCGAAGCCACGCAGATCCCGAACGTACGCGCCACGCAACAGGCGCTGTATCAAGGCCTGGTCGCCACCAGCACCAACGGCTGGCCAAGCGTGAACAACGACATGATGGGGATTCTCGGCAAGGTCGGCGGCAAGCTGATGCCACCGGGCTTCTACTACAAAACCTTCATGTACCCGCAATCGTTCTGGATGACTTACGAGAAGTACATTCGTAAGGCAGCCGGTCTTGGCCGTTCGCCGACCGAGAACGATCCGGACACCTACGACTACATGAACCAGCACTGCGACGTGCTGATCGTCGGCGCTGGCCCTGCGGGTCTGGCGGCTGCACTGGCGGCTGCCCGCAGCGGCGCCCGTGTGATCCTGGCCGATGAGCAGGAAGAGTTCGGCGGCAGCCTGCTCGACTCCCGCGAAAGCCTCGATGGCAAACCAGCTACCGAGTGGGTTGCCAGCGTCATCGCCGAGCTGAAAAACACCCCTGACGTGCTGCTGTTGCCGCGCGCCACGGTCAACGGTTACCACGACCATAACTTCCTGACCATTCACGAGCGCCTCACCGATCACCTCGGCGACCGCGCTCCGATCGGCCAGGTGCGTCAGCGCATCCACCGGGTTCGCGCCAAGCGCGTGGTGCTGGCGACCGGCGCTCACGAGCGTCCACTGGTTTACGGCAACAACGACGTGCCGGGCAACATGCTCGCCGGCGCTGTGTCGACCTACGTGCGTCGCTACGGTGTGGCACCGGGCAAGAAACTGGTGCTGTCGACCAACAACGACCACGCCTACCGCGTTGCCCTGGACTGGCTCGACGCCAGCCTGCAAGTGGTGGCCATCGCCGACGCCCGCAGCAACCCTCGCGGTGCGCTGGTGGAAGAAGCGCGCGCCAAAGGCATTCGCATCCTGACCGGCAGCGCCGTGATCGAGGCCCGAGGCAGCAAGCACGTGACCGCTGCTCGCGTTGCCGCGATTGATGTAAAAGCACACACCGTGACCAGCCCGGGCGAATGGCTTGATTGCGACCTGGTCGCCAGTTCCGGCGGTTACAGCCCAGTGGTTCACCTGGCTTCGCACCTGGGTGGCAAGCCGATCTGGCGTGAAGACATCCTCGGTTTCGTACCGGGCGAAGCACCGCAGAAACGCGTGTGCGTCGGTGGCATCAACGGCGTCTACAGCCTCGGCGATTCGTTGGCCGATGGTTTTGAAGGCGGTGCTCGCGCTGCCAGCGAAGCCGGTTTCGGCAAGGTCGAAGGCGTACTGCCCAAAGCCCTGAGCCGACTCGAAGAGCCGACGCTGGCGCTGTTCCAGGTGCCTCACGAAAAAGCCACTGCCCGTGCGCCGAAGCAATTCGTCGACCTGCAGAACGACGTCACCGCGGCCGCCATCGAACTGGCGACCCGTGAAGGCTTCGAGTCGGTCGAGCACGTCAAGCGCTACACCGCACTGGGCTTCGGCACCGATCAGGGCAAGCTCGGCAACGTCAACGGCCTGGCCATTGCCGCCCGTTCGCTGAACGTGACCATCCCGCAGATGGGCACCACCATGTTCCGTCCGAACTACACGCCGGTGACTTTCGGCGCCGTGGCCGGTCGTCACTGTGGGCACATCTTCGAGCCGGTTCGCTTCACCGCGCTGCATCACTGGCACGTGAAGAATGGCGCCGAGTTCGAAGACGTCGGTCAGTGGAAACGTCCTTGGTACTTCCCGAAAAACGGTGAAGACCTGCATGCCGCCGTAAAACGCGAATGCAAAGCCGTGCGCGACAGCGTCGGCCTGCTGGACGCTTCGACCCTGGGCAAGATCGACATCCAGGGCCCGGACTCCCGCGAGTTCCTCAACCGTATCTACACCAACGCCTGGACCAAGCTCGACGTGGGTAAGGCGCGCTACGGCCTGATGTGTAAAGAAGACGGCATGGTGTTCGACGACGGCGTGACTGCATGCCTGGCCGACAACCATTTCGTGATGACCACCACCACCGGCGGCGCTGCGCGCGTGCTGCAATGGCTGGAAATCTACCACCAGACTGAATGGCCCGACCTGAAGGTGTACTTCACTTCCGTGACGGATCACTGGGCAACCATGACCCTGTCCGGGCCGAACAGCCGTAAGCTGCTCAGCGAAGTCACCGACGCCGACCTGAGCAACGAAGCCTTCCCGTTCATGACCTGGAAAGAAGCCCTGGTCGGTGGCGTGCCGGCGCGGATTTTCCGGATTTCGTTTACCGGTGAGCTGTCGTACGAAGTCAACGTGCAGGCCGACTATGCGATGGGCGTGCTGGAAAAAATTGTCGATGCTGGCAAGAAGTACAACCTGACGCCATATGGCACTGAAACCATGCACGTACTGCGGGCCGAGAAGGGCTTCATCATCGTCGGTCAGGATACTGACAGCTCGATGACCCCGGACGACCTGAACATGGGCTGGTGTGTCGGTCGCACCAAACCGTTCTCGTGGATCGGCTGGCGTGGCATGAACCGCGAAGACTGTGTGCGTGATCAGCGCAAACAGCTGGTTGGCCTGAAGCCGATCGATCCGACCAAATGGCTGCCGGAAGGTGCGCAACTGGTGTTCAACACCAAGCAAGCGATTCCGATGACCATGGTGGGTCACGTGACTTCCAGTTACTTGCACAACTCCCTGGGCTATTCGTTTGCCATGGGCGTGGTGAAAGGCGGCTTGAAGCGCATGGGTGAGCGGGTGTTCGCACCGCTGGCCGACGGCAGCGTGATCGAGGCGGAAATCGTTTCTTCGGTGTTCTTCGATCCGAAAGGCGATCGCCAGAACGTGTAATCGATCACCCCCCGCGCCAGGCGCGGGGGGCGACAAAGAATTCAGGAACAGGTGCTTTATGACCGCAGCCAATGTTTACCAACAACGCCCAACCACCGGGGCCAAGGCCGAGTCGTCGCTGCATCATGCCGACCTCGCCAGCCTGGTGGGCAAGGGTCGCAAGAACGCCGGCGTGATCGTGCGTGAGAAAAAACTCCTCGGTCACCTGACCATCCGTGGCGATGGCCACGACGCCGCGTTCGCCGCTGGTGTGCACAAGGCCCTTGGCATCGAATTGCCAGGTGCGCTGACCGTGATCATCAAAGGCGAAACCAGCCTGCAATGGATGGGGCCGGATGAATGGCTGCTGATCGTGCCGACTGGTGAAGAATTCGCGGCCGAGAAAAAACTCCGTGAAGCGCTGGGCGACCTGCACATCCAGATCGTCAACGTCAGCGGTGGCCAGCAGATCCTCGAACTCAGCGGCCCGAACGTGCGTCAGGTGCTGATGAAGTCCACCAGCTACGACGTGCACCCCAACAACTTCCCGGTGGGCAAGGCTGTTGGCACGGTGTTCGCCAAGTCGCAACTGATGATCCGCCATACCGCCGAAGACACCTGGGAACTGCTGATTCGCCGCAGCTTCTCGGATTACTGGTGGTTGTGGTTGCAGGATGCGGCTGCTGAGTACGGGCTTAGCGTCCAAGCTTGAGATTGATCGTTCCCACCTGTGGCGAGGGGGTTTTTGTGGCGAGGGGGCTTGCCCCCGTTGGGCTGCGAAGCGGCCCCAAAGCCCATCAGTTAAACCGTATTGATTGGTTTTACGACTGCTTCGCAGCCGAACGGGGGCAAGCCCCCTCGCCACAGAGTTCTCTCTGATCACAGATGTAGCAGCAGGAGTCACCGCACTATGAGCCGCGCCCCAGACACATGGATTCTGACCGCCGACTGCCCAAGCGTCCTCGGCACCGTGGATGCGGTGACCCGCTTTCTGTTCGAGCAGGGCTGCTACGTCACCGAGCACCACTCCTTTGATGACCGGCTCTCAGGCCGTTTCTTCATCCGCGTGGAGTTTCGGCAACCCGACGCTTTCGACGAACAAGCCTTCCGCGCAGGTCTGGCGGAGCGTGGTGCCGCCTTCGGGATGGTCTTCGAGCTGACCCCACCGAACTACCGGCCAAAAGTGGTGATCATGGTCTCCAAGGCCGATCACTGCCTCAACGACTTGCTCTACCGCCAGCGCATCGGCCAGTTGTCGATGGACGTGGTCGCGGTGGTCTCCAACCACCCGGACCTCAAGCCGTTGGCCGACTGGCACCAGATTCCGTACTACCACTTTCCGCTGGACCCCAACGACAAACCATCGCAAGAGCGCCAGGTCTGGCAGGTGATCGAAGAGGCCGGCGCCGAGCTGGTGATCCTTGCCCGCTACATGCAGGTTCTGTCGCCAGAGCTGTGCCGCAAACTCGATGGCAAGGCGATCAACATTCACCACTCGCTGCTGCCGGGCTTCAAGGGCGCCAAGCCGTATCACCAAGCCTACAACAAAGGCGTGAAACTGGTCGGCGCCACGGCGCATTACATCAACAACGATCTGGATGAAGGTCCGATCATCGCCCAAGGCGTGGAAGCCGTTGATCACAGCCACTATCCCGAAGACTTGATCGCCAAGGGGCGGGATATCGAAGGGCTGACGTTGGCGCGGGCCGTGGGTTATCACATTGAAAGACGCGTGTTCCTTAACGCTAACAGGACAGTTGTTCTCTAGCGTTTTTACTGCCTGAAAAGATCGCCTGTCTCTGTAGACGCTGCCGAAGTCTGCGATCTTTTGATTTACCGAGCAATCAACGCGCCGCCGCTTCCTGGCGACGCGACCGCTACATAAAAACAACAGCGAGGTGAAAGCATGTCTGGTAATCGTGGTGTGGTGTATCTCGGCGCTGGCAAGGTCGAAGTACAGAAAATCGACTATCCCAAAATGCAGGACCCGCGTGGCAGGAAGATCGAACACGGTGTCATCCTGCGCGTAGTTTCCACCAACATCTGTGGTTCCGATCAGCACATGGTGCGCGGTCGCACCACCGCTCAGACCGGTCTGGTGCTGGGCCACGAGATCACCGGTGAAGTGATCGAGAAGGGCAGCGGTGTCGAGAACCTGCAGATCGGCGACTTGGTGTCGGTACCTTTCAACGTTGCCTGTGGCCGTTGCCGTTCGTGCAAAGAGCAACATACTGGCGTCTGCCTGAGCGTTAACCCGGCGCGTCCGGGCGGTGCCTATGGTTATGTCGACATGGGTGACTGGACCGGTGGCCAGGCCGAATACGCGTTTGTGCCGTATGCCGACTTCAACCTGCTGAAACTTCCAGATCGCGACCGGGCCATGGAAAAAATCCGTGACCTGACCTGTCTCTCCGACATCCTGCCTACCGGTTACCACGGCGCAGTGACTGCCGGCGTTGGCCCTGGCAGCACCGTGTACGTCGCCGGCGCCGGCCCGGTTGGCCTGGCAGCTGCCGCTTCCGCTCGCCTGCTGGGTGCTGCGGTGGTGATCATCGGTGACGTCAACCCGATCCGCCTGGCCCATGCCAAGGCTCAGGGTTTCGAAATCGCCGACCTGTCGACAGACACCCCACTGCACGAACAAATCGCTGCACTGTTGGGCGAACCAGAAGTGGACTGCGCCGTCGATGCCGTAGGCTTCGAAGCTCGCGGTCACGGCCATGCCGGCGTGAAGCACGAGGCTCCGGCCACCGTACTCAACTCGCTGATGGGCGTGGTTCGCGTCGCTGGCAAAATCGGTATTCCTGGCCTGTACGTCACCGAAGATCCGGGTGCAGTGGACGCTGCCGCGAAAATGGGCAGCCTGAGCATCCGCTTCGGCCTGGGCTGGGCCAAATCCCACAGCTTCCACACCGGCCAGACGCCAGTGATGAAGTACAACCGCCAACTGATGCAGGCGATCATGTGGGACCGCATCAAGATTGCCGACATCGTCGGCGTGGAAGTCATCAGCCTGGATGACGCGCCACGGGGTTACGGCGAGTTCGATGCGGGCGTGCCGAAGAAGTTTGTGATCGATCCGCACAAGTTGTTTAGTGCGGCGTAAGGCCTGGAGCAAGACGGAAAAAAGGGCGACAGTGATGTCGCCCTTTTTTATTCTTCTATGGGGTTCTTAACGCTTGGTGAGAAGTTGTAATAGAGTCGATATAACTATATTGCCCGGATTAAATAAAAACAGGTGCTGCAGGTTAGAAAGGAAATGTGTGGGCTAGCTGTCGAGGGGCAGTGGTTTGTTGGTGTATTCGTGGCCGACAATTGTAATGTTGATTGCGTAGAGCTGTCCGTTGTCACCTTGGACGACATCATACGTTACCTTATCGCCGACCTTCGGATGATAGTCGCCTGGGTTGATGCAAAAAATAATCGGCTGAATGTCCGAATCTATATTTTCCAAGCTTTTCGATGGCAGCGACGTAGAGTCGTTCATAACCAAGTTGCCAAATTGTTCCAGTAGTTTCTCCATCACTGCGACCCCCTTAAAAATAGCCTGCGCATACGGCTATACAGCGCAGGCCTTATTGGATGCTCATACACAGAACGGTGTTTTTTTACTCTGGTTGCACTTGCTCGGCCTGCATTCCTTTCTGCCCTTTTGTTGCTACAAAAGAGACTGTCTGACCCTCTTTCAGGGATTTAAAACCATCGCTTTGAATTGCTTTGAAATGCACAAAAAGGTCTGCGGCACCACTATCTGGTGTAATGAATCCAAAGCCCTTTTCATCATTGAACCATTTAACTTTACCCTTTTCTCTGTCAGACATGTTGATGCTTCCTACCTAAGCGAAAACGAAGAAATGTGAGCTGCTTTTTACTGATTTACTCACAATTGCTGTTGTTACGAATTCAGCTTAATTATGCTGGACGGAAGCAGCAACTGTCAGATCTGACAGTTTTTTATATCGGTTGGATGTAAATGAAAGCTTTTTTATAGCTGCGAACAAGCCGAAGTATTCCATTGCTATTTTGGCGCTCCGTTCCAGAGGTAAAAATGGCTAACCCCGCAAGGAACAATGCCCCGCAAACCCCGGTCAAATCGGCAGTTTTACCGCTCCTGTTACCGGGCGGTCTTCATGTGGCACAAGAGGATGTCTGGATGAACGTTTCACGCGGTTTTGCATTGGCATCGCTCATGGCTGTCGCTTCGTTGACGACGCTGGCCGCCAGCCCGGCCTTTGCACAGTTAAGCCTCAGCGATGCGGTCAAGGCGGTGTCATCGATGCAGGACGACGAGGATGTCGAGGGTGTCGAGGCCGATGATGTCGATGGCATCGTGGCGGCGGCGCCCAAGGCGGCCGGTTTGCTCAATACCCTGGGTTCGCAGCTCGACATTACCCCCGAGCAGGCCATCGGCGGTGCCGGTGCGATGCTGGGGCTGGCGCGGAATCAGCTCAGCGGCCAGGACTTCTCCGAACTGAGCAAAACCGTGCCAGGCCTCGCTCAGATCGCCGGTAACAGCGCGATCAGTGGTCTGACTGGCTTGGGCGGGCTACTCGGCGCGGGCTCGGACAATAATGCGTTGCTCAATGGCTTGCTGGGTAACGTCAAGGACACCAAGGACCTGAACAACGCCTTCAGCGCCCTGGGCATGGACACCGGGATGGTCGGCGTGTTTGCCCCGGTGATCCTGCAATACCTCGGTCAGCAAGGCGTTGCCGGTTCGCTGTTGCAAAACCTCGGCGGGATCTGGGGTACCGGCGCCGGTAGCTGAGTCAGCCCTCATCGCGTAGTGCCTGGATGCGCCGATCCTTCTCAATCCAGAGCTGGTTGACCCAGTTCTGGATTGTTTCGCGAAACTCCGGATCGTTTTCGTAATCGCCTTGCCACAGTGCCGGGTCCAATTCGCGGGTGTGGATGTCGATGATCACCTTGGGCACGTTGCCACTGAGCAAATCCCAGAACCCCGGAATCTTCTGCTGCGGATACACCACCGTCACATCGAGAATGGCGTCCAGCTGTTCACCCATCGCCGCCAGCACAAACGCCACGCCGCCCGCCTTGGGCTTGAGCAGGTGGGTGAACGGTGACTGCTGCTGGGCGCTTTTCGCCGCGGTGTAGCGGGTGCCTTCCAGGTAGTTGACCACGGTCACCGGCTGGCGCTTGTACAACTCGCAAGCTTGTTTGGTGATCTCCAGGTCCTTGCCGGCCAGCTCCGGGTGCTTCTCCAGGAACGCCTTGCTGTAGCGCTTCATGAACGGATAGTCCAACGCCCACCACGCCAGGCCCAGGAACGGCACCCAGATCAGTTCTTTCTTGAGGAAGAACTTGAAGAACGGCGTGCGCCGGTTCAGTGCCTGGATCAGCGCCGGGATATCGACCCAGGACTGATGGTTACCGATCACCAGATACGAGGTGTCGCCGCGCAGCTCATCGCCGCCGCGAATGTCCCATTGGGTGGGAATGCACAGGCGAAAGATCAGCTTGTCGATCTCCGCCCAGGTTTCGGCAATCCACATCACCGCCCACGAGGCGTAATCGCGAAAGCGCCCGGGCAGGAGCAGTTTGAGCAGCGCGAACACCATCAAAGGCCCGAACAGGACCAGCGTGTTGAGCAATAGCAGCAGGGTAACGAAACAGCCGGTGAGCAGGCGGCGCATAGATAACTCTTGAAAGCGTGTGGGCGCGCCATGATAAGCAGCTTCGGTTGGCAGGCCAAATCGGTGGTGACGAATGTTTCACCTTGGCAACGGTATGCTCTCAGCGTATCGCTATTGCCATTGTGGCGAGGGCCACAAAAGTGGGACGTGGTCCAACTATCGTTGTTTTTTGCGGTCTAGAATTCGGCCATGCGTCCACATCCCTCAAGGAAGCCCTTACGTGAAATCTCTCCTTGCACTGCTTACCCTCGTGGCCCTGCCGGTCCTGGCCGCCGAGCCGACCCTGTACGGGCGTTACGAATACATCGCGCTGCCGGAAATCGGCGGTGAAGTCCTCAAGGCCAAAATGGACACCGGCGCCCTGACCGCGTCGCTGTCGGCCAAAGACATCGAAACCTTCACCCGCGACGGCGACGAGTGGGTGCGCTTTCGCCTCGCCACCAAAGGCGCGAGCAACAAGGTCTATGAACATAAGGTCGCGCGGATCAGCAAGATCAAGAACCGTGCCGATGAAGAAGATGAAGACAAGGTCGTGAGCGAAGTGACCAAGCGTCCGGTGGTCGATCTGGAACTGTGCCTGGGCAACGTCAAGCGCACCGTCGAGGTCAACCTCACCGACCGCAGCAGCTTTAACTACCCGTTGCTGATCGGCGCCAAAGCCCTGCGTGAGTTTGGCGCGGCAGTGAACCCGGCGCGTCGCTTTACAGCCGACAAACCCGACTGCTGATTGACGGCGAATCAGCCTTGGGGCAACGTTCGCCCACTTAACCAGCGGGCTCGGACGCCATGCCTCATATCCTGATTGTCGAAGACGAAGCGGCGATTGCCGACACCCTGATTTTCGCCTTGCAGGGCGAGGGCTTTACCACCACCTGGTTGAGCCTTGGCGCGGCGGCGCTCGAACAACAGCGCGCCACCCCGGCCGACCTGATCATTCTCGATATCGGCCTGCCGGATATCAGCGGCTTCGAGACCTGCAAGCAGTTGCGGCGTTTCAGTGATGTGCCGGTGATTTTCCTCAGTGCCCGTGACGCCGAGATCGACCGCGTGGTGGGCCTGGAAATCGGCGCCGACGACTACGTGGTCAAGCCGTTCAGCCCCCGGGAAGTGGCGGCGCGGGTCCGGGCGATTCTCAAGCGCATGGCGCCACGACCGGTGGCGGAGTTGGCGTCGACGCTGTTTCGCATCGACGGCGAACGGGTGCAGATCAGCTATCGCAACCAGCCGCTGAGCCTGACTCGCCATGAGTTTCGTTTGCTGCAATGCCTGTTGGAACAACCTGAGCGAGTCTTCAGCCGCGAGCAATTGCTTGATGCGCTGGGCGTGGCCGCCGATGCCGGTTACGAGCGCAGCATCGACAGCCACATCAAGAGCGTGCGCGCCAAGTTGCGCCTGGTGAAGGCCGACGCCGAGCCGATCCAGACTCATCGCGGCCTCGGCTACAGCTACAGCCCGGGGCACAGCTGATGTCACTGGGGATCCGGATTTTTCTGGTTTACGTGCTGTTCATCGGCCTGACCGGCTACTTCGTGCTCAACACCGTGATGGAAGAAATCCGCCCCGGTGTGCGCCAGTCCACTGAAGAAACCCTGGTGGACACCGCCAACCTGATGGCCGAGATCCTGCGTGACGACTTCAAGGCCGGCACCCTCAGCCAGAACCGCTGGCCCGAGTTGCTCAAGGCTTATGGCGAGCGGCAACCGAAGGCGAAAATCTGGGGCCTGTCGAAGAATCAGGTCAATCACCGCATTTACGTCACCGATGCCAAGGGCATTGTGGTGCTGGACTCCAGCGGGATTGCGGTGGGCCAGGACTACTCGCGCTGGAACGACGTCTACTTGACCCTGCGTGGCGAGTACGGCGCGCGTTCGACGCGCAGCAACCCCGATGATTCGAACTCGTCGGTGATGCACGTTGGGGCACCGATTCGCGACAATGGCCAGATCATCGGCGTGGTGACCGTGGCCAAACCCAACAGCTCACTGCAGCCTTACGTCGATCGCACCGAACGGCGATTGCTGACGTATGGCGCCGGATTGATTGGCCTCGGTTTGTTGTTCGGTGCGCTGTTGTCCTGGTGGCTGAGCGCGGCGCTGCGGCGGTTGACGGCCTATGCCCAGGCCGTCAGTGAAGGCCGCCGGGTGGAGGTGCCGCATTACCGCGGCGGCGAGCTGGAGCAACTGGCCACGGCACTGGAGCACATGCGCACCCAGCTCGAAGGCAAAGCCTACGTCGAGCGTTATGTGCACACCCTGACCCATGAATTGAAAAGCCCGCTGGCGGCGATTCGTGGCGCAGCGGAGCTGCTGCAAGGCGAAATGCCGCCGGCCCAGCAGCAGCGCTTCGTCAGTAACATCGACAGCGAAAGTGCGCGCATGCAACAGTTAATCGAGCGACTGTTGAACCTGGCGCAGGTTGAGCAACGCCAAGGGTTGGAGGAGCGGGTGGCGGTGCCGTTGGCGGGTTTGGTGGAAGAACTGTTGAACGCGCAGGCTGCACGAATCGAAGGCAAGCAATTGCGTGTGGAACGGCAAGTTGCAGCGGATCTGAATCTGCTTGGCGAGCCGTTCCTATTGCGCCAGGCGCTGGGCAATCTGCTGGAGAATGCCTTGGACTTCACCCAGGCGTATGGCGTGCTGCGATTGTGTGCCGAGCGAGTCGGTGAGCAGATCGAGTTCAGGCTGTTCAACCAGGCCGAAGCGATTCCCGACTATGCGTTGCCACGCTTGAGCGAGCGCTTCTACTCACTGCCGCGTCCGGACAGTGGACGCAAGAGCACCGGTTTGGGGCTCAACTTCGTTGAGGAAGTGGTCAAGTTGCATGGTGGTGTGATGAGTATCGGCAACGTCGACGGCGGTGTTCAAGTGCGTTTGCGGTTGCCTTCAAGCCGCTGAAGATCGCAGCCTTCGGCAGCTCCTGCGCCGAGCGCAAATTCCACACACTCTCCACATTCGCCCCACAAATCTCCCACATACCCGATCCAGACTCTCTCCATCCAAACAGGGAGAGTCCCATGAACCGAAGCCTGACCCTAAAACTCGGGGCAATTGCCCTGCTGATTCTGTTGCTGCTGATCCCGTTGCTGATGATCAACGGCGTGATCCAGGAGCGCCAGCAACTGCGTGACGGTGTGCTCGAAGACATCGCCCGCAGTTCCAGTTACAGCCAGCAATTGAGCGGCCCGCTGATGGTGGTGCCCTATCGCAAAACGGTGCGCACCTGGAAAACCAACGAAAAAACCAACCAGCGTTATCAGGATGTCGGCGAGGAGCGCGGGCGTTTGTATTTCTTGCCGGAGCGTTTCGAACTCGACGGCCAGGTCCAGACGGAGCTGCGCGCCCGGGGTATCTACGAGGCGCGACTGTTCCATGCCGATAACCGCATCAGCGGGCATTTTTCGGTTCCGGCACAACTGGGCATCAAGGAGGACTTCGCCGATTACCGCTTCGATCAGCCGTTCCTGGCCGTTGGCATCAGCGACATCCGCGGCATCGAAAATGCGCTGAAACTCGAACTCAATGGCCAGAAGCTGGATTTTGTACCGGGTAGCCAGGTGGGCTGGCTGGGCGAGGGTGTGCATGTGACGTTGCCGGTACTGGACACCCAACAGGCCACGGAGCTGGCCTTCGGTTTCGACTTGCGTCTGCAAGGCACCGGCCAGTTACAAGTTCTGCCGGTGGGCAAGACCAGCAAGGTTTCACTGGCGGCCAATTGGCCTCACCCCAGCTTCATCGGCAATTACCTGCCGGCCCAGCGGGAAATCACCGATCAGGGCTTCACTGCCAACTGGCAGACCTCGTTTTTCTCCACCAACCTGCAAGAAGCGTTGAACAGTTGCGTGTCGGGCGGTCATTGCGAGGCGTTCAGCGGTCGTAGTTTCGGCGTGAGTTTCATCGACCCGGTGGACCAGTACCTGAAAAGCGACCGGGCAATCAAATACGCATTGCTGTTCATCGTCCTGACCTTCGCCGGTTTCTTCCTGTTCGAAGTGCTGAAAAGCCTGGCGGTGCACCCGGTGCAGTACGCCTTGGTGGGTGTAGCGCTGGCGTTCTTCTACCTGTTGCTGTTGTCGCTGTCCGAACACATCGGCTTTGCCCTGGCGTATCTGCTGTCGGCGAGTAGCTGTGTGGCGTTGATCGGTTTTTATGTCTGTCATGTGCTGCGCAGCGTGCGTCACGGTTTGAGCTTTTCGGCGGGGTTGGCGGCGTTATACGGGCTGCTTTACGGCTTGTTGAGCGCCGAGGATTACGCGCTGTTGATGGGCTCGCTGCTGTTGTTTGGGCTGCTGGGCGTGTTCATGGTGCTGACCCGCAAGCTGGACTGGTACCGGATCGGGCAGAAAGCCGCGAAGCCCTTGGACTTTGATATAGGTGCCGTGGAATGAGCCGGTGGTTGGGGTTGCGCGAGGATCAGCGTGTGGGTGAGGTGTTGGCGACGCGGATTGCCGGGTTGTTTCCGTTGGGTCCGGTGTGGCGCCAACGCGAGCAGGCTCGTTCCCACAACAGATCTCCAGTGGTTCGTTCGCGGGCAAGCCTCGCTCCTACGGATCACTTCAACTTGTAGGAGCGAGCGGTGCGGCGATCCGACTTGCCCGCGAATAGGCCGGTACAGCCAGCGAAGATTTAAGCCTTGGGCATCGTCGCGATCATCGAAGGCCGCTGACTCACTTCGAAATACCACTCGGCCAACTTTGGATTTTCCTTGCGCCATTCCAGATCCGGATGGCGCAAATCCAGATAACCCAAGGCACAGGCCACACTGATCGCTGCCACATCGAAATGGCTGGTCAGCTCGGCAATCGCATCGGCCTCCAACAGCGCCAGGGCGCGACGAATCTTGTCGCGCTGACCGTCGAGCCATGCGTCCCAATGTTTCTCCGGTGAGCGCAGGGCCACTTCATAGCGAATCATCACGGCGGCATCCATGATCCCGTCTGCCAGAGAAGCCAGGGTCAAGCGCCGCCAGCGCGCCGAGCCTTCACGAGGAATCAGCGGATTGCCGACGTGCTGGTGATCGAGGTAATCGAGAATCACCCGGCTGTCGTACAACACATTGCCGTCGGCCAGGCGCAGCGCCGGAATCTTGCCCAGCGGGTTGTCTTTGTTGAGAGCCTGATCCGGGCTGACCGGCGTGAGCTGGCAGGCTTGCAGCGCCACGCGGTTCGTTTGACCGGTCTCGTGCAACAGCACCATGACTTTGCGAACAAAGGGCGAGGCGGGGTTGTGGAACAAGGTCATGCTGGGGGCGGACATGTCGGCATCTCGATCATGGGCAGAGTCGGGAGCATAGCGCTTTAGTGCCTGAGCTCAAGCTCGTTTCCACAGGTTTTGTACCGTTCGCCGATGTCGCAAGCGACACAAAGCCTGTAGATACTCTGTTCACGGTCAAGCTTTTAGCAGACGTTTTTCGCTGAAAAGCTTGGCCGTATCGAAATCCTCTCCAGCGCGTATGCAGGCCCACAAGCCTGTCAGGTATTTGCGCATAACCGCACAGATGGCCTGCATTTTTCGTTTTCCACGACCGACTAGCACGTCGTAAAAAGCCTTCACATAAGGATCGCAGCGGATCGCTGACATGGCAGGCATGAACATCGCCGAGCGCAGGTAGGCGTTGCCACCCTTGCTCAGGCGTCCGGGCTTGTCGATGCTCGTTCCAGACTGGGTCAGTCGCACGTCCAGCCCTGCATAACGA
>NZ_JDWJ01000022.1:0-43119 GCF_012932895.1 Pseudomonas sp. KD5 | reverse complement strand
AGTCGTTATGCAGGGCTGGACGTGCGACTGACCCAGTCTGGAACGAGCATCGACAAGCCCGGACGCCTGAGCAAGGGTGGCAACGCCTACCTGCGCTCGGCGATGTTCATGCCTGCCATGTCAGCGATCCGCTGCGATCCTTATGTGAAGGCTTTTTACGACGTGCTAGTCGGTCGTGGAAAACGAAAAATGCAGGCCATCTGTGCGGTTATGCGCAAATACCTGACAGGCTTGTGGGCCTGCATACGCGCTGGAGAGGATTTCGATACGGCCAAGCTTTTCAGCGAAAAACATCTGCTAAAAGCTTGACCGTGAACAGAGTATCTACAGGGGGATATGCGGACGCCCCAATCACTGTAGGAGCGAGGCTTGCCCGCGAAGAGGCCTCACATCCAGCACAACTGTCAGCAGTTGAACTGGTTGGGCGAAGCACAGAAATCACACGGCTCTGGCATCCCGGTCCAGCGGCCTTATAATGCCTGCCTTTGCGTAGATCAGCAGGCTGTCACCCCTTGGCAAATATAGATAATCCGGCCGCCGAAATGGCGGCCGACGGCTTTTTCCGGATCGCGTTGGGCGTTGAATACAAAGGTTCGCGTTATCGCGGCTGGCAACGTCAGGCCTCCGGTGTGGACACGGTGCAGGAGCTTCTTGAAAAGGCCTTGTCCAAAGTCGCCGACTCACCCGTGTCGCTGCATTGCGCCGGGCGCACCGACGCCGGTGTGCATGCTTGCGGCCAAGTGGTGCATTTCGACACCCAGGTAGAGCGCTCGATGAAGGCCTGGGTCATGGGTGCCAACATCAACTTGCCGCACGACATCAGCGTCAGCTGGGCCAAGGTCATGCCGGCGCATTTCCATGCGCGGTTCAAAGCCATCGCCCGGCGCTATCGCTACGTGATCTACAACGATCAGATCCGCCCGGCGCACCTGAACGAGGAAATCACCTGGAACCACCGCCCGCTGGACGTCGAGCGCATGTCCGAGGCCGCTCAGTATCTGGTCGGCACCCACGACTTCAGTGCTTTCCGTGCCGGCCAGTGCCAGGCCAAGTCGCCGATCAAGGAGCTGCATCACCTGCGCGTTACCCGCCATGGCAAAATGATCGTGCTGGATATCCGTGCCAGCGCGTTCCTGCACCACATGGTGCGCAACATCGCAGGCGTCTTGATGACTATCGGTGCTGGCGAGCGTCCCGTGGAGTGGATGAAAGAGGTGCTGGAGAGTCGCATTCGCCGTTCCGGTGGGGTGACGGCTCATCCGTTTGGCCTGTATCTGGTGCAAGTCGAGTATCGCGACGAGTTCGAATTGCCCGAGCGTTACATCGGCCCACACTTCCTCACCGGCTTCTCGGAACTTGACGGCTGACGCCTTCGAACGCTTTTGATACCATCCGGGACTTTCCCGCAATTGCCCTGAGGTTCTATCGACATGTCGGCCGTTCGCAGCAAAATTTGTGGGATTACCCGCATAGAAGATGCGTTGGCGGCGGTCGAGGCCGGGGCCGATGCCATCGGATTTGTGTTCTACGCCAAAAGCCCGCGGGCCGTGACGTTCCAGCAGGCGAGGGCGATCATCAAGGCCTTGCCGCCGTTCGTGACCACCGTGGGTTTGTTCGTCAACGCCAGTCGTTGCGAGTTGGGGGAAATCCTCGACGCCGTGCCACTGGACCTGTTGCAGTTCCATGGCGACGAAACCGCCGCTGATTGCGAAGGCTGGCACCGGCCGTACATCAAGGCATTGCGGGTCAAGGCCGGTGATGACATCGCGGCAGCTTGTGATGCATACCCAAGCGCCAGCGGTATTTTGCTCGACGCCTATGTCGAAGGTGTTCCCGGTGGAACCGGTGAAGCCTTCGACTGGTCACTGATACCGCAAGGCTTGAGCAAGCCGATCATCCTGGCGGGGGGCTTGACGCCAGATAACGTCGCCGAGGCGATCGCCCGGGTTCGGCCTTACGCGGTGGATGTCAGCGGAGGGGTAGAGGCGAGCAAGGGCATCAAGGATCACGCAAAGATTCAGGCGTTCATCAAAGCGGTACGCGGTAGCACGTCGTTGATGTGACGGCTGGCAGACTGCCGCCGTCCACTGCTCTGTACAAAAGAGGTGCACCTGCACAAAGCAGGCATGGCTGAGAGTTTTTGGGTTGTACGCAGGTCAGCATCTCGCTGACCCGGCAATCCATCGATCATCGCTACACATATGAATTTAGCTCAAGGGCATACGCGGGGCTGCGAACCAGAGCGTTCGGGCCGCCGGTACTGGAGAAAGAAAGCATGAGCAACTGGTTAGTAGACAAACTGATCCCTTCGATCATGCGTTCCGAGGTCAAGAAGAGCTCGGTGCCTGAAGGTCTGTGGCACAAATGCCCGTCTTGCGAGGCGGTGCTGTATCGTCCGGAGCTGGAAAAGACCCTGGACGTTTGCCCCAAGTGCAACCACCACATGCGTATTGGCGCACGCGCGCGCATCGACATCTTCCTCGACGCTGAAGGTCGTGCCGAACTGGGCGCGGATCTGGAGCCGGTTGACCGTCTGAAATTCCGTGACGGCAAGAAGTACAAGGATCGCCTGACCGCTGCGCAAAAGCAGACCGGCGAAAAAGACGCACTGATCTCCATGAGCGGCACCTTGCTGGGCATGCCGGTCGTGGTGTCGGCTTTCGAATTCTCCTTCATGGGTGGCTCGATGGGTGCCATCGTCGGTGAGCGCTTTGTGCGCGCCGCCAACTACGCCCTGGAAAACCGTTGCCCGATGATCTGCTTCTCCGCTTCCGGCGGTGCACGGATGCAGGAGGCGCTGATCTCCCTGATGCAAATGGCCAAGACCTCCGCGGTGCTGGCACGTCTGCGCGAAGAAGGCATTCCGTTCATCTCGGTGCTGACCGACCCAGTCTACGGTGGTGTTTCCGCCAGTCTGGCAATGCTCGGCGACGTGATCGTCGGTGAACCGAAAGCCCTGATCGGTTTCGCCGGCCCGCGCGTGATCGAACAAACCGTTCGCGAAAAACTGCCGGAAGGCTTCCAGCGCAGCGAGTTCCTGCTGGAGCACGGCGCGATCGACATGATCATCCCTCGTCAGGAACTGCGTCCGCGTCTGGGCAACCTGCTGGCACAACTGACCGGCAAGCCGACACCTAAATTCGTCGCCGCACCAGTCGAGCCGATCGTAGTCCCACCGGTACCTGCGAACCTATGATCGAGCGCACCCTTGGCGAGTGGCTCGCCTACCTTGAACAGTTGCATCCTTCGGCCATCGACATGGGGTTGGAGCGTTCGCAACAGGTAGCGTCCCGCATGGGGCTGGGCAAGCCGGCGCCTCGGGTGATCACGGTCACCGGCACCAACGGCAAAGGGTCTACCTGCGCATTCGTGGCTTCATTGCTGCGGTCGCAGGGCCTGAACGTGGGTGTCTACAATTCTCCGCACCTGCTGCGTTACAACGAGCGGGTGCAGGTCAATGGTGTCGAAGCCACTGACGCGCAGCTGTGCGAAGCCTTTGCCGCGGTCGAGGCCGGTCGCGGTGAAACATCCCTGACTTACTTCGAAATGGGCACCCTGGCGGCGTTCTGGCTGTTTCAACAGGCCGGTCTTGATGCAGTGGTGCTGGAAGTCGGCCTGGGCGGGCGCCTGGACACGGTCAACGTGGTGGATGCCGATATCGCGCTGGTCACCAGCATTGGTGTCGACCATGCGGATTACCTGGGTGATACCCGCGAATCCGTGGCCTTCGAAAAGGCCGGAATCTTCCGCCAGGGCGCGCCTGCACTGTGCGGCGATCTGAATCCTCCTCAACCTCTGCTGGATAAGGCGCGCGAGCTCAATTGCCCGTTTTTCCTGCGTGGGCGCGATTTCGACCTCGGTATCACCGATCACAACTGGCAATGGCGCGGCGTTGATGCTCAAGGGCGTGCGGTCGAATTGCACGATCTGCCATTGCTCGATCTGCCGATGGAAAACGCTGCACTGGCGTTGCAGGCTTACCTTCTGCTCGGTTTGCCTTGGGTGGATGCGCAGATTATTGAAGCGTTGAAAGCGACGCGGATCGTCGGTCGTCTTGATCGTCGGCAGTTCGACTGGCAGGGCAAGCGTCTGAATCTGCTGCTGGACGTGGGGCACAACCCTCACGCGGCAGAATATCTGGCTCGGCGTCTGGCCAGTCGACCGCTGGCCGGCAAGCGTCTGGCGGTGTTCGGGTTGTTGGCGGACAAGGACCTGGATGGTGTTGTCGGTGAATTGAATGCTAGTGTCCAGCATTGGGCCGTCGCGCCGCTGGATTCGCCGCGGGCACGGCCGGTAGCTCAGTTGCACGCAGCGTTGCAGAACCTTGGTGCCTCGGTTACGTCCTATGACAGTGTGGCCGCTGCCCTGGAAGGGCAATGCGCACAGGCGACGAGCGACGACGAGATTCTGTTGTTCGGATCATTTTATTGTGTCGCCGAGGCCCTTGAGTGGCTGGCCCGGCACTCCACGGAGGAAGGGGCAAATGGCTTTGCTGGATAAGGCGTACAAGCAGCGCATGGTTGGTGCCCTGGTGCTGGTGGCGCTGGCGGTGATTTTCTTGCCGATGCTGTTTTCCCGTCAGGACGAACAGCGCCAGGTAAGGGTCGACGCGCCTGCCGCACCGCATGCCCCCTCGATACCGCAAGTGCAGATCGAGTCGGTGGCGGTGCCTGAACCGCAGCCATTGCCGCAAGAGCCTGTGCCAAGCGACGACGAAATTGCCGAGCAGCAAGCGCCGTCGGCACCGATTGCGCCAACGGCTCCCGTAGCGCCAGCGCCGCCGGCTGCCAAGCCAGTCGCGCCGCCAGCAGCGCCAGTTGCCAAGCCTGTACCGGCACCTGCCCAGCCAATCGCGGTTGCACCGACCAAGCCGGTCGCTACTCCAAGTCGCGTCGATGCCAATGGCCTGTCGGTCAGCTGGTCGGTGCAACTGGCCAGCCTGGCGAGCCGTGAGAGCGCTGAAAGTTTGCAGAAAACCCTGCGCAGCCAAGGCTATAACGCCTACATTCGCTCCGCCGATGGCAAGAATCGAGTGTTCGTCGGGCCGCTGATCGAGCGTGCGGAAGCCGATCGTCTGCGTGATTTGTTGAGTCGCCAGCAGAACCTCAAGGGTTTTGTGGTGCGTTTCCAGCCTGAGCGCGGCTAAATCTATCGCCCCGATTTGAAAAGCACTGACAATCTCAGCTTACCGACAGCCATGGGCTCTGCTAAAATGCGCCGCCTCATCTGTCTGTAGGCTGCACTGTGCCATTTACCTGGGTTGACTGGGCGATCGTTGCAATCATCGCCATCTCCGCTTTGATCAGTCTGAGCCGCGGCTTCGTCAAGGAAGCACTCTCGCTGCTGACCTGGATCATCGCAGGAGTCGTTGCCTGGATGTTCGGTGGTTCATTGTCCGAGTACCTGGGCGGATATATTGCTACGCCGTCGGCGCGTGTGATCACGGGCTGTGCCATCATGTTTGTCGCCACTTTAATCGTAGGCGCAATGATCAATTATCTTATCGGCGAGTTGGTTCGCGTCACCGGGCTATCCGGGACCGATCGATTCCTCGGCATGGCTTTTGGCGGTGCGCGTGGCGTGTTGCTGGTGGTCGTGGCGGTCGGGCTGTTGAGCCTGGGGCCGGTACAGCAGGACGAGTGGTGGAAAGAGTCACAGCTCGTGCCAAAATTTCTATTGGTCGCAGACTGGTCCAAAAACCTGATCCTCGGGTGGAGCAGTCAGTGGCTTGCCAGCGGAATCAGCGTACCCGCTGATATTCCGTTCAAGGAGCACCTCTTGCCGACGGCCAAAACGCCTCAGTGAGTTGTGTTCAGTTCAGATCCATTAAGTAGGGGTTGCGTCGCATGTGTGGCATCGTCGGTATCGTCGGTAAGTCGAACGTCAATCAGGCGCTGTATGACGCGCTAACCGTCCTCCAGCACCGCGGCCAGGACGCTGCCGGTATCGTGACCAGCCACGATGGCCGGTTATTCCTGCGCAAGGACAATGGCCTGGTGCGTGACGTGTTCCATCAGCGTCACATGCAGCGCCTGGTCGGCCACATGGGCATTGGCCATGTGCGTTATCCGACCGCGGGCAGCTCGACCTCGGCCGAAGCTCAACCGTTCTACGTCAACTCGCCGTACGGCATCACCCTGGCGCACAACGGTAACCTGACCAACGTTGAACAATTGGCCAAGGAGATTTACGAATCTGACCTGCGCCACGTCAACACCAACTCCGATTCGGAAGTGCTGCTCAACGTGTTCGCACACGAGCTGGCCCAGCGTGGCAAGTTGCAGCCGACTGAAGAAGACGTGTTCGCGGCCGTCACCGACGTGCACAACCGTTGCGTCGGTGGTTACGCGGTCGTGGCGATGGTGACCGGTTATGGCATCGTCGGTTTCCGCGATCCGCACGGCATCCGCCCAATCGTTTTCGGTCAGCGTCACACCGATGAAGGCGTCGAGTACATGATCGCCTCCGAAAGCGTTTCGCTGGACGTGCTCGGTTTCACCCTGATTCGCGACCTGGCACCCGGCGAAGCGGTCTACATTACTGAAGACGGCAAGCTGCACACCCGTCAGTGCGCGACCAACCCGTCGCTGACCCCGTGCATCTTCGAACACGTCTACCTGGCGCGTCCGGACTCGATCATCGACGGCGTCTCGGTTTACAAAGCCCGCCTGCGCATGGGTGAGAAGCTCGCCGAGAAAATCCTGCGCGAGCGTCCGGACCACGACATCGACGTGGTCATCCCGATTCCGGACACCAGCCGCACCGCGGCCCTGGAGCTGGCGAACCACTTGGGCGTCAAGTTCCGCGAAGGCTTCGTGAAGAACCGCTACATCGGTCGGACCTTCATCATGCCGGGTCAGGCTGCGCGGAAAAAATCCGTACGCCAGAAGCTCAACGCCATCGAACTGGAGTTCCGCGGCAAGAACGTGATGCTGGTGGACGACTCCATCGTTCGCGGCACCACCTGCAAGCAGATCATCCAGATGGCTCGCGAAGCCGGCGCCAAAAACGTCTATTTCTGCTCGGCGGCCCCGGCCGTGCGTTACCCGAACGTCTACGGCATCGACATGCCGAGCGCTCACGAGCTGATCGCCCACAACCGTTCGACTCAGGACGTGGCCGACCTGATCGGTGCTGACTGGTTGATCTATCAAGACCTGCCTGACTTGATCGAAGCGGTCGGTGGCGGCAAGATCAAGATCGACAAGTTCGATTGCGCGGTGTTCGACGGCCATTACGTCACCGGCGACGTCGACGAGGCTTACCTGAACAAGATCGAGCAGGCACGTAACGATGCCTCCAAGGTCAAGACCCAGGCAGTCAGTGCGATCATTGATCTGTACAACAACTGAGTAACTACCGGCCCTGAGGGGCCGGTTTTGTATCTACTAAATAAAGAGCAAGGCAAGGAGTGACAGCATGAGTCAGGATTGGGATGCCGGTCGGCTGGACAGCGACCTCGAAGGCGTAGCGTTCGATACCCTGGCCGTACGCGCCGGTCAGCACCGCACGCCGGAAGGCGAACACGGTGATCCGATGTTCTTCACTTCCAGCTACGTATTCCGTACCGCCGCCGACGCGGCTGCACGCTTTGCCGGTGAAGTGCCGGGTAACGTTTACTCGCGCTACACCAACCCGACCGTGCGCGCGTTCGAAGAGCGCATTGCCGCGCTGGAAAGCGCCGAGCAAGCCGTGGCTACGGCGACTGGCATGGCCGCGATCATGGCGGTGGTAATGAGCCTGTGCAGTGCCGGCGATCACGTGCTGGTGTCGCGAAGCGTGTTCGGCTCGACCATCAGTCTGTTCGAGAAATACTTCAAGCGCTTTGGCATCGAAGTCGATTACGTAGCGCTGGCGGACTTGTCCGGCTGGGATGCGGCGATCAAGGCCAACACCAAACTGCTCTTTGTAGAATCGCCGTCCAACCCGCTGGCCGAGCTGGTAGATATCACCGCGCTGTCGGAAATCGCTCACGCCAAGGGCGCGATGCTGGTGGTCGACAACTGCTTCTGCACGCCTGCACTGCAGCAGCCACTGAAGCTGGGCGCGGACATTGTCGTGCACTCGGCGACCAAGTTCATCGACGGCCAGGGTCGTTGCATGGGCGGTGTCGTGGCGGGTCGCAGCGAGCAGATGAAAGAAGTCGTCGGTTTCCTGCGCACTGCCGGGCCGACCCTGAGTCCGTTCAATGCCTGGATTTTCCTCAAGGGCCTGGAAACGCTGAGCCTGCGCATGAAGGCGCATTGCGCTAATGCCCAGCAACTGGCTGAGTGGCTGGAGCAGCAGGACGGCATCGAGAAAGTCCATTACGCCGGCCTCAAGAGCCATCCGCAGCACGAACTGGCCCAGCGTCAGCAGAAGGGTTTCGGTGCGGTCGTGAGTTTCGAGGTCAAAGGCGGCAAAGAGGGCGCCTGGCGCTTTATCGATGCGACTCGCCTGATCTCCATCACCGCCAACCTGGGCGACAGCAAAACCACCATCACGCACCCGAGCACCACCTCTCATGGCCGTCTGGCGCCGCAAGAGCGTGAAGCTGCGGGGATCCGTGACAGCCTGATCCGCATTGCGGTCGGTCTGGAAGACGTGGCCGACCTGCAAGCCGATCTGGCGCGCGGGTTGGCTGCCTTGTGATCGAGTTGTCGACGCCGACCACGGGTACCCATGGCCGCGTCGCGCTGGTCACCGGTGCCGCGCGCGGCATTGGCCTGGGCATTGCGGCCTGGCTGATCAGCGAAGGCTGGCAGGTGGTGCTGACCGATCTGGATCGCGAGCGTGGTTCGAAAGTGGCGAAGGTGCTCGGCGAAAACGCCTGGTTCATCGCCATGGACGTCGCGAATGAAGCGCAGGTGGCGCTGGGTGTGGCCGAGGTGCTGGGGCAGTTCGGGCGTCTGGATGCGCTGGTGTGCAATGCGGCGGTGGCCGATCCGCACAACATCACCCTGGAAAGCCTCGACCTGGCCTACTGGAATCGGGTGCTGGCGGTGAACCTCAGTGGGCCAATGCTGTTGGCCAAGCACTGTGCGCCGTACCTGCGCGCTCACAGCGGCGCCATCGTCAACCTGGCCTCAACCCGCGCCGCGCAGTCGGAACCCGACACAGAGGCTTATGCGGCGAGCAAGGGCGGCCTGTTGGCCTTGACTCACGCCTTGGCCATCAGTTTGGGGCCAGAGATTCGTGTCAATGCGGTCAGTCCCGGCTGGATCGATGCGCGGGATCCAGCGGCACGGCGCGCCGAACCGCTGACTGACGCTGATCATGCGCAGCATCCGGCGGGCAGGGTAGGGACCGTCGAAGACGTGGCGGCAATGGTGGCCTGGTTGCTGTCGAAGAACGCTGGTTTCGTCACGGGCCAGGAGTTTGTGGTCGATGGTGGCATGACCAAGAAGATGATTTACAGCGAGTAACGGGGCAGGTGCGCTGCCCCGGCATTGATGTTGAATGTGTTGCCATCATCGTCGGCTCGCCGCCTAGAGTCGGGTCGCTCCCACATTAGAAAACCTGTTGTCTGAAGAAGCGCGGTCCACTGTGGGGGCGAACCTGCTCGCGAAAGCGGTCTGACGGTTGTCGACCTCGTCCGGAATGACACGATTTTGTCTTTTTTAGAAAAACTTCAAGCGGGGTATTGACTTAGCTTCGGCACCTGCGTAAATTTCGCGGCCTCAGAGATGCAAAGGGTGATTAGCTCAGCTGGGAGAGCGTCTGCCTTACAAGCAGAATGTCGGCGGTTCGATCCCGTCATCACCCACCAACTCTTGAGACTCTTGTGTAAGCAAGAGGGAAGCTGAAAAGCCTCCACCGACGCGCAGCGGTAGTTCAGTCGGTTAGAATACCGGCCTGTCACGCCGGGGGTCGCGGGTTCGAGTCCCGTCCGCTGCGCCATATTTTCCGAATCAGGTTTGCCCTGGTTCGAGATTGAAAAGCGAGATCGAAAAGTCTCGAAGTTTCAATCAGACGAGTTACTTGAGCGTCAGCTCAAAGCGATACGCAGCGGTAGTTCAGTCGGTTAGAATACCGGCCTGTCACGCCGGGGGTCGCGGGTTCGAGTCCCGTCCGCTGCGCCATATCTGCCTCAAGGCCCACTGAACGCCTTGGAGCTACGAAGAAGGCCGTTGGCAATCTTCGAGTCGATAGCAAAGACCCTGGTCGAAAGACCGGGGTTTTTTGTGTCTGCGATTTGGCTTTTTCTTCTTTCGCGCCTTCCCGACATTAGCTTTCTGCACGCCCGATGCACAAAGAACTTGGTTCACGGCATCGATATTAATTAGAATCACTCTCATTTACGATGACTCCTTGGCGCAGGACTTCTTGAGATGAGTGATGCAGCGATGCCGAAGGAGCAAACCCTCCACGACCTGTACCGCGATCACCGTGGCTGGCTTGAAGGCTGGTTGAGGCGGCGCGTGGGCAACGCGTTTGACGCGGCGGACCTCAGTCAAGATACGTTCCTGCGCTTGCTTGCCAGCTCTCAACGGATTTCCGACCTGCAGGAGCCCCGCGCCTATCTGCTGACTGTGGGTAAGCGACTGCTGAGCAACTTCTATCAGCGTCGTAGTCTTGAGCAAGCCTATTTGAATGCCCTGGCCTCGCTGCCTGAAGGCAGTGTGCCGTCTCCCGAGCAGCGCTGGCTGCTGCTGGAAACCCTGCAAGCCCTGGACGAATTGCTCGACGGACTGCCGACGGCGGTGCGACGGGCGTTTCTCTGGAGTCAGCTGGAAGGCTTGAATTATCAGCAAGTCGCCGAGCGCCTGCGGGTGTCGGAACGCACGATCAAGCGCTACATGGCGCAAGCCTACGAGCATTGCCTGTTGGTGGAGATGTGAGTAGTCCGTCGCCCTCGGTGGAGGCTCGCCAGATAGTGCGCGCCGCCGCGCAGTGGCTCGCCTTGCTGGAGTCCGGCAGTGCGAATGAGCAGGATCACGCCGGCCTGCAACGGTGGCGTGACAGTTGCGTCAGTCACGAGCAGGCCTGGCAGAAAGCTCAAGCCTTGCGTCAGCGTTTTGCCGATCTGCCTTCGGCGTTGGCGCTGCAAAGTCTGGATCGCCCTGAGCCGGGTAGGCGCGTGGTGCTCAAGCGCGCATTGGGTGCAGTGGTGTTGGTGCCGGCGGCATGGCTGATCAGCCGGCAATTACCGCTGGAGGTCTGGCGGGCCGACTTGCATACGTCCACTGGGGAGCGCAAGCAGGTGCAGCTTGCCGATGGCAGCTTCCTGCAGCTCAACACAGCTAGCGCCGTTGATGTGGATGTGCAGGGGCGGCGCTTGAAGTTGGTAGAGGGTGAAATATCACTGAAGGTGCCTGACGCCTCGCCATTGACGATCCAGACACGATTTGGGCAAGTTATAGTCAGTCAAAGCGAGGTCTGTGTGCGGCAGGATGCACTCGGATGCCGAGTGTCGGTATACAGCGGCTTCCTGCAATTGCAGCCGTTGCAGGGGCCAGTCTTGTCATTGCGCGGTGGTCAGCAGGTTGACCTTCAAGCGGGCGGTGCCGGGTCGACAACTGCATTCGATGTGCTCGCGCCGGGCTGGCGCGAAGGCGTGCTGATGGCAAAAAATCGGCCGCTGGGGGATTTCCTGCGTGAGCTTAGCAGTTATCGACCGGGTGTCCTGCGCTGGGAGCCTGCGCTCGAGGCGCTGCGCGTCACCGGTAGTTTCCGTCTGGACGACACCGATCGCGTGCTGACGCTGCTCGCGGCCAGTCTGCCACTGGAGGTGCATTCGCGTACGCGTTACTGGGTGACGTTGCTGCCGCGTAAAAATAGTGTGTGAAGCCTGTCCCCTTTTTTCGACTCGCTTGTCATTCAAGGCAACCGAGCGAATCAAGAGAGCTTCTTCAATGCCCACAGTAATGCCTTGCTGTCCGCGTCCGGCTGCTTCCGGTCTGCGTCCGTTGTTGCACCTGAGCCTGTTGCTGAGCCTGAGTGCCAGTCCGTTGTTCATCACTTCCAGTTGGGCCGAAGACGCCACCCGGCGCAGTTATCAAGTGCCTGCCGGGAGCCTGAGCGATGCGCTGACCAGGTTTGCCGGGCTGGCCGGGGTCAACCTCTCGGTGGACCCGGCGTTGGTAGGGGGGCGCAGCAGCGCCGGCTTATCCGGTGAATTTGCGGTCGAGGAGGGCTTTACCCGGCTGTTGCAGGGTTCCGGTCTGCAACTGCAGCCAGTGGGCGAACAAACGTACATCCTGACTCCGGCGCCAGAAGGCAGCAGCCTGCAACTGGCTCCCACCTCGATTCTCGGTGCCACCGACTCGGCTGGCGGCGATCCGTATGCCGGCGGCCAGGTTGCGCGCCATGGTTCGCAAGGCTTGCTGGGCTCAAAAGACTTTATGGAAACGCCATTCAGCATGACCTCCTACACCAGCGAGGTGGTCAAAAACCAGCAGGCTCGTACCTTGGTCGACCTAATCGCCAACGATCCTTCGGTTCGCGCCACCAACCCGGCGGGTGGGCGTTATGAGCAGTTCACCATTCGTGGGCTTAGTCTGTTCAACAGTGATGTCGCCTACAACGGTCTATACGGTGTCTTGCCGACCTATACGGTCGACATGGAGATGGCCGACCGCGTCGACATCCTCAAAGGCCCGAGCCAGCTTATCAACGGCATCTCGCCGCGAGGCGCCGTGGGTGGCGGGATCAACGTGGTGCCCAAGCGCGCGACCGACAAACCCATCACTTCTCTCACCGGTAGCTACGCTTCCGACAGTCAGGTGGGAGGCGCCGTGGATGTCGGCCGGCGTTTTGGTGAAGACAACAAGTTCGGTATTCGTTTCAACGGCGTGAAGCAGTCCGGCGACACCGAATGGGACCATCAGAGTGTCGACCGCGAGATGGCCGTGCTGGGCCTGGATTTTCGCGGTGAGCGCCTGCGACTGTCGACGGATATCGGACGCACCGAGCGCGATACCAACGCGCCGCAGGAGCGCGTGCAGGTCGGCGCCAACGCCCAGGTTCCGCATGCCAGCGATGTCCGCCGCAACTATGCGCAGCCTTGGAGCAAGGCGAGTACCAACGACACTTTCGGCGCGGTGAACGGTGAATTCGATGTCAGCGATTCCGTCATGCTGTACGGCGGTGTGGGCGCGCGTAAAAGCAACCATGACTTTCTCCGGCATGCCGTCGCGGTCACCAACAACGCAGGTGATTTCAGCGTTCAGCCACGTGATTTCACCCGCGACGAAAATGTCCGGACGGCCACGGCAGGGGTGCGCAATTGGTTTCATACTGGTCCGGTGAGCCATGAAGTTAACCTGGCCGCCAGCTATTTCTACATGGACTTCGAAAATGGCGGTGCCCGTTATGCCGCTACTCGCAGCAACCTCTACGAACCGGTGGAAACACCAACACCTGTCAGGCCCACTCGATTCGATTCGAAGGTCTACACCGAGAACCGCTTCAGCGGCGTGGCGTTGTCCGACACACTGGGTTTCTTCGATGATCGGCTACTGCTGACCCTCGGCGCTCGCTGGCAGCGCGTGAAGGTTGATGACTGGACGGATAACGTCAAAGGCGACACAGCCTACGACGAGGAAAAGGTTTCGCCGTCGGGCGGCATCCTGTTCAAGGCGACCGACAAATTGTCGCTGTATGCCAACTACATGGAGGGCTTGAGCCAAGGCAAGATCGCGCCGTCGACTTCGGTGAATGAAGACGAGATATTTCCGCCGTTCATCAGCCGGCAGGTCGAGGTCGGCGCCAAGTATGACGCGGGTGCGTTCGCCGTGACCGCTGCGGTGTTCCGGATCAAGCAGCCGGCCTATGAGACCAACGCCACGACGCGAGTCTTCGGCCCGAACGGCAAGCGTCAAAACGACGGTGTGGAACTGAGTGTGTTCGGTGAGCCACTCAAGGGTTTCCGCCTACTGGGTGGTGTCATGTACATCGACAGCGAGTTGACCAATACCACCAATGGCACCTTTGACGGCAACCGGGCGCCTGCGACGCCGAAATACAACGTCAACCTGGGCGCCGAGTGGGACGTGCCGACCGTACAGGGCCTGACCCTGACCAGCCGTGGTATCTATTCCAGTTCACAGTATCTGGACCAGTCCAACGACAAGGAAATCGACTCTTGGGAGCGTTTCGACGTGGGCGCACGTTACGCGTTCAAGATCGACGAGAAGAACATCACCCTGCGTGCCAATGTCGAGAACGTGGCGGACAAGCGCTACTGGAGCTCGGCTGGGGCTTCGGATGACAGTGAGCCGGGCTTGACGCTCTCGACCCCACGAACCTACCTCGTTTCGGCGACGGTCGACTTCTGAATCAGGGTTTGACTTCCCCCGGCGGATACAAAAAAGGGGCTGCGTTCAGCGGCCCCTTTTTCACCTCTATCGGTCAGTATCCGAGCTTGTCCCGCAATCCGTAATACCAGGCGCCCAACGCTGCGAACGGCGTACGCAGCAATTGCCCGCCAGGGAACGGATAGTGGGGTAGGTCGGCGAAGGCGTCGAAGCGTTCAGCCTGTCCGCGCAATGCTTCAGCCAGTACCTTGCCCGCCAGGTGCGTATATGTCACGCCGTGGCCACTGCAACCCTGGGAGTAGTAGATGTTGTCGCCCAGTCGCCCGACCTGAGGAAGACGCGACAGGGTCAGCAGGAAATTGCCGGTCCAGGCGTAATCGATCTTCACGTCCTTGAGTTGCGGGAAGGCCTTGAGCATCTTCGGTCGAATGATCGCCTCGATGTTCGCCGGATCCCGCGCGCCATACACCACGCCGCCACCAAATATCAGGCGTTTGTCGGCGCTCAGGCGGTAGTAGTCGAGCAGGTAGTTACAGTCTTCGACGCAGTAGTCCTGAGGCAGCAGGCGCTTGGCCAATTCATCGCCCAAGGGTTCGGTGGTGATCACTTGAGTCCCGCAGGGCATCGACTTGGCCGCCAGCTCCGGCACCAGATTGCCGATGTACGCGTTGCCGGCGACTATGATGAATTTGGCCCTGACCTTGCCCTGAGGCGTATGCACCACCGGGTTGGCACTGCGCTCGATGCGCACTGCCGGCGATTGCTCGTAAATAGTGCCGCCCAACGACTCCACGGCTGCTGCTTCGCCCAAGGCAAGATTGAGTGGATGAATATGCCCGCCGCTCATGTCGAGCATGCCGCCGACATATTGATCGCAAGCCACTACCTCGCGGATGCGACGCTGATCCAACAGCTCAAGCTGCGTGTGACCGAAACGCTCCCACAGGCGCTTCTGAGACTCCAGATGGCCCATCTGCTTGTCGGTAATGGCGGCGAACACACCGCCATCCTTCAAGTCGCACTGGATATTATATTTGGCCACTCGTTCACGAATGATCCGCCCACCTTCGAACGCCATCTGCCCCAGCAACTGAGCTTGCTTGGGGCCGACGCTGCGCTCAATCACATCGATATCACGGCTGTAGCTGTTAACGATCTGGCCACCGTTGCGTCCCGACGCACCGAAACCGACCTTGGCGGCTTCCAGCACCGTAACCTTGAAACCGTTTTCCAGCAGGAACAGGGCAGAGGACAGGCCGGTGTAACCGGCGCCGATTACACAGACATCAGTCTCTACATCATCCTGCAAGGCCGGGCGCGCTGGTGCCGCATTGGCCGACGCGGCGTAATAGGACTCTGGGTAGGGAGTGTTCGCCATCCTGCAGCCTCTGTTTAATATATTTTACGAGTGCATTGATCCTACCCGAGTTAAAAATCGACCGCCAGCCACCGGAAAATCTTCTTTGCCACAGCGAAATTAAATATTTTGCATATTCATAGGGTTAGGTGAAAAAAAGGTGTTGACACCCCTCCGGAATTCCGTAGAATGCCGCCTCACAGCAGGCACGTAGCTCAGTTGGTTAGAGCACCACCTTGACATGGTGGGGGTCGTTGGTTCGAGTCCAATCGCGCCTACCAAACAAAATCCGCTCTGCTGGGCGGTCTGGAAGGGCTCACCGAAAGGTGGGCCCTTTTTTGTTGTCTGCGATTTACCTGGCTTTTGCAAAATCCTCAAAAACGCCAACTCGGCGCCTTACTTCCAGTAAACACTGTTGCTGAACTAATACCGCCATAGCCGTCTACATTCTTCAGGGGACATCCCCTTTCGGAGAGAACGGATATGTTTAGATCTCGCTCGTTGATCGCCGCTATGACGTGTCTTGCCTTGGTGTCTGGTTCAGTGACTGCATTGGCCGACCCGGGAAACGGGAAAGGCCAGGGAGGAGGCAAGGGAAATCCACAATACAACCAGGACCATGGCAACTCCGGCCATGGAAACAAAGGGAAAGGTTCAGGGGGGGACGATTGGAGTCACGGCCCGAGCATCAACCACGGTAGCGTCCTTGGCATCGTGGGTGGTTATCGCGACTACTGGAGCCCCGGTCCCGCCTTGCCACCCGGTATTCAGAAAAACCTTGCGCGCGGTAAACCTCTGCCGCCGGGGATCGCCAAAAAACTCGATGGCCGTCTGCTCGGCCAGCTTCCCCACTACGATGGCTATGAGTGGCAGCAGGCTGGCACTGACTTGATTTTGGTGGCTATCGCTACCGGGATCATCTACGAGGTGCTCAATGGTGCGTTCGATTGATGTGAGGGCGATAAATTTCAATTGCGCCCTTGCAGCATAACGACCAGCAACATCACGGGAAGCAGTGTGCCGGTTCGATCGCTGCACATTGCCTGCCCGCTGGTCGCCGGCCTTTGAACTGTATGGGGGGGAGACGGTCAATTATTCCGTGCAATATCAACCTCCACGGAACCTCACCATGCTATTAAAAAACAAGAGTTTTGTTGCCGTCATGTCCTGCGTGATGATGCTTGCAGCCGCCCCGTTATTGCCCGCTGAACTGTCCATCATGAGCTCCGCCTACGCGAAGGATGGTGGCAATGGCGGTGGTGGCGGCGGTGGTAACGGTGGTGGCAATGGCGGCGGTAACGGCGGTGGTCATGGTGGTATCGGCGGTTCTGGCCATTCCGGCGGCGACAGCAGCAATGGCCGTGGTGCCGGCTTGAGTAGCGACCATATCGGCCGTGGCGCAGGTCTGAGTAGCGACCACGTCGGCCGCGGCGCAGGCTTGAGCAGCGACCATGTCGGCCGTGGTGCAGGCTTGAGTAGCGACCACGTCGGCCGTGGTGCCGGCTTGAGCAGTGATCACGCTGGCAAAGCCGTCCGGGACCATGGCCTCAAAGGCAACCACTATGGTAGCGAACGTAACAGTGATCGCGGCCATGGCGCAGTCACTTCGGGCATTGCGCATTCCAGGGACACACGAGGAGTTGCCAAGGCCTCTGCCATTTCGGCAACTACTCCTGGCGATCACAACACCAAAGGGTTGAGCAGCGCTCGCACTTCGATCTCGAAACGACTGGATTAAGTCCAAGACTCTCAAAAACCGGGTATCCATCAGGAACCCGGTTTTTTTTCGCCTGCAATTTGCCCGGTGGCGAGGTGCGGGAGATCAGCCCAGCCACCTGCGTGAGCAAATCCCACACGATGGGCTACTACTGTAATGCCAATTCAACTTTGTCCTGATGGGAGTATGTCGATGCTGGCTCACTGGTTTCTGGCGGCGGTTCACCTCTTGGCCTTTGGTCTGGGTTTTTGGGCTGTACTGACCCGCGGTACGGCGTTGCGTCGTCTGAGTGCCGGGGCAGGGGACGCTCGCCGTGTTTTGATTGCAGATAATCTGTGGGGGATCTCTGCAGTCACTCTGCTGATCACGGGTGGGCTGCGAGCCTTTGGCGGGTATGAAAAAGGCACTGATTACTATCTTCACCAACCCCTGTTTCATCTCAAGATGACGCTCTTCGTGTTCATCCTGTTGCTTGAGATTGCACCGATGGTGACGCTGATCAAATGGCGGATTGCGCTGGGGCGCGGCGCGGCAATCGATACCGGGCGCGCAACGCTGTTTGCCCGTATCAGCCATATCGAGGCGCTGTTGCTGGTGCTGATGGTCGTGGCGGCTACGGGCATGGCGCGTGGTGTGACGTTTGGCTAACCGGGCAGGAGAGCGCTCTTTCTCGCGGCAAATGCGAAACGTCTGACAGTCATGGCAGGAGCCAGGGCAGTAGTATCGGCTCCGTGTTGCGATAGCATCGCAAAGAGAGACGGAGCGCAGAACGATGCGGCACTTGAATCTTAGCCAGCCGTTACTCGAGGCAGAATGGGCTGGCTACTGACTGCAGCAGGATTCAGGGCGTTTGCGGCTTGTCCGGGGCGGTCAGGCCAGCCTGGATGCGTTGATAAATTTCTTCGCGATGCACCGCAACGTCTTTCGGGGCGTTGATGCCAATCCTGACTTGCTGGCCGCTAACGCCCAGAATGGTGATCGTAATGTCATCACCGATATTTATGCTTTCACCGACTTTGCGGGTGAGTATCAGCATGGTTTTCTCCTTGATTGCTTTGTAGGGCACCTGATTCGGACAGTGCAGAGGTCGGTATTAGATATAGATTAGTGCGAAGTTTCACGGTTTGGGTGCCTCTTTCTGACGCGCAGATGCTGCATTAATTCCCAAGGTGTAACTATACAGAGGCCGCCACCATCATTCTCGTTGTTTTGAGCCCATTTTGCGGCACTCCGGATGGATCCATGGATGTTAAAATCGCCGCTTTAAGCATTCGGAGGAAAGCGTTGTGCGCAAAATGGTCTTGGTAATCGCGGTACTGACGCTGGCCGGATGCGGTGAGGATAAAGGGGTTGACGCTCAAAAGCCGCAACCGGCAGTCGCCTCCGTCCCCGCTGCGGTAACGGGCCCGCAGTGGGACGTCGAAGTGCGTGGCGAGACACCCCAGGCGGTCAGTGACCTGAGCGGTTGGTTGATTGAGCACAGCTTCGTTCCCAACGTCGTGAAGGAAAATGGAAAGGTTCGTATTCTGGTCGGGCCGTTCGGTTCGCAAGCCGAGGCGCAGGCCAGGCAAGCTGAAATAACGGCGGCGCTGACCCGGGCGAAAAAGATGAACATCGAATCGCTGATCGTCGAACACCCGACGGCTCAGTAACCGACCTTTTCGCAACGCGCAGACCCGCATGCCGGGTGATGTGTCGGGGAAGCGATCTGCGAGGTCGCTTCCCTGGTGATGCGTCGGCATAAACGTTACATCAAGTTATTTTGCGGCAATCCCAGCAGGCCGGTCAGAGTGTTGATGATCGCTTGTTGCCGGGCACGGTCTGTCTGGTGCACGGCTTCCGCGGCGGCGACATCAGCGTCGCAGTGGGGGCACGTCACTTCGTGTGCATGGATGTACTGCAAGCAGCCACGACACAGCGCCAGTTGCGGTGGAATACGTCCTTCGTCAGGCGATTTCTGGCCCTGGTTCGCCCAGGCCAGTTTGATCACCTGGCCGCTGTCGCTGACGCTGTTGACCTTCTCGCCGGTATCGATGCGTTCGGTAATCAGATCAAAACGTCCGACGGCGAAGGAGGTTTTTGCCGCGTCCTCGAGTTTGACGATGCGCTCGCGTAGCCCGCGTTTTTGCAGGTCCAGCGCGCGGTAATGGCAGTAGGGATTATTGCCGGGTTTGCCGAGCAGGGAGTGCGAGGTCCAGGTGCAGCCGCCACGGCAGACGTCGTTGTAGTAACAGCCTCGGCAGTAGCCCCACAGGTCGTCGACCCCCCGCAGGCGACCAAAGTGCATGCCTTCGCTGTAGTGCCAGATATCGTGCAGGCTCATGTTGCGTACGTTGCCGCCCGAAAACCCCACCGTGGCCAATGACGGGCAACCCTTTACCGTGCCGTCGGCTTCCAGCGCCAGCACGGTCTGGCCGGCGGCGCAGCCACTCCAGTGCACGCGTTCGTCGCCGAAGCCACGCCACATGTGCTCGTAAGGGCCGTAGTAACCAATATTGTTGCCCACGTTCATCAGCAGGCCGCGATCAACCCCTTCGCGGTAGAGGCGCGCCAGCAGCGGCATCACTTCCAGCAGTTGGTAGGGTTGCAACAGCAGCTCCGGGTGGTCGACGGCATTGCCCATGGCGACCGTCAGCTGGATCTGCCAGTGAGTGGCGCCGAGGTCGATGATCAGGTCCATCAGCTCGGGCAGGTCGGGCAACGTGGCCGCGCCGATTTGTGTGTTGACGCTCACCGCAAGCCCGGACTGTTTGGCGCGTCGCAGGGTGTCCACCGCCTTGTCGAACGAGCCCGGAACATTGCGCACTGCGTCATGCAGTGGGGCCAGTCCATCCAGTGACACACCGACGCCATTGAGTCCGGCGTCCACCGCTGCCTGCATTTTCGCGGGCGTCAGGTTGCGCCCACCGGTTTGTATCGCGCAATACATGCCGTGATCGTGGATAGCCTGGATCAGTTGGGTCCAGTCCTTGCGCAAATAGGCTTCACCGCCGATCAGGGTGATTTCGCGGGTGCCGAGTGCCGCCAGGGAATCGATGACATCGAGGCACTCCCGGGTGTTCAGTTCATCGGGGCGTCGATGGCCGGCGCGTGAGCCGCAATGCAGGCATTTGAGATCGCAGGCCAGAGTGATTTCCCAGACCACATGCACCGGCACGTAGCGTTTGAGGTCGGTTTCACTGAGGTAGCGGGCAGGGCGACTGTCTGACATGGGAAATCCTTGCGCACCAACGCGTGCGCGGCACGAATCCATCGAAGTGTTCGCGCCTTCCTTGAGTCAATGGCGCGACCGGATTTACCTTTTGTTGTTGGTCAATAGCGCGGACCATGTGGGAGCGAGCCAGCCCGCTCCCACATGGGTTTGCGCTTAACTGCCTGGGGTTATCGGGCCTCCAGGCGGGCGATTTCAGCGTTCAGCTGCTCCAGAGCGCTGCGCAGGGCACCGCTGTTGGCCAATTGCTGTTCACCCTGGCTCACCACGGACTTCAGTTGCGCCAGGTCACCGCTGGTTTGCGCTTGCTGTACCGCGACGGCATAGAGCGGCACCGCATGGTGCGGATGCTCTGGGCGCTCAATCACTGGGGCCTGGCTGACAGCTGCGTGTTTCACGTAATGCCAGATACCCTGGTCCTGGTACTTGTAGTCGACATAACCGCTCGCCCAATCGGCGCCTAAAATGCCTTTCAAGCCGAAAGTCTGGGCGATCTGGCTGAGAGGGCCGCTGGGGCTGCCCGCCAAGGTGAGGATGATGTGGTTTTCGGCTGTCGGCACCAGTTTGGCCTCGGAGTACTCACCCCATACACGGGCACGGAAGTTGAGAGGCGGATAGGTGCTTTGGAAAATGCTGGCAACCCCGCTGACTTTTTTCTTTACGGTATCTACCAGCAGGTCCAGGGTTAAAACCGGTGCGCCCAATAGGTGACTACTGACATTCAGGCGGGTATGAAATAGTCCGATTGACATTGTGCTACTCCCTTATTTGTATTCAGGACAACTCGGGCATGTTTCGTGAGCGGGTCAGCGGCGTTCCTGCCGGCTGATTTCGCCCTTGGCCGTTTCAAGCGCGCTCTGCAGTTGGGGTTGCTGATCCAGTTGTTGTTGGGCCAGGCGGGCCAGGTTTTTCATCTGGGCCAGGTCACCGCTGGCAATGGCACTTTGAATCGGTGCGGCGTACAGCGGCATGATCGGTGGATAGGCTGGAATGACCGGGCCGGGCTCCAAAGGCACTGATTTATAAGCGTTGGAGGGTACCGCCTCGACAAGATGAGCGGGGGCAGTGACCTGGACCCACCGTTCACCATTGAAGTACTCGTAATTGGCGACACCTTCTCTCCAGTCGCTACCGACCACCAGATGCAACTTGAAATTCACGATTGAGTTCGAGCCTGGGCCGCCGTTATTGCCTTGAGCGGTGATCAGGATCTTGCTGACGCCAGGGCTCATGACCGTCAGGTAGGTGTATTCGCCCCAGACATCGGAGTGCACATCCAGTGGAGGGTTAGTGGCTTGAGTAATTTCGGCAGTGCCGCTTACCGTTTGATCTGGGGTAAAAACCAGAAGATTGAGTGCCAGGTTTTGTGCGCCCGCGGCCGAAGTACCAATTCGGTAGCAGAGTGGGAACAAGCCGACAGGTTGTTGATTGGAACCAGACATAATTATTGCCTCCATTGCAATAAGGGGCGCGGAAATAGCTATTAGTGCTTTTCCAGGCGTGCGATTTCCTTAACCAACTGCTCGTAAGCAGTTTTTAGCTCTTTATTTTCTGGTGTGGATGCATCGCGTTGTTTCAACAGCGTCTTCATTTGCGGCAGGTCGCCTGCCTTGATCGCGCCTTGGATGGCCACCCCATAGGGGGGCATGCTATGGCGAGTTGAAGTGCTCATAACGATTCCTTCCGTGGTGTTTGCGGGCACTGCTGTCATCAGCAGTTTTTGCAGTTAAGCAGGCGCCGATAAATATGCAATGGACTGCACCGGAGTAATGTTTAATATTATTTTATTAATAGCGACGCGTTTGGGTATGAAGTGTTTGATATTAAGAATGGCGATAGATTAACGCGCTTTCTCATCATTCATTATTGTTGTTATCGCCATTGATAATGAGTGATGGATTCAAACAGCACTGACCTTGCGCCCGAACCGTTCCCGATACACCGAAGGCGGCACGCCGACCACGCTACGAAATGCCACCCGGAAACTCTCCACCGAGCGATAACCGCAGTGCTGGGCAATCTGGTCGGTGTTTTGATTCGTACTCTCCAGCAGCTCGCGGGCCCGGGCCAGGCGTTCATGCTGCAGCCACGCTTTGGGCGGCATACCGCTGGCTTCGGTGAACCGCCGCAGGAACGTGCGCTCACTCATGGCCGCCTCGCTGGCGAGGTCGCGGACCTCCAGCGGTTCATGCAGACGTTCCCGCGCCCACTGCATGACCCGCGACAGATCGCTGCGCGGCGTCGGGCTGACCGGTGACGGAATGAACTGCGCCTGGCCGCCGGTGCGTTGCGGCGACATCACCAACCGCCGGGCCACCGAGTTGGCCACCTGCGTGCCGAAATCCCGCGCGACCAGATGCAGGCAGGCATCGATGCCGGCGGCGCTGCCGGCCGAAGTGATCAACTGACCCGAATCGACATACAGCACGTCCGGATCCACCAGAATGTTCGGGAAGCGCTCGGCCAGTTCAGCGGTGTAGCGCCAATGGGTGGTGGCGCCGTGACCGTCCAGCAAACCGGTGGCCGCCAGTACGAATACCCCGGAACAGATCGACAGCAACCGCGCGCCCCGGGCATGGGCCTGGCGCAGGGCGGCGAGCAAGGGTTCGGGCACCGGCGCGTTACGGTCGCGCCAGCCGGGGATGATGATGGTTCGGGCGCGCTCAAGCAGTTCCATCCCGCCGTCGGCCAGCACCTGAATGCCGCCCATGGCGCGCATCGGCCCTTGATCGACGGCGACGATGCGATGCTCGTACCAAGGGAAATCGAACTCTGGCCGCGCCAGGCCGAAGATCTCCACGGCAATGCCGAATTCGAAGGTACAGAGGCCGTCGTAGGCCAGAATCGCGACTAAACTTGGGGTGGGCTGCATTTGGCGGAAAATTCCCGGTGAGTGTCTTGTGCGCCACTGTAGCGGCAAGGCCGGAGCAGATAAAGTTTTCTCACACCCACTGAGACTTTGGAGTACAGCTCATGCCTAGCCTGGTTCGCGAGATTCCCGCAGCCCCGTCCGCCATCGCCCTGATGCACTTCAGCAATCGTCTGACCTTCGAAACTGATTGTTCCGACGTCTACAGCAGCCAAGAGGCCGGCGAGGTGGATTTTGTTCTGGTGGACGTGCGCGGACCGTTGGCGTTCGAACGCGGACATGTGCCAGGCGCGATCAACATCCCGGGTCGGTTGATCACAGCTGATAGCCTGGTGGCCTATCCGAAGTCCACGCTGTTTGTGGTCTATTGCGCCGGCCCTCACTGCAACGGCGCCAACAAGGCTGCGGTGAAATTGGCGGCACTGGGTTACCCGGTCAAGGAGATGATCGGCGGGGTGACCGGGTGGCTGGATGAAGGGTTTCAGTTAAGTGTCGTGGTTGCTCGCACCGCCAAGACAGTCATTGGTTGTGAATGCTGACGTTCAGATACAGGTGATCAAATGTGGCGAGGGGGCTTGCCCCCGTTCGGCTGCGAAGCAGTCGTAAATCCTTGGGGATCGCGGTGACTGGTTTGGGGCCGCTTCGCGACCCAACGGGGCGGTGCGGCGTTCCGACAAGCCCCCTCGCCACAGGATACTGTCCACCATCCATCCAGCGTCATCTGCAACCAGTCAAACACAGCTGCGTAGGCGGCGCTGTCCTGTGGTTCTCGGGGCAGCGGCGATTCATCGGCAAAATGCTCATTGAGGATCGCCACCGATTCAGCATTCCATTCCGGGTGGAACTGCAGCCCCACCCGCGTCGGGCCAACGTGATACATCTGCTGCTCACAAACCTCGCTGCTGGCCAGCAACTGCGCAGCGGGGGGCAGATCGATCGCGTCTTCATGCCACTCCAGCACCTTCAGCGTCTGGCCATCGGTAAAGGTCACGGTAGTCCAGCCGGTTTCGGTGTGAGCCATCCGCCGCACATTGCCGCCCAGGCTCAGCGCCAGCAACTGCGCCCCCAGGCAAATCGCGAACACCGCCGCGCCCTGATCCAGGCTGCCCGCCAACCACTGACGCTCTGTTTTCAGCCATGCCGGCCCGGCACCTGATTCATAAGGCCCACCCAATAGAATCAGCGGTGCCGCGCTCACCGGCGGCAACTGACCGAGGTCGGCGCGAAACACGTTCAGGGTAATGCCTCGGGACCGGGCCCATTCGGCAATGGCGCCGGGGCCTTCGGCAGGATGGTGCTGGATCAGATTCAGCGCGGGCATCACGTTTCTCTTGTGGGGGCGGTTGGTGGGTCAATGTGAGGCAAAAAATGGTTCATCGCCAGTGCGACGCTTCGATCGGATCAGTACCCGAAAACGTGTAGGTTTTGTCTGAAGCAAAGGATTGTCCTACAGTCCTTGCACCACCTCGGAGCACACTTCAAGTGCCTCGAATCCCTCGGCTTCTTTTTTATAAGTATTTGTCGCCTAAACACAATTTGCCCTCCTGTAGCCGCTCTAGACTGCCGGCCACTTCGGTCTTCACTGGCCGAAAGTTGCCAATCGAAAGCTGCCAATAAAAGCCTCCGCACACAGGAGTTATAAATGAAGAAGCGAGTGATGTTCGGTGCCCTGGCACTGTCGATGTTGTCCCTGACCGCCGTGGCCGAAGACGCCAAACCGATTCGCCTCGGGATCGAAGCCGGTTACCCGCCATTCTCGATGAAAACCCCCGACGGCAAACTCACCGGTTTCGACGTGGACATCGGTGACGCGCTGTGTGAACAGATGAAAGTGAAGTGCACTTGGGTCGAGCAAGAGTTCGATGGCCTGATCCCGGCCCTGAAGGTCAAGAAAATCGACGCGATCCTGTCGTCCATGACCATCACCGACGACCGCAAGAAGAACGTCGATTTCACCATCAAGTACTACCACACCCCGGCGCGCTTCGTGATGAAGGAAGGCACCAACGTCAAGGATCCACTGACCGAGCTCAAGGGCAAGAAAGTGGGTGTACTGCGCGCCAGTACCCATGACCGCTTCGCCACCGAAGTGCTGGTGCCGGCCGGCATCGACCTGGTGCGTTATGGTTCCCAGCAGGAAGCCAACCTGGACATGGTTGCCGGTCGCCTTGACGCGATGCTGGCCGACTCGGTCAACCTGGACGACGGTTTCCTGAAAACCGATGCCGGTAAAGGCTTCGCGTTTGTCGGCCCGACCTACGAAGACGCCAAGTACTTCGGCGGTGGTGCCGGTATCGCCGTGCGCAAGGGCGATAAAGAGCTGGCAGACAAATTCAACACTGCCATCACTGAAATTCGCGCCAACGGCAAGTACAAGCAAGTGCAGGACAAGTACTTCAACTTCGATGTTTACGGCCATTAATACGCCGTAGAGAAGTGGCCACCGTGGATGCGGTGGCCATTTTTTCACGCTGGACTTTGTGGGTGCGAGCAGGCTCGCTCCCACAAGAATGGCCTCATCGCACAGATATTCAGGAGTCCCCATGCAACGCATCGATCATTCACTGCCCTGGAGCCATCTGGGGACTGAACGCACGCTCAGCGTGTTTCGTTATGGCGCGGGTACTCGCAAGGTTTACATCCAGGCCAGCCTGCACGCGGACGAACTGCCGGGCATGCGCACCGCCTGGGAACTGAAGAAGCGTCTGGCCGAGCTCGAAGCCCAGGGGCAACTTCAGGGCATCATCGAACTGGTGCCGGTGGCCAATCCCATCGGCCTCGATCAGCACCTGCAAGGCAGCCATTTGGGCCGCTTCGAATTGGGCAGCGGCAAGAACTTCAACCGCTCGTTCGTTGAACTCAGCGCACCGGTGGCTGAGTTGATCGGCGATCAATTGGGGGGTGACGCCCAGGCCAACATCGTACTGATTCGCCAGACCATGGGGCAGGTGCTCGATGGATTGCCGGCACCGCTTTCGCAATTGGAAGCCATGCACCGCTTGCTGCTGCGCCACGCCTGCGAGGCCGACATCACCCTCGACTTGCATTGCGATTTCGACGCGGCGATTCACCTGTATGCCTTGCCGCAGCATTGGCCGCAATGGCGCTCCCTGGCGGCTCGCCTGAAGGCCGGGGTGGCGTTGTTGTGTGAGGATTCCGGCGGCAGCTCTTTCGATGAGTCGTGCTCTACGCCGTGGTTGCGCCTGGCGCGGGCCTTTCCTGAGGCTGCGATCCCGCCGGCCAACCTGGCGACCACGCTGGAGCTGGGCAGCATGGGCGATACCCGGGTCGATCAGGCCCAGGCCAATTGCGAGGCGATCCTGGGGTTCCTCGCCGAACAGGGTTTCATCACCGGCACCTGGCCGGCAGCGCCAAGCGAATGCTGTGAGGGCCTGCCGTTCGAAGGCACCGAGTACCTGTTTGCACCGCATCACGGGGTGGTCAGTTTCCTGCGCAATTCAGGTGAATGGGTGGAGCGGGGCGATGCGTTGTTTGAAGTAGTCGATCCGTTGAGCGACCGGGCCACCACCGTTTGCGCCGGAACCAGCGGCGTGCTGTTTGCCATCGATCGCGGGCGCTACACACAGCCTGGCACCTGGCAGGCGAAAGTCGCCGGACGTGAGCCGATCCGGGTCGGGAAACTGGTCAACGACTGACGTCCCGACGCGATTCAATATGTAGGCGCTGCCTTCTGCGGGGGCGCGGTGCATCAGAGGGAAACGGTGCATCGGCGGGAAGAGATGTTAGGCTCTGTCCCGAATCCTGCGCGCTGTGAAGGAAGGTTTATGTTGAAGTTTCTCGCTCTGCTCACGCTCCTGGCGTCCACCGCCGTCCACGCTGAAATCCCGCTACGCACCGATCTGCCGCTCAAGTACCTGGAGCAGGCCAACGTTGAATCCCGTAACCAGCCCTTGGTGATTTTCCTGCACGGTTATGGCAGCAACGAGCAGGACCTGTTCGGCATCAAGGATGAATTGCCGCCGCAGTACACCTACCTGTCGGTGCGGGCGCCGATGACGTTGGAAGAGGGCAGTTACCAGTGGTTTCGCAAAAAGGGCGAGGGTGCCTATAACGGCGAGACGGACGACCTGAAGACCAGCAGCCAGGTGCTGCTGGATTTCGTCGCACAAGCGGCAAAGAAATATCACACTGAAACGGACAAGGTTTTCCTGGTGGGTTTCAGCCAGGGCGCGATCATGTCCTATGAAGTCGCGTTGCGTCATCCCGAGGCGGTGGGCGGCATTGCGGCGTTGAGCGGGCGCATCCTGCCGGTGCTCAAGTCCGAACTCAAACCGGATGAAAAACGCCAGTCGCTGGCGATTTTCATCGGTCATGGCACCGCCGACAAACGCCTGCCCTACACCGACGGCACCGAGGCCGACAGCCTGTTGCAACGCCTGTCACTCAAGCCCGAGTTTCATGCCTACGAAGGTGTCGGCCACAGCATCAGCGCCACCGAGATGCAGGATTTGAGCGCCTGGTTGCAGCGCCTCAATCCCTGAGCCGGTCGGGTTTATTTGCCGGTGATGATCTGGTTCACCAGCGTTTCGTGGCCGGTTTTGTCGTTGGGGCGGGAGATGACCTGAATGATGGCCATGCGAGTGCCAGAAGCGGCCATCAGCGAGGTGTCGAGGGTCATGCCGCCGCCCTGGGTGGCGGTGCTGTCGATCTGTCGCAGGCCCAGCCCCGTGCCTTTTTGGGTCAGGCTTTTTTCGCTCAGCTTGTTGAAGTCCGGCAAGGCATTGCGTTGCTCGGTGGCGAAGGCGGACACGGTGGAATCGAGGAATTCACCGTCGTTGTCCTTGACGTTGACGCCGCCGGGAATGGTGTTTTCGGCGGCGATCACTACGGTTTTGGTCGTCTGGTTGGTGTACATCGTACCCGTCGCCCCGGCGGTACCGGTGGCCGCGTCGCCGGCCGGCAGCGGATTGGCGATGAAGCCCTTGGGCAGGGTGAAGGTGAACTTGCCGCCGAGCATCGAGACCTTCTGGGTCGGCGCTTTGTCGCTGGTAGTGGCCTTGGCCGCCTGCGCATTCAAGGCCCCCAGGCTGGCAGCCGCTGTCAGCAGCAGAACAATGGCTTTTTTACTCAACAATGACATTCAAACTCTCCGTGGGATGGTCGCGCTATGACGGCGATCATCCCACGGATCGCGATTTGTAGCAGCAGCCTCGCAAGCTCGACAGCTGCTACACAAGGCGTGTGGTGATCATCGTTGCCGTTCGTTGAAACGATAGGGCGCTGGGCGCAATGCCCGTTGTTTAGTCACCAACAGCATCCCGAACGAGGCGCCTATCCCCAATGCGAATCCCATCCAGCCGAACCTCGGCAACGCCAATGCCAGCACCAGGCAAAACGCCGCGAACGAATACATCCCGGTTGCCGTAGCCCTGAGCAACGCCGCCGTAAACGCCGGACCGCGAGTCTGCTGGGAAAATACCGCCATCACACTGCCCAGCACCGGGAACACTGCAAGCAACCCGCTCCAGCGCTCGCCGACGGTGCTGGCCAGCAGCGTCACGGCCAACGTGAGCAGGGCGCCAGCCATCATGCGCAGCAGCAGTTTGTCGGATTTGGGCGCCGGGCCTGAAACGACGGGTTGCACCGAGGGAAACAGGTACGGTGCGGCCAGCAACGCGGTGGCGGCGGCGATCACCGAGAGCGCCAGCGATGGCGGGATCAGCGACAGCACAACAGCCACCGACGCCCAGACCAGCAGCGCCATCGTCAGTGCCCACGACCAGCTCAAGCGTTGTGCGACCTGGGCATACGTCACGCAGAATGCAATCATCGCGAACATGGCTGACAGCGCCGCCGTTGCCGCTTGAGCGGCGAACACATGGCCTTGCTCGATGGCGAGGAACAACAGAATCGGCCCGACCACCACCGGCAACCCCGACAGCCAACCGGCCACGCTCGGTCCCCAGCGTTTACCGGCCAGGGAAATCAGCAACAGAAACCCCGGAATCACCAGCAGCTTGAGCATCAGCACGCACGCATCTCCATTTGTGTGTGCCGGTCACGTTAGCATTGCGGGCGATGGATTGCTTAAGGCGGTTTCTGCGCAAGCGTTGAGCGCCTACACCCGGGTGCGCGAAACGTCTAAGCTGCGCGCTCCCACCTGTTGACGGATGCTTGCGTGAAATTCAGTTTGCCCAAAGTCGGCACCGCGCCGTTTTGCCCACCGGAAGTGGCCGGCACGGTTGCCGTTGACCCTGGTGCTTCGTTCTTCAAGCGCGTTCTGCGTTTTGCCGGCCCCGGTTTGCTGGTGTCCATCGGCTACATGGACCCGGGCAACTGGGCCACGGCCATCGAGGCCGGTTCGCGGTTTGGCTACAGCCTGTTGTTCGTGGTGTTGCTGGCGAGCCTGGCGGGGATGGTGGTGCAGTGTTTGTGCTCGCGTCTGGGCATCGCCACCGGGCGCGATCTGGCGCAGTTGTGCCGGGAGCGCTACAGCACGCGGACCGCACGGACCCAGTGGCTGCTGGCGGAAATTTCGATCATCGCCACCGACCTCGCCGAAGTGCTCGGCTGCGCCTTGGCATTCCACTTGCTGCTGGGTTGTTCGCTGACGTTTGGCATCGCGCTCACCGCGTTCGACACGTTGCTGGTATTGGCCCTGCAAAACCGGGGTTTTCGTCGGCTGGAGGCGATCATGCTGGTGCTGGTGGGCACTATTGGCGCGTGTTTCTTCGTCGAACTGCTGCTGATCAAACCCTATTGGCCGGACGTCGCTCGCGGTTTCACACCGTCACTTTCGGTGATCGGCGATGCGGCGCCGTTGTACCTGGCCATCGGCATTCTCGGGGCCACGGTGATGCCGCATAACTTGTTCCTGCATACCTCGATCGTGCAGACGCGGATGATCGGCAAAGACCTGGCCAGCAAGCAGGACGCGGTCAAACTGGCGCGCATCGACACCATCGGCTCCCTGGCGCTGGCACTGCTGGTCAACGCGGCGATCCTGATTCTTGCTTCGGCGGCCTTCCACAAGACCGGGCACACTGACGTGGTGGACATCCAGGACGCCTATCACTTGCTCGATCCATTGGTGGGCGGGGCGTTGGCCAGTGTGTTGTTTGGTGTGGCGTTGCTGGCGTCGGGGCAGAGCTCGACCTTCACCGGCACCATCGCGGGCCAAGTGATCATGGAGGGCTACCTGAACCTGCGCTTGCCCTGCTGGCAACGGCGCTTGATCACTCGCGGGCTGGCGCTGATCCCGGCGTTTATCGGCGTGTGGCTGATGGGCGACGGGGCAATCGGCAAACTGCTGGTGTTGAGTCAGGTGGTACTCAGCCTGCAACTGCCGTTCGCGTTGTACCCGTTGATTCGCATGACCAACGATCAGACGCTCATGGGGCCGTTTGTGAATCGGCTGCCAACGCGGGTGTTGGCTTGGGGATTGTTTACGGTAATCAGTGCGGCCAACAGCTGGTTGATTTTGCAGTTTGTGGGCTGAGTCATTCTTTTGATCTTCACCCCCGCTCAAACGCCTCAACCAGATAATCGATAAACACCCGGGTCTTGGCCGGCATCAACGTGCGGCTCGGGTAATACAGCGAGATCGATCCCGCGTCGGCATGCCAGTCCGGCAACAAGCGCAGCAGTTCGCCGTGCTGGATATGGGCGATGACATCGGGCGACACCAGCAGCGTCACACCAAGGCCGAGCAGGGCCGCTTCACGCATGGCGGCAGGGTCATTGAGCACGATGTTTTCACTCAGCTCGGCGCTGGCTTCATTGCCCACGCTATCCCGCATCACCCATTGGCGCACCCGCCCGGTGCGAATGCCGCGCATCACAATGCCGTTGTACTGAGCCAGGTCCGCCGGGCTGCTGGGCAGGGTGCGTCCGGCCATGTACGCCGGTGAGGCCACCGCCACCACATCCGCCGCTGCCAACGTCCGCGAGACGACCCCGGGTGTCAGCTCGAAACCGCCGCCGATGGCGGCGTCATACCCTTCGGCGATCAGATCGACCTGGCGGTTTTCAAAGTGCCATTCCAAGCGAATCAGCGGGTAGCGCGCCAGAAATTCCGGTAACAGCGGCAACACGTGGTCAATGCCGAACGTCGGCGCCAAGCTGACCTTGAGCACCCCCGCCGGCTCCCCGCGATCACTGGACACCGCACTGATCGCCGTCTGCAGCGCCTGCAGATTGCCGCCGATGCTGGCCAGAAAGCGTTCGCCGGCTTCGGTCAGTGACAGCTTGCGGGTCGAGCGCTGGAACAGCCGCACACCGATATTGCGTTCAAGCATCGCCACGTTGCGGCTGACGGCGGCGGGCGTCAGTGCGAGCAACCGTGCGGCGGCGGAGAAGCTGCCGGTTTCAGCGCTGCGCACGAAAGATTCGAGGTTGGCGAGTGTTTCCATCTCAGACACCTGATATTAATACTTGAAGATCATTCAACTCATTACCGTCTAATAAAGTAGTAATGGCAAGCGCAGTATTCACTCCACCAACCCACTACGGAGTGAACACCATGAGCACTATCGGAATCATCGGCGCCGGCGCCATCGGCACAGCCTTCGCCAAAGCATTGTCCCGTCAGGGCATTGAAGTCGTCATCGCCAACAGCCGCGGCCCGGAAACCCTGGCCTCACTGGTGGAAGAACTCGGGCCGACGGCGCGGGCCGGCACCCGTGAAGAAGCGGCCGCGCAGCCGATCGTTCTGGTCGCGGTGAACTGGTCGAAATTGCCAACGGCACTGGCCGGATTGCCGGATTTCGGCGGGCGGATTGTCATCGACGCGAACAATTCGATCGAGGCGCCATCGTTCAAAGCGGTGGATTTGCAGGGCCGTCCGTCCAGTGAAGTGTTTGCCGAATGGGTACCTGGCGCGCGGGTGGTCAAGGCCTTCAATCACCTTCAAGCGCCTCTGCTTGAGAGTGATCCGGCGGCGGAGGGTGGGCGGCGAGTGTTGTTTCTTTCTGGTGACGATGCCGAGGCCAAGGCTCAAGTGGCAGCGCTGATCGAGCGATTGGGCTTCTTTGGAATCGATCTGGGCGAACTGAGTGTCGGGGCGCGGCTGGTGCAGTTCCCGGGCGGTCCGTTGCCGGTCTTGAACCTGGTGAAATTTGCCTGAGGGCCAGAGGTTTCCAGCCGTTGTGGTGAGGGGACTTGCCCGCGAAAGCGGTGTGTCAGGCGACATCAATGTTGACTGTGCCGCCGTCGTCGCGGGCAAGCCACGCTCCCACAGGTAACCGAGTGCTCTCGGGAGAATGCGGTCACCTGTGTGCGAGCCTGCTCGCGATGAACGACAACGCGGTCTCGGGCTAGCGCTCGATCGCCAATGCCACGCCCTGACCGCCTCCAATGCACAGGGTGGCCAGGCCTTTTTTGGCGTCACGCTTGATCATCTCGTGCAACAAGGTCACCAGCACCCGGCAACCCGATGCACCAATCGGATGACCCAGGGCAATCGCGCCACCGTTGACGTTGACCTTGCTCAGGTCCCATTCCAGGTCCTTGGCCACCGCCAGGGATTGCGCGGCGAAGGCTTCGTTGGCCTCGATCAGCTCCAGTTGATCGATGGACCAGCCGGCCTTGTCCAGGCAACGACGGGTGGCGCTGACCGGGCCGATGCCCATGATCGCCGGGTCGACGCCCGCGTTGGCGTACGCGGCGATTTTCGCCAGCACCGGCAGGCCGAGGGCCTTGGCTTTTGCGGCGCTCATCAGGATCACCGCGGCGGCGCCGTCGTTCAGCGACGAGGCGTTGCCGGCGGTCACCGAGCCGTCCTTCTTGAAGGCCGCTTTCAGCTTGCCCAGGGATTCGGCGGTGGTGCCGGCTCGCGGCTGTTCATCGGTGGCGAAGGCCAGTGGATCGCCCTTGCGTTGGGGGATCAGGATCGGGGTGATTTCATCGACGAAACGCCCGGCTTCGATGGCGGCCACGGCTTTCTGTTGCGAGGCGGCAGCGAAGGCGTCCTGGGCTTCACGGCTGATGCCGTACTTGTCCACCAGGTTCTCGGCGGTGATGCCCATGTGGTAATCGTTGAACGCATCCCACAAACCGTCGCTGATCATCGTGTCGACGATCTGGCTGTGGCCCATGCGCAGACCGGTGCGGGCGCCGGGCAGCACGTAATTGGCCAGGCTCATGTTTTCCTGGCCGCCGGCGATGATCACCTCGGCATCGCCGCAGCGAATCGCCTGCGCCGCCAGATGCAGCGCTTTGAGGCCCGAGCCGCAGACCTTGTTCAAGGTCATGGCCGGTACGGCGTGAGGCAGTCCGGCCTTGATCGCAGCTTGGCGCGCAGGGTTTTGCCCGGCGCCGGCGGTCAATACCTGGCCCATGATCACTTCATCGACCTGCGCCGGGTCCAGATCGGTTTGCGCCAGCAACTGGCGGATCACCGCAGCACCGAGATCAACCGCGGACACATTGGCCAACGCGCCCTGGAAACTGCCGATGGCAGTGCGAGTGGCAGCAACAATCACAACGTCTTGCATGGACGGATTCCTCACTGGGCAGCGAACTGCATTTCCGGGACGTGGTCAGGCACGATCAGTTTGCCGGCGGTCTTGGCGACGATTTCCTCAACGCTCACGCCTGGTGCGCGTTCCTTGAGAATGAACGCGCCGTTGTGGATTTCCAAGTAGGCCAGGTCAGTCAGTACGCGTTTGATGCAACTGGCGCCGGTCAGCGGCAGGCTGCAGCGGGGCAGCAGTTTCGACTCACCGTCCTTGGAGGCGTGGGTCATGGTGACGATGATGTTGTCCGCACCGGCCACCAGGTCCATCGCGCCGCCCATGCCCTTGACCAGTTTGCCGGGGATCATCCAGGAGGCGATGTTGCCTTCGACGTCCACTTCGAACGCACCGAGCACGGTCAGGTCGATGTGGCCGCCGCGGATCATCGCGAACGATTCGGCGGAGGAGAAAATCGACGCGCCGATACGCGCGGTCACGGTTTGTTTGCCGGCGTTGATCATGTCGGCGTCGACTTCGGCGTCGGTCGGAAAGGCGCCCATGCCGAGCAGGCCGTTTTCCGATTGCAGCATGACTTCCATGCCTTCGGGGATGTAGTTGGCGACCAGGGTCGGAATGCCGATGCCGAGGTTCACGTAGTAGCCGTCCTGCATTTCGCGGGCGACGCGCTGAGCCATTTGTTCGCGGGAAAGTGCCATAGTTGTTATTCCTTCATTCGGTCCGGGGGCAGGGGATCACTTACGCACGGTGCGCTGTTCGATGCGCTTCTCGAACGTGCCGCAAATGACCCGGTCGACATAGATGCCAGGGGTGTGGATCTGCGACGGGTCCAGCTCGCCGGGTTCGACGATTTCTTCGACTTCGACCACGGTGATCTTGCCGGCGGTGGCGGCCAACGGGTTGAAGTTCTGGGCGGTGTGGCGATAGACCACGTTACCGAAATGGTCGGCTTTCCAGCCTTTGACGATGGCGAAGTCACCGGTGATGGATTCTTCCATCAGGTACTGGCGGCCCTTGAATTCGCGCACTTCCTTGCCTTCAGCGACTGGAGTGCCGACGCCGGTGGCGGTGAAGAACGCCGGGATGCCGGCGCCGCCTGCGCGCATTTTCTCGGCGAGGGTGCCTTGGGGGGTCAGGACGACTTCGATTTCGCCTTTAAGCAGTTGGTCTTCGAACAGTTTGTTCTCGCCGACGTAGGAGGCCACCACTTTGCGGATCTGCCGGTCCACCAGCAGCACGCCGAGACCGAACCCATCGACGCCGCAGTTGTTGGAGACCACGGTGAGGTCACGGGTGCCCCGGTGCTGGATCTCGGCGATGAGGTTTTCCGGAATCCCGCACAGGCCGAAGCCGCCGGAGATCACGGTCATGCCGTCTTCAAGACCGGCCATCGCTTCCTCATAGGAATACACGCGCTTGTCGAACCCTGCCATATGCACCTCTTTTATTCTTTGTGGGCGGCTGGCTAGCCGGATGGGGAGGGAGTGTCTCGCCACAGGATTTATTTGTTAAGTTGATTTTTAAGGTTGATTGATAGATAAAACTCACCAATGAGTGCGCGCTACGTTGGAGACAGTGGCCATGACCGTTAAACAGATCCGCGCCTTCCTGGCCGTGGCCCAGAGTTTGAGCTTTGCCGTGGCTTGCGAGCGGCTGCACCTGTCCCAATCGGCGCTGAGCCTGACCATCAAGGCGCTGGAGGACGGCCTGGGCGGGCGCCTGTTCACCCGCAATACCCGCAACGTCGCACTGACCGCCGAGGGTGAATCGCTGCTGCCACTGGCCCGTCGGCTGATCGCGGACTGGGACAATGCCGAGGATGAACTGCGCCAACGCTTCACCCTTCAGCGTGGCCGCGTGACGCTGGCGGCGATGCCGTCGTTTGCCGGCAACCTGCTGCCGCCGATCCTCAAGACTTTCCGCGCGCGTTATCCCAAGGTCAACGTCACGGTGAACGACGTGATCAACGAGCAGGTGTTGGAAATGGTCCGCGACCGCCAGGTGGAATTGGGCGTGGCGTTTGAGCCGACCCAGAGTTCGTCGCTGCAATTCACCCCGTTGTACATAGACCGGTTTGTGGCGGTGGTGCCGCTTGATTCACCGCTGGCGGACCTGAGCGATATCGATTGGCAGACGTTGCTCAAGGAACCGTTCATTACCCTGCAGCGACCGTCCACGGTGCGGGTGATGCTCGAAGAGCACTTGCAGGCGCGGGGCATGAAGTTGCCGGTGGAGTTTGAAAGTCATCAGTTGGCAACGGTCGGGCGGATGGTGGCCAGCGGACTGGGCGTAAGCGCGGTGCCAGCGTTGTGCGCCGAGCAGATGCGCGAGTTGGGCGCGCGTTGTATCACCTTGCGCGACCCGGTGGTGGAACGGGCGATCGGGGTTTTGACGACCGGGCAAGAACTGTCGGCGGCGGCGCAGGCGTTGTTCGATATTCTCAAGGCTGAAAACCTTGGCGAGCGTCTGAGTTGATCACGGTCACCTATGAGAGCGGGCTTGTGTGGCGAGGGGGCTTGCCCCCGTTGGGGCGCGAAGCACCCCTAAAACCAATCACCGCGATCTTGAATTTAGAAAGCGGTGACTGGTTTTACGACTGCTTCGCAATCGAACGGGGCGATGCGGCGTTCCGACAAGCCCCCTCGCCACACAAGCCCGCTCCCACAGGATCCGGTTTCATCCGTTGCATCCGGGCAGACCAACCTGCCCGGGTGATGAGCCGGGCGTTATTTACGCGCCTCCAGAATCAGGTTGAACGGCGTTTCCGTGGCTCGCCGGAACTGGGTGAACCCCGCCTCGGTGAAGACCTTGCGCAACCGTGCCTCGCCTGCCTGGGCACCGAGCCCGAGGCCGACCTCCTGGGACAGCGAGTTGGGTGTGCAGATAAAGGTCGAGGCGGCGTAGAACAGCCGTCCCACCGGGTTGGCGTTCTCGTCTAGCGTGTCGTTGGCGAAGGGCTCAACCAACAGCACCGTGCCGTCGGGTTTGAGCGATTCATAGGCATGCCGTGCCGCGCCCACCGGGTCACCCATGTCGTGCAGACAGTCGAAATAGCAGATCAGATCATAGTCGTCGCCCGGATAGCTCTTGGCGGTGCCCTGGAAGAACCGTGCCCGTCCGGACACGCCACCTTCTTCGGCGCGCTGGGTGGCGACGGTGATCGAGGGCGCGTGGTAATCGAAACCGACGAACCGCGACTCGGGGAAAGCCTGGGCCATGATCACGGTCGAGGCGCCGTGGCCGCAGCCAATGTCCGCCACTTTCGCGCCAGCCTCCAGTTTGGCGACCACCCCGTCGAGCGCCGGCAGCCACTCGCTGACCAGATGCGCCTTGTAGCCTGGGCGGAAGAACCGCTCGGTGCCGCTGAACATGCACGGATGGTGATCGCCCCAGGGCAGGGCGCCGTTGCCGCGCATGGCGTTGACCAGTTTGTCCTTGTCATGAAAAAACGACGCAACCACCGCCATACCGCCGGCCACATAGACCGGTGAGTCTTCGATCGCCAGCGCCAGGGCTTGCTCTTCAGGCAGGCGGAACTGGCCGTCGCGGTGTTCCATGTAACCGGAGGCCGCGTGGGCGCTGAGCCATTCACGCAGCAGGCGGGTGTTGCAGCCGGTCTTCTCGGCGAGTGCTTCGGGGGTGACTGGCTGACTGTCGGCCATGGCCCGGTACAGGCCGAGTTCTTCGCCGAGGATGACGTTGGCGAGCATCGCCGCGCCGCCCATGTCGCTCACCAGTTTGCCCATGAAATCATTGAGTCTGGCCTCGTCCATCATGTGTGCTCCTTCAGCAGGATCACGGCCCGCAGGCATTGTTTGTCGAGGCATGCACCTGTGGGCGGTGATCGTGGGAATGAACAGGACGATAACCGCGTCCTGGCTCCCCTACGGGGGTAATCAACAAGTCTAGTTCGTGTATCCCACTGTATCTGGCTGCCTGTCCGATACAGTGCGCTGAGAAGAGGGGCGTTTGCGCACACAGACCCGACACACCGAGGCGCTTGACTGGGCCTGCCGGCCGGCACTGAGTGTTCAGGCGCTGGAGACCGGATCCCAGGATGAGATCGACACCATGCAAATTCCCCTCACATCTGCACAGGCGACCGTCGGGCTAGGCTTGCGCCGCGGTTTGATGAACGACCTTCAAGCAGCCTCGGCGGGCGCTTTCGACTTTCTGGAAGTCGCGCCGGAAAACTGGATCGGCATCGGCGGCGCGCATGGCGCGGCGTTTCGTGCCCTGGCCGAACGTTATCCGTTGTCCTGCCACGGCTTGTCCTTGTCGTTGGGTGGGCCGGCGCCGCTGGACGTAGGCTTCCTGCAAGAAGTGCGGGTTTTCCTCGATCGCTACAAAGTGCCGCTGTACAGCGAACACCTGAGCTACTGCAGCGATGACGGGCATCTTTACGATCTGCTGCCGTTGCCGTTTACCGAGGAAGCGGTGCACCACGTCGCCACCCGAATTCGTCAGACCCAGGACATTCTCGGTCGGCGCCTGGCGGTGGAAAACGTCTCCTACTACGCCGCGCCGCAGCAGGACATCGACGAACTGACGTTCACCAACGCAGTACTGCGCGAAGCCGATTGCGACCTGCTGCTGGACGTCAACAATGTCTACGTCAACTCGATCAATCACGGTTTCGATCCGCAGGCGTTTCTGGCGGGTATCGACGCGGGGCGGGTGGTCGCGATGCATGTGGCGGGGCATTTCGACGAATCCGACACCCTGAAAATCGACACCCACGGCGCCTCGGTCAAACCAGTGGTCTGGTCGTTGCTGGCCGAGGCGTATGCGCGGTTCGGGGTACAGCCGACGCTGCTTGAACGGGACTTCAATTACCCGGCGTTCTCTGAACTGGTGAGCGAGTTGCAGACCATTCGCCGACTGCAGGAGGAGGCGGACCGTGGATAAACCGACGCTGTATCAGCAGCAAGACACCTTGACTCGCTACCTGCGCGACCCCGACCACTGCGCACCGCCTGCCGGGATGGACGTGGCACGGGCGCAGGTTTATCGCGATCTGGTGTTCTCGAACCTGTCGTCGTTGCTCAGCGGCACCTTTCCGGTGTTGGTGAGAATACTGGGGGACAGTGACTGGCGTTCTCTGGTGCGAATCTTCCTGCGGGACTACCGCGCTCACACGCCAAAATTCGGCGAGATCGCCCGGGAGTTTGTCGAGTTCCTCGCATCGATGCCGCTGGCGCTGAACGATGGGCCGTGGCCACCGTTCATGGTCGAGCTGGCGCATTACGAATGGGTCGAAATGGCCCTGCAACAATCCGACGCCGAGCCGCTACCCGCCGGTGACGCAGGGCTGCTGCTGGATCAACCGTTGCAGGTTTCGCCACTGGCCTGGCCGTTGGCCTATGGCTGGCCGGTGCAAAAAGTGGGGCCGGATTATCGGCCGCAAGTGCCACCGACTCAGCCGACATTGTTGTTGGTGCGTCGGGCTGAAGACTGGAGTGTGCGCTTCTCCGAGCTGAGCCCGTTGGCGTGGCGGTTGTTGCAGCGGATCGGGGAGTTTCCTGAGCTCGATGGGCGGTCGCAGCTGGAAGGGCTGGCGGTGGAGGCGGGGATGGCCGGGTCGCTGGAGTTCATCGACAGCGGGGTGGCGTTGCTGCGGCAGATGCATGGGGACGGAGTAATCGGCATAGCGGCCTTTAGTCGCTGCTAATAAGCGAATCGCCCTACATCCATTTCCACCTTTCCTGACTTCATTTCTGATTGATCCCCCGCAAAGTCCCCGCGCCTAATTTTCTGCGCAAGGGATTGCTTATGTTCGACTCCTTTTCTCCAGTCGCTGCCTGCTTTTCGGTGCGTTGATGGAGCACATCGCCCGTATCGAGCAGGAGCTAGACCGTTTTCCGGACTCCCTGACGCTCTACCGCAAACAGCTTAAGCGTTGGTTCAACCAAACGGCGGACATGGCCAGCCGTGCCGCTGATTTGCCGTCGCTGATGGACATGGAACGCAAAATCAAACTGGGCGATACCAGTAAGTCCGTCAGCAGCAGCGATGACGATTTTTTCTCCAGCGTTGCGCAGTGTCCCGACGGCGGAATTCTGCAGATCGAGAGCAAGTTCGAGTCGGTTTACGACGTTCCGTTGGGGAATATTCAGGTCGATGTCATTGCGGTGGATGGCGGTAAGTCGACGCCTGTGACGCTCAATGAACGTGGCAAGGGAGAGTTCACCGGTACACCCGGCAAGTTCTACCGCGTTCATGTTCACAACGAAGTCACCCCGGATCAGGTACATAAGCTGTTTTCCTCGTACGACGGCCTGACGAAGGAGCTCGACAGCTGGCTGCGTGATGAATGGCAGACGTTCAAACCGAAGTGGTCGGAATCGTCTTCGGTTGCTGTAGGCAATGGAATGCTCGCGGGAAGTTGGGCGGCAATTGAAGGAGTGTGGGACGGCATCGGCCTGCTTTCGGACATTCTCAAGGATCCGGCGAAGTTTGGAGAGCGGTTGGGCGAAAGCGCCGCAGAGCTGGAGAAGCTCGCCAAAGCCGCACCGGATGTCATGGAAAAAGCCCAGTTGCTAGTCAGTGACGAAGCGGCGCTGTGTCTGCTGGTGCGCTGCGCCAGCCTCTGGCTCGACATGCTGCCACCCAGCGAAATTGCCGGCAAAACCGCCGAAGCGGTGTCGATGGTGGTGGTGCAGCTGCTGATCGATATCCTGATTGGCCTCGTCCTGACGTTCGCCGGGGCGGGCGCCGGCATCGCCTATCTGACGATGCGTTTGGCTGATCGAGCTGCGCAGTTGCTCAGTGCCGTTGTGCGTCTCGTGAAGGCGATTTTCACGATCATCAATAACTTCATCGGCTACGTCGACCGCTACAAAAAAGTCGCCGCCCGCGGTATCGCCGCAGGGATGAAAAAAGGTCGGATGCAACTGCGTTGGGATGCCAGGCGCAACACCACTCTCAAGCAAAGCGAACACCGCGACGACGCCCCGGATCAGGCGAAAAACCCCAATGGCGACAGCGCCGATTGCTCGGCACTGACCTGCACCAACGGCTGTCCTGTGTCGATGGTCAGCGGCGAAGAACTGCTGACCCTGACCGACGGTGCGCTGGACGGGCTGCTGCCGTTTGCCTTCACCCGGTTGTACCGCACCAGCGCGGTGGAGATAGATTGCGGGCTGGGCTGGGGCTGGAGCCATTCGCTCGCCCATCGACTGGAGATCGACGGCGACCAGGTCATCTGGATCGACCACGAAAACCGCCGCACCACGTTCCCGCTGCCGAATCACGAACGCCCGGCCATCCACAACAGCCTGTCGCGCGCGGCGATTTACCTCGGCAATGACCCCGAAGAACTGATCCTCGCCCAGGCCGGCGACGACACACGGTTCTACCACTTTCACAACGGTCGGCTGACGGCCATTAGCGACGCCTACGATAACCGCCTGCGCATCACCCGCGACCGTCAGGAACGTATCCAGCGCTTCGACAACGGAGCCGGTCGTGCCTTGCTGTTGCGCTACGACCGCGCCCACCTGATCGCTGTCGACTACCAGTGTTTCCGCCCGGCCCAGACCCTCGCCGAGGCGTGGCACACCGAACAAACCTTAGTCAGTTACCACTACGACGAACGCGATCAACTGATCGAAGCGAGCAACGCCGCCGGGGAAAGCGAGCGTTACGACTACGACGACCAGCACGTAATTTTGCAGCGGCAACTGGCCGGTGGCGCAAGTTTCTTCTGGGAGTGGGAACGGTCTGGCAAGGCGGCCATATGTATTCGCCACTGGGCGTCGTTTGCGCAGATGGACACGCGCTATGTCTGGGATGACCAGGGCAGCGTCACGGTCCGGAACATCGACGGCAGTGAAGAGGTTTACGTCCACGATGATCGGGCGCGGCTGGTGCGACGGGTCGGGCTGGACGGCGGCGAACAGCTCAAAGCCTATGACGAGCAGGGCCGATTGGTCGCCGAGCAGGATCCGTTGGGGGCCGTCACCGAATACCGTTACGACGACGTCGGACGGTTGGTGGCGCTGATTCCGCCGCAAGACGAACCGACGTCCTACGAGTATCGCAACGGTTTCTTGCACGCGCGCTATCGCGGCAAAGCGGTGTGGACCTACCGGCGCAATGCCCAGGGCGATGTCACCGAGGCGACCGATCCGGACGGTCAGGTCACCCATTACCACTACGACCCTCAGGGCAGGTTACTGTCGATCCGCTACCCGGACACCAGTCGCCATGTCTTTGTCTGGAATGCCTTGGGCCAGTTGCTCGAGGAAACACTGCCGGACGGTGGGCAGCGAGCGTTTTCCTACGATGCGCTGGGGCGGCAGACGACTCGTCAGGACGAACACGGTGCGGTTACCCAGTACCAATGGGATGCCGTCGGCCGACTGATCCAGACGACGCTGCCCAGCGGTGCCACCCGCGGGTTCAGCTACAACGCCTACGGCAAGATCACCGCCGAACGCGATGAACTGGGCCGCGTCACCCGCTACGAGTACGTCGACGATTTGCACCTGGTCAGCCGCCGGATCAATCCCGACGGCACCCAGCTCAAGTACCGCTATGACAATGCGCAGCTGCTGCTGACGGAAATCGAGAACGAATCCGGCGAACACTATCGGCTGGACTACACGCCCAGCGGCCTGATCCGACAGGAAACCGGCTTCGACGGTCGCCGCACCGCGTACGCCTACGATCTCAATGGGCACCTGCTGGAGAAAACCGAGTTCGGTGATGACGGCTCGCAGCTGGTGACGGCTTACGAGCGGGATTCGGCCGGGCGCTTGCTGGTCAAAACCTTGCCCGACGGCATCCAGGTCCAATACCGCTACGACTCGCTGGGCCGACTGACCAGCGTCGACGACGGCCACGATCATCCGCTGGAATTCGAGTACGACCAGCAGGACCGCCTGATCACCGAGCATCAGGGCTGCGGCACCCTGCGTTATGGCTACGACGCCTGCGGCCAGCTCAACCGCCTGCGCCTGCCGGACGGCAGCAAACTCGACTACCACCACGCCAAGGGTGGTGCGCTGACGGCCATTGACCTCAACGGCGCGCGGCTCACCAGCCACCAGTTCGTCTTCGGCCGCGAACAGCAACGCCAGCAAGGACAACTGACCAGCCAATACCACTACGACGAACAAGGCCGGTTACAAGCCCACGCGATCAACCAGCAAACCCGGCCGCTGTACCTGCGCCACTACAGCTACGCGGTCAACGGCAACCTGGCGACCATCGCCGACAGCCGTCACGGCCAGCGCAGCTACTACTACGACGCACTCAACCGCCTGACCCGCGTCCGCCACACCCGCGACGA
>NZ_JDWJ01000021.1:0-43135 GCF_012932895.1 Pseudomonas sp. KD5 | reverse complement strand
TCGCGGAGTAACTTGTGATGCTGATAATCTTGTTGACTATCAGTCTGACTCCACAAGCACCCACACGAATTGCTTGATTCAGTTGTTAAAGAGCGGTTGGTTAAGATCTTTCGTCTCAACCGAGGCGCGCATTCTACAGCAGCCTCTGTNGCTGTCAAGCGGTTATTTTCAGAAGTTTTCAAAGTTTCCCGTAAGAAACATCAGCAACTTCAACCACTTGCGCTTCCGATCTCTCGTTAGCGGGAGGCGAATTCTACAGCGTTAGTCGCTGCTGTCAACACCTCTTTTTCTCCGCTTTCGACCGAGAAGATCGAACCGTCAATAAGGCGACAACTCTCTGCCTTACCAACTCCTTCTGGCTTCGATGATCTGAAGCGTAACCGCTGCCGAAAACTGCGTAACTCGTTGTTTAACAAGGAGTTTTCCGTTTCGACTGCGCCGGAAGTGGGGCGAATTATAGACGTCCAGAATCTGCCGTCAACCTCTAATTTCACATTTCTGTCATATCGGTCAAAACAGCCCGAAAACACAAAGGCCGACCTCAAGAGGTCGGCCTTCTGCCCTTCTACTTACAAGCTAGGGAATGCGAATTGCGAAGCTTCATGGCTTGCCCGTTGCGGCCAGCGCTGGGTAATAGCCTTGCGACGGGTATAGAACCGCACGCCATCCGGACCATAAGCATGCAGATCGCCGAACAGCGAACGCTTCCAGCCGCCAAAGCTGTGATACGCCACTGGCACCGGCAACGGTACGTTGACGCCGACCATACCCACTTCGATCTCATCGCAGAACAACCGCGCCGCTTCCCCATCACGGGTAAAGATGCAGGTGCCATTGCCATACTCGTGATCATTGATCAGTTGCATCGCCTCTTCCAGGCTGTTGACCCGGACGACGCACAGCACCGGCCCGAAGATCTCTTCTTTATAGATGCGCATCTCTGGCGTGACGTTATCGAACAGGCAGCCACCCAGGAAGAAGCCGTCCTCATGACCGGCCACGCTCAGACCACGACCGTCCACCACCAGCTTCGCACCGGCGGCTACGCCGTCTTCAACATAACCGCTGACCTTGTCCCGCGCCTGACCGGTGACCAGAGGCCCCATGTCCAGGCCACAAGTTGTACCAGCGCCGATTTTCAGTGCCTTGATCTGCGGTGTCAGTTTGGCCACCAACGCATCCGCCACCTGGTCACCGACACACACGGCCACCGAAATCGCCATGCAGCGCTCACCGCACGAACCGTAAGCGGCGCCCATCAACGCGCTGACCGCGTTATCCAGATCTGCATCCGGCATCAATACCGCATGGTTCTTCGCCCCGCCCAGCGCCTGGACGCGTTTGCCGCGCTTGGTGCCTTCGGCGTAGATGTATTCGGCAATCGGCGTCGAACCGACGAAGCTCAACGCTTTGACTTCCGGCGCTTCAATCAGCGCGTCCACTGCGGCCTTGTCGCCATGCACCACACTCAGCACGCCTTTCGGCAGGCCGGCTTCCAGCAACAATTGAGCGATCAGCAGCGTGGAGCTTGGATCGCGCTCGGACGGCTTGAGGATAAAGCAGTTGCCACAGACGATCGCCAACGGATACATCCACAGCGGCACCATGGCCGGGAAGTTGAACGGGGTAATGCCGGCCACCACGCCCAATGGCTGGAAATCCGACCAGGCATCGATGTTCGGCCCGACATTACGGCTGTACTCACCCTTGAGGATTTCTGGTGCCGCGCACGCGAACTCGACGTTCTCGATCCCGCGCTTCAATTCACCGGCAGCATCTTCCAGGGTCTTGCCGTGTTCTTCGCTGATCAGTTGTGCGATGCGGGATTCGTTCTGTTCCAGCAGTTGCTTGAAACGGAACATCACCTGAGCGCGCTTGGCCGCTGGCGTATTGCGCCAGGCCGGGAACGCAGCCTTGGCAGAGTCGATGGCTTTCTGAATGGTTTCGCGGCTGGCCAACGGCAGCTTGTGGATAACCTGGCCGGTGGACGGGTTGAACACATCGGCCGTGCGACCGTCTTCGGTCACCAGTTCGCCATTGATCAAATGCGGGATGAGGCTCATGCGGGGCTCCTGAAATTGTCCACAGGCGTCCTTTGAAAGGACGCCTTTATATAGAAGAGGGAATCAGTCGATCTTGTTCAGCACTTCGCCGACCGCATCGAACAGACGATCAAGGTCCTGTGGCTTGCTGTTGAAGGTTGGGCCGAACTGCAGGGTGTCGCCGCCGAAGCGCACGTAGAACCCGGCTTTCCACAGCGCCATGCCAGCTTCGAACGGACGCACGATGGCATCGCCGTCGCGAGGTGCAATCTGGATCGCACCGGCCAACCCGTAGTTGCGAATGTCGATGACGTTCTTGCTGCCCTTCACACCGTGCAGTGCGTTTTCGAAATGCGGTGCGACTTCGGCCACGCTCTGCACCAGGTTTTCCTTTTGCAGCAGGTCGAGTGCCGCCAGGCCTGCGGCGCAAGCCACCGGGTGCGCGGAATAGGTGTAGCCGTGCGGGAATTCCACCGCGTACTCAGGCGTCGCCTGGTTCATGAAGGTCTGGTAGATCTCGGAGCTGGCAATCACCGCGCCCATCGGGATCGCGCCGTTGGTGACTTGCTTGGCAATACACATCAGGTCCGGAGTGACACCAAAGCTGTCGGCACCGAACATCGAACCGGTACGACCGAAACCGGTGATCACTTCGTCGAACACCAGCAGGATGTTGTGCTGATCGCAGATCTCGCGCAGACGTTTGAGGTAACCCTGCGGCGGAACCAGCACGCCAGCGGAGCCGGCCAATGGCTCGACGAATACCGCTGCGATGTTCGAGGCATCGTGCAGTTCGATCAACTTGAGCAATTCATCCGCCAGCGCGATACCACCCTGCTCCGGCATGCCACGAGTGAAAGCATTGCTCGCCAACAAGGTGTGCGGCAGATGATCGACATCCATCATCGCCTGACCGAACAGCTTGCGGTTGCCGTTCACGCCGCCGAGGCTGGTGCCGGCGATGTTCACGCCGTGATAACCACGAGCGCGGCCGATCATCTTGGTCTTGGTCGCCTGGCCCTTCAGGCGCCAGTAGGCACGCACCATTTTCACCGCGGTATCTGCACACTCGGAACCCGAATCGGTGAAGAACACGTGATTCAGATTGCCCGGGGTCAGGTCGGTGATTTTCTCCGCCAGTTGGAACGACAGCGGGTGACCGTACTGGAAGCCCGGCGAGTAATCGAGAGTGCCCAATTGCTTGGCCACCGCCTCCTGGATTTCCTTGCGGGTGTGCCCGGCGCCGCAGGTCCACAGACCCGAGAGCGAATCGTAGACCTTGCGGCCCTTGTCGTCTGTCAGCCAACTGCCCTCGGCCGCCACGATCAGGCGCGGGTCACGCTGGAAATTGCGGTTCGCGGTGTAGGGCATCCAGTGAGCGTCAAGCTTGAGCTGGCTGGCCAGGGAAGTCGGGGCGTTTTCAGGCACGTTCATGGGCAAAACCTCGCAGAGCAAATAAGCGGCGTGGAGATCAAAAGCGTTCTTGCAGCTAAATTGCCACGGGGATAAAGTCGGTGAAATCCAACTTTTCTAACCTTCAGTCAGGCCCGGACTAAACTATGAGTACCCGTCGCCCCGATCCGCTGGCGCAAGTCAGTGACTTTGATATCCGTCTGCTGCGGATTTTTCGCAGCGTGGTGGAGTGTGGCGGCTTCTCCGCGGCGGAATCGGTGCTGGGTATCGGTCGCTCGGCCATCAGCCAGCAAATGAGCGATCTGGAACAACGCCTGGGGCTGCGCCTGTGCCAGCGAGGTCGCGCGGGGTTTTCCCTGACCGAAGAAGGCCGTGAGGTCTACCAATCTGCGTTGCAGCTATTAAGTGCGCTGGAAAGCTTCCGCACCGAGGTCAACGGACTGCACCAACACTTGCGCGGCGAATTAACCATCGGCCTGACCGACAACCTGGTCACCCTGCCACACATGCGCATCACCCACGCTTTGGCGCAACTGAAGGAACGTGGCCCCGACGTACAGATCCAGATCCGCATGATCGCGCCCAACGAAGTCGAGCAAGGCGTGCTCGACGGTCGTTTGCATGTTGGCGTGGTGCCACAAGCCAGCGCGCTGTCGGGGCTGGAATATCAACCGCTCTACAGCGAACGCTCGCTGCTGTATTGCGCGGTCGGCCATCCGCTGTTCTATGTCGACGACAAACAACTGGACGATGAGCGCCTCAACAGCCAGGACGCCATCGCCCCGACCTTCCGTTTGCCCGCCGAGATTCAGGCCCATTACCAGGCGCTCAATTGCACCGCCAGTGCGTCGGATCGCGAGGGCATGGCCTTTCTGATCCTGACCGGGCGCTACATTGGTTACCTGCCGGATCACTACGCCAGCCTCTGGGTGCAGCAAGGCCGTTTGCGTGCACTGAAACCCAAGGCACGTTTTTATGACCTGAGCCTGGCATCGGTTACACGCAAGGGCCGTCGTCCGCATCTGGTTCTGGAGAGCTTTCTGGAGAGTCTGGCGGCGACTCGCTGAAAGCTTGTGGGAGCGGTGCCCAAGGTTTTATCGCCATAGGACTTGTCTGAGGCCCGTGGGTGCGCTATCAACGCATCTGGTTGCACCCATCTACCTGTTCGGAAGTGCCTATGACCTTTGAAGTCCCAGCCCACGGCGGCAAACCCGCCGGCCGCATTCGTCAGAAGAACGAAGAGACCATCATCAAAGCCGCCGAAGACGAGTTCGCCCGTCACGGGTTCAAAGGCACCAGCATGAACACCATTGCGCAGAAAGCCGGGTTGCCCAAAGCGAATCTGCATTACTACTTCACCAACAAACTCGGTTTGTACGTGGCGGTGCTGAGTAACATCCTTGAGTTGTGGGACAGCACCTTCAATACCCTGACCGTCGAGGACGATCCGGCTGAAGCGTTGACGCGATACATTCGCGCAAAGATGGAATTCTCCCGGCGCCAGCCACAAGCTTCGCGGGTCTTCGCCATGGAGGTCATCAGCGGCGGTGATTGCCTGACTGAGCATTTCAACCAGGACTACCGCACCTGGTTTCAAGGTCGGGCCGCGGTGTTCCAGGCGTGGATCGACGCCGGCAAAATGGACCCGATCGACCCGGTGCACCTGATTTTCCTGCTGTGGGGCAGCACCCAGCATTACGCGGACTTTGCCACGCAGATCTGCCGTGTCACCGGGCGCACCAAGTTGACCAAGCAAGACATGGAAGACGCCGGCAGCAACCTGATTCGCATCATTCTCAAAGGCTGCGGCCTGACGCCGGCTATTTAAGACACCCATGCCTTTTACCCTCAGCGGTTTTTGCGAATACCGCGAAGAGATTCGCAAAAGCCGCTTCATCGCCCTCGCCGCGCCGATCGCCAGCGCAGCCGATGCCCAGGCGTTCATCGAGCAGCACAGTGATTTGAACGCTTCGCACAATTGCTGGGCCTGGAAGCTCGGCGATCAATACCGCAGCACTGACGATGGCGAACCCGGTGGCACCGCTGGCCGGCCGATCCTTGCGGCGATTGAAGCGCAGGATTGCGATCAGGTCGCGGTCGTAGTGATCCGCTGGTATGGCGGCATCCAGCTGGGCACCGGCGGCCTCGCCCGAGCGTATGGCGGCAGTGCCAACAAATGCCTGCAAGGGGCGCCGAAAGTCGAGTTGATCAGTCGGGTGCCGGTCCGTTGTGCCTGTGCATTTGGCGAGTTGGCGCTAGTGAAACTTCGGGTGGCGGAGCTGGGTGGTTTGGTGGTGGAGGAAACCTTCACGGCCAATGGTGTGGAACTGCAATTGGCGATTGGCGACGGGCAGATCGATACCCTGCAAACGCAGCTGGCGGATTTGAGTCGCGGGCGTATTTTGTTGCAGCGTTGAAGATCAAAAGATCGCAGCCTTCGGCAGCTCCTACGCCGACCGTGTCCCCCCGTAATACCGGATAAACGCAAATCTCGTAGGAGCTGCCGAAGGCTGCGATCTTTTGGGGCACCCCGATTTTCTTTGCTCTCGACACTTGCCCACATCTGCTGTGCACCCGGCTGTGGATAACCTGAGCACATTCTGCTGTAACCCTTCTGTCATGCGGCTTTGCGGGCTTTGCTCATTTTTCGTCCAACTCGCCATCCGCGACGTTTATTCCACGTAAAAACAATCAGTTAGAGTGGTTTATCGCCATTAGAAGAAAGCCCCTCGGTGCTTATGCCCACACGGCCGGCTTGCGCACAGATACTGTGGAACAAGCTGTGGATAACCCGTTCATGGCTGGCGCAGCCCCATGCCTGACAATGCCTGCAGCTTATTGCTCGTTTTTTGACCAATTGATCGCGCGCAAAACCGGAACCTGATCCAAAACCTTGCCCTCAAGTGGTGCCTCTCCAGGAGTTGGTAGAGGTCGAGGCAGCGTCCGCAACGGCTGCGCCAACAGGCTTTTGCCGATTTCCTGACTCAATGGCCAGGAAATTGCTTTATCCACAGGCATATCCTTTTGCGACCCGAGCCTGTCATGTCCAACCCTGCGCCTCCCCCCGATCAAACACCCCGCCTGCAATTGCGCAGAATCAGCAAACGTTACCCCGGTTGCCTGGCCAACGATGCCATCGACTTGAGCATTGCGCCCGGTGAAATCCACGCCCTGCTCGGCGAAAACGGTGCGGGCAAAAGTACCCTGATGAAGATCATCTACGGCGTCACACACGCCGACTCAGGGGAGATGATCTGGCAGGGCCAGCGCGTGACCATGCGCAATCCGGCCCAGGCCCGCAGCCTCGGGATCGGCATGGTGTTCCAGCATTTCTCGCTGTTCGAAACCCTGAGCGTGGCGCAGAACATCGCCTTGGCGATGGGCGCTGCGGCCGGTACGCCGAAGCAGCTTGAACCGAAAATCCGCGAGGTGTCCCAACGCTATGGCATGGCGCTGGAACCGGAGCGACTGGTCCACAGCCTGTCCATCGGCGAGCGTCAGCGGGTGGAAATCATTCGCTGTCTGATGCAGGACATCCGCCTGCTGATTCTCGATGAACCGACGTCGGTACTGACCCCGCAAGAGGCCGACGAATTGTTCATCACGTTGCGTCGACTGGCCGCCGAGGGCTGCAGCATTCTGTTCATCAGCCACAAGCTCGGCGAAGTGCGCGCGCTGTGCCACAGCGCCACGGTGTTGCGCGGCGGACGAGTGGCCGGGCATTGCGTGCCGGCCGAGTGTTCGGACCGGCAACTGGCGCAGTTGATGGTCGGTGAAGCCGCTGAGCTGATTACTGACTATCCGAAGGTCAGGGGGGCTGACGCGTTTCTGAACGTGACCGGATTGTCCTGGTACAACCCGGACCCGTTCGGCTGCTCGCTCAAGGGCATCGATCTCGAGGTGCGCAGCGGCGAAATCGTCGGTGTCGCCGGAGTGGCCGGCAATGGCCAGGATGAGTTGCTGGCCTTGCTCAGCGGTGAAGAACGGCTGCCGGGAAATGACGGGGCGAAAATCAGTTTCGGCGGGCAACCGGTGGCGCACCTGCGGCCGGATGCACGACGCAAACTCGGCCTGGCCTTCGTCCCCGCCGAGCGTCTGGGGCATGGCGCGGTACCGGAACTGAGCCTGGCGGACAACGCCCTGCTCACCGCCTTTCAACAAGGGCTAGTCAGCAATGGATTGATCCAGCGCAGCAAAGTCGAGGCACTGGCCGAAGACATCATCCGCCGCTTCGGGGTCAAGACACCCGATGCCCAGGCAGCGGCTCGCAGCCTGTCTGGTGGCAACTTGCAGAAATTCATCCTCGGCCGGGAAATCCTTCAGCAACCCAGGTTGTTGGTGGCCGCGCACCCGACCTGGGGCGTGGACGTCGGCGCCGCCGCGACCATTCACCGGGCGCTGATCGCCTTGCGCGACGCTGGGGCGGCGATCCTGGTGATCTCCGAAGACCTCGACGAACTGTTCCAGATCAGCGATCGCCTCGGCGCCCTGTGCGGCGGCCGGCTGTCGGCACTGCAAGCCACCGTCGACACCCGCCTGATCGATGTCGGCGGCTGGATGGCCGGCCAGTTCGATGCACCCCAATCACCTGCACCCGTAACGTTTTAACGGAGTTTCACATGCTGCTTTCTCTCGAACCCCGTGGCCAGCAATCGCGCCTGATGTTGTGGTGCTCGCCGTTGCTGGCGGCTGTGTTGACCCTGGGCTGTGGCTCATTGTTGTTTATCGCGCTGGGCCACGACCCGTTGCTGACCTTGCACACCTTGCTGATTGCACCGATCAGCGACCTGTACGGGGTCTCTGAGTTGTTGGTCAAAGCATTGCCGATTCTGCTCTGTGCATTGGGCCTGGCAGTGGCGTATCAGGCACGGATCTGGAACATCGGCGCCGAAGGTCAGTTGCTGCTCGGCGCCTTGGCCGGCAGTGCATTGGCGGTGAACATCATCGACCTGCAAAGCCGTTGGGCGCTGGTGTTGATCCTGCTCACCGGCACCCTGGCCGGTGCCGCATGGGCCGGGCTGACGGCATGGTTGCGCACACGCTTCAACGCCAATGAAATCCTCACCAGCATCATGCTCAATTACATCGCGTTGAACCTGCTGCTGTTCTGCGTTCACGGGCCGCTGAAGGACCCCGCCGGGTTCAACTTTCCGGAGTCGGCGATGTTTGGCGATGCCAGTCGTTTGCCGTTGTTGATGGAGGACGGTCGGGTCCATGCGGGCGTGTATTTCGCCTTGCTCGCGCTGGTTGCGGTGTGGGTGTTGTTGCAGAAGAGCTTTGTCGGTTTCCAGATCAAAGTGCTCGGGCTGGACAAGCGCGCGGCGGGTTTTGTCGGCTTTCGCGAGAAGCGGCTGATCTGGCTGGCGCTGTTGATCAGCGGTGGCTTGGCGGGGCTGGCCGGGGTTTGCGAAGTCACCGGGCCCATTGGACAACTGGTGCCGCAGGTTTCGCCGGGTTATGGCTATGCGGCGATCACCGTGGCGTTTCTCGGACGGCTGAATCCCATCGGCATTCTGTTTTCCAGCCTGTTGATGGCGCTGCTGTACATCGGTGGCGAAAACGCGCAGATGAGCATGAACCTGCCGCAAGCCATCACTCAATTGTTTCAGGGGATGATGCTGTTTTTCCTGCTGGCCAGTGACGTGCTGATTCTCTACCGACCACGTTTGAACCTGCGCTGGGTACGGCGCACCTCGACCACCGCCGTACAAGCTGGAGCCTTGTGATGGATATCGATCTGCTGAGCAATATTTTCTATGCCATGGTTCGCTGTGGCACACCGCTGTTGTTGGTGGCGTTGGGCGAGTTGATCTGCGAGAAGAGCGGCGTCCTCAATCTTGGGCAGGAAGGCATGATGCTGTTTGGGGCGGTGATCGGTTTTATCGTCGCCCTGAACAGCGGCAATCTCTGGCTCGGCGTGTTGCTGGCGATGTTCGCCGGGATGCTGTTGTCGTCGCTGTTCGCCCTGGTGGCGCTGGTGTTCAACGCCAACCAGGTGGCGACAGGGTTGGCGTTGACGATCTTCGGCGTGGGCCTGTCGACCTTCGTTGGCGCTGCGTGGGTCGGCAAACCGTTGGCGGGTTTCGAGCCGCTGGCGATTCCTTATCTGAGTGAAATTCCGCTGATCGGGCGGATGCTGTTTGCCCAGGACCTGTTGGTGTATCTGTCGTTTGCCCTGTTTGCGCTGGTGGCCTGGGTGATTGTGAAAAGTCGCGTAGGGTTGATTATTCAGGCGGTCGGCGAAAGCCCGGACGCCGCCAGTGCAATGGGCTTGCCGGTGTTGCGCGTGCGTACGCTGGCGGTGCTGTTTGGCGGGGCGATGGCGGGGTTGGCTGGGGCATATTTGTCCTTGGCCTATACGCCGATGTGGGCAGAGAACATGAGCGCCGGTCGCGGCTGGATTGCCCTGGCGCTGGTGGTGTTTGCCAGTTGGCGAGTGTGGCGGTTGCTGCTTGGAGCGTATCTGTTTGGTCTCGCCAGCATCCTGCATTTGGTGGCGCAGGGGTTGGGGCTGGCGATTGCGTCGAGTCTGCTGGCGATGCTGCCGTATGTCGCGACCATTGTGGTGTTGGTGCTGCTGTCCCGGGATGCCGTGCGCACACGATTGTATGCGCCGGTGTCGTTGGGGCAGCCGTGGCGGGCGGGGCATTAAATGGTGGCCCGTGAAGGCGTCCGAACCGGCAACACCTGAGCCACGCCCCACGCCAATTCAAAGAACAGGAAAATCGCCAATAGCGAACTCGCCCCATGGGCCAGGGCATAAGCCTGCCAAGCCGAAAACAGAAACCTCCCCACCGCGTCATATCGCCCAAACACCGGCTGCGGATCGCGAATCCGCAGCACGGCCCACACGCACACAATCGAACCCAACAGATTGGCCATCAGCATGTGCATCGGCTCGAACGGCGGTAGCTCGCCGGGCAGATTGAAAGTCTGAGTCAGGCGTAACAGCACGCCATGCAACGCCGTAAAACTCCATGGCGTGGCAAATGCCGCTATGACGATCAGGTCGTACCACGCACTGCCACGCACCAATTGACGATATTGCGTTGAACTCCACATGGGTATTGCTCCATAAATTCAAGGAGCAACAAGGCTAAAGCCTGGAGTATGCTCCAAGGTCAAGCCCTCTCGAGACATCAAGGAAGCCATTCATGTCCACGGCAAAAACCGCACTCATCATCGGCGCCTCCCGGGGATTGGGCCTCGGTCTGGTGAAAACCCTGCTGGCCGGCGGCTGGCAAGTCACCGCCACCGTGCGCAACCCGCAGGGTGCCGAAGCCTTGCAGGCGTTGGGCAAGGTACGGATCGAAAAACTCGACATGGACGACCAGCAAGCGGTCATCGCCCTCAGCCAACAGCTCAAGGGCGAGGTGTTCGACCTGTTGTTCGTGAATGCCGGGGTCAAGGGGCCGGAAGTCCAGACGCCGGGTGGCGCGACCCTGGCCGAGGTCGGTCAATTGTTCTTCACCAACGCCGTGGCGCCGATCAACCTGGCCCAGCGCTTCGTCGCGCAGATTCGTGAAGGCAGTGGCGTGCTGGCGTTCATGAGTTCGGTGCTGGGCAGCGTGACCATGCCCGACGCGCCGGAGCTGGCGCTGTACAAGGCCAGCAAAGCGGCGCTGAACTCGATGACCAACAGCTTCGTCACGCAACTGGGCGAACAGAAACTCACCGTGCTGTCGCTGCACCCGGGCTGGGTGAAGACCGACATGGGTGGCGAAGGTGCCGACATCGATGTGGAAACCAGCACCCGCGGGTTGATCGATCAGGTGAATGCGTATGCCGGCAAGGGCGGGCATCATTTTGTGAACTACCGGGGTGAAACCATTCCCTGGTAATCGGGTGTTGGATTTGACGCCTTCGCGGGCAAGCCTCGCTCCTACAGGTCCGACGCATGACTCCGTAGGAGCGAGGCTTGCCCGCGAAGCTTTTTTGATTGAAACTCCGCACCTCGCCCCCCGCGGCGACCCTGGATCAGCAGACAGGGCAACACTGAGCTGGCAACCCTGAACCCCACTTTCAGAGGAGCCGGCCACTATGCCTGCGACCCGTACCTGGTTAAAAAAACCCCTCGCCATTTTCACGGCCAACGCGCTCGATGCCCGTGGCGGTCTGGTGCTGCAAGACGGTTTGATCGTCGAAGTGCTCGGCGTCGGCCAGCAGCCGTCAGCCCCCTGTGGACAAGTCTTCGATGCCCGCGAACATGTGATCCTGCCGGGGCTGATCAACACCCATCACCACTTCTATCAAACCCTGACCCGCGCCTGGGCGCCGGTGGTCAATCAGCCGTTGTTCCCATGGCTGAAAACTCTCTATCCGGTCTGGGCGCGGCTCACGCCGGAAAAACTCGCCCTCGCCACCAAAGTCGCGTTGGCCGAGTTGCTGTTGTCCGGCTGCACCACTGCGGCCGATCACCATTACCTGTTTCCGGAAGGCCTGGAAAATGCGATCGACGTGCAGGTTGAGAGTGTCCGCGAACTGGGCATGCGCGCCATGCTCACTCGCGGTTCGATGAGCCTCGGTGAAAAAGACGGAGGGCTGCCGCCGCAGCAGACTGTCCAGGAAGGCGAAGTGATTCTCGCCGACAGCCAACGCTTGATTGCCGAGTTCCACGAACGTGGTGACGGCGCGCAAATCCAGATCGCTTTGGCGCCCTGCTCGCCATTTTCAGTAACCCCGCAAATCATGTCCGCCAGCGCCGAACTGGCAAACACCCTCGACGTGCGCCTGCACACTCACCTGGCCGAAACCCTCGACGAAGAAGACTTCTGCCTGCAACGCTTCGGCCTGCGTACCGTGGATTATCTGGACAGCGTCGGCTGGCTCGGCCCACGCACCTGGCTGGCCCACGGCATTCATTTCAACCCCGACGAAATCGCCCGCCTCGGCGCGGCCGGCACCGGTATTTGCCATTGCCCGAGTTCGAACATGCGCCTGGCTTCAGGGATTTGCCCAACCATCGAGTTGACCGACGCTGGCGCGTTGCTGGGCCTGGGCGTGGACGGTTCGGCGTCCAACGACGCCTCGAACATGATGCTCGAAACCCGACAGGCGCTGTACATCCAGCGTCTGCGTTATGGCGCGCAGAAGATCACCCCGGAACGCGTATTGGGCTGGGCCACCAAGGGTTCGGCGCAGTTGCTCGGGCGCAGCGACATCGGCGAACTGGCAGTGGGCAAGCAAGCGGATCTGGCGCTGTTCAAACTGGATGAACTGCGCTTCTCCGGCAGCCATGATCCGGTGTCGGCGCTGCTGCTGTGCGGCGCGGACCGGGCGGACCGGGTGATGATCGGCGGCAAGTGGCGGGTGATCGATGGGCAAGTCGAGGGGCTGGATCTGAAAGGGTTGATCGCCGATCACAGCCAGGCGGCTCGGCAGTTGATCGCCGGCGTCTAAGTCGACGCAGACCTATTGCGGGAGACACTCGCACCAGCGGATGGCGTGAATTCGCGAAGGTGCACCGGGATGGTTCTGTGGTGGTCGTTAGGGCCCCTTCGCGGGCAAGCCTCGCTCCTACAGGAATTGTGCCTATCGCGGGATTGGGTGCAACGCAAAACCTGTAGGAGCGAGGCTTGCCTGCGAATGCCGTTATGCGGCCCCGGATTTTGTTGTCCTGTTGGTCAGCAATTTGCATTGACCCGATACACCTCACAACAAAATGGAGTTCCAGTTCATGCACAAACGTCCGTTGAAGCAGCTGCTTTGCGCTGTCGCCGCAGCCATCGGTCTGAGCGCCAGTCTGACCGCCAGTGCTGCCGCCCCGCTGAAAGTCGGCTTCGTCTATATCGGCCCGATCGGTGATCACGGCTGGACGTATCAGCATGAACAGGGGCGCAAGGCGCTGGCGGAGAAGTTCGGTGACCAGATCACCACCAACTACGTGGAGAACGTAGCCGAAGGCGCCGATGCCGAGCGGGTGATCCGCAACATGGCCAAGGACCAGTACGACCTGATCTTCACCACGTCTTTCGGCTACATGAACCCGACCCTGAAAGTTGCCAAGCAATTTCCCAAGGTGACCTTCGAACACGCCACCGGCTACAAGCAGGACAAGAACCTCGGCACTTACCTGGCACGCACTTACGAGGGCCGCTACGTCGGCGGTTTCCTTGCGGCGAAGATGACCAAGACCAAGAAAATCGGCTACGTCGCTTCCTTCCCGATTCCAGAAGTGATCCGCGACATCAACGCCATCCAGCTGGCGCTGAACAAGTACAACCCGGGCACCGAGATCAAAGTGGTGTGGGTCAATTCCTGGTTCGATCCGGGCAAGGAAGCCGACGCCGCCAATGCGCTGATCGATCAGGGCGTGGACGTGGTGTTCCAGCACACCGACAGCCCGGCGCCGATCCAGGCAGCAGAACGTCGTGGCGTGTATGCCGTCGGCTATGCATCGGACATGGCGCACTTCGGGCCGAAAGCGGTGTTGACGTCTATCGTCAACGACTGGGGCCCGCACTACATTCAGGCGACCCAAAGTGTGCTCGACCATGCATGGAAATCCCAGGATTACTGGGGCGGTTTGCAGGAAGGCACGGTTGAGCTGCCAATCAGCGACCTGGTGCCGGCCGCGGTGAAAACCGAAGCCGAGCGGATCATTGCCGACATCAAGAGCGGTGCGCTGCATCCATTCACCGGGCCGATCAAGGATCAGGCTGGCGTGGAGAAAATCCCGGCGGGCGTGAGCGCGACCAATGCGCAACTGGCGTCGATGAACTACTACGTGGAAGGCATGAAGGCCGAGATGCCGAAGTAATTCCGGTCAGGAACACAAAACCCTGTGGGAGCGGGCTCGCTCCCACATAACAGCTCATCTGCTGGATGCAGGACTTCGCATGAACCAACTCCCGATCATCGACATCGCCCCGCTCTACAGCGATGACGCTCAAGCCTGGCAATCGGTCGCCACAGGCATCGACCGCGCCTGCCGCGAATGGGGCTTTTTCTATATCAAGGGCCACCCGATCGCCCCGTCGCGCATCGAGGCGGTGCTCGAACATGCCCAACGCTTCTTCGCCCTGCCCGCCGCCGAAAAACTCAAGATCGACATCACCCGGACCCGCCACCACCGCGGCTATGGCGCCATCGCCACCGAACAACTCGACCCGAGCAAACCCAGCGATCTGAAAGAAACCTTCGACATGGGCCTGCACCTGCCCGCCGATCATCCGGAGGTGCTGGCGGACAAACCCTTGCGCGGACCCAACCGTCATCCGTCGATGCCCGGTTGGGAAGCGCTGATGGAGCAACACTACGTCGACATGCAAGCACTCGCGCAAACCCTGCTGCGGGCCATGACCCTGGCATTGGGCATCGAGCGTGACTTCTTCGATAGCCGTTTCAAAGAGCCGGTCAGCGTGCTGCGGATGATTCATTACCCGCCGCGCCACACTGCCAGCTCCATCGATCAGCAAGGTGCCGGCGCTCACACCGATTACGGTTGCATCACCCTGCTCTATCAGGATGCCGCTGGCGGACTGCAAGTGCGCAACGTGCGGGGCGAATGGATCGATGCGCCACCGATGGAAGGCACGTTCGTGGTCAACCTCGGCGACATGATGGCGCGCTGGAGCAACGACCGTTACCTGTCGACGCCACATCGGGTGATCAGCCCGCTGGGAGTGGATCGGTACTCGATGCCGTTCTTTGCCGAGCCACATCCCGACACCCCCATCGAGTGCCTGCCCGGTTGCCAGGACGAACAGCATCCGGCGAAGTATCCGGCCACCACTTGCGCCGAATTCTTGCTCTCGCGCTTTGCCGACACCTACGCTTATCGACGGGAACAGGAAGCCGTGTAATGAACCGGCTGGTCAGGTTTTACTCATTGTTTCGGCGGGCATCTGTAGAATGCCCTCATTGCACTTGATGAGATTTCAAAAATGTACGACTGGCTGAACGCTCTGCCCAAGGCAGAATTGCACTTGCATCTGGAAGGTTCGCTGGAGCCTGAGCTGCTGTTCGCCCTGGCCGAACGCAACAAGATCGCCCTGCCGTGGAACGACGTCGACACCCTGCGCAAGGCCTACGCCTTCAACAACCTGCAAGAGTTTCTCGACCTGTATTACCAGGGCGCCGATGTGCTGCGCACCTCCCAGGATTTCTACGACCTGACCTGGGCCTACCTGTTGCGCTGCAAGGAACAGAACGTGATTCACACCGAACCGTTCTTCGACCCGCAAACCCACACCGACCGTGGCATCCCGTTCGAAGTGGTGCTCAACGGCATCGCCGCCGCATTGAAAGATGGCGAGCAGCAACTGGGGATCACCAGCGGTTTGATCCTCAGCTTCCTGCGCCACTTGAGCGAAGACGAAGCGCAGAAAACCCTCGACCAAGCGCTGCCGTTCCGTGATGCGTTCGTAGCCGTGGGCCTGGACAGTTCGGAGATGGGCCACCCGCCGAGCAAGTTCCAGCGCGTATTTGACCGTGCCCGCCACGAAGGCTTCCTGACCGTGGCCCACGCCGGTGAAGAAGGCCCGCCCGAGTACATCTGGGAAGCCCTCGACCTGCTGAAAATCCAGCGCATCGACCACGGCGTGCGCGCCATCGAAGACGAGCGCTTGATGCAGCGGATCATCGACGAGCAGATCCCGCTTACGGTGTGCCCGTTGTCGAACACCAAGCTTTGCGTGTTCGATCACATGTCCCAGCACAACATCCTCGACATGCTCGAACGCGGCGTGAAGGTCACGGTGAACTCCGATGACCCGGCGTACTTCGGTGGCTATGTCACCGAGAACTTCCACGCGCTGTACACCGATCTGGGCATGACCCAGGATCAGGCCAAGCGTCTGGCGCAGAACAGCCTGGATGCGCGGTTGGTGAAACCTTAAAGGTCAGCCGATAAACCTGTGGGAGCGGGCCAGCCCGCTCCCACAGGTTCGGTGATTAATTGATGATCACCGGCTCGCTCAATTCTTCCAATGTCTTGCCCCGGGTTTCCATCCCGAAGATCCACACCACTGCCGCCGCAATCGCAAAGCACATCGCCCCCAACGCAAACACCCCGCCCTGCCCCGTCATCGGGAACACCAGCCCGGTCACCATTGGCCCGAGCAGCGAACCCACGCGGCCGATGGCCGAAGCGAACCCCGAGCCCGTGGCCCGTGCCGACGTCGGGTACAACTCCGGGGTGTAGGTGTAGAGCACCGCCCACATGCCGAACAGGAAGAACTGCATCAGCAGTCCCGAGGTGATCAACAGGCTGACGTTGCCGCCGAACACCGCGCTCTGACCATAAAGAAACGCCATCACGCCGCCGCCGAGCAAGGTCACGACGCACACCGGTTTGCGCCCCCAACGCTCCACCAGCCAGGCGGCCATGAGGAACCCGGGAATCCCGCCGAGGGAAATCAGCACTGTGTAATACACCGACTGGGTCACAGCGAAACCCGACTGTTGCAGCAGCGCACTGAGCCAGGACGTCAAGCCATAGAAACCCAGCAAGGCAAAGAACCACACGCTCCAGATCATCATCGTGCGCCGGCGATACTGCACCGACCAGATTTCCCGCAGCGCGGAGAAGAAGTTGCCCGGTTGACTCGCCACCCGTGGCAGGCGAATCGGCTCAGGCAGATCCGAACGGCCCAATGAAGCCCGAACCCGTTCTTCGATGCGGTGTAAAACCGTGTCCGCTGCATCATGATGCCCGGCCTGTTCCAGCCATCGCGGTGACTCGGGTATGAAAAAACGAATCGCCAGGACGAACACCGCCGGCACCGCCAACACCAGAAAGATGTCGCGCCAGCCAATCACCGGCAACAGGAAGTACGACAGCACCCCGGCCGCGACGAAACCGAGCGGCCAAAAGCCGTCCATCAATGCGATGTAACGCCCACGCCGCTTGGCCGGAATCAGCTCCGACAGCATCGACTGCGCAATTGGAAACTCCATGCCCATGCCGATCCCCAAGAGGATTCGGAACAACGTCAGCATTTCGACGTTCTGCGCCGTCGAACACAGGTAGCTGGCAATGCCCCACAACACAATGCTCCACTGGAACACCGGTTTGCGCCCGAAGCGGTCGGCCAGCATGCCGGACAGCGAGGCGCCCACCACCATGCCGAAGAAACTCGAACTGGCCAGCAACCCGGCCTGCGCCGTACTCAGGCCGAACTCGGTTTTGATCGAGCCGAGCAGGAAGGTCATCATCGCCAGGTCCATGGAGTCGAAGAAAAACGCCAAGGCAATGATGATGAAAATGATGCGGTGATAACCACTGATGGGTAGCCGTTCCAGTCGTTCCGCCGCGCTGAAGCTTCGTGTTTCCATGCCACATTCCCCCAATCCGAAAGTCCCCGGATCGAGTGTGCGCGATAGCGACTGGGTGTTATTGCTGGATACGACCTGCCCACAGCTCTGAACGACGCCTGAAGCCAAGAATCCCGGACATCGCCCCCCAATGGCTCTAAAGCGCCATTTCCAGCTCGGTTTCCTTGGCGAAACGATGGATTTCACGTTGCCCCGTGGCCGTGATCTGCAAGGCTCGAGAATCACTGGGCAGGCTCAACCAGCCGGACTGCATGAACAGTTGCAACAAGGCCGCCCCCAAGGAACCACCCATGTGCGGGCGTCTTTCGCTCCAGTCCGGGCATGCGCAGGCGACTCTGCCGTTGCGATGGGCCAGCGCCTGGATGAACACACCGCGTGCTGCCAATTGCGTGGAACCCTTGTGAGTGATCATGACCCGCTGATCGAGTTGCTCGATCCAGCCGGCATCCAGCAGACGCTGGTAAAGATCGGCGGCCAGGGTGCCGCCCAGATGGTCGTCACAAAGCCTGGCCCGTAGCAGTGACGAAGGCGCCGCCTGAGGTTTGGCGATAGGACTCGTGCGTTTGAACACCTCTGGAATATCCCGAGGCGCACTGGCCAGGGTAGCGCTGGCCAAGGCTTCTATCGCGGCGCCGACTTCGGGCGCGGCAAGCCGGAAAAACCGTTTGCGCCCACGGGTTTCGACTTTCAACAGACCGCCCGTGGACAAGCGCCCCAGATGCGCACTGGCCGAAGACGGCGACAGGCCCGCCAGCAACGCCAGCTCCTCAGTGTGCCGTGCCGTGCCGTCCATCAAGGCCCACATCATTGCGCTGCGCTTTGGGTCAGCCAGCAACGTGGCAATCTGGCTGATGCAAGGTGCATGTTCCATGTATTCACTCCCTGTTGAATCGTTTCGTCTACTGCTCAGAGACATCTTGACCAGTAATGTGTCTTCGGCCAAGACGCGAAAACCGCCATAAGCCGGGCAAAGCCACCCACTCACCCAGGCCATTGCTTCGCGGGTGCAGCGAAGGTCCGGTGATGACCTTAGGGTCTGACCGACTCGAACGTGGACTCGCCATTGCGAGATCGACGGCGCGTACATGAGGCGGGCGCTAGTATAAGCGGGTTAACCGCCGGTTCCTGCCCTCGGGAATCCATTGGTGGTGATAGTTCCTGACAGAAATTTCGCTATTTGCCTGCGACTAATGATCGACACCCGATATCGTCGGAAATTGACTGCTTATCCGAGCGCATCGGCTGGCAAGCATTTCCCGCAAAAGGTTCACCGGCTTACTCAATTGTGCGCGATGGGCGCACAGTAAATTCAGCGGTGCGCGCTCACACAGCAATTCAGGCATCAGCACTTTCAAGCGACCGGCGAGCACATCGGTGGCGACATCGAGCCAGGACTTATACGCAATCCCCGCTCCCGCCACGGCCCACAGCCGCACCACATCGGCATCGTCACTGAAGCGATCGCCGCTGACGGTCAGGCTCACCTCGCGTTTGCCGTCATGAAAACTCCAGTGATCGTGGACCCGGCTACCGAGCATAAACAGCAGGCAATTGTGCTGCGCCAATTGCTCCAGCTGCCGTGGTTCGCCATGTCGGGCCAGATAACTCGGCGCAGCACACAGCACGCGACGGTTCTGCGGCGCGATGGGCAACGCCACCAGGCTCGAGTCTTCCGGCTCGCCGTAACGCAGGGCGATGTCCACCGGTTGGCGGAACAGGTCGGCGATGCGGTCGCCCAGCAGCAACCGTACAGTGAGTTTCGGATGCTCGCGCTGAAACTCGTCGAGCCATGGCAACAGCAGGTTGCGCCCGAAATCCGAAGGCGCCGACAGCTGCAAAATCCCACTGACCTGATCCTGCCCACTGGCCAGCAAACGGCGGCCCTCATCGAGATTGCTCAAGGCGGCCCGGGCGTACTCCAGAAAGCCCTCGCCTTCGGCCGTCAGGCGCAGGCTACGGGTAGAACGGGTGAGCAAGCGTGCGCCAAGTTGTTGTTCGATGCGCTTCAACGCCGCGCTGGCCACCGCCGCCGACATATCCATCACCCGTGCCGCCGCCGACAGACTGCCCAGGTCCGCCGCCCGAACGAACAACTGCAAGTCATCGAAACGCAACATCTTCAGCCCCGATTATCAAAAAAATATTGAAAGAGACTGCTCTTTTAGCGGGTTTTATCTTGCAGAGAAATAACCAATCATCTGTGCCATCGAAATCCTCTCTCTCCCAGGACCCCACTATGAAAGCCATTGCCTACTACGCCTCCCTGCCGATCAGCGACGAAAAGTCCCTGCAAGATATCGAACTGCCAGAACCGGTCGCCGGCCCGCGCGACCTGTTGGTGGAGGTCAAAGCCATTTCGGTCAACCCGGTGGACACCAAGATTCGCCAGAACGTGCAGCCTGAAGGTGGCACGGCCAAAGTGCTGGGCTGGGACGTGGCGGGTGTGGTCAAGGCTGTTGGCAGCGAAGTGACCTTGTTCAAGGCCGGCGACAAGGTGTTCTACGCCGGCTCCATCGTCCGTGCCGGCGGCAACAGCGAGCTTCATGTGGTGGATGAGCGCATCGTCGGCCATATGCCGAAGACCCTTGGTTTCGCCGAAGCCGCCGCCCTGCCGCTGACCGCCATCACCGCGTGGGAACTGTTGTTCGAACGCCTGCAAATACGCGAAGGCAAAACCGATGAGGGTCAGAGCCTGCTGATCGTCGGTGCCGCCGGGGGCGTTGGTTCAATCCTCACGCAATTGGCCAGCCAGCTCACCGGGTTGAAAGTCATCGGCACCGCGTCCCGTGCCCAAACCCAGAGTTGGGTGCGTGACCTGGGTGCCAATCAGGTGATAGATCACAGTCAGCCGCTGAGTGAAGCACTCAAACGTGCCGGGTTCGAGCATGTGACCCACGTTGCCAGCCTGACCCAGACTGACCAACACCTGGATCAATTGGTGGAGGCATTGGCACCACAAGGCAAACTGGCGCTGATTGATGATCCGAAGGCACTGGACGTGACCAAGCTCAAACGCAAGAGCCTGTCGCTGCATTGGGAGTTCATGTACACCCGCTCGCTGTTCGAAACCGCCGACATGATCGAGCAGCACAAACTGCTCAACCGCGTCGCCGGGCTGATCGATGCCGGCACACTGAAAACCACGGTCGGTGAGCACTTCGGAACCATCAACGCCGCCAACCTGCGTCGCGCCCATGAACTGCTGGAAAGCGGCAAGTCCAAGGGCAAGATTGTGCTTGAAGGGTTCTGACCCGAAGATCAAAAGATCGCTGCGCCAGCGATCTTTTGCCGTCAGTCAGAGAGTTGATCGTTGTCACAATTGCGATCGTATTCAGGTCTACAATCGAAAACTCTGCGAACAATCTTTTACGTGATGTCTTTTGCGAGACGTCTTTCACAAGAGGAACTCAGCAATGAAGATCCTGATAAAAGAATTGGCAACATCCCGCTGGCAGGTTCGCCTGGATCAACACGCTGTGACGTTCCGTAGTGAAGCCGAAGCCCTGGCCTTCACTAAAACGCTTGAAGCGCGCTTGCTCGCGCCCCATCAGATTCCCGGCCGTCAGCAGCGCACTGCTGGCTGAGTCCGTCCTCAGGCCTGGGCTTGTTCCAACGCCCGGGCATTCTGCAAACGCCGGGTGAGCATCGCCACGCTCACCACCACAATTGCGCACAGGCTGATGACCATGGCCATCGGCATGGCACTGCCATCGTGCAAAACACCCACCAGCGCCGCGGCCCCGGCGGCGACGCTGAATTGCAGGCAACCGAGCATCGCCGAGGCACTGCCCGCCCGTGCCCCCTGGCCGCTCATCGCGCAGGCCGAGGCGTTGGGCACGATACAACCCAGGCTGGCGATGCAGACAAAAAGCGGAATCAGCAATGGCCACAAGTGCGCAGTGTGCAGCGAGCTGACCGCCAACAGGGCCAGGCCGCCCGCCAGGTAGAGCCAGACAGTGCGCGCCAGCAAGAAGGCCGGACCGCGTCTCGCCAGCAACCGGGCATTGACCTGGGCCACCAGGATGAACCCCGCCGCGTTGATCCCGAACAGCCAGCCGAAATGCTCGGCCGGCACACCATAGAGTTTGATGAAGACGAACGGCGAGCCCGCGATGTAGGCAAACATCCCGGCGATGGCGACACCACCGGTCAGGGCATGACCGAGGAATATCGGGTCCGCCAGCAACCGACCGTACTGGCGTAGCGCGCCCGACAACGGTTGGCGCGGCATATGGGCCGGTAGACTTTCCGGTAGCCCGAGGGCCACCGCCAACCCGGCCAGCGCACTGAAACCGGTCAGCACAAGAAAGATCGACTGCCAACCCGTCGTGTTGACCAACAACCCGCCCAGCATCGGCGCAAGAATCGGCGCCAGGCCCATCACCAGCATCAACTGCGAAAAGACCTTCGCCGAACCCACCGCATCGCATTTATCGCTGACCACTGCCCGGGCGATCACCATGCCCGCGCAACCACCCAGCGCCTGGACAAAGCGGGCACCGATCAGCCACTCAAGACTCGGCGCGTAAGCACAGGCCAATGAGGCCACGGTGAATAAACCGACACCGGTCAGCAAGGGAAGCCGTCGCCCAAAGCGATCCGCCACCGGGCCGTACGCCAGTTGGCCGATGGACAGCCCCAGGAAATAGGCTGCCAGGGTCAGTTGAACGTGTTTTTCGTCGGTGCCGAAAGCGAGCGCCATCGCCGGGAAGGCCGGCAGGTAGAAATCGATCGCCAGCGGGCCGAAAGCGCTCAAGGCGCCGAGAATCAGGATTGTGCGCAGGTTCATCAGGCGTCCAGGTTAGGCAGACAGGTTAGCCATGGATCGGCAGGCTGACAGTCTAGCCGGGCGTGGACGCCTTGAACATTCCGATAGGTCGCTAACTATTAAAAATAGCTCAGGCCTGTTTTACCCCGTAACCCTCTTCAGTGATGGCGGCGATTACCTGATCGGCTGTCAGCACACTTTCTACGCCGACTTCTTTTGCCGCCAGATCGATGCGTACGCTGGCTGCCGGATCCTTGGCTTGCAGCGCCTCAGTGATAGCCTTGACGCAGTGACCGCAGGACATGCCTTCAACGTTGAACACTTGCATGGGACGTCTCCTTTAATGAAGCCCTTACATGAGGGTTGCGCGCAGTCTCGAGCTTGCCACCATGGCAAGGTCAAGTTCTGAAGCAAGCTGCCGGGCTGGCAATCGGCGTCGCGCTCGGCCAAGCTGCGTCCATCTATGACTCGACATCAGGAGATTCAGCCATGCGCTGGTCAGCTCTCAGCCTGTTTGGCTTCCTCAGCCTCTTTGCCGCGACACCTTCGGTTCAAGCCGCCGGGGAGGACTACGGCGTGCTGATCATTTCCCGCGAGCGCCTGGAAGTGTCGACTTCCTGCGAGATCGGCGTGTACATCCAGGATCAGTTGGCCGGGCGGCTGTTCCAGGAACAGAGCACCTCGTTCAACCTGCCGCCGGGCAATGTGTCCCTGCGCCTCAAACTGCTGCCGGGTCAGGCGCCGGGCTGCAACCCGGGCATGCTCGCGCCGGGGTCGCAGGACATCAAACTCAAGGCTGGGGATGTGTTGAAGTTCCGGATTGCGATGACGCAGGAAGGGATGTACCTCAAGCCTGCGGCTTTGGAATACTGAGTCGGCTGCGATCTTTTGATCTGAGACATGGCACTTGACCTTGCCAGCATGGCAAGGTTGATCCTGTAGGCAATTTCTACAGGGAGCGTGACCGATGTCCGAATCCACCACTTTCGATCTGCCGATTGCCGGCATGACCTGCGCCAGTTGCGCCGGGCGTGTCGAGCGTGCCTTGAGCAAAGTCATCGGCGCCACGGCCGTCAGCGTCAACCTGGCCACCGAACAGGCCCGGGTGCAAGCGCCCAGTGACAGCCTGCCAGCCTTGATGGACGCCGTGCAGCGGGCTGGTTACAGCGTGCCGCAGCAGACCCTCGAATTGAGCATCGACGGCATGACCTGTGCGTCTTGCGTCGGCCGCGTCGAACGGGCGCTGGCCAAGGTGCCGGGGGTGAAAAGTGTCAGCGTCAACCTGGCCAACGAACGGGCGCACCTTGAGCTGCTCGGCCAGGTCGATCCGCAAACCTTGATCGGCGCCGTGACCAAGGCCGGTTATTCCGCCCGCGTCTGGGAAGTCGAACACCCGCAAACCGATAATCAACAACAACGCCTGCAGCGCGAACGCTGGGCCTTGCTGGCGGCCATCGCCCTCGCCTTGCCGCTGGTGCTGCCGATGCTGCTGCAACCTTTCGGTGTGCACTGGATGCTCCCGGCGTGGGTGCAGTTCGCGCTGGCAACGCCGGTGCAATTCGTCTTCGGCGCCCGCTTCTATGTCGCTGCGTGGAAAGCCGTGCGCGCCGGTGCCGGCAACATGGATTTGCTGGTGGCTCTGGGCACCAGCGCTGGCTACGGCTTGAGCGTTTACGAGTGGACCACCGCTGCCGGTCGCATGCCGCACCTGTATTTCGAAGCCTCGGCGGTAGTGATTGCCTTGGTGTTGCTGGGCAAATACCTGGAAAGCCGCGCCAAGCGCCAGACCGCCAGCGCCATCCGCGCCCTCGAAGCCTTGCGTCCAGAGCGAGCCATCCAAGTGATCGACGGCCGCGAGCAGGAGGTTGCGATCAGTGCCTTGCGCCTCAACGATCTGGTCATGGTCAAACCCGGCGAGCGCTTCCCAGTGGATGGCGAAGTGGTGGAAGGCCAGAGCCACGCCGATGAAGCGTTGATCAGCGGCGAAAGCCTGCCGGTGCCAAAACAACCGGGCGACAAGGTCACCGGCGGTGCGATCAACGGTGAAGGTCGGCTGCTGGTGCGGACCTTGGCGCTCGGCGCAGAAACCGTGCTGGCGCGGATCATCCGCCTGGTCGAAGACGCGCAGGCGGCGAAAGCGCCGATCCAGAAACTGGTGGATAAAGTCAGCCAGGTGTTCGTGCCCGTGGTGCTGCTGATTGCACTGGCGACCCTGGTTGGTTGGTGGCTGTATGGCGCTCCGCTGGAAACCGCATTGATCAACGCCGTCGCGGTGTTGGTGATCGCCTGTCCTTGTGCGCTCGGGTTGGCCACACCGACCGCAATCATGGCAGGCACCGGCGTGGCGGCGCACCACGGAATTCTGATCAAGGATGCCGAAGCCCTGGAGCGCGCCCACGAAGTCAGCGCCGTGGTGTTCGACAAGACCGGCACACTGACCTCGGGCACGCCGCGCATCGCGCATTTGAGTGCCATCGAGGGTGACGAAGCCGCCTTGCTGCAAATGGCCGGCGCGCTGCAACGCGGCAGTGAGCACCCGCTGGCCAAGGCGGTGCTGGATGCCTGCGCCGAACGCGGCTTGACCGTGGCCGATGTCAGCGACAGTCAATCGCTGACCGGGCGCGGCATTGCCGGCAGCCTCGATGGTCGGCGATTGGCCCTGGGCAACCGGCGCTTGCTGGAAGAAAGTGGCTTGAATGCCGGGCCATTGGCCGACTCCGCAAGCGCTTGGGAAACCGAAGGCCGGACGCTGTCCTGGTTGATCGAACAAAGCCCCGAACCTCGGGTGCTGGGCCTGTTCGCCTTCGGTGACACGCTCAAGCCCGGCGCCCTGCAAGCGGTGCAACGCCTAAGCGCCCGCAATATCAGCAGCCACCTGCTGACCGGCGATAACCGCGGCAGCGCCAAAGTCGTCGCCCAAGCGCTGGGCATCAAGGATGTTCACGCCGAAGTACTCCCGGCGGACAAAGCCGCCACCGTCGCCGCCCTGAAAAAAACCGGCGTGGTGGCGATGGTCGGCGACGGCATCAACGACGCCCCGGCCCTGGCTGCTGCTGACATCGGCATTGCCATGGGCGGCGGCACGGATGTCGCCATGCACGCTGCCGGCATCACTCTGATGCGCGGTGACCCACGGCTGGTGCCGGCGGCGCTGGAGATCAGCCGCAAGACCTACGCGAAAATTCGCCAGAACCTGTTCTGGGCCTTCGTCTATAACCTGATCGGCCTGCCACTGGCGGCATTCGGCTTCCTCAACCCGGTGCTGGCCGGCGCGGCCATGGCGCTGTCGAGCGTCAGCGTGGTCAGCAATGCGTTACTGTTGAAAACCTGGAAACCCAAAGACCCGGAGGACGATCGATGAACATTGGCCAAGCGGCCCGCCAGAGTGGTCTGAGCGCGAAGATGATCCGTTATTACGAATCCATCGGCCTGCTCAAGGCGGCCCATCGCACCGACAGTGGCTACCGCGTCTATGGCGACGACGACCTGCACACCCTGGCGTTCATCAAGCGCTCTCGGGACTTGGGTTTTTCACTGGAAGAAGTCGGCAAACTACTGACCCTCTGGCAGGATCGCCAGCGCGCCAGTGCCGATGTGAAGGCCTTGGCCCGTCAGCACATCGACGAGCTGAACCAGAAGATTCGCGAACTTGGTCAGTTGCGCGACACCCTGCAAGACCTCGTAGAACATTGCCACGGCGACCACCGCCCGGACTGCCCGATTCTCAAGGAGCTGGCCTCGGGTTGTTGCGTCGAACCCGCTCACTCTTGAGCGCCAACCCCTTCACCACCAGCAACAGGGTGAGGGGAATGCCGTGGAACAACAGCACCACCGCGCCGGGTGTCCACCAGGAATAGAACGGCGCGGCGATCAACATGCCGACACCGAACCCGGTCATTTGCAGCAGCGTCAGAAAACTGAAAATCGGCAGGCGCAGGCTGTCCGGTTCACGTTGCAGGCGCGACATCAGGCCGACCTCCGAAAAACCGTCGCCTATCCCGGCGGGCAACGAAAACAGCAGCAAACCGTACAGGGTCTGCTGCTGAAACGTCAGGATGAAACCGCAGGACATCAGCAACACGCCAAAGAAAAATCGCCGCTCAAGGTGCGCGTTGTCCGTGCCTTTCAGGCGACTGGCGATTCGCGCACCGATGAACTTGCCGCAGGCCCACACCGCCAGCATCAGGCCCAGGGTGGTGCTGGCCGACTCGGGTGTGAGCAGTTTTGAAATGATTGGAAGACCGACGTTGTGCGCGGCGCTGCCCAGGGTGTCGGCCATGGCAACGGCCAGCATCGCCGCCAGTACCGGCGCCGTGCGCAACCCCTGGCGCAGGGCCTGCCATTCGCCCTGTTTGTGAAGAGGTTCATCACAACTGGGGACCGGTCCGCAAAACCGCAATGGCACAATCAGCAGCGCTGCCAGCAGGTACGTAACCACGTTCAATGCAAATACTGTTTCAAAGCCAAATCCCGCCACCAACAACCCAGCCACCAGACTCCCGCTGACCATCGCCGCAGACGACGCTGAGGTTATCCAGGCGTTGGTCTTGAGTAATTGCGCCTCTTCGATCAGGTGCGGCAATTGGCTGTTGAGGCCGATGGCGAACATCGAATTACCAAACCCCAGGCCGAACGCGATCAGCGGCAATAGCAACGCTTGTTGGCTGACCGGCAGCACCAGCAGCAGACCCAGCAAACCGGCGCGCAGCAGATCGAAGGCAATCAGCGGCAGGCGCCCGGCCCAGCGGCGATAGAACCGGGTGCCGATCAGGCTGGCCAGGATCCCCCCGGCGACACGGCTGGCGAGGAAGATGCCGACGCTCATGGCGCTATTGCTGAGCAGGTAGACGTAGGTAGCCAGGGCGACCATGTTGAGGAAAGCGCCGAAGTCCGAAATCAGCCGGGCGGCGACGATCAACTGAGCATTGCGGATGGAGTTCACATTCAGTCCTTGAGTGTGCGGGGTATTGCTAGTGTAAAAAACCCGGCCAAAGCCGGGTTTTGGGTCAACCGATCACTGCATCCACGGCGGAGGCGGTTCTTCGGCTTTGCTTGGTGGCGCATCGTCCGCCGCCCGAATCGCTTGGCGACGCTCTTCGTCGAGACGGGCCGCCTCGATCTCGCGCATGATCCCGCCGACGTCCGCCAGTTCTTCCGGCTCGTCGAACTCGCCGGTCAACACGCTGGCCGGGTGCAAGGTGCCGGCTTCGTACAACGCCCACATTTCCTTGGCATACTTGGTGCGTTTCAACTCCGGTGCAAAACGACCGAAGTACGACGCCATGTTGCCCACGTCCCGCTCCAGCATGCTGAACGCGTGGTTGTTGCCCGCTGCATCCACTGCTTGCGGCAGGTCGATGATGACCGGGCCGGTCGGCGTCAGCAGCACGTTGAACTCGGACAGGTCACCGTGCACCAGACCGGTACACAACATCAGCACGATTTGCGAAATCAGGTAAGCGTGATACTCGCGTGCCTGGTCCGGCTCCAGCACCACATCGTTCAGGCGAGGCGCGGCATCGCCGTACTCGTCAGCCACCAGTTCCATCAGCAGCACGCCTTCGAGGAAGTCATACGGCTTGGGCACCCGCACCCCGGCACTGGCCAGGCGGAACAGCGCCGCCACTTCGGCGTTCTGCCAGGCGTCTTCGGTTTCCTTGCGGCCAAACTTGGAGCCCTTGGCCATTGCGCGAGCCTGCCGGCTGTTGCGCACCTTGCGGCCTTCCTGATACTCGGCCGCCTGACGAAAACTGCGTTTGTTCGCCTCCTTGTAGACCTTGGCACAACGCAGCTCGTTGCCGCAGCGCACCACATAAACAGCTGCTTCTTTACCACTCATGAGTGGGCGCAGCACCTCGTCGACCAGACCGTCCTCGATCAGGGGTTCAATGCGTTTTGGAGTCTTCATCAGCTTTTATTGTGGGTCCTTTATTACCAAACACGCGAAAGTCATTCGTTATACGGCAATCCTCTCATTCGGGGGAGGGGTTGCCGACCTATGAACGTTCCCATGAACATCAAGATGCACACAATGTGCCGGATTAATCAGGCAAAACTCATCGACCGCCCGGGATCATAGCTGAGCGAGAACCACTTGTTGACGACGGAGTGCCAAGGTATTTGCGACAGAATCTAACCTCGATCCCTGGCGTTCGCAGGATTTTTCTCAAAAGACCTCAATTTCCCCGCGCTTCAGCCGAAGTCATTAGAGAGAAAAGGAATTGTCTGACAATCGCCTCAACAATAATCAAGAAGGCGCGCTCAAGGATCGGGGCGTATCAAACGTTTTCGGCTGCCAATAATCCGCGAGTCATCAGTACTGCGTGGGCCTACAAGAAAAACTGGAGCGCGGATGAACATCAAACAGAAGTTGACCTGGGCGTTTGCAATCATCGCCTGCTTGCCCGTGGTGCTGGTCGCCACCCTCGTCGTGCTGAACTTGCGCAGTGATGCCAAGGACAATTTTGTCGACGGCAGTGGCCGCGAGATTCGTCAGGTCAGCAATGCCATGCAACTGTTCTTTGATGGCATCAGCCAGAACGTTGACTACCTGGCCACCCAACCGCTGATCAAGAACTCCGACGACAGCCTCAAAACCTACATGAGCGCCAACGCCGAGAGCATTCCCCAAGGCGAAATGGACAAGAAGGTCTTCGCCCTCCTCCAGGACCTTGGCAACAGCCACCCGGCCTACGCCTATGCGATTCTCGGGACGGCGGCGGGCGGTTACGTATCCTGGCCGGACGATGCGAAGCTGAGCAATTACGACCCGCGCCAGCGCCCTTGGTACAAGGCGGCCCAGGCCAAGCCGGGCAAGCCGCTTCGCACCGAGGCCTATTACTGGGCTCAGGATGACGCGACCTACGTCAGCACCGTGCGCACCATCGATAACAAACTGGGCAGCAATGGCGGCGTGGTCAGCATCGACGTGACGCTCAAGCAGCTCACTGAAATCGTCAAACAGATCAAACTCGGCGAAACCGGCTACCTGATGCTGGTGGAAAACACCGGCACCATACTGGTCGATCCCAAGCAGCCGGAACACAACTTCAAAGCCCTGAGCAGCCTCGGCGACGGTTACGCGCAACTCGGCAAGGCCGGCAAAGGGCTGGTGGAAGTTGAGCTCAATGGCGAGCGCTACATGGCCAACGTCTGGCCGTCGGAGCAACTGGGCTGGACCTTTATCGGCCTGATCAAGCAGACCGATGTGATGAGCTCGGCCACTCAACTGACCTGGCTGATCGCGATCATCGCAGCGGTACTGGCGGTGTTCTTCGCCATCGTCGGCGCCAGTTTCGCCAGCCTGATCGTGCGGCCGATCCGCAGCGTGGCCAGCGGCCTGGAAGGCATCGCCCAGGGTGAAGGCGACCTGACCAAGAATTTGTCCATCCGTGGCAGCGATGAAACCGCGCAACTGGCCAACTGGTTCAACCAGTTTCTGGCGGCGATCCGCAACCTGATTCAAAGCATCGGCGGCGCCGCGACCAAGATCCTCGCCACCTCCAAGAGTTCGACCCAAGTGTCCAGCGACATGGCCGAAGCCGCCGGGCGTCAGCGTGAAGCGGTGGACATGGTGTCCACGGCGTTCCACGAAATGGTCGCCACCGCCAACGAAGTCGCGCGCTCTTGCAGCCAGGCCGCCGAGTCGGCCGACAGCGGTCAGCGCCAGGCCCGTGAAGGCCAGCAGCAGATCGATGCCGCGGTGAGCAGTGTCGATCGCTTGAGCCAGGAAATCGAACAGTCGGCGCAATCGATGCAACAGCTTGAGCGCGACAGCAACGACATTCAGTCGATCCTCGGGACCATCCGTTCCATCGCCGAACAGACCAACCTGCTGGCCCTGAACGCTGCCATCGAAGCAGCCCGGGCCGGTGAACAGGGTCGTGGCTTTGCGGTGGTGGCGGATGAAGTTCGCGCCCTGGCCAAACGAACTGCCGATTCCACGGCTGAAATCGACGGCCTGCTGGGCAACCTGGCCAAGCGCACCAGTCAGGTGACACAGCAGATGCATGCGAGCCTGGAGGTGTCTCAGCAATCGGTGACCCGCATCGGTGAAGCGCGCAGCAGCTTCGGGCAGATCCGTGAGTCGGTGGATGTGATTCGCGACATGAACACTCAAATCGCTACGGCGGCTGAGGAACAGCATCAGGTGGCCGAGGACATCAATCGGCATATCAGCCAGATTCATGGTGATGCGCAGTTGGTGGCGGAATTGGCAAACTCGGCGCGGCTGGACTCTCAGAGCCTGGCAGGGTTGTCGAATGAGCTGGACGGGTTGGTTCGCCGCTTCAGAACCTGAAGTCACTGATCCAACTGGTCGAAATAGATACCTGTGGCGAGGGAGCTTGCTCCCTCGCCACAATTACTGTTTGAACAACTCACCAGGGGTAAACCCGAACAACCCCTTGAACGCCGCAATAAACGCCGACGTCGAGTCATACCCGCAAGACAGCGCGGCATTGGTCACGCTGTCCCCCTCCTCCAGCAAACTCAACGACGACAGCAGCCGCATGCGCTGCCGCCAACTGCGGAAGCTCAACCCGGTCTCGCGCTGAAACAGCCGCATCAGGGTTTTCTCCGACATGCCCAAACGCTCGGCCCATTCCTGCAAGGTCACCGTGCACTCAGGACTTTCGATCAGTTCGTTGCACAAACCCAGCAGTCGCTCATGCCGGGGCAGCGGCAAGGAAAACCCCACCTCCGGCAGACTCGCCAACTGATCGAGCAGCACGCCCACCAATCGCGCCTCCTGACTGTCGCCCTGTGGATACTCCACCGGCAACTGGCAAAAGCGCTTGATCAACTCCCGGGCCAATGGCGTAACTTCCAGCACCCGACAACGCTCGTCCGCCCATTGGCAGTCCTCGCGGCGCACGTACAGGCTGCGCATTTCGGCACGCATCGAGGTCACGACCTGATGCTCGAGATCCGCCGGAATCCAGATGCCCCACTGCGGCGGCGCAAAGAAACTGCCCTCGGCGGTGTGCACGCCGAGAACACCGCTGATGGCGTAGGAAAACTGCACCCAATCATGACGATGAGGCGGCGTCCACGAACCGGCGTTCAGGCTTTCCGCCCGCGCATACAACGGACGCGGCAACACCGTCAGCGCCGGGATGGTCCGCTCGAGGGTAAGTTGTCCGTTAGTCGGCATTGATTGGCCTTATGTCGCAAGACGGCTGACAGGGCCGACGTTAGGCTAAGTCATCAATTCTTACAAATGGATTCGGTGCCGGTTATGCATGCCTTCAAACACCTTAAACGCGTGGTCACCGACTGGTTCTTGTGCGGCATGCTGATCGCCACGCTGCTGGCGTATTTCTTCCCGACCTTCGGCGCTACCGGCGGCGGGATGCATGCCGAGTGGGTGATCAACATCGGCGTGTTCCTGGTGTTCTTCCTGCACGGGGTCAACCTCTCCAGCGAACAGATCCGCCACGGGCTGAAAAACTGGAAGCTGCACGTGATGGTCCAAGCCTTCACCTTTGCGGTGTTTCCGTTGATCTGGCTGCTGAGCGACACACTGCTGGGCTCACACATTCCATCGTTGCTGATGCTCGGTTTCCTCTACCTCTGCGCCCTGCCCTCGACCATTTCCTCATCCGTGGCCCTGACCGGCAGCGCGGGCGGCAACGTACCGGCGGCGATTCTCAACGCGAGCCTGTCCAGCGTCTTGGGGATTTTCCTGACACCGTTGCTGGTGAGTTTCGTGGTCGGCAGCGGCGCTGGCGGCATCGACCTGGGTTCAACCCTGCTCGACCTGTGCGCGATGCTGTTGTTGCCGCTGGTACTCGGGCAATTGCTGCGGCCATGGCTGGGCAGGTTTTTCGCTCGGCACAAGCGCTACACCAACATCGCCGACAAACTGGTGATCCTGCTGCTGGTGTACTCGGCGTTCTGCAACTCGATGGTCTCGGGGATGTGGCAGCAACAGGGCAACAGCGTGATTCTCACGGCGTTGATTGGCAGCGCGATTCTGCTGGCGATCATCCTGTGGATGACCACCCGCACCGCCCACGCGCTGAAGTTCAGCCCCGCCGACGAGATCGCCGCGGTGTTCTGCGCCAGCAAAAAATCCCTGGCGGCCGGAGCACCGATGGCGGCGTTGATCTTTGGTGCCAACCCCGGCCTTGGGTTGATCCTGCTGCCAATCATGATCTACCACCCGTTGCAGCTGATCGTGTGCTCGGTGATGGCCGAGGGTTACGCCAACCGCAACCGGCAACTGGCCGCGCAGCAAAACGCGGCAGTGCTCAGCCCTCAATAATCAGCGCTCGATAATCGCCGTCACGCCCTGACCGCCGGCGGCGCAGATCGAAATCAACCCTCGGCCCTTGCCCGCCGCGTCCAGCAGCTTCGCCAGGTTGGCGACAATGCGTGCACCGGTAGCGGCAAACGGATGCCCGACGGCCAGTGAACTGCCTTTGACGTTGAGGCGACTGCGGTCGATGGAACCCAGCGCCGCGTCGAGGCCGAGACGGGTTTTGCAGTACTCCGGATCTTCCCAGGCCTTCAACGTGCACAGCACCTGCGCGGCAAACGCTTCGTGGATTTCGTAGTAATCGAAATCCTGCAAGGTCAGGCCGTTGCGCGCCAGCAATCGCGGCACCGCATACACCGGCGCCATCAGCAGCCCTTCGGCACCGTTGACGAAATCCACCGCCGCCGCCTCGCCATCGCGCCAATAGGCAAGCACCGGCAAACCGCGCTCCTTCGCCCATTCCTCGCTGCCCAACAGCACCACCGATGCACCATCGGTGAGTGGCGTGGAGTTGCCCGCGGTCAGGGTGCCCTTGGTACTTTTCTCGAAGGCCGGTTTCAGTGAGGCGAGTTTTTCCAGGGTCAGCTCCGGGCGCAGGTTGTTGTCCCGGGTCAGGCCGAGGAACGGCGTCATCAGATCGTTGTGCCAGCCTTCGGCGTAGGACGCCGCCAGTTTCTGATGGCTTTCGAGGGTCAGCCGATCCTGCTCGTCACGCGGGATGCCCCAGGTCTGGGCCATCAATTCACAGTGTTCGCCCATCGACCGGCCGGTGCGCGGCTCGCCGATACTTGGAAAGTCCGGGATCAGGTGTCGGGGACGCAATTGCAGGAAGGTTTTCAGTTTGTCAGCGGTACTTTTGGCACGGTTGGCTTGCAAGAGAATCTTGCGCAAGTCTTCGTTGACGCCGATCGGCACGTCCGAGGCCGTGTCGACACCACCGGCAATGCCACATTCAATCTGCCCCAGGGCGATTTTGTTCGCCACCAACAACGTCGCCTCCAGCCCCGTACCGCAGGCCTGCTGGATGTCGTAGGCCGGCGTCGTCGGCGACAACCGCGAGCCCAATACGCATTCGCGGGTCAGGCCGTAGTCGCGCAAATACTTGAGCAAGGCCCCGGCCGCCACTTCGCCCATGCGCACACCGTGCAGGTTATAGCGCTCGATCAAGCCTTCCAGCGCTGCGGTGAACATCGCCTGGTTACTGGCAGTGGCGTACGGCCCGTTGGACCGGGCAAAAGGAATACGGTTACCGCCGATAATCGCGACGCGGCGCAGCTGAGTCATGAAAAAAGCTCCTTCTGATAGTCAATGGTGAACACACATCCCTGTGGGAGCGGGCTGCAATTCCTGAAAGACCTGCTAAACCCAAGCTCAAACCAACCTGCAATGTTCAAGCGTAGGCCTTATCTCGTGGATCGAACGACTAATTGCCATTCCTGGTCCACACTTTTAACCCCGGCTTCTGGAGCGTGATTCATGTCTGACCGCTATATCGACTTCGCCAATTCGTCAATCGGCCATCGTGTGGTCGGTGCCCTGGGTCTGCCGTCGCCGGTACGGCTGGAACGCTGGCAAGCAGGCCGATTGCGGCCTGTCGAGGGGGCGCTGTTGATAGGCGGTGGCCCGCTGACGGAAAAAATCAGCACCCTCGCCAACCGCTTGACCGACACGATTTACAGCTACGGCACCGACCCGACCCTGGCCACCGCGTGGATTCCCGGCCACGGCCAGAAACTCAAAGCCGTGGTGTTCGACGCCAGTGACCTGGTGCAGGTCGATCAGCTGAAACAGCTGCGCGAATTCTTCCAGCCACTGATGAAAAACCTCGATCACCATGCGCACCTGGTGATTCTCGGTCGCGCGCCGGAGACCTTGAGCGACCCGTTCGCCGCCAGCACCCAGCGTGCCCTGGAAGGCTTCAGCCGCTCGCTGGCCAAGGAACTGCGCAACGGCGGCACCTTGCAGCTGATCTATGTCGGCGAAGGGGCCGAAGATCAACTCGAAGGCCCGTTGCGGTTTTTCCTCTCGCCCAAAAGTGCGTTCATTTCCGGACAAGTCATACGTTTGAAGGCGTGTGCGACGCAGGTGATGGACTGGACGCGCCCCTTGTCGGGGCGCAAGGCACTGGTGACCGGGGCAGCCCGGGGCATCGGCGCCTCGATCGCCGAAACCCTGGCCCGGGACGGTGCCGAAGTGATCCTGCTCGACGTGGCGCCGGCCAAAACCGACCTCGACGCCCTGGCCGCGCGCCTCGGCGGGCGCAGCATCACCCTGGACATCTGCGCCGAAAACGCCGCCACGCAACTGATCGAACACTTGCCCGACGGCGTCGACATCGTGGTACACAACGCGGGCATCACCCGGGATAAAACCCTGGCCAACATGACCCCGGAATTCTGGGACGCGGTGCTGGCGGTCAACCTCAACGCGCCGCAAGTGCTGACCAAGGCGCTGCTCGACAGCGGCACCCTGCGCGACGACGGCCGAGTGATCCTGTTGGCGTCCATCAGCGGCATCGCCGGCAATCGCGGGCAAACCAATTACGCCGCGAGCAAGGCCGGGCTGATTGGCCTGGCCCAGGCCTGGGCGCCACTGCTGGCAGGGCGCGGCATCAGCATCAACGCGGTGGCACCAGGGTTTATCGAAACCCAGATGACCGCGCATCTGCCCTTCGGCGTACGCGAAGCCGGGCGGCGCTTGAGTTCGTTGGGCCAGGGCGGCCTGCCGCAAGACGTCGCCGAAGCCGTGGCCTGGATGGCACAACCAGGCACCGGAGCGTTTACCGGGCAAGCACTGCGCGTGTGCGGGCAAAGCGTGTTGGGAGCCTGACCATGACCACCGACTGGCACACACTCAATAGCGAACCGGGCCTGCAGACGCTGTATTTGAGAGCGGCGACGCGACGCAAAATCACTGGCACCGCACTGCCTGAGCTGGGTTATCACTGTTGGGTCAACGTCGATCCGAAACGCCTGGAGGCTTATCGCAAAGTGTGTGGTTTCGCCGACAACGGGCTGCTGCCACCGACGTATCCACACATCCTGGCGTTTGCCTTGCAGATGCAGCTGCTCACCGCCAAGGCGTTTCCCTTCCCGCTGCTGGGGCTGATTCACTTGAGCAATCGCATTCGAGTCATGCGCCCCATGGGCGGCGTGAGTCGCGTGCGGGTCAGCGTGAAGGTGCAGAACCTGCAACCCCATGCCAAGGGCGCGACCTTCGAATTAGTGACGACGCTCGACGACCAATTGGGGCTGCTGTGGGAAGCTGAAAGCCAGATGCTCTGTCGCGGGGTCAAACTGGCAGGCGAGCCTGTCGAGCAAGCGTTTGCATCAACGTTGTCGCTGACCGAAGTAGCCCACTGGAAAGCACCGGCGGACATTGGTCGCCGATACGCCAAAGTGTCTGGAGACTACAACCCGATTCACCTGAGCGCGATCAGCGCCAGACTCTTCGGTTTCCCCAGCGCCATCGCCCATGGCCTGTGGAACAAGGCGCGCACCCTGGCAGCCCTGAGCGATCATTTGCCGACGGCCAACGTCGAGATTGCGGTGCAGTTCAGAAAACCGGTGCGTTTGCCCAGCGAGGTGACGCTGATGTCCAGCGCGGCGGGGTCCAGTGGAGATTTCCAGTTGATGGGGGCCGGGGAGATCGAGCATATGGTGGGGCAGTGGCGGCCGGTTGCCTGATGGATTGTGGTGAGGGGGCTTGCCCCCTCGCCACAGTACACTCAGGAACTCATCAAACCCCGAGGCTGCGGAAACAAATTGTTCAACGTCTCCAACAACCGCACGTGATAGATCGGCTTGCGAAACAGATCCAGCACCTGCAAGCGCAACATGTCACTCACATCCTCCATATCCGCATGCCCCGACGTCACAATCACCGGCAAATGCTGACGAGCCGTGTGCTCACGCAGACGCTTGATCAACGAGATGCCGCTTTCCTCCGGCATCCGCAAATCAGTAATCACCAGCGCAATATCAGGATGGCGAGTCAAATGATGCAGGGCGAGCTTGACCGACGTTGCCGTAAAACACGTAAAGCCCTCGCCCTCCAGCAACTCCGCCAGTTCCAGTAACGCATCCTCCTCATCATCGACCAGAAGAAGCTGTTGCCGAGGGAGGGCTGGAGCGTTCATGGGGTAACACCTGCAATGGACTGAGCCTTGACGTTAGAGGCCCTTTACGGGATTGGCAAATGACTGCCCATTGCCAGCCTTCAAATCAAAGCGCGTTTTGAAGCGTGAGAAACATTGCGGAGACCCTCGTGGAGATGGGTGTCACAAACGCCGCAAGCGCGAGTGCCACCATGCCTGCAATGATCGCGTACTCGATGCCCGAAGCGCCTTCGGTGTCTTTGGCAAGGTCTTTGTAAAAAGCGATTTGGGATTTGATCTTCTGAACCGTCTTAGTGAAGAACATGACATGTCTCCTGAATGACAGCGGATGTTGCACGACCGCAACATGATGCCCCTATGCCAGCATCAGCATTGTCGGCAAACCCATGCCCAACAACTGTAAGAACGCATTAATACTTAAGCAGTAACCGGTTGATTAACGTCACAAAACAGTACTTTGGGCATCAGCCCGTTACTTTTGTCAGATATTTATCGCCCTGTGATGGCATTTTGCTTTACCTGCGCTACCGTCAAATAGCGAAACAGTCCCACGCTCATGACTGCCTGATTGCGAAGTCATCTCGTTAGAGTTCTTGGGGGCGTTACGCGCAGGAAAGGGAGAAAGCCTTCATGAACAGCCGCGTCACCCTTGGCCTGGCCGGGCTGTTCCTGGCAGGCGCCATCATTGCCGGTTACTGGGGGCTGGCGCTGAGTCGCCAACCGGCCCCCGAGCCTGTCGCGCAAATCGGCACATCAACGCCCTCGATACAGGTCTCGGTGGATGACCCGACCCGCCAACCGGTGGTGGTGCTGCTGCGTGATATCGCACCGTTCGAGCAGATCACCGCCGCCGACGTGACCCTGGAAAAACTGCGTACTGCCCCCGTCGGCAGCCTGACCCGTCTCGATCAAGCCATTGGCCGTACACCCTGGCACGCGCTCACCGCCGGCAGCTGGCTCAATGATCAGAGTTTCGAAGCCGGCGGTACGCTGGCGCGGATGATCCGCGCCGATGAACGCGCCCTCGCCGTGGCGGCGGATGATGTGATCAATGTCGGCGGCCAATTGAGCCCCGGCGACTATGTCGACGTCCTGCTGTTTCTGCGTATGGACACCAACAACCTCCAGCAGTCGGCCCAGGTCGTGGTCCCGGCGTTGCGCGTACTCGGGGTCGGCGAGCAGTTGGGGCTGACGAACGATGGCAAGCCTGCCAACCCGGCACTCAGCCATGAAGAGAAACTCAAGCAGGAACAACTGCGTTCCAGCGCCCGCACCGTGTTGCTTGCCGTCCCTGAATCCCTCTTGAGCCGCCTGATGCTCGCGGCACAGGTCGGGGTTTTGCGTCTGGCTGTGCGCAGCGCCGAGGAACAACGCCTGAGCCAATACTGGGCCGGCCGTGGTGACTCATCGGCGAGCCTGGCCAATGCCAACCGCGAGCTGGTGCAGTTCAGTCAACTGGCCTTGGCCGGCACTCCACAATCCCCCGCCCCCAGAGGCGCAGCACCGCGCAAGCCGAGCGTGGAAGTCATCCGCGGCAATGCCGTCACCCAACAAACGCCCTGAATCGAGCGAGGACTCTCCATGCGCAGATGTTTCACGCCGCACTTCCGCGAAAACGGCCACGTCGATAAACACGGCGGATTATCGCAATGAGCCAAAGCCAGAACCTGAGCCAGACCTTCCTCGCGATCACACGCAACAGCACCGACTTGGAGTGGCTGCAAGGGGCGCTCGCCCCTTTGGGCCGGGTGATCAGCGCCGGTGGCGGCAACCTCGACGAGCTCCTGACGCTGGTGGACGTGACCTTCGCCAGCCTGGTGTTCGTGGGCCTGGACCATGAGCATGTGGTGGCCCAGAGCGCGTTGATCGAGGGAGCCCTGGAAGCCAAACCGATGCTGGCGATCGTGGCCCTGGGCGATGGCATGGACAACCAACTGGTGCTCAATGCCATGCGCGCCGGAGCGCGGGATTTTGTCTCTTACGGCTCGCGGTCCAGTGAAGTCGCCGGCCTGGTGCGACGCCTGAGTAAACGCCTGCCGACCGTGGCGCCGAACACCCAACAGGTTTCACAAGGTGGCCTGACCGTACTTTACGGCGCGCAGAGCAATGGCGACGGCGCGTTGCTCGCCAACCACCTGGCGCACGTGGTGCAAAAGAGCGGCCAGCAAACGCTGTTGCTGGATCTGGGGCTGCCCCGTGGCGACAGCCTGGCCTTGCTGGGGTTGGAGAGTTCGTTTCATTTCGGCGATGCATTGCGTCACCTCAGGCGCCTCGACGCAACGCTGATCGACAGCGCCTTCACCACCTGCGACGCCGGGCTGCGAATCCTCGCCTACGCCAGCAACGATGAACCGCTCGAACAGACCAGCGCCGCCGAGCTGTACATGCTGCTCAGTGCCTTGCGCCAACATTTCCAGCACATCGTGGTGAACCTCACCGGCCAGTCGGACAGTGAAGCATTGCGCACCTTCATCAGCCATTGCGACAAGTTGCTGTGGTACACCGATCAAAACGTGCTCGACTGCCGACGCAACCTTGAGGTGCTCAGCCGCTGGCGCGAAAAAGGCCTGAAGCTCGACCACGCCAGACTGCTGGTGGACCGCTACCTGCGCAGCGTCGCGCCGGACTCCGACACCTTGGGCAAAACTTTCGGCATGGAGGTGATCGCGGTGTTTGCCTACAGCCCGGAAGTGCGGCTCAACGCCAAGAATCAGGGCATGAGCCTGTTCGAACTGGCCCCACGCGAGAGCCTGACGCAAAGCCTGCGTGCCCTCGGCGAATGGCTGGCCAAACGCTCCGAAAGCCTGGATAAACCCAAGGCCGGCTGGTTCAACCGGTTGAGGGGCGTGCAATGAGCGGGGAAAAACTCTTCGGCGCGCCCTCGCACGGACCGACCGGCAATACCGACCACGAAGGCCTGAAGCTGGTGCTGCACCGCTACATCATCGACGCCATCGAAGAGTCCGGGAAAAACCTGCTGGAAGGGTCGCGGCCCATGCTGTCGCAGTTCGTCACCGACAAAGTCGCCGAGTACATCGCCCGTCTGCACCTGGCGATTTCCCGCTACGAGATGGAACGGCTGGCGGAAGAAATCGTCGACGAACTCACCGGTTTCGGTCCGCTGGAAGTGCTGCTGCGCGACTCGGCGGTGACCGAGATATTGGTCAACGGCCCGCACCGGGTGTTCGTCGAACGTGAGGGAGTGTTGCACCTTAGTGACCTGCGGTTCATCGACGACCACCACGTCGAACGGGTCATGCAACGAATTCTCGCGCCCCTCGGCCGACGGCTCGATGAGTCTTCGCCGATGGTCGATGCGCGCCTGCCCGATGGCAGTCGGGTCAACGCGATCATTCCACCGATCGCCCTCGACGGCCCATGCCTGTCGATTCGGAAGTTCCGCAAGGACATGCTCAAAAGCACCGACCTGATGGCGATGCAATCCATCGACCAGGCGATCTTCGAGTTCATTCAGGAGGCCGTGGGCAAGCGTTGCAACATCCTGGTCAGCGGCGGTACCGGCACCGGCAAGACCACACTGCTGAACATTCTCAGCCAATTGATCGCCCCTCACGAACGGCTGGTCACCATCGAAGACGTCGCCGAGCTGCAACTCGGCCATCCTCACGTGGTGCGCCTGGAAACCCGGCCGCCGAATGCCGAAGGCCACGGCGAAGTGAAGGCCAGCGACCTGATTCGCAACGCGCTGCGGATGCGCCCGGACAGGATCATCCTCGGCGAGATTCGCGGCGTCGAAGTGGTCGACGTGCTCACCGCCATGAACACCGGGCACGACGGCTCCATGAGCACCGTGCACGCCAACAACGCCCAGGATGCGCTGTTGCGCCTGGAGACGCTGGTGGGCCTGACCGGGCGGCTCATCGCCGAACGCACCCTGCGGCAAATGATTTGCGCGGCGCTGGATGTAGTGATCCAACTGACACGCCTGCCCGATGGCCGCCGCTGCATCAGCGAAGTGGTGGAGGTCGTCGGTATTCGTGACGACGTCTACGTGACCAACACCCTGTTCCGCTTCGACCGACACACCGGCCGCGGTTTTCTGCGCGAGGCAGCCAACCCCGCCGGCGACAAACTGCGTCGCGAGTCGGCACTCTCTCCCTTGGCATATTGAGGGTCACGGTATGCTCAAACCGGCGCTGCTCATCCTGCTTTGTCTGACGCTGTTGGGGGTGTCGATCCGTTTGTTCTACAACAGTCTGCGCCAGGCCGGCATCGACCGAACCCTCGGCCGCCTGACCCAGGGACAACCGCAACTGACGGTGGCGAAATCATCCTGGTCTGGCCTGGAACGAGCCTTTCTACGCGCCGGCCTCGGCCGTCCCACCGAACGTATCGGGTCGTGGCTGCTGCTCTGGGCCTTTGGCGTCCTGCTGGGGTTTGCCCTCGCGGGCTGGATCGGTTTGTTGATGTTGCTGCTGGTGCCGCCCCTCGCTCTGCGGCTGTACATCAGTTGGCGTTATCAGCGCCGGCTCAAGCGCATGATCGAACAACTGCCGACGCTGCTCGATCACACCGTGCGCAGCCTGAAGTCCGGACGCACCCTGGCCGATGCAGTGCTGGGCGCCATCAACGCCGCCGAAGCGCCACTCAAAGACGCCATGGGTCGGGTTCAGCGCAACGTGCACTTGGGCGTCAGCCTGCCGGACGCCGTTTCAGACCTCGCCGAGCTGTATGAGAAAGACGAATTTCGCCTGTTCGCGCTGGGCCTGAAGGTCAATCACCGCTATGGCGGCAATGCCAGTGAGCTGTTCGAAAACCTGATCAAAATGATCCGCGAACGAGACCAGGCGGCGCGCCAACTGCGCGCCATGACCGGCGAAACCCGCGTCACCGCCGTGGTCCTGGGCCTGATGCCTGTGGGGCTTGCCGGTTACTTTTTGGTGTCCAATCCGAAATACCTGCTGGCTATGTGGCACAGCGGCTCGGGACAAATGATGCTGGCGACCGCGTTCGGTTTACAGGTCGTGGGCTGCCTGGCGCTGTGGCGCATGTTGCGAAGTGTATGAAAATCGCCCTGCTGCTGAGCGCACTGCTGTTTCTGGCGGCCACGCTGTTGCTGCTCAGCGGCCTGCTGGACCAGCACCGGCGTGCGCGCCAGGTAGCCCTACGGCTGGACGGCAAACCGCTGAGCGACCATCGCGTCAGTCACTGGCTACAACTGCTGGGCGACAGCCGCATCGGTCAGCGTTCGATCCAACTGGACAACGAAACCCAGACCCTGCTCAACCGCCTCGGCTGGCGCAGCGCCCGACAACGCTCGCTGTTCGCCGCCTGCCAGATCGGCACACCGGTGCTGGCGTTGGCCCTGTGCCTGTTGATTCAGGGCCTGTTCTTCCCGCAGGTGAACAACCACTGGATCACTCCAACCCTCGCCACCGCCCTCGGCTACCTGCTGCCCAAACGCTTACTCGCCGCCGCCGCGCAGCAGCGGCAAAAACAACTGGCGATCGAGGTATCAACCTTCATTCCACTGCTGCGCATCCTGTTCGAATCCGGCATGGCGGTGGAACAGTCCCTGCGAGTGTTGAGCATCGAAAGCAAACAACTGCTACCAGCCCTGACCCACGAATTGCGCCTGATACTGGCGCGGGTCGATTCCGGTCTAGAACTGGGCGAAGAACTGAACAAGGCCACCCAATTGCTCGCGGTGGACGAATTCACCGACACCTGCGTGATCCTTCAACAACTGATTCACCAGGGCGGCGGCGCGATGAAATCACTGCTGGGGCTCAAGCTGCTGCTCGATGACCGACGCCTGACACGCTTGCAGGAATACATCTCCAAGATGTCCGCAAAAATGTCCGTGGTGATGATGTTGTTTCTCTTCCCGGCATTGCTGATCGTGCTGGCCGGACCAAGCTTCACCGCGCTGGCGCGGGCGTTTGGTTCTTGAAAGACCGACAATCCTGTAGATACTCTGTTCACGGTCAAGCTTTTAGCAGATGTTTTTCGCTGAAAAGCTTGGCCGTATCGAAATCCTCTCCAGCGCGTATGCAGGCCCACAAGCCTGTCAGGTATTTGCGCATAACCGCACAGATGGCCTGCATTTTTCGTTTTCCACGACCGACTAGCACGTCGTAAAAAGCCTTCACATAAGGATCGCAGCGGATCGCTGACATGGCAGGCATGAACATCGCCGAGCGCAGGTAGGCGTTGCCACCCTTGCTCAGGCGTCCGGGCTTGTCGATGCTCGTTCCAGACTGGGTCAGTCGCACGTCCAGCCCTGCATAACGACT